>NZ_RJMM01000001.1 GCF_003943655.1 Streptococcus sanguinis
GACTAGTTATGTAGCAAACATTAATAATTATGCTTGTTTTTTAAAAACAAATTTATATATATGAATATTTATGGTCATATAATTCATATTTGTTCATTTTTTATGCAACTAAATATTACATTTTTGTTTCAAGAAAATACAAGAAGATGACGGAGGAAATGGTTTTCAATTCTTATATGACAAGGTTTTTGGAGAAATAAAATGGTTTACAACCTGTGTACCAAACCGGAACCGGTTAAGGTAATTAGTTGACTTATGGTCAATCGTATGCTAGTCTAATATATGTAGTAAATTGGAAATGTAAAGAAATCTTAATGTTTTGTACATGTTCAGTAAAAAGGAAAAAAGGAAAAATGGAGGGATTATTTATGAAAAAAATATCTCATACTATTGCGCGCTTTTTCTCAGTAGCCTTTGTACTTCTCTTTAGCCTGTTTTCTAGCAGTCAATCTGCCAGAGCCAACACGGTAGATGATGTTATCACATCAATCAATGTCTACAATCAGAAAGGTGAAGAACTGACTGACGGCCTTTCCCCTTGGGAAAAATTTCAAATTGACGCAAATTTTGCCTTCAATTATGGCAAGGTTCAGCCAGGAGATACTACTACCATTGGACTTCCTGCTGAGTTTGCCTTGGAGGGAGCTGATTTTGAAGTCAAAGATGATGACGGAAATCTCGTAGCGACAGCTGTTGTTGATGCAAGCTCTAAGCAGCTTACACTGACTTATACAGACTATGTCCTGACTCGCTCTCATATTGAAGGGAAAGTTCATCTCTTGGCTCGCGTTGATCATACAGTAGCCAGAGATAAAGGCTCTATTCCTCTGAAACTTATCGTTGGCAAGAAGATTGTTGAATATGGGAAAATTGACTACAAAGGTCTTCCTGGCCAAGCAACTCCTTATACTTTCATAAAATACGGCTGGAATAATGCGGATAATATCAAGAGTATTACTTACAGCCTGAATATAAACCAACAAAATCAAGAACTGGATAATGTTGTTATTTCAGATACTCTGGGCTTTAATACCGGAGAAATTGATCTTAACAGCTTCCAAATTCTTAAAGGTTCATGGGTTGTTGACCCAGCTGATAACTCTTATCGACTAAGTCAGCAACGCGAGGATGTGACAGCAAATTATACGATTAATCTTGCTGCTGACAAGCGTTCCTTTACCATTAACATGGGGCATATCGGTGCCAATGAAGGCTTCTATGTTCGCTATCGTGTTAACTTCCCTACAGTTCCGGCTGATGGAACAGTCTTCCCGAACGAAGCAATTATGCGAGCAGATAATATTGAAGAGCAAAAATCATCAGTTGCTGTCCGCTACCAACGTGCGAACGGCTATGCACATGGGGATGTCTATGGTGTGCAGGTGACTAAGAAAGATGAAGCTGGTAAAGCCTTAGCAGGTGCTGAATTCACATTGTACGATGAAGATGGTGTGACAATTGTTCAAAAAGCAACCAGTGATGCTAACGGGATTGCTTCTTTCAGCAACTTGATTAAGGAGCATTATCTGATTAAGGAAACCAAGGCACCAGAAGGTTACCAACTGTCAGATGAAGAGATTCAGGTCAATGCGGCTCAGCTCAAAAATTATGGTTCTGGTATTATTTACAAAGACTTTACCAACCGTAAGGCATTGGTTACCGCTTCAGGTACCAAGACTTGGAATGATGACAACGATAAAGATGGCAAACGTCCAGACAAGATTACCGTTCGTCTCTATGCAAATGGCGCTGAAGTCGATCATAAAGAAGTTGGTCCGAATGATAAGGGTGAGTGGAAGTATGAGTTCACTGACTTGCCAGCGACTGGTGAAGATGGAAAAGATATTGTCTACTCAGTTACTGAAGACCGTGTTTATGGTTATACAGCTACTGTTGATGGTATGAACATTACCAATACACCAGTTCCAGGAGTTCCGCAACCGCCGAAACCTAGCTCGGACAATAGCTCTAAGAGCAGCTCTAGTTCAAGCAGTTCAAGTAGCTCAAGCAGCAGTAGTACGACTTCTAGCTCAAGCAGCACTACAGGGAGTACTGTTGTGATCATCGAATCAGACGATGGTACTGGCGGAGGAAATGCCTCTAATGTTGGAACCAAGAAAGTTCTCCCTAAAGCGGGTGAGAATGCTAGCTGGATCATGATTGCTGCTGGAGTAGCTCTAGTAGGCTTGGTAGGCTTCATTGTCTTCCGTGCGAAGAAGAAATAAATTTCATCTCTGTTCCCTTAAGGGGCAGAGATTTTTTACTCCAAACCCGGATTAGCAGTGGTCGCTTTTTAGAAAGCAGAAATAAGAATGTTTTTTACAATCAGTCACTATCTTGTATCCTTTTGTTAATCAAGACTGTGATGTTCCGTAATATAGTTGTTTTAAAATAAAAAGCAACTAAGATGTTTCCTAGAACAAATTAGTTGCTCAGAACTACGGGGAAGGCCGCTTGGATATGCAAGCGTGAGGCATATCTAAACTTGATATATAATCTTTCTTAATTCCTAAATCAAAAAAATTATAAGACGTCCTTAGGAATATGCTCGGTGTGTAACCATCTTTATCAGGTTTTCGTCAAACATATTTTGCTTCGGTCTTCTCTCGTGGTTTTTGCTGTGCAATGCCCCCTCCTTTTTGTTCCTAAAGGAAGGGGATTTTTTTTGTGTGGAAATCCTAACTGGAATTTTGGGTGACAAGAATCAGCCAAACGAAAAAAGCCTTGGTTATCAAGGCTTTTTCTTCTATCTTTCTATGCCCCCTGCATGGATTTGGAAAGGATTTTCATATTGAGAGTAATTAAAAATATTGAAATATAGCTGATTTTAGGGAAATACTTTTAGGTATTTTCAATGTCAGGATTTAAAAATGGGGCAAAAGTGGGGCAAAAACAAATTAACGAAAAAAATATCGAGTTCGTGCATCAAGTAAATGATAAATTGCAAGAATAAGTGCAACATTTACTCGAACTCATCCTCTAGAGCTTCACTAGCAGTTCNGTAAGCTAAACATTTTCGTGGTCGGTGATTGATATCATATAAAGCCTTGGTTCCCAAAGCTTTTTTATGTTATAAACTCATTAAAAGAACCCCCAGTTAGATTTGGAATATTTTTTATTCTGTGTCACATAAAAATAAATAAAATGAATAGCTATAGCTAGAGCTAAAATGGTTGTAATACTTACTACTATTATAGGATTAGAAGCAAAGATTAAAGAGAGAATCAAGGCAGCCAGATAGAGTGTAGCTTGGACACAGTAGTAACTTTTCGAATAGCGAAGATAGTGTTTGTTATAGGGCCCATTTGCTAGGACAGCAGCTTGGAAGAGGCCAATTCCGATATAAAAGAAGCTGGTTGCAAAGAGACGATTAGCTTCAGGATTCAGAAGAAAACTCATCGATACAGTCATCATCATAAGCCCAATGAAAATAGGATAGTGACTGTAAATTAGAAATAGCCCCTTTTGATTAGATTTTTCATCAATAGCATGGTCGAATTGACCAAAATAAAACAAGAACAGAGAAATCATAATAATGAAATAAAGAACCGAATAAATCGAGAAATTCTCGATTGTAAAGAAGTTAGCTAGCTCCATAATCATCTCTCCAAACGTAATAATGACAAGAAGGGAGATGCGCTCGATTAAATGGGGGAGAACTATCTGGAAATGATCATCTTTACTAATCGAGGTAATTGGCGTAATAAATGTTAGCAGAATACTAGCATAAAGGATATAGACTCCAATGTAAATAGGAAGAAGAGCTGCTAGATAGATTTCTAAACTTCGTAGACCTGTTATCCATAGAAAACCTTTGATACTTTCCCTATGAACATTATCGGTTGATTTTTAAAAAAACTCAACCAAATATTGAAAAAATAAGGTAAGGGTTAATGTACCAATAGCCCAACAGACATAATGAAAATATTGTTGCCAATCATCTTTAATCAAATTGGATATAAAGAGTAAAAGTCCCATTTTGATAAACATGATTACCATGTTAAATAAAGAGTTCTTTCCATAGCGATTGGTATAAACGGTTTGAATCATCCATGAATCAGTGAGAAGCAAGACAGACATGAAAAAATCAAGCAAAGAATTCCAAGTCAAAATACCGTTATGAAGATGGTGAATTAAAGCAGTTACTTTTGAAATTGCAAAAACAAAAACTAGGTCATAAAAAAGTTCTGAAAATTCTACACGTTTATGTTTAATAAGAGTTGTCATCTTAAGTCCTTTCTATTCTAGAAGTACAATTTATTATAACAGAAAATGGTAATGAGAGAAAAGGAGATGCTTAAATAACTTCATGTGACGCGAATTGTCAAAATCTTGACTTCTTTTGTCATTTACTTGAAAAAGCAACCCTGACGAGTTGATTAAAATCCTATTAAAAATTAACTTTGTCAGGATCATCCTGAGTTTTGATGCCTTGAATCTTATCCAAGACCGCCATATCTTCCTCTGATAAGTCGAAGCCGAAGATATCCAAGTTAGCTTTTATATTTTTAGGTGTCACAGACTTAGGTAGTGGCAAGAAACCTTTTTGAAGGCTCCAACGCAGAGCAACTTGTGCCACAGATTTACCGTTACGTTCAGCCACTGCTTCAACATCTTCATTTCCAAAAATACCACCTGTACCTAGTGGACTATAGGCTTCAAGAAGGATATCGCGCTCTTGGCAATAGTCAACTAAGTCTTCTTGGTCACAACCTGGAGCCAAGAGGATTTGATTGACATGTGGAACAATTTTAGCTGTTTCAAAAAGAGCTTCTAGGTGATGTTGCATAAAGTTAGACACACCGATAGCACGCACCTTACCTTCTTTGTAGGCTTCTTCCATAGCCTTCCATGCACCCGCATTGCCAGCCTTCCAAGCATCATTCTCACGAAGTGCCTTTGGATTAGGCCAATGGATAAGCAAAAGATCCAAATAATCCACACCAAGTCTTTCGAGAGACTCATCGATAGAAGTCTTAGCAAACTCGTAATCGTGCTTATCATTCCAAAGTTTGGTAGTTAGGAAAATATCCTCACGTGCCAAATTACTATCAGCAATCGCCTTACCTACAGAAACCTCGTTACCGTAAATTTGTGCGGTATCAATATGTGTGTAACCAGCCTTAAGTGCGAAGCTAACGCTGTTATAGGCTTCTTCGCCTTCAGCAATTTGCCAAGTTCCAAAACCAATTTTAGGAATAGTAACCCCATTTGCAAGTGTATATGTTTCCATGATTTTCACCTTATCTTTTTTTAATAGTACTATCTTAAAAAAGATAAGACAAAAATGCAAAGATTTGCTACGGCTATTATTATGAATAGTTCCTTACTTCTTTTTCCGCTGTTCGTAACAGCTTTTGGAGATATTATTACTTGGGAAGAGAATGAATTTGTTGGTATTGTAAAATACAATCTTCAAAACTGCGACATTATTATCAAGAGCTTGAAATATTTTCTTCAGTATTTAGATAACTCATATGTGACTGATAACTTTGAACTGGATTTATATAGACAGGCTGTGTTAAAAGATGGTCCCTTGTCTTATAACCAATGTTTCGGTTTTGTTCCTTTACTAGCATTAGGTGCCTTTAAAGATGTGGAACATATGGATAAGCTAAAAACCTTGGAGCACATTTATCTCATGTACCAACTTACAGGCGGAGTAATGGACGATTGATAATAAGTAATCACCGTGAGGTGTTTTTTTCTATTAAATCGAGGTGTTAGATAAATAGCGAGTCTTTGATGAGAGTCGCTTATTTTGTGAATATAAACTTTTTGGTACAAAAAACAAAATGACAAGCAAAAAAGCCTTATAAATCAAGGCTTTTTCCTGTTGTTTAGATGCCCCCTACATGGATTTGTAAGAACTTTTCATATTGAAAATAAACAAAAATGTTGAAATATAGCTGATTTTAGGGAAATACTTTTAGGTATTTTCAATGTCAGGATTTAAAAATGGGGCAAAAGTGGGGCAAAAACAAATTAACGAAAAAAATATCGAGTTCGTGCATCAAGTAAATGATAAATTGCAAGAATAAGTGCAACATTTACTCGAACTCATCCTCTAGAGCTTCACTAGCAGTTCTGTAAGCTAAACATTTTCGTGGTCGGTGATTGAATCCTAGACGAATGCCTTTAAAGAAAGCAATAATGGCTTCTACAATTAACCAAATTCCTACAATGGTCGGAATGACGACCGGCAGGGTCACAAAGCCATAAGCAACGAGGTAAAGAGCTAAGAGAAGACTAACAAATCCTTGGAAAAGATAAACAGGTGAGCGAAGCTCTTTTGGTGCAGAGAAATAGCCTAAAATAGCTGCTATAGAAGAAACCAGTAAACCAAATGAAATCCACCAGCTGTAAGCAACAAGATTAGCTACTGGGTTTGTAAATAGGAAAAGTCCTAAAAGGACAAAAACAACTCCTGCAAGGAATAGCAGTAAACGATTAGAAAATTTCATTTCAATACACTCCTATTATATAGTATAGTTTTTTATTAAAAGTATTCTACACCCTTTTTTAGGAAATGTCAATAAACTAAATGGATAATTTGGAAGTTCAGTCTGACTTACAAAAAGAAAAGGAGTTTTCACTCCTTTTCACAGATTGAAGACAAAGTCCTTATAAAAGTGTCTTCTAAAGATTTTAACTTCAATCTGAAGCGAGGTTATCCTCGCTTTTTCTATTTATCAAACAATTCCTTATTTTCAATTAAGAGTTCTAGTGGAGATTTATCCCTTGCTTCAATAAAACCAGGTTCATATTGGTTATGAAGTGTTCTTTTCTGAGAAGTTGGATCAATATACAACTCATCTCCATCTTCTGTGTATAGTTGGTTGCCTCTTGTTAAGTAAAGTAAATCCTCTAAGTACTGTCCATCAGTTTCTAGAAAATCTTCGATGTATTTGACAGCTTTTAAAATCTCACTTACTTTATCAGAGTATTCATTAGATTCAAGAACACTCTTTTCTAACTCAATCTCTTTACTAGTTCCAAATAGTTGGGTTGGAGTTGCATTAAAATATTCCGCTATCTTATCCAAATTTGCAAAGGTAGGATAGCTTTTTTGTTTTTCGTAATCAGAGATGGACTGTTTACCGATTCCTAAATCTTCAGCTAGTTGAGTTTGGCTTACTCCTTTTTCTATGCGCAATCGTGCCAAATTGGGTCCAAAATTTTGAATAATAAAGGTCATGGGAAACTCCTATTTTTATTTTTAACTTATTTTATCACCTATAAACTTACAAATCAAGTTTTTAGTTGACTTGCCCAAATATTTTTTATAAAATATATTTATAACTTAGAAATAAGTTATAAATGATAAAAAATAGTTCATAAGTTTAGGGACAGTGAGTGAGGAGGAAGTTGAGGATGAGACTATGACTTATGACTATTCGAAGCCTTGGAGCTAGAAATTGTGTGGACAAGGACAAGGGACGAGCCTGACGGAAAGTCAGGNGAAGTCCTGCAGACTGCCGTCCAGACAATTTCTAGCCAAGCAAAAGCTGGCTATTCTAACAGCCAGCAAAAAGGGACACTTAGGACAACGTCCAAAGAACGACGGAACGAACAAACGTTGATTTGACGGTGTTTCCGAGACCTAAAAAATCTAAAAGAAGGGGGGACAATTTTGTTGGTTTCTATACAAGATTTAAGAAGTACTCAAGAACGATGTGATGTAGGAGAATTAGTACAGCGGATAGATGTCAGTATTGATAGATTAACGGTTATCTGGGATACAGACATTGGTTCCCTAAGACGAATTTTCAAAAATCTGAAACAGGCAATAAGTACAAGAGTTGATTCATTTGAAATACATGATAACGTACGAGATGATGTATTTACTTTAGCTAAAGATTTTAATGAGTATGATTCAATCAATATTATATTTTTCCAATTATCCACTTATGGAAATGAGCAATTGATTCGAATTGATTTTAATCCTAATACTTTAAAAGAATTTGGCGGAATGAAAGTATGGAGGCAATTAATGTACTTTGCTAGATTGAATTCATTGACGGTACGCTTGTCTCGTTTTGATTTGGCATTTGACATTTTCAACAGGCCTGAAATCGTTAATTTGCAACATATTAAAGGTGGTGTTACCCATAAGGCCTTCTATGGTAGAGGGGGTGAATTAGAGACGAAATATTGGGGTTCTAGCGGTAGTAATGTACAAGTTAGGTTATATGATAAGAATAAAGAAATCATTGCTCACAAGCGCGAAGAGAAGCTAGATTTGGATGTAAATCCGTTTTGGTGGAGACTAGAGTTCCAACTCAGAACCAAAGCGATTGGTGAGGAGATGGTCCAAGATGTTATGAATCGACTTGATAATTTCGGATTTTATAAGCTAGAACATATTCGAGTGGAGCAAAGAGCATTTACAATTATCTTTCTCAACAATCCTGAACTGTTATCATTGGCTTTTCCAAATTTAAAATCAGACAGCATCAAAAAGAAAAAAACAAGAGTCCGCAAACTATTGAGAGAAGAAACGAACCAATTTGCGGAAGAATTAAAAGAAGTATTAATACAGAATCTCCCTAAATTAAATACAGAATTACAACTACTTGTAGGTGAGTTTCTGAATTTAGGAAATAAATAAGGAGGATAACTATGGACAATAATTTAATTAGTAACAAAGAATTAATTGAAATGGGCTATCGCCCTCATACAGCGAATGATATCATTCATCAGGCAAGAGAATTACTTGTATCACGAGGCTATACATTTTATAATCGCAAACGTTTGATGGTTGTTCCCAAAAGTGTTGTAAATGAGATTCTAGGAACAGAGGTGGCGTAATATGGCAAGTGTTCGTTACCGAAAGCGAGGAGATAGTAACTTATGGACCTATGAAATTCGTAACGAAGGAAAAACTGTTGTTCATAATAGCGGTTTTAAAACAAAAAAACTTGCAGAGTCAGAAGCTGAACCGATTCTGCAAGAACTTCGTTTAGGAAAAAGAATTTCTAGAGATATTTCTCTTGTAGATCTATATCAAGAATGGCTTGAATTAAAAATTCTACCGAGTAGTAGGTCGGAAGAGACAAAGAAAAAATATCTTCTCCGTAAAAACACAATTGAAAGATTATTTGGAAATAAAAAAGTCACTCAAATTCGTGCGAGTGAATACCAAAGAATAATGAATAAGTATGGGCAAACAGTTGGTAGAAATTTTCTTGGTAGATTGAATACTGGGATTCATCAGAGCATCCAAATGGCAATTGCCGACAAAGTTCTAATAGATGATTTTACACAACATGTCGAGTTATTTTCATCCAAAGAACAACAGATGACGGAAGAGAAATATTTACATACCGAAAAGGACTATCTGGATTTACTTTTAGCAGTAAAGAGAAAATTTGATTACCAACGTTCAATTGTTCCTTATATCGTCTATTTTCTATTAAAAACAGGCATGAGATTTGGAGAGTTAATAGCGTTAACTTGGAATGAAGTTGACTTTGACAGAGGACTGCTAAAAACATATAGGAGGTTTAATACCCTTTCTCATAAATTTGTCCCTCCAAAAAACAAAACGTCCATTCGGATGGTACCGATAGACGAAGAATGTATTAAGATATTACAATTTCTAAAAATTGAACAAGAGAAGGCTAATAAAGAGCTAGGAATCAAGAATAGGTATAAAATGATTTTTCAGCATTATGGATATATTCACTTGGTACCAGATATTGCAAGTGTCAATAAAGCTTTGAGTGTTCTTTTAAATGAATTAGATATTTATCCAATTATCACGACAAAAGGAGCACGTCATACNTATGGAAGCTACCTCTGGCACAAAGGTTTTGACCTTGGAGTTATTGCAAAAATTCTAGGGCATAGAGATATTTCAATGTTAGTAGAAGTATATGGACACACTTTAGAAGAGAAAATTTTTGAGGAATTTAATCAAATAAGAGATGTTTGGAAAGATTGCTCATAAAAAAATGTGGGGCAAACGATGGGGCAAATCAGTTATAGACAAGCAAAAAAGCCTTGTAAATCAAGGCTTCTTCCTGTTAATTTAGATGCCCCCTGCAGGGATCGAACCTGCGACCCACGGATTAAGAGTCCGCTGCTCTGCCAGCTGAGCTAAGGAGGCAATAGAAAAAGCTGTATTGGTGCCGGACCTTCACGATTTGTATTGAACCCGCGCAATTAAGCAGGTGGGCAACTCGCTCTAACTGAAGCTGCTTCCGCGTGACACGGCTTGCATGCTGTTAGAAGTCTTTTGTTTCCCTAATAATACAAAAAATAGTCGGTCAACACTTAAGTGTGAAGTCGTACACCACAGCGTTTCTATAATTATAATACCATAAATTTTGAAAAATTCAAGAGAAAAATGTGATTTTTTGCAAACGATGTCATCATTTTTTTAAGTCATCAATCTTATCCTTGGTCATTCCAAGGGCTCGCTCGTATTTGCCATTCTCATTAGGAGTGAAATAATTGGCGTCTTTGATTTTATCAGGCAGATAGTCCTGCTTGACCCAATTGCCGGGATAGGAGTGAGGGTAGAGATAGTCCTGTGCGTTGCCCAGTTCCTTGCTGCCGGCATAGTGGCCGTCTCGTAAGTGGCGGGGAATGGGCAGGTTTCCATTCTTCCGTAGGTCGGCTAGGGCCTTGTCCATGGCTAGATAGGCTGAGTTGGACTTGGGCGATAGAGCCAGATCGATAACAATATTGGCAATAAGGATGCGTGCTTCAGGAAAACCGATCCGCTGGGCAGCTTCTAGAGCTGTAACGGTATGAACTTGAGCGTCAGGATTTGCCAGCCCAATATCCTCGTAAGCGATAACGGTCAAACGTCGAGCTAGGTTAGGCAAGTCTCCTGCCTCAACGAGCCGAGCTGCGTAGTGGAGACTGGCATTGACATCGGAGCCACGGATGGACTTCTGTAGGGCAGAGAGGACATCGTAATGACCGTCCCCGTCCTTATCCATGGTGATATAGCTCTTTTGCAGGCTGTTTTCCATGACATCAAGTGTAATATGGCGGATGCCCTTGTCATCTTCTGTTGTAGAGAGTACGGCTAAATCCAGTGAATTATAGGCAGAGCGCAGGTCTCCGTTGGTAGAGATAGCAATGAAATCCAGAGCATCATCGTCTAGCTCCACTGGGAAATCAAATCCTCGCTCCTTATCCGTCAAGGCTAGCTGAATGGCTGTCCGGATGTCTTCGTTGCTGAGGGGCTCAAGCTCAAATATCTGAACCCGGCTTCGGATGGCAGGGGTGACAGAAAAGAAAGGATTTTCTGTCGTCGCTCCAATCATGATGACCAGACCGCTTTCTAATAGCGGCAGCAGGAAGTCTTGCTTGGTCTTGTCCAAGCGGTGAATCTCATCCAGCAGGAGCACCAGTCCGCCGGAAAATTTCGCTTCTTCAGCGATCTCTTGCAGGCGTTTCTTGCTATCTACGGTGGCGTTAAAGGTCCGAAAGGCGAACTTGGTTGTGCCGGCAATAGCCGAGGCGATAGAGGTCTTGCCGATGCCGGGTGGTCCGTAGAGGATCATCGAGGACAGGCGGTTGGCTTCAACCATGCGACGGATGATTTTCCCGGGGCCGACCAGATGCTGCTGGCCGATGATCTGATCAATGTAGGTCGGCCGCATGCGCAGGGCGAGGTTTTCTGGCATAAGATTTCCTTTCTGCAAGTGTTTTTCTTGGCTTTTTGTGTTACTATTGTAGATAGTAATATTTTATCACAATGAAAAGAGGAAATCATGGCTAAGTACGGTTTTTTGGAGATATTGGACGAGGAAATGGGAAAGAGCTTTCCTTTTGACTATGAGATAAACTGGGACAAGAAGAATCACGCGGTGGAAGTGGCTTTTCTCCTTGAGGTGCAAAATCCAGGTGGGATTGAGACGGTTGATGCTGAGGGCAATGCCTCGGCTGAGGATATTTACTTTGAGGAAGCCGTGCTTTTCTACAATCCGGTCAAGTCTAGTTTTGAGGCAGAGGACTATCTGGCTGCCCTGCCCTATGAACCTAAGAAGGGCCTGTCACGGGAGTTTCTGGCTTATTTCGCGGATTTCCTAACCCAAACGGCTGAGTCTGGCCTAGATGCCCTCATGGACTTCTTAGCAGATCCAGAGGCAGCGGAGTTTGAGATAGCTTGGAATGCTGAGGCTTTTGAAAATGGCAGAGCGGATTTGGCAGAGACGGACTTTTATCCTTATCCGAGGTACTAGGAGGCGCTTATGGAAAATGCAGAAGAATTAGATTTACTGCACAAACAGATGGAGTTTTCTGGCTGTAAGATTGCCTTGATCAGTGATGACAAGCTGCTGACTATCTTGCGAGACGATATTTCAACCATTCCTTGGCCCAATATGTGGGAGCTGCCGGGCGGTGGCCGCGAGGCCGAGGAAACGCCTTTTGAATGTGTTCAACGAGAGGTTTTTGAAGAGCTTGGTTTGAAGCTTGAAGAAGCGGATATTGTCTGGATTAAGGAATATCAAGGAATGCTTGATCCAGACGAAACCTCTATTTTTATGGTGGGAACTATCACTCAGGAAGATTTTGCCAGTATTGCCTTTGGCGATGAGGGACAGGCTTATCAGATGATGGATGTGAGCCAGTTTTTATCTGATGACAAGGTTATTCCGCAGCTGCAGAGCAGGTTGAGCGATTATTTGGAGGTGCGATCATGATTTATATTGAGCGGGCAGGAGCTGAGGATTTAGAGACCATTATTGCTATTCAGCAAGCGAGTTTTAAGGCCGTTTATGAGAAATATCAGGATCAATACGACCCCTATCTGGAGGAGCGTGAGCGGATTCGCTGGAAACTGGTTGAGCGGCCCAATAGTTTTTATTATTTTGTCAAAGACGGCGAGAAGATTCTGGGCTTTATTCGATTGAATACAAATGACGAACAGACAGCAGGCTGGATTGGAACAGTAGCGATTTTGCCACAGTATCAGAACAAAGGATATGGTTCTGAGGGGCTCGGTCTGATTGAGGAGGCATTCTCCACCATTACGCAATGGGATTTGTGTACGGTTTTCCAAGATAAAGGCATGGTCGCTTTTTATGAGAAAAACGGCTATCATCAGACCCATATTGAGCCCGAAAAAGAAGGCATGGATATGGTTTACATGACGAAGACAATGAAATAAACAAAGAAAGGATTGTTCAGTTAAATTTCTAAACTGAACCCGCCCTAAACACTGTGTCAAAAAAGATAAAGTTCTCTTATACGCAAGCGTCGTCAGAGAATTTCCTATTTTGGCTTTGTGTTTTACGGGCTTGGTATTTTAATGATGGATACTTGGCAGGAATTAACGATTGAAGTGAAGTGTGAGGCGGAGGAGGCGGCCTCGAATATTCTGATTGAACTGGGCAGTCAGGGTGTGGCTATCGATGACAGCGCAGATTATCTGGGGCAGGTTGACCACTATGGTGAGCTTTTTCCAGAAGTTGAGCAGAGCGAGCGAATCAAGATTACTGGCTACTATCCGGATTCTGTGGATATAGAGGCTGTTGCGGCCCAGGCCAATGAGCGACTGGCTGAGCTGGATGGTTTCGGATTGGAGACGGGAGATATTCAGCTGACTCGGCAGGAACTGGCTGAGGAAGACTGGGCGGATAACTGGAAGAAGTACTTTGAGCCGGCTCGGATCACCCATGACTTGACTATTGTGCCGTCCTGGACGGACTATGAGGGAACAGCTGGTGAGAAGATTATCAAGCTGGACCCCGGTATGGCCTTTGGTACAGGCACTCATCCGACGACCAAGATGAGCCTCTTTGCGCTGGAGCAGGTCTTGCGAGGCGGAGAAACGGTGTTGGATGTGGGTACAGGCAGCGGAGTTCTCTCTATTGCTAGCTCACTCTTGGGGGCCAAGGACATCTACGCCTATGATTTAGATGAGGTAGCAGTGCGCGTGGCGCAGGAAAATATCGAGCTCAATCCAGGTATGGAGAACATCCATGTGGCACCGGGTGATCTTCTCCGAGGCGTAGAAATCGAGGCGGATGTCATTGTTGCCAACATCTTGGCCGATATTCTCATCCATCTGACAGAGGATGCCTACCATCTGGTCAAGGATGAGGGTTATCTGATTATGAGTGGGATTATTTCTGAGAAGTGGGAAATGGTGCGCGAGTCAGCAGAAACGGCAGGATTTTTCTTGGAAACGCATATGATTCAGGGCGAATGGAATGCCTGTGTCTTTAAGAAAACGCAGGACATTTCAGGCGTGATAGGTGGTTAGATGCAGCAGTATTTTATAAAAGGAAATCCTCAGTCCCCTCTGGTGGTTACGGATAAGGACACGGCCAAACATATGTTTTCAGTCATGCGGCTCAAAGAGGGCGACCAAGTCACACTGGTCTTTGATGATGGCGTGAAACGACTGGCTCGGGTGCTAGACCCCAGTCAGCAGAGTTTGGAAATCTTGGAAGAGCTAGCAGACAATACCGAGCTGCCGGTTCAAGTGATCATTGCTTCAGGTTTTCCCAAGGGGGATAAGTTAGAGTTTATCACCCAGAAGGTAACGGAGCTAGGAGCCAGTGCTATCTGGGCTTTCCCAGCGGACTGGTCGGTGGCCAAGTGGGATGGCAAAAAGCTAGCTAAAAAGAGTGAAAAGCTAGAGAAAATTGCTCAGGGAGCAGCAGAGCAGAGCAAGCGCAATCTGATTCCTGAGATTCGGTTCTTTGATAAAAAGGCAGACTTTCTGGCAGCCTTGACAGACTTTGACCGCATCATCGTGGCCTATGAAGAATCGGCCAAAGAAGGAGAATCTACAGTTCTAGTCCGAGCTCTGTCGGGCTTGGCAGCCGGCGCAAAAGTGCTCTTTATCTTCGGACCGGAGGGCGGTCTCTCGCCAGATGAAATAGCAGCCTTTCGCCAAGCAGGGGCTGTCTCCGCTGGTCTAGGTCCACGTATCCTGCGAGCTGAAACCGCTCCGCTTTATGCCTTGACCGCAGTCAGTGTTTTGCTGGAATTGAGCAATGACAGTCTTTAAAAAGCAAAATCAGCAGCTATTTTGGCTGCTGATTTTTTTATCATTATTGTCTTTCACGTTTTTTGAAGGCGAAGATTCCTGCAAGTCCGGTCATGACAAGTCCCAAGAGTCCGAGCGAGGATGTCTTTTCTCCGGTTGCTGGGAGGCTTTCTGTTCCTGCCTGTCTGTGGGATGCTTGCTTGTTTGTGCTAGGGTCAACAGCAGTCAAGACAGGGAAGTCTACTCTGCTATGCTGCAGATTGGCTGCTTCAACTGCGGTAGTCGGAGAGCTTGGTTGCTCAATAGGAACCGGTTCAGTTTTCGGTGCGACGTAGACGAATTTGTATTCGCCAAATCCTTCTTGGGCAGAAGCTGCTAGATAGACGATGTCTCCGTCAGTACCAATCAAGTTCTTGGCCTTATCAGCTGTTAGGAAGCGCAGGTCCAGTCCCTTGATGGTGTCAGCGAAATGCCAGTTCTGATCTGCACTTGGATTGATATTTTTGACAGCCAAGATATAGTTGATGATAGCTTGGCGGTTTTCCAGATTGAGGAGACGATTGAGGCTGGCTTCTCGAACACCAGGGAAGTTACCGTTAGACCGGTAGTTGTTGGTCACGACGATAAATTCCTGATTTGGGTCAATCTCCTTGCCTTGGTATTTCAGGTTGCGGACCCGACTGGCATTTGGATTGGCCAGTTTGCCTTCGCGGTCGTATTTGTTCGGCTGGGTAATGTCAAACTCATAGGTAACACCGTCGATAACATCAAAGTTATAAGTCCGGTAGTCAGTATTGACGAGATTTTGCGGTTGGCTATTGTTTGGGTCAATGGTATTGAACTGGCCAGCTGACATTTCCAACCATTCTTTGAGCTGGGCACCGTTGACCTTGAGGATAGCTGTGACATTATCATAGAGATAGAGGTCTGCTACGTTCTTGATGGCAATAGGACCAGCTGGAATGTCTGTGTAGGCCGTTGCATCCCCACGAGTTCCTGCCTTGAAAGGAGCTGCTGCAGATAGGATAGGAAGATTGGCTTCAGGCGTGCCAGCCAGCTCTTGCTTAGCATACCAAAGCTGAGCATTGTTGACGATTTGCACGGATGGATCGTCTTTGACCAGAGCGAAGTAACTAGTGATTGGTGCAGTCGTGGTGCCGACTTGCTGGCGGACATAGTTGATAGTTCCTTGGTGGGATTCTTTAGCAATATCAACGACGCGCTGATCTGCTACATTAGACTTGGTATCTACCTTGCGGATAGAGCCTTTGCTGTCAGTGACTTTCCATTTGCCGTCGGTATAGTTCAGCTTGAGGTCAATGACGCCCAGATGGTCGCCGTATTTTCCAGCCATGGTTACTGGAGTGCCGTTGATTTTACCGTTGACACCGTCTACGCCAGGGTATTTTTCGTAGAATCCAGTTCCATTTCCGCTTGGAAATTCTGCGTGAGAGTGGCCCGTTACAACAGCATCCACACCTGGCAGGCTGGCGATTTGATAGCCTTCATTTTCCTCGCCTTTTTCATACTTGTCATCTCCGATACCAGAGTGAGAAAGCACCAAAGTGATGTCTGCACCGGCCTTGCGCATCTCAGGAATAATATCTCGAATAGCCTCAACAGAATCGCGAACGACCACTTTTCCTTCTAGGTTTGCCTTATCCCAGTTGAGAATCTGCGGCGGTACAATCCCGGTCACACCAATCTTGACAGTCGTCAAGCGACCTTGTGTATCTGTAAAGGTCTTTTCGATGATTTTGTAAGGCTGATAGATGAATTTACCAGTCGCTGGATCCAGCACATTGGCATTGACAAGAGGCATGCCTGCTGTCTCAATCACACGGTTCAGATAGTCCAGACCGTAGTTGAACTCATGGTTTCCTAGCGTACCAGCTTCAAAGCCCAGAGCTTGCAGAGCAGCGTACATAGGGTGCTGCTCGCCTTTCTCCACAGGATCCACAATGGCCTTATAGGTTCCCAGCGGCGTTCCTTGGATGGTATCGCCATTGTCTACCAAAAGGACGTTTGGATTTTCTTTCTTGGCCTTCTCGATCAGCACGGCAGTCTTAGCCAGTCCCAAGGTCTCCACCGGCTTGTCCTGATAGTAGTCGTAGTTGACCAAGTTGGTATGGAGGTCGGTCGTTGCCAAGATACGAACATCGACAGTCTGTCCCTCCACGGGCTTAGTATCCTCAGTAGCCCCTACATTTCGAGCCATAGCCATCAGAGCATCAGTATTTCCACTGGCATTTTCTGGGGAAATAGCAGAGCTAGGATCCGTGCTCTCTTTTGTCGCAGTAGCTTCAGTAGGACTTGCAGCAGTCGTTGGTTTTGTTTCCGCTGCGCTGCTTTCTACTGGAGCAGGATTAGCAGTGACTGCTGGAGTATTCTCATCAGCCTGAACAGCATTTACAGTTGCCGCAAGTGCAGCTGCGCTCAAAAGCGCAACCGTTTTTTGAAGGGATGATTTGGACATAATATCTCCTTTGTTAAAATGAATTTCGGACTTATATTATACTATATTAAAACGCTCTCATCAAGAAGAAATTTCCAGTTTAGAGCTTTCATACTTTCTAATATTGGTTTGAAAATGCTGAATGAAGNCATCAGAGGATAAGTGAATAATCAGATGGAGGTAGAATAAAATAGAGTTTTAAAAAATTATGGTACACTATACAGTGACTGAAATAAGTACTTTATTAAGTATAATAAACAAGGAGAATATCATGAAAAAGCGGATTTTTCTCAAAATATTACTTTTAGGGGGAGTGATGATAGGATTAATAGGATGTGGAGAAAAGAGGAGCAGCCGAGATTGGATTGAGAATAAGGTAGCTGAAGTGGGGAGCGTCTATCCCACTGAAAATCTATTTGATTTGTTTAAGCAATTTCCGGATGGGTTTAAAGTAGAGCAAGTGTATATCAAACGTGGGACTTATCTTATCGAAATAACTTTACAAGGGGATAGTAGCAATCACACAATTTCTGGAGTGCTAACCAAGACACGGGCTTCTGATGATGTCACTCAAAAGCCAGAAGAAACAATAAGAGTTGATTATATAGACAGCAATTTTGTCTTTTCTGATGAGGAGAAAGCGAAAGAATTATGGCCTTTTGATGGATTCTTATTTCAAAAGTTAACAATTAATCAGTCTTTTCTATCTTCTTTATCTATGAAATCCAAAAGTTATAATGGCAACAATGGGGCGTTTGATATTGATTATTCGATTCAAAATCAAACTATCAATCAGTATTTTCACAAAAACGAAAGAGAACAGGCAACTTTAGGTTTTGGAAGCTCAAACCGAAACGACGATTATTACTATTATTCAGTAACTGTCAAATATGATAATACTTATTCATTTAGAGAAACCGTGTCAAATTAAAAGGAGATTAAGATGGTGGAAAAAATTTGCTAACATTGGTATTTCTACTTTTGATACTTCAAATTTAGCATGTTATCTATTTTGATAAAATCATTATTAGGAGCAACTGCCTCACCGCCTTGTATCCGCTTTCGTATTTTGGTATAATAGTGATGAGCTCACTTGGGTAAGTCAGAAAGGAAAATAAAACGGAAAAAATCAGACTGCCTAAGCTGGGAAGCGTATCTGCATTTTGCCTGATAAGGAGAGGAGGTTCGCCATGACTATGTCTGCCTTATTTGAGTTGTTTGTCGCCCTTTTGGGTGTGGCATCTACTTGCTACCTTGTCTACGCTTATTGTCAATTTATCAAGGAAGAAGTTCATCACTTTCTTCACCACAACCCGCCCGTTTAAGGCGGGTTTTTATATGAACCGTCTTCTAGGTTTTCATATCGGGTTAAAAGTGATAAAATAGTAGGCAGGAATTGGAGAGACGAGATGCCAAAAGAAGTGAATTTGACGGGCGATCAGGTATTGGCCCTTACGAGAAAATATCTGGCTGCGGAGGATGTGGCCTTTATACAGAAAGCTTTGATCTATGCGATTGACTGTCACAGTGGGCAGTTTCGCAGGTCAGGTGAGCCTTATATCGTGCATCCTATTCAGGTGGCAGGGATTTTGGCCAAGCTCAAGCTGGACGCGGTAACGGTTGCTTGCGGCTTTCTACATGATGTGGTCGAGGATACCCGTGCGACGCTGGATGATTTGGAAAGAGAGTTTGGAACTGATGTGCGCGTGATCGTAGATGGGGTTACCAAGCTGGGTAAGGTCAAGTACAAATCCCACGAGGAGCAGCTGGCAGAAAATCACCGTAAGATGCTGATGGCCATGTCGGAGGATATCCGGGTTATTTTGGTCAAACTGGCAGACCGTCTCCACAATATGCGGACGCTCAAGCATCTGCGCAAGGATAAGCAGGAGCGGATTTCTCGAGAAACAATGGAAATTTACGCACCCTTGGCTCATCGCCTGGGGATTTCCAGTGTCAAGTGGGAGCTGGAAGATTTGTCTTTCCGTTATCTCAATGAAGTGGAATTTTACAAAATTTCCCACATGATGAAGGAGAAGCGTCGGGAGCGTGAAGCTCTGGTAGAAGAGGTGGTTCAGAAGATTGAGACCTATGCTGGCGAGCGCAATCTGCACGGTAAGATTTATGGCCGGCCCAAGCATATCTACTCGATCTATCGCAAGATGCAGGACAAGAAGAAGCGTTTTGATGAGATTTATGATTTAATCGCCATTCGCTGTATCTTGGATACTCAAAGTGATGTTTATGCTATGCTGGGCTACATTCATGAGCTTTGGCGGCCGATGCCGGGGCGGTTCAAGGATTATATTGCCAACCGCAAGGCCAATGGTTACCAGTCTATTCATACGACCGTTTATGGACCCAAAGGTCCGATTGAGTTTCAGATTCGGACTAAGGAAATGCATGAGGTCGCTGAGTATGGGGTTGCGGCTCACTGGGCTTACAAGAAAGGTGTCAAGGGACAGGTAGACAGCAAAGAATCAGCCATCGGGATGAACTGGATCAAGGAGTTGATGGAGCTGCAAGACCAGTCTAACAATGCTAAGGATTTCGTTGACTCAGTTAAGGAGAGCTATCTGGCTGAGGAAATTTACGTTTTCACACCAGATGGAGCGGTGCGTTCTCTGCCTAAGGACTCGGGTCCCATTGACTTTGCCTATGAGATCCATACCAAGGTCGGTGAGAAAGCCACAGGAGCCAAGGTCAATGGCCGCATGGTGCCCCTGACAACCAAGCTCAGGACAGGGGATCAGGTGGAAATCATCACCAATGCTAACTCCTTCGGACCGAGCCGCGACTGGCTCAATATTGTCAAGACCAGCAAGGCCAGAAATAAAATCCGTCAGTTCTTTAAGAATCAAGACAAGGAGCTGTCTATTTCCAAAGGCCGAGAGCTCTTGCAGGCTCAATTTCAGGAGCATGGCTATGTAGCTAATAAGTACATGGACAAGAAGCACATGGAAGAAGTGCTGCAGAAGACCAGCTATAAGACTGAAGAGGCGCTTTTTGCAGCGATTGGCTTCGGTGAGATTGGTGCCATTAGTATTTTCAACCGTTTGACAGAAAAAGAGCGCCGTGAGGAAGAACGGGCCAAGGCCAGAGCAGAAGCGGAGGAATTGGTTAAGGGCGGCGAGGTCAAGGTCGAAAACAAAAAAGACACCCTCAAGGTTAAGCACGAAGGTGGTGTGGTTATTCAGGGGGCGTCTGGTCTCCTCATCCGGATTGCCAAATGCTGTAACCCTGTACCGGGTGATGATATTGTTGGCTATATTACCAAAGGACGCGGTGTAGCCATTCACCGGCAGGACTGCATGAATCTCAAGGCTCAGGAAAATTACGAGCAGCGACTGATTGATGTGGAATGGGAAGACAACAACACGACCAAAGAGTACACGGCTCACATTGATATATACGGTCTCAACCGCTCTGGCCTCCTCAACGATGTGTTGCAGGTTCTGTCCAATACCACCAAAAATATCTCAACAGTCAATGCTCAGCCAACCAAGGATATGAAATTTGCTAATATCCACGTTTCTTTTGGTATTGCTAATCTGTCCATGCTGACGACGGTGGTGGATAAGATCAAGAGCGTGCCGGAGGTCTACTCGGTCAAGCGGACTAATGGCTGATTCTTTTCGGAAATCATTATCGAGCTGTAAGTTACCGTTAAATCAAAGGAAAAGATATGAAAATAGTGATTCAGCGCGTGAAGCGTGCTCAGGTCAGCATTGACCAGCAGCTGCGCAGCAGTATTGGACAAGGTCTCCTGCTCCTAGTAGGCGTAGGGCCTGACGATAGTCAGGAGGATATGGATTATGCAGTCAGGAAGATTGTCAATATGCGGATTTTTTCCGATGCTGAGGGTAAAATGAACCTGTCTATCAAGGACATTGGCGGAGAGATTTTGTCGATTTCCCAGTTCACTCTGCATGCAGATACCAAAAAAGGTAATCGGCCAGCCTTTGTCAAGGCTGCTCCGCCAGAGATGGCTAGCAATTTTTATGATGCCTTTAATCTTGCCTTGCAGCAGGAGGTGGCAACTCGGACGGGGATTTTTGGGGCAGACATGCAGGTAGAACTAATCAATGATGGTCCAGTGACTATTATCTTGGATACAAAGAATCGCTGATAAAAAGCATGAAAAGGAGTTTGAACACTAGTGTTCAAACTCCTAATTTTTTTGCTTCTGTAGCAATGAATAGATAGTTTCCGACAACATTACTAAAAATCGCCAATAATTTCTTGAGGAATGACTTCTTTGATGGTCGTCACTAGCTGATTGATAAGCTTTATGGCTTCAGCGGGCTCAGTGTAGAGTTTTTGAAAATAGGTCTGTATATTTTCTTCGAAATGCTGAGGCAATAGCGAGCAGTTTGTTTTTGCAAACTCCAGCATTCTCTTTTCTCCAGGGTGCGTCTGTTCGTTTAGAGCGAAGAGCAAGTCAAAATAGGAAGCAAAAAATTCACTGCTGCGGTGATTGATGCTGAGCAAGTCCTGACGCTTGAGCGCTTTTTCTATTTGTTTGGAGAAAGCTGGCATGGCTTGATCGAGTAAGAGGAGCTGCTTCTTAATAATATTCTTTTTCAGCTCAGCTGGATAAGGTAGTCTGTACTTGTTCTGAAGTGTCTCGTAGCGACCATTTCGGTCGTAGATGATTTTGCTGTGAAGCAGATTGTGCCACATACAGGTAGTATAGGCATTCTGAGCTTGGTGATCTAGGACGACAGTCTGCAGATCTTTATCAAAGCTATCCAGTGTACGGTAAATGAGCTCAATTTCGATCTTGTTCTTTAACACACAGTCATCCTCTAGTTCCCAAAACTGATTGCCAATTTCCATGTAGGAGCAGTACTTGCTGAGGATATCGCGTCGAGTCGTGGGAGCAATGGAACCTGTCAAGTAGATATAAACATCATAGTCTGAGTCTTTGTCAAAATGCTGTCCAGTACGAGAGCCACCGAGAACAATAGCTTCCACTTGATCTAGCTGGGCAAATTCTTTAAAAAGTTCTTGTGGCATAATTTTTCCTTACTGATTTTTGACATCATTTTAGCAAAATGTAAGCGTGTTGGCAAGAAGGGAAAAACAGCTTTTGGCATGGTACTGAGCTTGAAAAATTGAGACTCCGAGGGGGATGAAGTGGATAAGCAGGAGCTGGGAGTATTTGACTAAAAAGAAAATCATCTAGGATAGATAGGCTGAAAATTTGACTTTGTGTGATAAAATTTTAGGACTTTTTTCTTTCTTTAATGCATTGTCAGTTTTCTATTTTTTAAACTCAACGCCTTATTTTTATCTGCAACTTTTCTTAGATTTTTGAGATAGATCTTTAAAGAGTTTTTGAGCATCATTTAGTCCAAAAATGATGAGCATAGCAAACAAGTGGAAGTGGCGATAATCCTTGATTGTTTATGTTTATGATTTCTTTCATTCTTTAGAAATATTTTAGAATTACTTTATAAATTCTTGAAGTTTGTCTTGTATAATCATATTAAAGAAAAGAAAGGAGTCTCTTATCATGGAAAATCTAGTTCAACAGATGCTGAATGCTCTGATTCAAATTGCTTTGTTTGCTTCTCTTCCTTTTGTTTGGTGGTTGATAAGTGCTAGAAGAAAAAGTCCATTTTTAGAATGGCTTGGCTTAAAACCACTAAAAGATGCTGGCAGCCGAAAGATCTGGCTGTGGATTTTGTTGGGTTCGCTATCTTTCTTGCTTCTTTCGTTTTTGCTAGTATATCCTGCTGTAAAAAATCTAGATACAGCGACTTCGAATTTCTCAGGCCTCGGCTTCCAAGCCTTGCCAGCTGTTCTGATTTATGGTATTTTTCAAACTTCTCTGTCGGAAGAACTGTTATTCAGAGGTTTTCTTTTAAAGAGATTGGCTAGCCGCTTATCCTTTGTAGTGGCCAACACCATACAAGCTGCTCTTTTTGGTCTGCTCCATGGCTTGATGTTTATAACAGTGCTCTCTTGGCAGCAAACCCTGCTCATCATTTTGTGTACGGGTGGTATCGCGGCCTATATGGGCTTTGTCAATGAAAAGAAATCTGATGGCTCCATTTTAGCCAGCTGGATCATACATGCTTTAGTAAATGTGATTACGGGTAGTTTATCAGCTTTTATGCTGATTTAATAAATCGATAATTTCACTTAAAATCAAAAAGTTCCGATTTTCCTTGAGAATCGGAACTTTAGATTTAATGACAGGTGAGCAAGGTTTAGGTGTAAGTCAAACGAAGCTGCTTTTACTGATTTGCAGTGCTGTCTAATTTCATTTGCTCAAAAACATAAAGGAAGAAGTCTTTCGAAACTTCGAAATGTCCATATCTTATCTGAGAAGCATATTGGCGCCACTGAGGATGTTGTCGGACTTGGTCAATGGGGCAGTCTTTGACAGGCTGGTAGTAGCTGACATCTCGCCGAAATGGGACGAAGCCTTCAAACATCTTTACTTGGTAAGCTGTGTCATCTAGAATCTTGCCAACTGCTGTAAAGGCCTGCAGTTTTTCCTGACTATTCAGCTGATACTTGGGGCTGTAGTACAGAAGATAGTCCCCCTTTTTCATTCGGTTCAGCGGTGCTTTCTTACCATGGCAGACTTGGCAAAATCCACCTTCTACACCTCTTAGTACATGTTCTTTTGATACGACACCAATCCAAAATCTAGTCATTTTCTGCCTCCAGTTTGATTAAGAGTTGGTTTAATGTTTCTGTATTATTTCCTAATTTTCCAAAGAACGCCTGATCAATACCTTCTACCAGAGGAAGGGCTTGGTTAACCTTTTGCAGCCCCGTATCCGTTAGGAGTATGATGTTGGCACGGCTGTCCTTGGGATGGACTTCCCGCATGATCAAACCTTTCTTGACCAAGAGGCGGATGATTTGGGATACGGTCATAACATCCATGTCAGAAAATTGGGCAATATCGGTCTGACTAACCCATTCTTGCTGACACAGGAGTGCAGCAAGAGTGGTCAGAACGACAAACTGGGGATGGGTCAAATCAATCGTTCTCAGTTTGTTTTTTATCAGCCCATGCCACTTATGGTAGGCGCGGATAAAGAGCAGACCGGTTGATTTTTTGTATTCATCCTTGTAGATGGAGTTAAACTGCGATTTTTCCATTAGCTTTCCCTCTAGATTTTTATAAGTATACTTATTATATTCCGACATCTTATTTTTGTCAATAAAAACCCAGTTTAGACTAAAAAGTCCGAACTGGGTTCTGTTTATAGTTTTTCCACATAAATCTGCTGGGCAATCATAGGATTGATTTGGATTTCTTGAGTTTCTGTCTTGAGAAGATAGACCTGAGCGAAAGAATCGTATTGGATGAAGGTGACGGTTTGGCCGATTTGCAGGTTGTATTTTTCCAAGTATTTAAGCAAGTCAAAGTCATCGTGTACGCGTTTGATGATATAGTCGCCAGGGGCAGAAGCCTCTTCCAGAGTCAGTTGGTTTTCTTCGTCCAGAAGCTCTCCCTTGGCTGGAATGGTGCCCCCGTGAGGACAGGTCTTGGGATACTGGAGCATGGCATCCAGACGCTCAACGAAGCGCTCAGAAACAGTGTGCTCTAGGACTTCGGCTTCCTCATGGATTTCATCAGTCGAGTAGCCGAGATGGTTGACCAGAAAGACTTCAATCAGTCGGTGCTTGCGATAGAGGTCAGAAACTAGCCTTAGCCCCAAATCAGTCAGCAGGTAGCCGGCTTTTTTATCCTTGACCAGAAGTTCTTCCGCCAGCATTTTTTTCATCATTTCCGTCACAGCCGGAGGTGAAACCTGCATGAGCTGGGCGATTTCTTTATTGGTGATTTTTTTGTGGCGGCTGCCAATCTCATAGATACACTTGAGATAGTCTTCTTTATTTGGGGTCATCTTGCATCCTCGCTGAACTTTCTATCATTAGTATAACAAAAATCGCTGTAAGAATACAGTGTCTAAGCCTTTCTTTGATGTTTAGATTTTCTTCATTCGCTTGTAATCGTTTTGCGATTATTATATAATCAAAGCGTACGATTTAAAAAATAAAAAGTAAAAATTCTTTAGCTGGTTTGCAGAAAATTTGGCTTGCTTTTTACTTTTTTGCAAAAGGAGAATCCTATTATGAAAAAAAGACGAATGATGGCGTCTCGAGCAGAGAAGTTTACTCGTTTTGGCATCCGCAAATGCAGTCTGGGAGCAGTCTCTGTAGCGATTGCGACTGGTCTGGCCTTTCTTGGAAGTGGAGCGGTTCAGGCAGATCAGCTAGCACCTAGTCAGACAGCTGACAGTGTCGCTGTCAGCCAGGCTGTGGAGAACCAAGCTAGCACAGCTGCAACTCCAACTGTAACAGAAACCAGTCTGTCAAGTATGGATAAGGCTGCACCAGCACCGGAGGCTGTTACTCCTGACGCTAGTCAGATACCTACGTCTTCCGATACCAGTGCTCAGTCTACTTCTTCAGATCCTGTAGAAAGTGCCCGGCCGAAAAGTGATACTGTAGCTTCGACAGAAAATCAACCTGCTGTGGCTGAGAACTCAGAAAAAAGTGATGCTTCTAATCAGCCAGCACAAGCAGTTTCTGCTACAGAGCGCCCCTTGGCAGCAGCAGAAGTCAAAAAGCCACAAGGCAAGATTACCATTCAGAACAACAATCCACAGACAGGTGAATTTGATATTGTCGTGTCCGATATTATCGCCCCAGATGGTCTGAAGTCTGTTTATCTACCGACATGGTCAGCTGCTAACGACCAAGATGATGTGCAGTGGTACACAGCCGAAAGACGCGCTGATGGAACCTATTTTAAGCATGTCAGCTACCGCAATCATAAGAACTCTCTGGGGGAGTATAATGTTCACCTCTATTTCGTGAATGATGCAGGCCAGCTGCAGGGTGCGGGTTCGGCTAAGACGGTAGTTACTCGCGCGCAGCCACAGGGCAAGATCACCATTCAGAACAATAATCCGCAGACAGGCGAATTTGATATAGTCGTGTCAGATATTGTAGCCCCAGATGGTCTGAAGGCCGTTTACTTGCCGACTTGGTCAGCTGCCAATGACCAAGATGATGTGCAGTGGTACACAGCCGAAAGGCGCGCTGATGGGACCTATTTCAAACACGTCAGCTACCGCAACCACAAGAACTCTCTGGGGGAGTATAATGTTCATCTCTATTTCGTGAATGATGCAGGCCAGCTGCAGGGTGCGGGTTCGGCTAAGACGGTAGTTACTCGCGCGCAGCCACAGGGAAAAATCACCATTCAGAACAATAATCCGCAGACAGGCGAATTTGATATAGTCGTGTCAGATATTGTAGCCCCAGATGGTCTGAAGGCCGTTTACTTGCCGACTTGGTCAGCTGCCAATGACCAAGATGATGTGCAGTGGTACACAGCCGAAAGGCGCGCTGATGGGACCTATTTCAAGCATGTCAGTTACCGCAATCATAAGAACTCTCTAGGTGAGTATAATGTTCACCTCTATTTTGTGAATGATGCAGGCCAGCTGCAGGGTGCAGGCTCAGCTAAGACGGTGGTTGACCGCGCGCAACCAAAAGGCAAGATTACCATTCAGAACAACAATCCGCAGACAGGCGAATTTGATATTGTTGTGTCCGACATTGTTGCTTCAGATGGTCTGAAGTCTGTTAGTCTTCCAACCTGGTCCACCGCTAACGACCAAGACGACGTGCAGTGGTACACCGCTGAAAGACGAGCTGATGGGACCTATTTCAAGCATGTCAGCTACCGCAATCATAAGAACTCCTTGGGCGAGTACAATGTTCACCTCTATTTTGTGAATGATGCAGGCCAGCTGCAGGGTGCAGGTTCGGCTAAGACAGAGGTTACTCGCGCGCAGCCTCAAGGTAAGATTACCATTCAGAACAACAATCCGCAGACAGGTGAATTTGATATAGTCGTTTCTGATATTGTTGCCCCGGATGGCCTGAAGGCGGTCTACCTACCGACTTGGTCCAGCAAGGATGACCAAGACGATGTGCAGTGGTATATCGCTGAGCGCCAATCTGACGGCACCTATAAAAAACATGTTCGAGCTCAGGATCATAAGTTTTCAGTGGGTGAGTACAAGGTTCATCTTTACTATCTGAATGAGGACGGCCAGATGCAAGGTGCAGGTGGCGAGAAGCTGATGGTTTCTGTAGCACCTGAAAACATCCGTGCGACTGGAAAAATCAATATCCAAAACAATAATGCGCGAACAGGAACTTTTGATGTAGTTGTGACAAATGTCTCCAATCCAGGTGGAATTCAAGCAGTCTATCTGCCAACTTGGTCCACAGATAAGGATCAGGATGATGTCAAGTGGTATTTGGCCCAAAAGCAGGCAAATGGCACCTATAAGATCACGGTCCGAGCTAGTGACCATAAGCTTTCTACCGGCGAGTACAAGATTCATCTTTACTATAAGCAGGACAATGGTCAGCTCATCGCTGTTGATGCTACTACGACCCAGGTATCAAAAGCGGTTTACAATACTCCGTACTACTCACAGCGTGATGGTCGCTGGGGTGGCAGGAAGTATGGTCCTTACAGCATGGATGCGACAGGATGCGTGCCGACAACGCTAGCCATGGTTATTTCTGGAATTACTGGGACAGAAGTGCTTCCGACAACTGTTGCGGATTACCTATATAATCATACCAATGAATTTAATAAAGATGGATTTGGCACCAGCAGCCGGGGTATTGTTCGCGCTGCCCAGCACTGGAATCTGACGACTGAGACCCTGTTTACAGCTTCTGCGGTCAAAGAAGTGCTTTCGCAGGGGCATCATGTCCTAGGTGCCGTTGGTACCAGCATCTTTGCCCATTATCCAGTCACTCATGAGCTGGTTCTCAAAGGCTATGACAATGGAAAAACCTATGTCCGTGACCCTTATAATGCAGCTAATAATGGCTGGTATCCAGTAGACTATCTCTTTGGGGTCAAGAGTGTCGATCCGACGGATAATACAGAAGGATCACCCTTTATTGCCATCAAAGGATAAGAAATTCGTGAATAAGAAGACCGCTCGTTGCTTGACGGGCGGTTTTCTGCATTCTATGACTACTATACTTGTACTCGTTCAAGAGTTTATCATTGACAAAGTCAGTAAGGGGCAAGTTTATTATGGGATAGATGGCTAGACACACAGTTTTTTTAGAAGAGATTGAGACGTGATTCTATTTTTGGACATATTGCGATAAAAGTTCTCAAAAAAACATGTAAATAGTTTGACAAACAAAGCTTTTCTTATTATACTATTAACATATCAGGAGGAAAAACATGAAAAAAATCCAAAAACATGTCATTCTAGGTGCAGCAGTTCTTGCTAGTACTGGCATTGCTCACACTGTAGCTGCAGATACAACTCCAGTGGATGCAAATGCATCTGCAAACCAAGATAAGGCTCTATCTGCAAGCCCAGAAGCTCTTAAACAGCAAACGGAGCAGGTCAATCAAGCGAAAGCGTCTGTTGACCAAGCCAAAGAACAGGTTACAGCAGCTGAGACTAAGGTTGAAACTGCTAAGAAAGATAATGCTGATACAAGTGCACAAAAAATTGCGGAAGCTCAGGCAGCTGTGACAGAAGCTGAGAAGAAAGTTGCTCCAGCAGAAAACGTAGCCAAGCAAGCCCAAGCAGCTCTTGATACAGCTAAAAAAGCAGAAAACTCACAGGTGACTGTAGCTCAGGATGCTCAAGCTCAAGCAGCTAAGGCACAAACCGAGACTCAAGCTGCTCAGGATGCTGTGAATGCAGCTCAAAAAGATGTGGACAGCAAACTGGTAAGTGAAAAGGTAACGAAGGCAAAGGAGGAGCTTGACAAGGCTAAAAATAACTTAGCTTCTTACGAAGATCAATTGAAGACAGCTGAAGCAGAAGATGCGAAACGCCAAGCAGTGATTGATAAAGCCCAAGCAGATATTCAAGCAGCTCAAGCAGAAATCAAGGAAAAAGAAGCGAAACTTTCGTCCCAGGACCAAGTACATAATACCTTTACCCTATCACAAGCTTACATCAATGCAATTAAAAGCAATAATATCAACGGTACGGCAAAGTTATCACCTGAGGCACAAGAAATCCTTGTTAAAGAAGCAGCTACCCTAAAATCTAGCAACAACTACATTGGCAGTCAAAAAGATGCGCAGCGAATGGTTAACATCAATGCTATTCCAAATGATGTTCTGATGGAACTCAACTACTATGCACAAGATTTGATTAATCAAATCCGTAAGCAAGCAGGAACAGCACCAGTAACATTAACACAAAATGGTATGGATTATGCAGCAGCGCTAAGCCAAGCAGCTCGTGAAGAAAAATATAAATACCAATCAAAAGAACCTATAACTCTACATGTAGCTATCCCTAAAGATGTAGTTTCTAAATTTGGACTTGATCAGTTTGGACATAGAGTAGCAAGTACTAATGAACTTGGTCCTTATCCTATCCTTGCTAGTCAAGAGAATGTCTCTGTTGACTACTTAAAAAAGGCAATTTATGATGATATTAAATTCCAATTATTTGATTTGGGAGATAACATTGCATATAGAACTAGAGGAACTATCTATGCTCAAAAAGTAGTTGGGCATCTTGAAAGTCAGAAAAAAGGTGCATATGTCGCTGTTAACTTTAGCAACAATGGCATTATTAACCGAATTAACTTCCTTCTTTTTCCAAATACCGACAACGATATTAAGGACCCTTCCAAAATAACACCAGCCTTGATTAATCCAAATGCTAATAATCAAGAGGCTGATGCAGCTCGTAAAGATTTAGCGGCTTCGCAAGCTAAATTGGACGCTGCTCAACGTACGTTGACAAATGCTCAGAACAAGCAGGAAACAGCACCATTACTGCGTGAGGTTGTGAAAACTGCTAAGGACAAGTTGGCCATGGCGGAACGTACTTACCAAACTGAACTCGAAAATAGCAAGAACTCAGCTTCTGAAGAAACCAAGGCTAAACTTGCAGTTTTAGCTAAGGCTCAAGCAAGCTTGAAAGAAAAAGAAGCAGCCCAAGCAAGTGCGCAAAAAAAAGCTGAGGAAGCTAATGCCAAACTTGCCGAATTGAAAGCAGCTACAGCAAATGCTCAAGAAAAGGCAGCTGCTGCGGCTACAGCTCTGGAAGAGGCTCAACGCTCTGTTCAAGCTGCTAAAGACTACGTTTCTCGCTTGCAAAATGCCCCTGCTCTTCTAAAAGAAGCAGAAGCGGCTCTCAATGATGCTAAAGCAAACTTGGCAAGTAAGGAAGAAACGTATAGAGTCGAAAATGCCAAACTTGAAGCTTTGAAAGCAGCTCTTGCAGCCCTAGAGACAGACGACCCAACCAACCTCGTTTCTAAGAATGAGCGAAAGGTTCTGAAAGTCACTACAACGGGAGTGAAGCACGGAAAGAAACCAGTTCAGACCTATCAGGCTCCGGCAGCTCTTCCAAAAACAGGTTCTGCTGAATCTTCTCTGGCACTTGCAGGTCTAGGATTACTATCTATGCTGGGACTGGCTTTTGCAAAACGTCGTAAAGCTTAAGAGCATTTATTGATAAAATAGAATTCTAGATGAATTGTCCAATCGGTGAAAAGTTGGACGATTCATTTCAATAAAACTCATACTGAGAGAGGACCAGTTTGGTCTTCTCTTTATTTATTGAGTGATTTGTTAAGAACATCTTTATTGTTAATAGTCCAAGGATTCATATTTTGTTCTTTGCTATCATGTGAGTTTGTGATAAAATCTAATTGTTCTATGTGGATTAGATTTTTTATTATAACCTCTACAGTTTTGAACTACTAGAGCTAAAAGAAAGGAGGGGAGTCATGTATCCGAAAGAAGAAAAAGAGCAGCTTTTTCAGCAATTGCAATCAATCGGTTGGTCTCAGTCAGCGTTGGAACGAGTTTTTGCAGGGTTAAATAACGAGCAAGGAAAAACAGTGTCAGAAGAAGGAGATTACCTGCAGGAGGCTCAGCTTTTTGGCAGTCCCTTCTTTCAAGAGCTCTGGCAGGCTGAGGCGGCTCAGAACAGCAGGTTAGTAGCTCAGGAGCTGCTGGTTCTGGCTATGAGTCTTGTTAATATGCCTGAGGAGTTGAGCGGAGATAAGAGAGAGACAAATCTTCTACTAGCTCGAATTGCTCCTGACCTTGCCCCTCATGACCGCTTTTGGAAGATTTTTTCAAGCACCTTACGACAGGCTTTTCCAGCAGATAATTTGAGCCAAAAGGATGGTAATCAAAAGCTCAAAAGGCAGCTGCATCAGTTTCGCTATGTCATTTCTTGTCAGCAGGCTCAGTGGGTTCGGGACCATTTCAGAGAGGTGGGGATGACGGATGCGGAGGCCTTGGCAGCTTATTTCAAGGCCGACCCCGGACTTCCCTACAGTTTCAAGGAATCCTCTCGCTTGCATAATAAAGCCTATATTGATAAGAGGTCAGAGCAAGCTATCTATCCGGATGGTCAAGTTAGTCAGGCCAATATAAAAATCCTGATTGATTTTCATACAGAGTTTATTCTGGATCAGAGAGGTCGCTTTCTCAATATTATCGATCCAGAGGGTGCTAGTCAAAATGGTATTGTGAATAGCGCCAGCTTTAACTACGGTGAACGCAATCGTCCGGTCAATCAGGCTTCTCATACCCGCTATGACGTCAAAACACCTGCAGTCTGGGATCCTCGCTTTCGCAGGCTTGCCATTGAAAATAGCGACCGCAAGTTCAAGTCACCTCAGAATAATCGTGGTCCGCTGGGCTATCGTTCGGCTAAGAGCCCTTATGCTCGAAAGGGGCGGAGTGCTTATAAACAGGCAAAGGCAGAGATTGCTCAATTCAAGAAATTGCTGAATCGACCATCCTTTCTCTTGCGTTCCTGGGCTTGCTTCCGTCAGTTTTGGCAGAAGTTTTTCGCACAAAAAAATACGGACTAGCAAATCCGTATTTTTATCTTTTACAAACTCTTAACTGCAGCAATCGCTGCTTCAAAGTCTGGCTCGGTATTGATATTGTCTACATACTCAGCGTAGGTCACAGTGTTGTTTTCGTCCAAAACTAGAACTGCGCGAGCCAAAAGGTGCCATTCATTGATAAGGACAGCATAGTCGCGACCGAAAGAATGATCGAAGTAGTCAGAGAGCATGACAGCATTCTCAATGCCTTCAGCAGCACACCACTTGCCTTGAGCAAAAGGCAAATCAACTGAAACCGTGATAACAACGGTATTGTCCAAGTCAGAGAGCTCTTGGTTGAAACGGCGAGTCTGAGTCGAGCAGACACCAGTATCGATAGATGGGATGATGCTCAGGACTTTCTTTTTGCCAGCAAAGTCAGCCAGAGTTTTCTTTGAAAGATCAGTAGCTGTCAGGCTAAAATCGTGGGCGGTGTCGCCGACTTGCAGTTGTTTTCCAGTAAAGGTTACAGGATTTCCGAGAAAAGTTGTCATAGGAAGTCTCCATTCATGTTTGATAGCTTCATTGTACAGCGAATAGTGATTTTTTTCGAATAATTTGACCGGAAATTTGAGATCGACTCCATGTGAAGTTCGTTCTCCATAAATAAAGAGGTTAGGATTTTGTCTTCCTAACCTTTTATCGTTATTTTGCCAATCCTTCAGAAATTTTATCCAGATTGTATTTCATCATGCTGTAGTAGCTGTCACCCTCTTCCCCTTCATCAGCGATTGAGTCAGTGAAGATTTTAGCGTGGATTGGGATGTTTGTGTCTTTAGAAACAGTCTTCATCGGACGGTCGTCCACACTTGATTCGACAAAGAGAGATGGCACTTTGGTCTCGCGTAGTTTTTCAACTAAGCTCTTGATTTGGTCTGGAGTTCCTTCTTCTTCGGTGTTGATTTCCCAGATGTAGGCTGATGGCACATTGTAGGCCTTAGAGAAGTACTTGAAGCAGCCTTCACTGGTCACAATCATTTTCTTTTCCTCTGGAATATTGTTGAATTTCTCCTTGGCTTCCTTGTCCAAAGCAGTCAATTTTTCCACATAAGCTTTGAGATTTTTCTCGTAAGTGGCCTTATTGTCAGGGTCTTTTTCGATCAAACGCTTGGCAATATTTTGCGCATAGATGATACCGTTTTCCAAATTGAGCCAAGCATGAGGGTCTTCCTTACCCTTTTCACTTTGACCTTCAAGGTAAATGACGTCAACGCCATCGCTTACAGCATAGTAGTCCTTGTTTTCTTCCTTATTGGCATTTTTGACCAACTTGGTAAACCAAGCATTACCGCCAGTTTCCAGATTGATACCGTTGTAGAAGATGAGATCCGCTTGAGAAGTCTTTTTGACATCTTCAGGCAGGGGCTCATATTCATGGGGATCTTTGCCGACTGGTACAATGCTGTGCAGGTCAATCTTATCGCCAGCTATATTTTTGGTAATATCAGCGATAATTGAGTTGGTTGCAACAACCTTGAGCTTGGACGAGTCACTGGACGCCTTCTTCTGACCGGAGCAGGCAAAGAGAGTGCAGACTGCTAGCAAAAGCAGGGATAAAAAACCTAATTTTTTCATGGGATTCCTCCATCAAATTTTATTTTAGTTTAGGTCGGTTTTTAAGTTTTAAATAGCGTTGCTTAGGGGCGATAAAGAAAGAGATGAGAAAGATGAGAGCTGAGGTCAGGACAATGCTGGATCCTGCAGCGACATTAAAGCTGTAGCCGATAAAGAGGCCCAGCACAGAAGCTAGAGCGCCCAGTCCTGAGGACAGCAGGATCATAGTTTTCAGACTGTTGGCATAGAGGTAGGCCGTTGCTGCCGGCGTAATCAAGAGAGCGACAATCAGAATGGTTCCCACACTCTGCATGGCTGTCACAGAGACCAAGGTCAAGAGAATCATCAGCAGATAGTGATAGAAGTTGACTGGCATGCCCATGGCCTGAGCCAGCAGGGGGTCAAAGGAAGTAATCAAAAGCTGCTTGAAAAAGAGGATGATGATTAAGAGCACAGCTATTCCGACTCCGATACTGATCCACATATCAATATCCTGCACAGCCAAGATATTCCCGAAGAGAATATGAAAGAGGTCAGTGGAGCTATTGGCAACCCCGATCAGGATCACACCCAGAGCTAGGAAGGAAGAAAAGGTAATCCCAATGGCCGTATCGCTTTTGATAATGGAGTTGCCCTTGATGTAGGTGATAATAATCGAGGCCAAAAGTCCGAAGGTGATGGCTCCGATAAAGAAATTAATCCCTAAAATGTAGGACAGGGCCACACCGGGCAGAACCGCATGAGAGATCGCATCTCCCATGAGCGACATGCCGCGCAGAATGATAAAGCAGCCGACAGCCCCAGCAACAATCCCAATGACGATGGCTGTGATGAGGGCATTTTGCAGGAAGTGAAAGTCCCGCAGCCCTTGGAAAAATTCTAAAATCATTCTAGGCACCTCCATTCATAAAGAGCTGGGAGCCGTAAGTCTTTTTCATATTGTCCTTGGTAAAGCTAGTCTCGGTAGGACCAAAGGCAATCAGCTTACGATTGAGCAGGATAATTTGGTCGAAATAATCAACAACCTTGCTCAGGTCATGATGGACAATCAGGATGATCTTGCCTGCGGCTTTGAGACTGCGCAGCGTAGACATGATAATCTCTTCGCTGACAGAGTCAATCCCGACGAAGGGCTCGTCCAAAAAGATACAATCCGCCTCTTGAACCAAGCAGCGAGCAATCAAGACTCGCTGGAATTGGCCGCCGGACAGCTGGCTAATCTGACGCTCTGCCAAGTTCTCTAAACCGACAATTTTCAATGCCTCAGCCACCTTGTTCCAATGGGAACTCTTTAGCCCCTGAAAAAGCTTGAGCTGAGGGTAAAGCCCCAAAGAGACACACTCTTTGACTTTGATAGGAAAATGATAATCAATATTGATCTTTTGCTCCACATAGGCAACCCGTTGGAGAGAGTTCTGCAGTGGCTTTTGCTCCAGCAGAGTCTGGCCTTGGTGGTCAATAATCCCTAGCATGCCCTTGAGCAGGGTGGATTTTCCGGCTCCGTTAGGACCGATAATCCCAGTAATGGTTGGCTCCTTAATGGTTAATGAAAGGGGCTCAAGAGCCAGCGTATCCTGATAGCTGACAGTCAAATCTTTAATCGTAATCATCTCATACACCTCCATGAGATTAATATACATTAAAATAAAAATTAAGTCAAGTTAATTTTCGATAAATCTCTAAAATTAATATAAGAAATGTTTGAAAAAACAAGTAGATTTTGATAAGGTTATATCAAAAGCATGAAAGCGAGAAGAAGATGACACGACTACAAGATGATTTCTATGATGCGATTAATGGTGAGTGGGCCAAGACGGCGGTCATTCCTGATGATAAGCCAGTGACGGGAGGTTTCATGGATTTGGCAGATGAGATTGAAGATCTCATGCTCGCCACGACTGATAAATGGTTGGCTGGCGATGGAGTGCCAGAAGATGACATTCTGCAGAACTTTGTTGCTTACCATCGCTTGGCAGCGGATTATGACAAGCGGGAAGCGGCTGGGATTGAGCCTGCGCGTGCCTACATTGATGAAATTCGCAACCTAGCGTCTTTTGAAGACTATGCTTCTAAGATTGCTGATTTTGAGCTGGCTGGTAAGCCAACTTATTTCCCCTTTGGTGTGGCGCCTGACTTTATGGATGCCCGTATCAATGTTCTCTGGGCAGACGGACCGGGAACCATTTTGCCAGACACGACCTACTATGCTGAGGACCATCCGCAGAAGGCTGACCTGCTTGCAAAATGGCGCAAGGCTCAGGAAGATTTGCTGGCCAAATTTGGCTTTGCGGAAGAGGAAATCAAGGATCTTTTGGATAAGGTCTTGGAGCTGGATGCTGTTTTTGCTCAGTATGTTCTGTCTAGTGAAGAAAGCTCTGAGTATGCTAAGCTCTATCATCCTTATAAGTGGGACGATTTCAAAGCCTTGGTACCAGAGTTGCCTTTGGCAGATATTTTCACCAAGTTAATCGGTCAAGAACCCGACCAAGTCATTGTGCCAGAAGAGCGTTTTTGGCAGGCGGCTAAGGATATCTATACAGCTGCTAACTGGGATAAACTCCATGCTCTGCTGATTCTCTCTGCGGTCCGCAATACGACACCTTATCTAACGGATGGCATCCGTGTCTTGGCAGGAGCTTATCATCGTGCTCTATCAGGGACTCCTCAGGCTCAGGACAAGAAAAAAGCAGCCTTTTACCTGGCTCAAGGTCCCTTCAATCAAGCTGTCGGTCTTTGGTATGCTGGTCAGAAGTTCTCGCCAGAAGCTAAGGCTGATGTGGAGCAGAAAGTGGCGACGATGATTGAAGTTTACAAGAATCGCTTGACTCAGAATGACTGGCTAACACCAGAAACTCGGGATAAGGCTATTGTCAAACTCAATGTCATCAAGCCTTATATTGGCTATCCTGACGAGCTGCCTGAACGCTATTCCCGCAAGGTCGTCGATGAAAAGCTGACTCTCTTTGAAAATGCTCAGAAGTTAAGTCAGATTGATATTGCTTATAGCTGGAGCAAGTGGAATCAACCGGTAGATTACAAGGAATGGGGAATGCCAGCCCACATGGTCAATGCCTACTATAATCCGCAGAAAAACCTAATTGTCTTTCCAGCGGCTATCCTGCAGGCGCCTTTCTATGATCTGCACCAATCCTCATCAGCCAATTACGGTGGTATCGGAGCGGTCATTGCCCATGAGATTTCTCATGCTTTTGATACCAATGGGGCGTCCTTTGATGAAAATGGCAGCCTCAATAACTGGTGGACAGAGCACGACTACCAAGCCTTTACCAAGCGGACTCAAAAGGTCATTGACCAGTTCGAAGGACAGGATTCCTATGGTGCTAAGGTCAATGGCAAGCTGACTGTTTCAGAAAACGTGGCAGATTTGGGCGGGATTGCAGCAGCCCTAGAAGCAGCAAAGAAAGAAGCTGATTTCTCTGCAGAGGAATTCTTTACCAACTTTGCCCGCATCTGGCGAATGAAGGGACGCGAAGAGTATATGAAGCTCTTGGCAAGCGTCGATGTCCATGCGCCAGCCAAGCTTCGGACCAATGTGCAGCTGCCTAACTTTGACGATTTCTTTACAACCTTTGATGTGCAAGAAGGAGATGGCATGTGGCGAAGTCCAGAAGAGCGGGTAGTCATTTGGTGATGCCGAGGTAAGACGCTTATCGAATCTTGCTCAAATCAAAAATAATCGAGTTCATCTCAATAGTCTGCTTTTGTTTGTGAAAGCAGACTATTTTATCAAAGAAAAGATAAAGCGTTTACATTTGTCTAGGCTTGTGCTATACTGTAGTTGATAACAAAAAATAAACAAAATATCCAAATAGAATAGATTTCAAAGTGTTTATTAATGAATAATAAAGAAAAGAGATGTTCTTATGGTAAAACGATTCATTAGTTCAAATGCTTCAGAAATTTTAAGTATGACTGCGCCGGAGCTGAAACAGAGCATCAAGGCCAGTGAGGGCCGCGTTATCCTATCTGAAAACGTAGCTTTCAAAGAATCTTATATCGGTGATGTGACCAATGCAGAGATTGCTCGGTCTTTTGGTGCTGACTTGATTTTGCTGAATGGGATTGATATCTTCCAGCCTTTTGTAGCTGGTCTGGACGCCAAGGAAGATTTTGTTGAGGAACTTCATCGCTTGGTGGGTCGTCCTATCGGTATCAATCTGGAGCCGGTGGATAGTCAGGCCCAGATGGCAGGAGAACGCCTGATCATTAATGAGGGGCGTCAGGCTAGTCTAGCGACCATTCAGCGAGCAGAAGAGTTGGGCGTTGACTTTATCTGTCTGACGGGTAATCCGGGAACTGGTGTTACCAATCAGGCTATTATTGACACTATTCGAGTGGTCAAGGAGAATTTTTCCGGTTTATTGATTGCGGGCAAAATGCATGCTTCAGGTGTGGATGAGCCGGTAGCTGACCTGGAAGCAATCGCTCAATTTATCGAAGCAGGTGTTGATATTGTCCTAGCACCGGCAGTCGGCAGTGTGCCGGGCTTTGACGAGCAGGACTTGAAGCAGATTGTCCGACTGGCCCATCAAAAGGGGGCTCTGGTTATGAGTGCTATCGGTACCAGCCAGGAGAGTGCTGATGAGGATATTGTCAAGCAAATGGCTATCCGCAACAAAATCTGCGGTGTAGATATCCAGCATATCGGGGATTCTGGTTACGGCTGTCTGGCTCCGGTTGAAAATATCTTTGCCATGAGTAAGGCTCTCAGAGGACAGCGTCACACCATTTCCATGATTTCACGTTCGATTAATCGATAGTAAAATGAGACAGACTTTTAGGGGGAAGCTCCTAGAAAGTCTGTCTCTTTTTTTGTAAAAAAAGACCGAGATTCTTGTCTAGGCCTTTATAGGTTTCCTTTTTTATCTAAAAATTCATGATAAACACAGAGGCTGACTGCAGAGCGGGCGATGCTGTATTTAGAGTAGGGGATAATGACAATCTCTGCTTGTTTTTGTTTTGGAAAGAGAGGTACTTCCTGCTCTAACTGAGCCAGGACCTGTTCGGCAATAACCGGATAGGAGAATATTTGGCCGTCCAGATAAATCCTTTCGCTATCAATAAGCTGGCAGAGGTTGGAAATGGAAATGGCCAGATAGCGGCAGGCAGTATGAATCAACTCAATGCTGCCCAAGTCTCCTAAGCGATAGGCGGTCATCAGACTTGTCAAATCAATGTCATTGACGTCCTCTACAAGGGTCTTTAAGAGCGAGGTCTGGGAAGCCTGATACAGGATAGCTGCTTTATCAATCAGAGCGCTTTCGCTGGCATAAACCTGCAGGCAGCCGTGCTTGCCGCAAGGACAGCGCTCGCCTTCAGGATTGATGACGGTATGCCCCACCTCCCCGATAAGATAATTCTCCTGACTGTAAATGCTGCCCTTGTACATGTAAGAGCAATGAATACCTCTGGCGACATGATAGACGATAAAATTCCTGTCTGTAGGATGATAGCTAAAGAGGCGTTCAGCCATTGTCAAACAGTGGGACTTATTGGCAAAGTAGACAGGAAGGTCAAAGGCTTCTTGAATAGTCTGCAGGTTAATCTGTCCCCAGTGGGGATTTTTAGAAATGATAAAATCACTCTCAGAGAGATTCACATGCCCCGGCAGCCCGAGGGCAATTGCTGAGATGGAGTATTTGCTGTTCTTTTTCAGAAACTCTTGAATCAGCCGGATGATTTCCTGGTCAGACGGCCCGCCTGTCACCTCGATCTGATAAGTCCGAATATTGCTTTCTACAATCTCACCGGTATTGTCAGCGATGACCATGGCCAGCTGTTTTTCAGAAATCTCAAAACCCAGATAGTAGCGGCTATGAGGTGCAATATCCAGCAGGGTTTTCTTGCGGCCTACGCTCTCATCATTGAGCTCGCCCAGTTCCAGCACCAAGCCTTCCTTGATCAGTTCATTGATGATACTGCCAGTCGTGGCTGGTGTAATCTGAGTTTCTTTTGAAATGTCAATCCGAGAAATCGGTCGTTTGGCATAGAGCTGATCCAGGACAGTTGCCCTTAGCTCGTTTTGTTTTCTAGTTCGTGTCATCTTGTTTCCTCTGCTGCTATACTATCAAAAAAAGCTAGAAATCTCAAATGTAAGCGTTGACATAGTACAGAAAAATAGTTATAATATTTATAGAATATTAATAACATAGTGAAAAATATTCTGTTTTTGGATTTTTGTTTATATATTAAAAATAAATGCTGGGCGTTGTTTCAGGCTAGGTCAGATTCATAAAGGAGGATGCCGATGGAAACAAAACAGATTATGTTAGTCTGTGCGGCTGGGATGAGCACCAGTCTCATGGTCAATAAAATGCAGAAAGCTGCAGAGGAGCGAGGCTTGGCTGCGACGATATTTGCGGTACCAGTGTCAGAAGCTGAAGACTATCTAAGCGAGAAAAAGGTTGATGTCCTGTTGCTGGGGCCTCAGGTCCGCTATCTACTGGAGAATTTACAGGATAAACTAGCTTCAAAAGGCATTCCGGTTGATGTCATTCCTATGACGGACTATGGAATGATGAAGGGGGATAAGGTCCTGGATCTGGCAGAGTCGCTCATGAAGTAGGTACTCTTATGGAGAATAAAGATTCCTTAGAGGTCGCTATGACCCTTATTATGTATGGCGGAGAGGCCAAGTCTTGTGCTATCGAAGCCATTGCAGCAGCTAAAAAGCAGGACTTTGACCGAGCTCAGGAGAGACTGAGTCAGGCTCAGAAGGCCCTGTTGCAAGCCCATCACGCTCAGGCTGAAATGCTGAGCAAGGAGGCACAAGGAGAAAAGACAGAACTTAGTTTATTTATGGTGCATGGGCAGGATCATCTCATGACCAGTATCGCCTTTGTTGATTTGGCAAAGGAGATTGTTGATTTGCATAAAAAATTTGATGAATAGGAGAAATGCAGATGAGTAGTTTGGTTGATAAATGGCAAGCGCGTCTCATGCCTATTGCCAATAAAATCGGCAACCAAAAATTTCTGGTTGCCCTGCGGGATTCCTTTATTGGAACCATGCCTGTGATTATGACGGGCTCTTTCGCCCTCATGGTCAATGCCTTTCTATCTGACTTGCCAGGACAGTTCGGCTGGACCTGGATTTCCTCTACCTTCCAGTGGCTGATTGATATTAACTGGCTGGTATTTAAGGGCAGTATTCCTATCGTTACCCTCTTGTTCCTCTTTACCTTCGGGGTCAATATCGCTAAGATTTACAATACTGATAAGGTGTCTGCCGGTCTGGTAGCTGTTGCTTCCTATATCATTACCATTGGTGGATCAGTTACTAAAACCTTTGAGTTGGCTGGCAAAACACCAGGGCTGAGCAAGGCGATTTCAAAACTTCCAGAGCTAAAACTTGACGGCAGTAACCTGTCTGTGACGATTAACAGTGTCATTCCAGGTGACCAAATCAGTGCGCGTGGTTACTTTACTGCCATTCTGATTGGTTTTGTATCTGTTATCATCTTTTGTAAGGTCATGAATCGTAACTGGACTATCAAACTTCCAGATTCTGTTCCGCCAGCTATCATGAAGCCCTTCCTGTCTATCATTCCGGCTGCGATTGCCATGTATGTCGTGGGAATTGCGACCTATCTCTTTAATCTGGTGACAGGCGAGCTCTTGATTGACTGGATTTACAAGATTCTTCAGGCGCCGCTTCTCAGCTTGTCTCAAAGCTTCTGGGCTGTGCTGCTCATTGTCTTTCTCAATAAGATTTTCTGGTTCTTCGGACTGCACGGCGGTAATGTGCTGGCGCCAGTTATGGCCAGTCTCTTTGGTGTGACCATGCTGGCTAATCTAGAAGCTTATCAGGCTGGGCAAGCGATTCCTTACATGTGGACGGATAATTCTTTTGGTGCTTTTGTCTGGTTTGATGCGATTGGGGTTGCCATTGCCATTCTCTGGCAATCTCGGAACAAGCACTATCGCGAAGTGGCTAAACTTGGGATTTTCCCAATGGTCTTCAACATCGGTGAGCCGGTCATGTACGGTCTGCCAATCGTTTTGAATCCAATTATGTTTATTCCTTATGTCCTGACTCCGATGGTGATGGTGACCGTGGCCTACTTTGCAACCTCTATGGGCTTGGTTGCGCCGGTTACTCAAAACGTTACTTGGGTAATGCCGCCAATTCTCTACGGTTTCTTTGCGACAGCCTTCGACTGGCGGGCTATTATTCTTTCGCTGGTTAATATCGCTATTTCGACCGCTATATATCTGCCCTTTGTCAAGATGGCAGATAAACAGGAGGAGCTTGGATAGATGGCAAAATTTGAAATTAAAGAAGAATTTTACCTGGATGGCAAACCTTTTAAGATTTTATCGGGAGCTATTCAGTATTTCCGGCTTCATCCAGACCAGTGGCGAGATACCCTTTACAATCTTAAAGCTTTAGGCTTTAATACGGTAGAAACTTATATTCCTTGGGCATTGCATGAGCCTCAGGAAGGTCAATTTCAGGCAGAGGGCATGCTAGATTTTGAAGCATACTTCAAGTTGGTTGAGGAGATGGGGCTTTATCTCATTGTCCGTCCGACACCTTACATCTGTGCAGAGTTTGACTTTGGCGGCCTGCCGGCTTGGCTCTTGAGATATCCTTCAATGCGCCTGCGGGTCAATCATCCGCTTTTTCTGGAAAAGGTCAGTCATTTCTATGACTGGCTCTTTCCCAAGCTTCTGCCCTATCAGAGTGATCAGGGCGGACCTATCCTCATGATGCAGGTGGAAAATGAATACGGTTCTTATGCCGAGGACAAGGCCTACATGCGCAGCATTGCACAGATGATGAAGGTACGTGGTGTTACGGTTCCCCTCTTTACCTCTGATGGGACATGGATAGAGGCTTTGGAGTCTGGGACCTTGATTGAGGATGATATTTTTGTGACGGGGAATTTCGGCTCTCAGCCCAAGGAAAACACGGATAATCTGCGAGCTTTCATGGAGCGCTACGGCAAGAAATGGCCGCTTATGTGTACGGAGTTCTGGGATGGCTGGTTTAGCCGCTGGAGTGAGGAAATCGTTCGGCGGGAAGCAGAAGATTTGGCCAAGGATGTCAAAGAAATGCTGCAGCTAGGTAGCATGAACCTTTTCCTACTGAGAGGTGGGACCAATTTTGGTTTTATCAGCGGCTGTTCAGCCCGCAAGACCAAGGATTTGCCGCAGATTACCTCCTATGATTTTGATGCTCCTATTACTGAGTGGGGGCAGCCGACCGAGAAATACTACGCTGTTCAGCGGGTGACCCACGAGGTCTTTCCAGAGCTTGAGCAGATGGAGCCTATTAGCCGACAGGCCAAAGCCTATGGCAGTTTTCCGCTGCTTGGAACAGCTAATCTGCTGGATGTGGCAGCGGATATCACTGAGGAAATTCTGCTGGATTATCCGCAGCCTATGGAGCAGATTGGGCAGAATCATGGCTATATCCTCTACCGTTCCGATATCAAAAATCAATACCATGAGGAAAGGCTCAAGGCATTGGAGACTCATGACCGCTGTCATTTCTATATCAATCAGGAGCACCTGGCTACCCAGTATCGGGAAGAAATCGGTGATGAGATGCTCTTCTCAGCTGATACAGAGCGGATTCAGATTGATGTGCTGGTGGAAAATATGGGGCGGGTCAACTATGGTTACAAGCTAGGCGCACCTAGTCAATCTAAGGGGGTCAAGGGTGGTATCATGATTAACCACCAGTTCCGAAAGGGCTGGAAGCATTATGCGCTCAAGTTTGACCAGGAAATGCTGGCCAAGCTAGACTGCTACTCAGCTCCACCGGAAAGAGTCAAGACACCAACCTTCTATCGCTTTGAAGCGAAGTTGGATGATATTGCTGATACCTTCATCGACTGCTCTAAGTATGGGAAGGGTTGTATTTCGGTCAATGGCTTTAACCTAGGCCGCTACTGGAATGAAGGGCCGATTCACTATCTCTATGTGCCGTCTGGCTTGCTTAAGGAGAAGAATGAATTTATCGTCTTTGAAACTGAAAATGTCAAGATTGAAGAGTTGACCTTGCTTGATCATCCGGTCTATAAGAAATGAGGTGTTGCGATGAAATATATGACAGTCGGGAATGAACTGAAAGAAGCCAGTCAGCTGGTTTTGGGCTGCATGCGATTGGCAGAGCACGATCCTAAAGAGGTCGTTTCCGTTCTTGAAACAGCGTTAGAAGTGGGAATTAATTTCTTTGACCACTCAGATGTTTATGCTGGCGGCCAGTCTGAAGCCAAGTTTGCACAGGCTCTTCGTACGGCTAAGATCCCCCGGGACCGAGTTCTCATCCAGTCTAAGTGCGGACTGCGGGATGTTCACTCTAACTACCATTTTGACTTTTCTAAGGATTATATCATCAGCTCGGTTGAAGCCAGCTTGGCGCGTTTGCAGACAGACTATCTGGATGTGCTCCTCCTGCACCGGCCAGATGCTCTTGTGGAGCCGGAAGAGGTGGCTGAGGCTTTCTCACAGCTACACCAAGCTGGGAAGGTCCGCCATTTCGGAGTCAGCAATCAAAATCCTTATCAGATCGAGCTGCTGCAGAAAAGTGTGGAGCAGCCCTTGATTGCCAACCAACTGCAGTTTGGTCCTGCCCATACTCCGATGCTGGATGCTGGGCTCAATGCCAATATGCTCAATCCTTTGGCAATCGTCCGGGATGGTAGTGTGCTGGACTATTGTCGATTGCATCATATCACGATTCAGCCTTGGTCACCATTTCAGGTTGACTTGAACCAGGGACTTTTTATGGAGCATCCTAAATATGCTAAGCTTACAGAAACTCTGCATGCCTTTGCGTCAAACTATCAAGTTTCCTTTGAAGCCTTAGTTCTCGCCTGGATTTTGCGTCATCCGGCTCAGATGCAGCCAATTGTTGGCTCCATGAATCCGCAGAGAATTCGCTCAATGGTGGCTGCTTTTGATATTGAGCTCTCTCGGGCTGACTGGTATAAGATATACAAGAGCGCAGGGAATCCTCTGCCCTAAGCTTGTTTTTGCAGGGAGATTATTTGTTATTCAGAATCAATGAAGGCTAAGAGCAGTGAATCAGTCTGCATACTTCATTGATTAACCTCGAATCTGCACCTTATGAAAGGAGAATGATATGAATAATAAGTTTTCTTGGCAAGCCCTAGCAAAATCTGCTTCTGCTGCCAAGTATGGAAGCGGCTTGCTGCTATGTGCCTCCCTCTTGTCTTTAGCAGCTTTGACGTGCGTGTCAAGAGTCGAAGCAGAAGATGTTGCGCCTGCCCCTGCCGCAGTAGCTGAAACGCCGACTTCTTCAGCAGCTCAAGCAAGTCCTGAGGTTGAAAATCCAGCTGTGGCTGAACCCCAAGCAGCTCCTGCAAGTCAGGTCGAATCAGCTGCTAGCGAGTTGCCTGCCAGCCAAGTCATGTCTGATGAGCAGAAGCAGCGCGCCATTGCTCAGATGGGAGCCAATCAAGGGGATGTCTGGGTTTGGTCGGAGGAAAATGTCGTTGAAGAAAATGGGGAGCGTCAAAAGCGCGGTCCTAATGGCGGCCCTGGCCAATTTAATGGGGGAGCCGTCGTGTTAGGCGGTCGTCCGACTTATGACCCCGCAGCTGATTGGTACTACCTAGCTTATAAAGGCGAAGGGATGACCGACGAAGAAGCGCAGGCTGTCTTTGACAAGGAACGTGGCAAATGGATGAATGAATTTGATCCTTGGGGCGTTGTGATGGAAATGACGGACAATAAGGCCAGCAATGCTTGGGCGGATATTCGTAACATGCAGGCTTTCGTTCTTCGGAAGGACTCCAATGTCTGGGAGAAAATTGTAGATCACCCTCAAGGGGTTCAATGGGTTTCTCAATTCAAGGGGAATATGTCCAGCAACGTAGGAGATGCACGGCAGGAAGCCTTGGCTGGCGGGGGAACAGCTATTGAGGTCTTACCTAAGCAGGATAGGGTTGCCCACTGGGGTTCTGATCAAGCCCGTGATATTCCGAATCCTCAAAGCATTCGAGCTGTTTTAGTTTCCGTAGAGGCTCGTATTTCTGAAAAATCTGATCCAGATGCCAAGCTTGGTATTCAAGTTGGCGGTGACTGGAAATTTGCTGAAGAAGTGAGTAAGCCGCTCTGGTATCCAGGAGCTGGTCTGGCTGGTATTCAGCGACTGACCAAGGATTGGGCTCGTTACTATTTTGTCAGCCTCACTGGTATTCAAGATGCAGTCGAAGAAAGGGCCATTTCACAAGATGAGTTTATGAAGAGTATCGTGCCGCTGGCCGATATGGAGCAGGCTCCCCAAAATCAAGCCCAGCAGCCAACTCCTGCAAGACCTGAACCAAAGGGGAGCCAGGTGGAAAATCTGACCTACAAAGCAAGCGGCCAGACGGACCCTCAAGCAGCGTCTCAACAGCCAACTCTTGAGCAAGCTTCTTCCAAACAACTGCCTAAGACCGGCAGTCAAAGCAGTCTATTGACCAATCTGCTTGGGTTCGGACTCTTAGGGCTGAGTGCTAGCTTCCTTGGCTTGAAGAAAAAATCTTAGGTTTTGCAAGCTAGAGGGAAAAATAATCTACAAAAAAGCAACAGCAGATTCTAGCTGTTGCTTTGTGTTTGATTTAGGTTTTGCACGACAGGCTGTCCAAAATTAGGTGCTTGCGTAGCGTGAGGACTGCAGACTGGCTCCTGGTATTTTTGAGTAAAGCGGCATCTTGGGAAATTGGAGCAGCCCCAAAATTTCTGACCGGTCTTAGAACCTTTGGCTGCTGTACGGAGCATCAATCCATGCTGGCAGCGAGGGCAGATTTTTTCTGCTTGTATTCTCTGTTTCTGCTGAGCAATGTGGTTAATATGGCGCTCTTTGACGACCTGCTTTCGCTTGGTCAAGGGCAGCAGCATACGATAGAGGTCGTCAATCTGCTCGGGCGACAGGTAGGCTTGACTTTGGCAGGCCTGCCTGTCAATTGCCCCTATCACTTGCCAGGTCTGAATAACCTTATGCCTATCACTGTTTAGATGGATTTTCTTAAGCTGACAGTCATTGCCAAAGACGATATAGGAATATAGATTTGGCGTGTATTGGTTGAGATAGTAGCTGAGCCATTTGAGATGGACTTTATTTTGAATAATGGGATTGAAAAAAGAATGCTTGTAAGATTTTCCGCGGCCTCCGGAAAGAACCTGAGTCCAGTATTGCTGATTTTCTGAGCCGAAGATCCAGCCCTTGTAGTTTTTGGACTCAAAAATGTAAATTCCAGATGGATGAATCAGCAAGGCATCAATCTCAGTGGTAGTGCTATCTTCTTTGAAGATATAGAGATTGTACAAGATCTTTTTATAGCCATAGAGCTGGTTCAAGACCTGACCAAGCTGGTACTCTCCCTGTTTTCCCTTGTTATATTTGAGTTCCCAAGAGGCAGTCTGGGTTTGCTGGAAATAGTCAGGCTCTGGGCTTTGGCTGGACGACCAATCCGAGTCCCTATCTTCCCTGTCTTCAAGTAGCTTATAACTGATAAAAAAGACGATGCCAAAGACAGCCACAAATGCAACGAAAAAGAATCCAAACATTTCCTAATCTCCCTTAAAATCCCTAATTCGAGTATAGCACAAAATAAAGGACGGAAGATTTTTATAAGTGTAAAAACACAGCAATTGAACAATATATTAAAATGTGTCTAAAAAAGCTGAAACTATCCTTTAAAAACTTATTTTCCAAAAACGCCTCACAAACCTAAAAAATAATGTATAATAAAAAGACAGGAAAAGAATAGGAGTTATCATGTCTCAGGAATTAATCAGTGTTATCATCCCTGTTTACAATGTTGAGCAGTATTTAGCAGAATGTGTGAACAGCGTCTGTCGTCAGACCTATCAAAATCTGGAAATTATTCTAGTCAATGATGGTTCAACAGATGCTTCTGGTCAGATTTGCCAAGAGCTGGCTGACCAGGATGCGAGGATTCGTCTTATTCATCAGGAAAATCAAGGCTTGTCCGGTGCCCGCAACACAGGGATTGAGCACTCTAGTGCAGACTATTTGATTTTTGTGGATTCGGATGACTGGCTGCCTGAGCAACATGTTGCCCGCCTTTATGAAAAGCTCAAGGAGTACGATGCGGATATTGCCATTGGTCACCACTGTAGCTTCCGTGCAGAGGATTCAGCCTTCCTCTACTATTCGACAGAGCATTTTGAAACCCTCTATACGCGAGAAGAGATAATTGAGGAGTACCCTAGACGGCGCATGCTAGACGGTGTTTTTCTCTGCGCCTGGGCCAAGCTCTATAAGCGTAAGCTCTTTGATACAGTGCGCTATCCATTCGGCCGAGTGGCTGAAGATGCCTTCACAACTTATAAGCTTTATCTTCAGTCAGAGAAGATTATCTACCTCAATGAACCGCTCTATTACTATCGCTTGCGGCCAAATAGCATCTCCATGACTTGGAATGAGCAGTGGTTCCGAGACTTGATTATAGGTTTTGAGGAGCAGCTAGCCATTTTGGGGAAGCTGGGCTATGACCTGAGCTTCTACTACAAATACTACACTTTCCTGCTCCAGTATTGTCGCGATAGCGCTGCAGCCGTCGGTATGCAGTCTAGTCTGGTCTATCAGGAAATTGAAAGCAAACTCCAACTGTTTGGAGAATAAACAAAACAAGCCACCTTTCAACCGCAGGGCTGAAAGCGTAGCTTGTTTTTTAGTGTTTGAAAATTAAAGACTAAAAATAACAATTAATGTCATGCTTCAAAAAGACATCTTGGTATTCAAATAAGTCTTCAGGGTGCAAGGCCTTGACATCTTCCATGGCATACTTTCGGCCAAGTAATTTGTATTTATTTTCGCCAAATTGATGGAAAGGCAACAGCTGGACTTGATTGATGGATAGTTCATTAAACAAAGTCGCAAACCGCTCTGCATCTTCTAAGGAGTCGTTAAAATCTGGAATGACAGGAATGCGGAGAACAATCGTCTTTTGATGAGTAAAGGCGTAGTGGATATTCTGAACAATTAATTCGTTTTTTACTCCAGTCACCTTGCGGTGGCTGACAGAGTTATAATGTTTCAGGTCTGTATAGATAAAATCAACGTACTGGATGAGATCCACGAATTTTTCGTGTTCTACAAAGGCAGTTGTTTCGATAGCAGTATGAATCCCTTTTTCCTTAGCTGCTTTAAGAATGGCCTTGGCAAATTCAAACTGGGCGAATATCTCTCCGCCAGATAAGGTCAGGCCGCCACCAGACTCTTCATAAAAATCTCTGTCCTTTAGGACTTCGTTGATAATCTCCTCGACGCTTCTCTCCTCCCCTATAGTGATGCTTTTTTTGATAGTAGCATCCAGCATAGGTTCGGGTTTTAATTGCTGTGATTCTGGATTAGAGCACCAAGGGCAGCGTAGAGGACAGCCCTTGAGGAAAACCGTTGTACGAATCCCTGGTCCATCATGAATACTGAAATGTTGGATGTTGAAAATAATTCCTTTTGTTGTTTCCATACTCAGGCCTCCTTTGGATATAATCATTATAACTTATTTTAGAAAGAAAAACAATTACGAATGAAAGTTATTTTTATTTTATTTTTAAGACGTCTTTTGTTACAATAATAGCAGAGGTGATAGAATGGAACGTTTAGATGAAATTGTTAAATTAGTATCTGAATTTGAACGAATCGATGTCAATACTTTGTCTGACCGCTTAAAAGTGTCCAAAGTAACGATTCGCAAAGATTTGGATAAGCTGGAAACCAAAGGTCTGTTGCGCAGAGAGCATGGCTATGCTGTTTTAAATAGCGGCGATGATCTGAATGTCAGGCTTTCCTTTCATTATGATACCAAGCGCCGAATTGCTCAGGAAGCAGCAAAAATCGTTCAGGATAATGAAACCATTATGATCGAATCAGGTTCGACCTGTGCCTTGCTAGCTGAGGAAATCTGCCGGACGAAGAAGAATGTCAAGATTATTACCAATTCTTATTTTATTGCGGATTATATAAAACAAACTGATTCTTGTAAAATTATCTTACTGGGCGGAGAATTTCAGAAAGATTCTCAAGTGACAGTAGGGCCTCTTCTCAAGGAAATGATCCGCTTTTTCCACGTAGAACATGCTTTTGTCGGAACAGATGGCTATGATGAAAATCTAGGCTTTACAGGCAAGGATCTGATGCGGAGTGAGGTTGTGCAGTATATGTCAGAAGCATCTGACCGGATGATTGTCTTGACGGACTCAAGTAAGTTTACCAGAAAAGGAATAGTTAAGAGATTTGGCTTCAAGCAGATTGCCCAAGTGGTGACTGACAAGGCGATTCCTAAAGAGGCTGTTGAGCGCTTGAAAGCTGCCGATATCAAGCTGACTCTGATCTAGCAGAGAAGGAGATAAGATGAAAAATGAAAGAAAAAAACTATTGGCAAAAATTGCTTATCTCTACTATATCGAAGAAAGAAGCCAGTCTGACATTGCGGCTGAGACAGGGATTTATCGCACCACCATTAGCCGAATGCTGGCAGAAGCTAAAAAAGAGGGCATTGTAAAGATTGAGATTGAAGACTTTGATACCCGCNTGTTCCATTTGGAAAACTATGTAAAAGAAAAATATGGGCTCAAGGGAATCGAAATTGTCAGTAATTTAGTGGATGAATCTCCAGCAGACCTGGAAGAGAGGTTGGCTCAAGCTGCTGCAGGTATGCTGCGCAGCCTGATTAAAGACAATGATAAAGTAGGATTTTCTTGGGGCAAGAGCTTGAGCCTTTTAGTAGAGCACTCCAGCAACAAGCATTTGACAAATGTTCATTTCTTTCCTTTGGCGGGTGGCCCCAGTCATATCCATGCACGCTACCATGTGAACACCCTCATCTATAGCATGGCTGGGAAATACCATGGGGACTGCCGTTTTATAAATTCCACGATTATTCAGGAAGATGAGCAGCTGACAAATGGAATTTTAGCTTCTAAATATTTTGAAGAGCTAAAAAGCAGCTGGCAGGAGCTGGATGTGGCTGTGGTTGGTATTGGCGGGCAGGTTGACACGAGCAATCGTCAATGGCTGGACATGCTGACCTCAGAGGATTTTCTTGCTCTAGAGAGTCAGGATGCTGTCGGAGAAATCTGCTGTCGCTTCTTTAATAAAAAAGGGGAGATGGTCTACCAGCATTTGCAAAATCGAACGATTGCTATCTCTTTGGAAAATTTGAAAAAAGTGCCGCTTAGTCTAGCCTTTGCCTATGGCAGTCAAAAGTCTGCTGCTATCTTAGCGGTGTTGCGAGCTGGCTATGTCAATCACTTGGTCACAGATGAATCGACGATTCTAAAAATGCTAGAACTGGATGGAGATAGGAGTTTCCTCACTTCTTGATGTCAGTGGAATCTCAGGTGCAAGAGATTTTCAAGACGGAATTTAGGGATTCTATTTTTTAATAGTGGATTAGCGGCTATGTATGGAGGTGGATTGTTGATTTGAAAAAGCCGATGAAACAAAAATTGACTAATTTAGCCACAGGAGAGCTAGTCGCTGTGCTAGTATTTTGGATGAATTTTTTCCTGCTCAAAAAATGGATTTTTACTACTGGAGCTTTGATTTCTATTTCTTTCTCCTTGTTTGTACTGAGTTTTATTCTGATACAGGGCTCTGTTTTTTGGTGGATTTTGATAAAAAGGATTTCCAATCCAGAATTTGCTGAAAGATATACAGGCAAGATTTATAAGGTACTAAAGATCTTAGACCTTATTTTGCTGGGTGTGGGAGCCCTGATAATTATGTTAATTACAGTGAATTTTGCACAGGCATAATCTCTTTAGCAATTTGGTTTTTTGCTGTCATCGAGTGGGTGAATTATTTTAAATTGCAATTATCCTACAGTCTGAATCCTGCTGTTTTATTGAAATACATCTTCCAGAGGAAATTGCGGAAAAGTAAAATAGCAAAGGAAATTGAGAAATCCGTTTAAAAAGATAAGTTTCGGTTTCTTAAAATAGCATATATGAGGAAGTAGAAGCAAATAGCTGCTGCTTCTTTTTTTGTGTCGAATCTGCTTATCGTTCGTATCTAATAGAGTGCCTTTGATTCGCAGATGAATACAGCTGTATAGGAGTTGTTTTTTGTGGAGGAGTCTTTTCGTTTGCACAAATGTGCGAAAAAAATTAAATAAGCTAATTTGTTCCATAATATATTGACGGACTGAGATAAAGGTGATACATTCTAGTTACAAACAAAAAACAAATTACTTTCAAACAAAAGAACAAGTTTTTGTTAATCATAAAGATAGGAGTGGTTGTAACATATGGAAATGATTGTAGCAGATCAAATTATCATGGGTCTTATCTTAGACGCTGGTGATGCTAAGCAGCATATTTATCAAGCTTTATCACTAGCTAAAGATGGTAAGTTTTCAGAATGCGATGAGCAGATTGAGCTTGCAGATAAGGCGCTGTTAGAGGCCCATAACTTGCAGACCAAGTTCCTAGCTCAGGAAGCTGGAGGAACGAAAACAGAGATTACAGCACTGTTTGTTCATTCTCAAGATCATTTGATGACTAGCATTACAGAGATTAACCTCATCAAAGAAATCATCGACTTGAGAAGAGAATTACAAGGGGAAAAATAAATCATCAGGAGGATGAAAAGATGGTTAAGATTGGTTTGTTTTGCGCGGCAGGTTTTTCAACAGGAATGTTGGTCAACAATATGAAAATAGCTGCAGCTGAAAAAGGGCTGGAAGCTGAGATTGAAGCCTACTCTCAGGCTAAGTTGGCTGATTATGCAGCGGATCTGGATGTCGCTTTATTGGGCCCGCAGGTAGCTTATACTCTGGACAAATCTACAGCTATTTGCGACAGCTGCCATACTCCGNTTGCAGTTATTCCGATGGCTGATTACGGTATGCTAGATGGCGAAAAAGTGTTAAACCTCGCTTTGAGTTTGTTGGATAAACATTAAAATCAAGGAGCTTCGTTATGTCTAAAGTGGATACTCAAAAAATCATTGCGCCGATTATGAAGTTTGTCAATATGCGCGGGATTATCGCCTTAAAAGACGGTATGTTGGCAATTTTGCCTCTTACAGTTGTGGGAAGTCTATTCTTGATTGTAGGGCAATTACCATTTGAAGGTCTAAATCAAGCCATTGCTGGTGTGTTTGGGGCGGACTGGACAGAACCGTTTATGCAGGTTTATTCAGGAACCTTTGCCATTATGGGGCTGATTTCTTGTTTTTCAATCGGCTATTCTTATGCCAAGAACAGCGGTGTAGAGCCTCTGCCGGCAGGAGTGCTGTCTCTTTCTTCCTTCTTTATCCTTTTGAAATCCTCTTATATACCAGAAAAGGGTGAGGCGATTGCAGATGCGATTGCCAAGGTCTGGTTTGGCGGTCAAGGAATCATTGGGGCCATTCTCATTGGTCTGGCAGTTGGCAGTATCTATACGATTTTCATTCAAAAGCATATTGTCATCAAAATGCCAGAGCAGGTTCCTCAAGCGATTGCCAAGCAGTTTGAAGCCATGATTCCTGCTTTCGTTATTTTCTTGCTGTCAATGCTTGTTTATATTATTGCCAAGATAGCGACTGGTGGCGGTACCTTTATTGAGATGATTTACGATGTTATTCAGGTGCCTCTGCAAGGTCTGACGGGCTCTCTGTATGGAGCTATCGGTATTGCTTTCTTTATTTCTTTCTTATGGTGGTTTGGCGTCCACGGCCAGTCTGTTGTCAATGGTGTCGTAACAGCTTTGCTGCTGTCAAATCTGGATGCTAATAAGGCCCTGCTTGCTGCAGATAAGTTGTCTGTTAGTCAAGGCGCTCATATTGTGACCCAGCAATTTTTGGATAGTTTTCTTATCTTGTCGGGCTCCGGTATTACTTTCGGAGTGGTCGTGGCCATGCTCTTTGCTGCCAAGTCCAAACAGTATAAGGCTCTGGGGAAAGTTGCTGCTTTCCCGGCAATCTTTAATGTCAATGAGCCAGTTGTCTTTGGTTTTCCGATTGTGATGAATCCGGTCATGTTTCTGCCCTTTGTTTTGGTACCGGTTCTAGCCGCTTTGATTGTCTACATGGCGATTGCGGTCGGCTTTATGCAACCATTCGCAGGTGTGACTTTGCCTTGGAGTACGCCGGCTATCATTTCTGGCTTTATGGTCGCTGGCTGGCAAGGGGCAGTCATTCAAATTGTCATCTTAGCCATGTCCGCCTTTGTCTATTTCCCATTTGTGAAGTTTCAGGATAAGATTGCCTACAATAACGAATTGAAAAATGAAAAATAATCTGACTTTGATGGATAAAAACACAAAAGTTTCTTGGCTCAGATGGCACAAATGTGCAAAAAATCTTTAATTCTGTAATCGCCTATAAATGATTGAATTCTAGAATTTTGCATGTTACAATAGTTACGAAAGAAATAAATTAAATTTCATAAGAAAGGTCGTAGCCAAATNATCCAAGTAAAAGAAGTAGAAAAAACAACAATAAAAACAGACTATTTTGGCAGCTTAACAGAGCGGATGAATAAGTATCGGGAAGATGTTTTAAATAAAAAGCCCTATATTGATGCAGAGCGTGCTGTCCTAGCTACCAAGGCTTATGATAAGCATAAGGAAAAACCAAATGTGTTGAAGCGTGCTTACATGCTCAAAGAGATTTTGGAAAATATGACGCTTTATATCGAAGATGAAACGATGATTGTCGGTAATCAGGCTTCATCTAATAAAGACGCGCCTATTTTCCCAGAGTATACTTTAGAGTTTGTACTCAATGAACTAGATCTTTTTGAGAAGCGGGATGGAGACGTCTTCTATATCACAGAGGAAACCAAAGAGCAGCTCCGCAGCATCGCTCCTTTCTGGGAAAACAATAACCTCCGTGCGAGAGCTGGAGCTTTACTTCCAGAGGAAGTTCAGGTTTATATGGAAACTGGCTTCTTTGGCATGGAAGGAAAGATGAACTCTGGGGACGCCCACTTGGCGGTCAATTATCAAAAACTCTTGGCCTATGGGCTGAAAGGTTTTGAAGAAAAAGCGCGTGCAGCTAAGGAAGCCTTGGATTTGACCGATCCGGCTAGTATTGACAAATACCACTTCTACGATTCCATTTTCATCGTAGTAGATGCTGTGAAAGCTTATGCGGAGCGTTTTGTGGCCTTGGCAAATCAGCTGGCTGAAAAAGCAGAGCCTAAGCGCCGTCAAGAGCTCTTAGAAATCGCTAGAATCTGTTCTAAAGTGCCGTACGAGCCAGCATCAACCTTTGCTGAAGCTGTTCAGTCTGTTTGGTTTATCCAGTGTATCCTTCAGATTGAGTCTAACGGACATTCACTCTCTTATGGACGCTTTGACCAGTACATGTACCCTTATGTCAAGGCAGATTTGGAAGCTGGACGTGAGACAGAGGCTAGCATTGTAGAACGCTTAACCAATCTCTGGATTAAGACGATCACCATTAATAAAGTGCGCAGTCAGGCCCACACATTCTCATCTGCGGGCAGTCCCCTTTATCAAAATGTGACAATCGGTGGCCAAACGAGAGATAAGAGAGATGCAGTCAACCCACTTTCCTACCTTGTCTTGAAATCTGTAGCTCAAACTCATCTTCCTCAGCCGAATCTGACTGTTCGTTATCATGCAGGCTTAGATGCTCGCTTTATGAATGAGTGTATCGAAGTCATGAAGCTTGGTTTCGGTATGCCGGCTTTCAATAATGATGAAATCATCATTCCGTCCTTTATCGCCAAAGGCGTTTTGGAAGAAGATGCATACGATTACAGTGCTATCGGCTGTGTGGAAACTGCTGTGCCTGGTAAATGGGGCTACCGTTGTACAGGCATGAGCTACATGAACTTCCCTAAGGTACTCCTGATTACTATGAACGATGGAATTGATCCAGCATCTGGCAAGCGCTTTGCACCAAGCTTCGGTCATTTTAAAGATATGAAGAGCTTTGCTGAGCTGCAAACGGCTTGGGACAAGACCTTGCGCTATTTGACCCGCATGAGTGTCATCGTGGAAAATTCTATTGACCTATCTCTTGAAAGAGAAGTTCCGGATATTCTCTGCTCAGCTTTGACAGATGACTGTATCGGACGCGGTAAGCATTTGAAAGAAGGCGGAGCAGTCTATGACTATATTTCCGGTCTTCAAGTCGGTATTGCCAATCTATCAGACTCACTGGCGGCTATCAAAAAGCTGGTCTTTGAAGAAGGCAGGCTGACTCCGGCTGAACTCTGGCATGCACTTGAAACAGACTATGCAGGTGAGCGTGGTAAAGAAATTCAAGAGATGCTGATTCATGATGCACCGAAATATGGTAATGATGATGATTACGCAGATAAGCTAGTGACAGATGCTTATGATATTTATGTGGATGAAATCGCTAAGTATCCAAATACCCGTTATGGCCGTGGTCCAATTGGCGGTATCCGCTACTCTGGAACATCTTCTATTTCAGCCAATGTAGGTCAAGGTCGCGGTACTTTGGCGACACCAGATGGCCGCAATGCCGGAACACCGCTCGCTGAAGGCTGCTCTCCATCCCACAATATGGACAAGAACGGCCCGACCTCTGTATTAAAATCTGTTTCTAAATTGCCGACAGACGAAATCGTAGGAGGCGTTCTGCTCAATCAAAAAGTCAATCCTCAGACCCTGTCTAAGGAAGAAGATAAAGTGAAACTTATTGCCTTGCTTCGTACATTCTTTAACCGTCTGCATGGCTATCATATCCAATACAATGTCGTTTCTCGGGAAACCTTGATTGATGCTCAGAAGCATCCTGAAAAACACCGCGATTTGATTGTTCGCGTTGCAGGCTACTCTGCTTTCTTCAATGTGCTTTCCAAGGCGACACAAGATGATATTATCGGACGTACGGAGCACACATTGTAAAAGAGGTCCAATTTATGGAATTCATGCTTGATACCTTAAATTTAGAGGAGATAAAAAAATGGTCGGAAGTTCTCCCCTTGGCGGGAGTGACTTCCAATCCGACCATCGCAAAAAAAGAAGGGAAAATAGATTTCTTTGAACGGATTCGCGCTGTTCGGGAAATCATAGGAGAAGGTCCATCTATCCATGTGCAGGTTGTTGCCAAGGATTATGAGGGAATCTTGAAAGATGCTGCTGAAATTCGAAAAGAATGCGGCGATGCTGTCTACATTAAAGTTCCGGTTACACCGGCTGGGCTGGCAGCTATCAAAACTCTCAAAGCAGAGGGCTACAAGATTACAGCGACAGCCATTTATACAACCTTTCAAGGTCTATTAGCTATTGAAGCGGGGGCTGACTATCTTGCTCCTTACTATAACCGCATGGAAAATCTCAATATTGATTCAGATGCTGTAATTAGCCAGCTGGCTCAAGCGATTGAGCGGGAACATTCCGCCAGCAAAATATTGGCAGCGTCCTTTAAGAATGTTGGCCAAATCAATCGTGCTTTTGCTGATGGGGCCCAAGCCATTACAGCAGGACCTGATGTCTTTGCAGCAGCCTTTGCCATGCCGTCTATCGCTAAGGCAGTAGATGACTTTGCTGCTGACTGGTCAGCAATTCACAATCAGGAATACATTTAAACATATATAATGCTCTATCTATAAAAAAGAAAGAGGTGTTCTATGAGAATTTTTGCAAGCCCGTCTCGTTATATTCAGGGAGAAAATGCCCTGTTTGAAAATGCAAAACAGATTCTTCAGTTAGGCAGCCATCCAGTCTTGCTTTGTGATGATGTGGTTTACCAGATTGTTGGGGAAAAGTTCAATGACTACCTTACTCGTTATGGTTTTCATGTGCTGCATGTCGCTTTTAACGGAGAAGCTTCTGACGCTGAAATTGATCGTGTCGTTGCTTTGGCTGAAAAAGACGGAGCAGACTTAGTTATTGGCCTAGGTGGTNGAAAAACCATTGACAGTGCGAAGGCGATTGCAGACATACTAGGTCGTCCTGTGGTCATTGCGCCAACCATTGCCTCTACGGATGCCCCAACTTCAGCACTTTCTGTTATCTATACAGAAGACGGCGCCTTTGAAAAGTATATTTTCTATAGTAAAAACCCAGAACTCGTCTTGGTGGATACGAAAGTGATTGCTGGAGCACCAAAACGGCTTCTGGCTTCTGGGATTGCAGATGGTTTAGCGACTTGGGTAGAGGCGCGTGCTGTCCAGCAAAAAAATGGCACTACCATGCTGGGACAAAGACAGAGCTTAGCTGGTGTAGCAATTGCGAAGAAGTGTGAAGAAACACTGTTTGCAGATGGCCTGCAGGCTATCGCAGCCTGTGAAGCGAAAGTCGTGACCCCAGCTCTGGAAAATATCATTGAAGCCAGTACCCTTCTCAGCGGCGTCGGCTTTGAGAGCGGCGGTTTAGCGGCAGCCCATGCTATCCACAACGGCTTTACAGCTCTTACAGGCGATATTCATCACTTGACCCACGGCGAAAAAGTTGCCTATGGGACCTTGACCCAGCTCTTCTTAGAAAACAGACCTAAAGAAGAATTGGAAAAATATATACGCTTCTATCAAAAGATTGGTATGCCGACAACTCTGAAAGAAATGCATTTGGAAAATGCCAGCTATGAAGATTTGTTCAAAGTTGGTCAGCAAGCGACAATTGAGGGCGAAACCATCCATCAGATGCCATTTGAGATTTCAGCTTCTGACATTGCAGGTGCTATCCTAGCAGTCGACCAATATGTCAGGGATTTGGATAAATAAAAGCAAAATACAAAACAAGCCACCTTTCAACCGTAAGGCTGACAATGTGGCTTGTTTTTTGGTGGAGAGCTTCCTTGTCTGATGTGTCTGGCAGTCATGAAATTCCGTCTTTCAAAATCCCTTGAAAATGGTATAATAGAAACAGTACAAAAAATGGAGAAAAGAATGGCTTATTATAATCACAAAGAAATTGAGCCCAAGTGGCAGAAATACTGGGCAGAGCACTATACATTCAAGACAGGCACGGACAAGGACAAGCCTAATTTTTATGCATTAGACATGTTTCCTTATCCATCCGGAGCGGGGCTCCATGTAGGGCATCCAGAGGGCTACACGGCGACAGATATCCTCAGCCGCTACAAGCGGGCTCAGGGCTATAACGTCCTTCATCCTATGGGCTGGGATGCCTTTGGTCTGCCAGCTGAGCAATACGCCATGGATACAGGGAATGACCCGGCTGACTTTACAGCGGAAAATATTGCCAACTTCAAGCGTCAAATCAACGCTCTTGGCTTCTCCTATGACTGGGACCGGGAGGTCAATACAACTGACCCTAATTACTACAAGTGGACCCAGTGGATTTTCACCAAGCTTTACGAAAAAGGCTTGGCTTATGAAGCAGAAGTGCCAGTAAACTGGGTTGAAGAGCTGGGAACGGCTATCGCTAACGAGGAAGTTCTGCCAGACGGAACATCTGAGCGCGGTGGTTATCCAGTTGTCCGCAAGCCTATGCGTCAGTGGATGCTGAAAATCACAGCTTATGCAGAACGTTTGCTCAATGACTTGGAGGAGCTGGACTGGCCAGAGTCTATCAAGGATATGCAGCGCAACTGGATTGGCAAGTCAACCGGTGCCAATGTAACTTTCAAGATTAAGGACACAGACAAGGACTTCACCGTCTTTACGACTCGTCCGGACACCCTTTTTGGTGCGACCTATGCTGTTTTGGCTCCTGAGCATGCTCTCGTCGATGCCATTACAAGTGCAGAACAAGCCCAAGCAGTAGCAGACTACAAACATGCAGCCAGCCTCAAATCCGACCTAGCTCGGACTGATTTGGCTAAGGAGAAGACCGGTGTCTGGACAGGAGCTTATGCCATCAATCCTGTCAATGGCAAGGAAATCCCAATCTGGATTGCCGACTATGTGCTTGCTAGCTACGGAACAGGGGCTATCATGGCTGTTCCTGCGCATGACGAGCGCGACTGGGAGTTTGCTAAGCAGTTTGATTTAGAGATTATTCCGGTTCTAGAGGGTGGCAATGTTGCTGATGCTGCTTACACAGAAGACGGTCCGCATATTAACTCTGGCTTCCTAGATGGCTTAGACAAGGCTGCCGCTATTGACAAGATGGTTTCTTGGCTGGAAGCAGAAGGTGTCGGAAACGAAAAAGTCACCTATCGCCTGCGCGACTGGCTCTTTAGCCGTCAGCGCTACTGGGGTGAGCCAATTCCAATTATTCATTGGGAAGATGGCACCTCAACGGCTGTTCCTGAAAATGAACTTCCGCTTGTCTTGCCTGTAACCAAGGATATCCGTCCGTCAGGTACCGGTGAAAGTCCATTGGCTAATCTGACTGACTGGCTGGAAGTGACTCGCAAAGATGGGGTCAAAGGACGCCGCGAGACCAACACCATGCCTCAATGGGCTGGTTCCAGCTGGTATTACCTGCGTTACATTGACCCTCACAACAATGAGAAATTAGCAGACGAAGACCTTCTCAAGGCTTGGCTTCCAGTTGACATTTACATCGGTGGTGCAGAGCACGCTGTGCTCCACCTCCTCTATGCTCGCTTCTGGCACAAGTTCCTCTATGATATCGGAGTGGTTCCGACCAAAGAGCCTTTCCAAAAACTCTTTAACCAAGGAATGATTCTGGGGACTAGCTACCGTGACAGCCGTGGTGCTCTTGTGGCGACAGATAAAGTAGAGAAACGCGATGGTTCTTTCTTCAACATCGAAACTGGAGAAGAGCTGGAGCAAGCGCCTGCTAAGATGTCTAAGTCTTTGAAGAATGTGGTCAACCCAGACGATGTAGTGGAGCAGTACGGTGCCGATACACTTCGTGTCTATGAAATGTTCATGGGGCCGTTGGATGCATCCATCGCTTGGAGCGAGGAAGGTCTGGAAGGCAGCCGCAAGTTCCTGGATCGTGTCTACCGTTTGATTACAAGTAAAGAAATCGTTGCGGATAACAATGGTGCTCTCGACAAGGTATACAACGAAACAGTCAAGTCTGTCACAGAACAGATTGAGGAGCTCAAATTTAACACAGCCATTGCCCAGCTCATGATTTTTGTCAATGCAGCCAACAAGGAAGAAAAACTCTATGTCGAATATGCTAAAGGTTTCATTCAATTGCTTGCGCCTTTTGCACCGCACTTGGCTGAAGAACTCTGGCAGGCAGTAGCTCAAACTGGCAAGAGCATTTCCTACGTAGACTGGCCAACTTATGACGAAAGCAAGCTGGTTGAGGCAGAGGTCGAAATCGTAGTTCAAATCAAGGGTAAAGTCCGTGCTAAGTTAGTCGTAGCTAAGGACCTGAGCCGTGAGGAACTGCAGAAAATTGCCCTTGCAGATGAGAAAATTAAATCTGAAATCGCTGGAAAAGAAGTCGTGAAAGTGATTAGCGTTCCAAATAAATTAGTTAATATCGTGGTGAAATAATTAGTTTGTTACAGCATTATAGTGAATTTAGAGAGGAGTCGTTTAAAACGGCTCTTTTTTCAATGTCTTTCTTCTCTTAAATAGTAGAACTTTTCTCATTTTTCGATTTTCTCTTGTATTAGTTTTAGGTTTTATTTATAATCATTATAAATAAAAAGAAAGAGAAAATTTAAATAGTGGAAGAACATAAAATTGATACGAATTTTAGCGGTCGGCTGAATATCTTGCGGGCTGGGGTTTTAGGAGCTAATGACGGCATTATTTCCATAGCAGGTGTAGTTATTGGGGTGGCTAGTGCGACGGACGATGTCTGGATTATCTTTCTATCTGGTTTAGCGGCAGTCTTTGCGGGCGCCTTTTCTATGGCTGGTGGAGAGTATGTTTCTGTTTCTACTCAAAAGGATACAGAAGAAGCTGCTGTTGCCAGAGAGAGGGAGCTTTTAGAGAAAAATCCAGATATTGCTAGGCAGTCTCTCTATGCTGCCTATGTTCAAAATGGCGAGTGTGAGACTTCTGCCCAGCTCATGACTAATCGGGCTTTTCTCCAAGATCCGTTGGAGGCTTTGGTAGAGGAAAAATATGGAATCGAGATTGAGGAGTTCACTAATCCCTGGCATGCTGCCGTATCAAGCTTTTTAGCCTTTGCTGTTGGTGCGCTTTTTCCTATGATTACCATTATCATGCTTCCAGCCAGCATTCGTATCTGGGCAACCGTACTAATCGTGGCCTTGGCCCTTTTGGGAACAGGTTATACCAGCGCTAGATTGGGCAAAGCACCACTCAAAAATGCTATGATTCGCAACCTCGTTATTGGTCTTTTAACCATGGCGGTCACCTATGCAGTAGGGCAGGTGTTTGCAATTTAGATAGTAGAAAAAATTGAAGTCAGTAGTTTTACTGGCTTTTTGAGTTGTCGAATCTAGAGAAAAATTGAGCTTTAACTATTGTCTGAATGAGTTCAGCGCCCTTTTTCCTATTCTCTAATTCCAAAGTTCAAGAGAAAGAAGTGCGTCGCACTTCTTTTTTGTGAAAATTTTCTTTATATCAAGAAAACTTTTGGAAAATATGATATAATAGGTGCGTATAAAATATGAAAAGGAGTTTTTGTAACATGGCAAAACTTACTGTTAAAGACGTTGATTTGAAAGGTAAAAAAGTCCTCGTTCGTGTAGACTTTAACGTACCATTGAAAGACGGAGTGATTACAAATGACAACCGTATCACTGCCGCTCTTCCAACTATTAAATATATCATCGAGCAAGGCGGTCGCGCAATTCTCTTCTCTCACCTTGGACGTGTCAAAGAAGAAGCGGACAAAGAAGGTAAATCTCTTGCACCAGTAGCTGCAGACTTGGCTGCTAAATTAGGTCAAGACGTTGTTTTCCCAGGTGTCACTCGTGGTGCAGAATTGGAAGCAGCTATCAATGCTCTTGAAGATGGACAAGTTCTTTTGGTTGAAAATACTCGTTTTGAAGATGTGGACAGCAAGAAAGAATCTAAAAACGATCCTGAACTTGGTAAATACTGGGCATCTCTTGGAGATGGTATCTTCGTAAACGATGCATTTGGTACAGCTCACCGTGCACACGCATCAAACGTCGGTATCTCTGCAAACGTTGAAAAAGCTGTTGCTGGCTTCCTTCTTGAAAATGAAATTGCCTACATCCAAGAAGCAGTTGAAACTCCAGAACGTCCATTCGTAGCTATTCTTGGTGGTTCAAAAGTATCTGACAAGATCGGTGTTATCGAAAACTTGCTTGAAAAAGCTGATAAAGTCCTTATCGGCGGTGGTATGACTTACACATTCTACAAAGCACAAGGTATCGAAATCGGTAACTCACTTGTAGAAGAAGACAAATTGGATGTTGCGAAAGCTCTTCTTGAAAAAGCAAATGGTAAATTGGTTCTGCCAGTTGACTCTAAAGAAGCAAATGCTTTTGCGGACTACACTGAAGTGAAAGACACTGAAGGTGAAGCAGTGGATCCAGGCTTCCTTGGTTTGGATATCGGTCCTAAATCTATCGCTAAATTTGATGAAGCGTTGACTGGTGCGAAAACTGTTGTCTGGAATGGCCCTATGGGTGTATTTGAAAACCCAGACTTCCAAGCTGGTACAATCGGTGTCATGGACGCTATCGTGAAACAACCTGGCGTAAAATCAATCATAGGCGGTGGTGACTCAGCTGCCGCAGCCATCAACCTTGGCCGTGCAGACAAGTTCTCATGGATTTCTACTGGTGGTGGTGCATCAATGGAACTCCTTGAAGGTAAAGTATTACCAGGACTTGCAGCACTGACTGAGAAATAAGCGGTATACTCAGAATATTTAATATACCATAAAACTATAATAAGAGAAGGACTAGTAAAGACTGGTCCTTTCTTTTTTACGTAAAATCTGTGGAACAGAGAGGGAAGAGAAAATCAAAAATAGACATTATACACTTAATGTCTAAAAAACAAAAAAGGTAAATAAACTGAGGAAAAAATGCTTGCAAAACGAGGGAAAACTTGATAGGATAAAGGTATGTATTCTGATGCTTACAGATAGTCAAAATGAGAATGGAGCTTCTAATAGGAGGTTTCAATTATTTTTTGATTTTCGGAGGGCTTGGGAAAACGGCAGACTGTAAAAGTTTGCAGGGGGAGGAGAAAAATGAAGAAAAAAGAAGTTTTTGGTTTTCGGAAAAATAAGGCTGTTAAAACTTTATGCGGTGCTGTTCTAGGTGCGGCTTTTTTAACGTCAACGATGCAAGTAAGAGCAGATGAAGTGGTATCTGATACCAATAGTCCTGTCAATACTGAAATGGTAGGTACTGGAAATGCAGCGACCAATCTGCCTCAAGCTCAAGGGGCAGCCAGTCAGGCATCTCAAGAGAGTCAGGCGCGAGCAGGTCAGGCAGATGGCGGTGTGACAGTGACTGTTCCAACAGCTGGTTTAGATGAAAGCGTCAAAAAGGCTCAAGAAGCTGGGCTGACAGTGGTCAAAGACCCAGCTGTTGACAAAGGAGTAGCCCAGACTGCTCAAGAAACAGCAGACAAAAAAGCGGAGATTGCAGCAGATTATCAAGCGCAGGTAACCGAGATTGATGCCAAGGTCAAGGAGTACAAAGAAAAAGTATCAGCCTACGAGGCGGAAGTAGCTCGGATTACAGCAGAAAACAAAGCGACAGCGGAACAATACGCTAAAGATTTGGCTGCTCATCAAGCAGAAGTAGCTCGGATCACAGCAGAAAATGCTCAGCTGAAAGCAGATTATGAAGCAGCACTGAGCAAGTACAAAACAGATTTAGCAGCGGTTCAAAAGACGAATGCGGATAATGCGGCAGCCTATCAAGCAGCTAAAGCTGCCTATGATGCAGAATTAGCTCGTGTTCAAAAACTGAATGCGGAAACAAAGGCTAATTATGATACGGCTCTGGCGGCTTATGCTAGTGAGCTGGACCGTGTTCAAAAAGCGAATGCGGAAGCTAAGGCTCGGTATGAAAAAGCTTTGGCTGACAATGAAGCTGCCAATGCTAAGATTGCTGCTGATAATGAAGCTATTAAACAGAGGAATGCGGCTGCAAAAGCGGCCTACGAGGCAGCACTTGCCCAATATCAAACAGATTTAGCTACTGTCCGAAAGACCAATGCTGATAATGAAGCGGCATATCAAGCTGCTCAGGCGAATTATCAGGCAGAATTGGCCCGTATCCAAAAGGAAAATCAAGATAAAAAAGCTCAATATGAAGCAGATTTAGCAGCTTATGAAGCTAAAAAGACTCAAATTGAAGCTGAAAATGCAGCAGCTCAAAAAGAATATGAGCAAAAGCTGGCAGAGAACCAAGCTAAGAATGCCACTATAGCAGCTGAAAATGAAGAAATCAAGAAGCGTAATGCTCAAGCCCAAGCAAATTATCAAGCTCAGTTGGCCCAGTATAATGCTGATTTGGCTGTCTATAATACAAAATTAGCCAAGTATCAGCAAGATAAGGCTAAGTATGATGCTGAACAGGCCAAGATTAAGGCTGGACTGGCTATCGCAGAAGCAAAGAAGACTGAAGACGGGCATCTGAGCCGTCCAATTGCGCAAAGTCTGGTTTTCAAATCAGAACCTAATGCTGATCTGTCACTGACTACAACTGGTGAGTTTGTCAGCTATGCTGGCATGGAAGCCGCTGTGAAGAACACTGCAGAGTTTTCTAAGAAACTCTTCCAGTTGGACAACTTCAAAGTAACAGATATTCAAAATGCTAACTATCAGACCAATCAGCAGGAAAGCTTTGGTACGGTTGGCAAGTATGCAGACTATAGTTCTAACGTAACAAGTGGTAAAGGGCCGACTGAATGGTCTTCTGTTTTGCTGAGCCGCGGTCAGTCTGCAACAGCAACCTATACAAATCTTCAGGGAACTTATTATCGAGGGAAAAAAGTTTCTAAAATCGTTTATACTTATACTCTTGATCCAAGCTCCCAATTCCGCAATGATAAGGCTTGGTTAGGTATTTTTAAAGATCCAACCATGGGAGTGTTTGCTTCAGCTTATACAGGAAATTTTGAAGATGCAACCTCTCTCTTTGTGAAGACGGAATTTGTCTTTTATGATGATAAAGGCCAACCGATTAATTTTGATCAGGCCTTGATGTCCGTGGCTTCCCTCAACCGTGAAGCTAACTCTATCGAAATGGCCAAAGATTATACCGGAACTTTCAACAAGATTTCGGGTTCATCTATTGGTGAAAAGAACGGCCAAATCTATGCGACTGAGTCTGAAAACTTCAAAAAAGGAGTTGGCGGATCTCGCTTTACCATGTATAAGAATGCTCAGCCAGACTCAGGCTGGGACACTACAGATGCTCCTAACTCATGGTATGGGGCAGGAGCGGTGGAAATTTCTGGTACAACCAACAGCATGACGATTGGAACGATTTCCTCTTCTGAAGTGTTAGGCCAGCCAGAGGCTACTGATCCACGTAGGGCTGACAAGCTAGCTCCTAAGAAACCAAATATTTGGTTTGCGATTAATGGTGATGTTCGAGCGAATGATCTGCCAATCATCACAGTAGAAGAACCGGAAGTGCCAGTAGCTCCTACAGCTCCTGCAGTGCCAACTGAAGAAGCGCTTAAGCCTTTGGATCCAGCTCCAACTACACCGACACCGAAGGCTCTTCCAACACCTCCGGCAGCACCGACTTATGAAAAAGATCCGACGCCACCGACGCGTACACCAGAAACACCGGAGCCTAATAAGCCATCTGAGCCAAGCTATGAAGTAGAAAAAGCTGTCCGGCCAGCAGTGGTAGAACCGACCTATGAAAAGGAGCCAACACCTCCGGCAGCACCGACTTATGAGAAGGAGCCGGCAGCACCAACTCCTACACCAGAAACACCAGAGCCTAATAAGCCGGTAGAACCAACTTATAGCCCGCTGCCAACCTTACCAGCAGAGCCTGTTTATCAAAAAGAGCCAGCAGCGCCCGTAGCTCCGACTGTGCATTATCATTATCATCTCTTGCAATCTCAACCGCAGATTAATAAAGAGATTCAAAATGACCAAGGCACCAATATTGATAAGACTCTGGTGGCTAAGCAGTCCGTCGTTCAGTTTGCCTTAAAGACAGAAGCTCTTCCAGCTGGACGCAGTGAAACGACTTCATTTGTCATTGCTGATCCGTTGCCAAGTGGTTATGAAGTTGACTTAGAAGCAACAAAAGCTGCTAGTGCAGGTTTTGACGTCAGCTATGATAAGGCTAGTCACACAGTAACATTCAAGGCAACTGCAGCAACGCTAGCTACTTATAACGCTGATACGACCAAAGAAGTTGCTACGCTCTTTCCAACTGTAGTCGGTCGAGTTCTCAATGATGGCGCAACCTATACCAATAATTTCACCCTGACAGTCAATGATGCCTATGGTGTCCGTTCAAACGTAGTACGCGTGACTACGCCAGGCAAGCCTGATGATTCAGATAATCCTAGCAATAATTACATTAAGCCAACCAAGGTCAATAAAAATAAGGCAGGATTGGTGATTGATGGTAAGGAAGTCCTGGCTGGTTCGACCAATTACTACGAGCTGAACTGGGATTTGGATCAGTATAAGGGTGACAAGTCATCTAAGAGCACAATTCAAAAAGGTTTCTACTATGTAGATGACTATCCGGAAGAAGCACTCGAACTTCGTCCGGAATTAGTCAAGCTAGTAGATGCAGATGGCAAGGCTGCGGCAGGTGTGACAGTGACCCACTACGAGAGCCTTGAAACAGCCCCTGCAGCAGTTCGAGAGCTCCTTCAAAAGGCCAATATCACTGTTAAAGGTTCTTTCCAACTCTTTGCAGCAGACGATGCCCAAGCCTTTTATGACCAATATGTCGTAACAGGTAAGTCTTTGACGATAACAAGCCCTATGGCTGTCAAAGAAGGAATGGGCCGCACAGGCGGTAAATTCGAGAACCGGGCTTATCAAATTGACTTTGGAAATGGTTATGCGACAGACGTAGTCGTGAACAATGTTCCTAAAATCAGTCCTGAAAAAGATATTACCCTGAGTTTGGATCCGACAAGTGCAGAGAACTTGGATGGCAAGGAACTGACTTTGGGACGGCACTTTAACTACCGTCTCATCGGCGGCTTGATCCCTGCTAACCATTCTGAAGATTTGACAGACTATAGCTTTGTGGATGATTATGATCAACGAGGCGATGAGTACACGGGGGCTTACAAAACCTTTGCCAAAGTAGACATCACGCTCAAAGATGGTAAGGTGATAAAGGCTGGTACAGATTTGACTGAGTATACAGCTGCGAATATTGATCTTGAGAAAGGCTTGATTTCTATTCGTTTCAAGGAAGAATTCTTAGAGACTATTTCTCTGGATTCAGCTTTTCAGGCTGAAACCTATCTACAGATGAAGCGGATTGCTGCGGGTACTTTTGAAAATACCTACATCAATACTGTCAATCATGTAGTCTATGCTTCAAATACAGTTACAACAGTCACTCCTAAGTCACAGCATCTGATTGTTTCGGGTGTAAACGATCCAAGAAGAGCCAATCCAACTCCAGTGGCTAAAAAGATTCCTGTTTCTCTTCTGCCAGAAACGGGAGCCAAAGATGCAGTCTATCTGCCATATCTAGGTTTAGCAGCCATTATTGGTGCTTTAGGTCTAGGAAAATTGAGACGTAAAGAAGACTGATAATAGATGAGGCTAGGGAATCCCTAGCCTTTTTACCTTTAAAAATACTGCTAAATCTTATGTAGCAAAAGTCTAAATCATTTGTAACATGACAAAAACATAACTCTAAAAAAACTGACATGTAAATGAGGTATGATTTTTTTATCATCAAATTATACGGAGAAAAACAGTTATGAAAAAAGCATTTGCTAAAGCAACTCTTGGTTTAACTTCTACAGCTTTTTTGGCGACAATCGGCGCTCAGGCTGTCAATGCAGATTCTTACGTTGTCCAGCATGGGGACTCTTTTTTTGCCATTGCTAGCGCCAATGGGATGAATCCTTACGAACTTGCTGCCAATAATGGAAAATCAATTTTTGATACGATTAATCCAGGGGATGTGCTGCAAGTAAATGGCATTGCTTTGGCACAGACTTACAATCCGTACAATGCTCCAGCTTATGAAGCGACAAGCGATGCTGCTTTGGTATCTGATACTGAAGATGTTGTCTTAAATACGCCAACTGACTATGGCAATTCTTACCCAATCGGTCAATGTACCTGGGGTGTGAAAGAAATGGCTCCTTGGGCAAGCAACTGGTGGGGCAATGCTAATACTTGGGCGATCAATGCTGGTGCTCAGGGTTATGCAACAGGAAATGTCCCAGTAGCAGGCGCTATTGCAGTTTGGGATGGCGGTGAATACGGACACGTTGCTTATGTGACAGATGTGCAAAGCGACAGCTCTATTCAAGTCTTGGAAGCGAACTACAATCGCCAAAAGCAAATTAACAACTATCGTGGCTACTTTAACCCGAATGAATTTATGGGTGGCGTTACCTATATCTATCCAAACTAAAGATAATAAAAACGAGGCTGGGACAGATAATGTCTCAGCTTTTAAATAGTCAATAGCTCTTGATGTGGTAACTGATAGGGCTTTTTCTTTGTGTGGGAAATCTCCTAAGCAGAAAGAGTTTTTTTGAGGCGAAATATGTTAAAATGAAGAGAGGGAGGATTTCCTGGAAGGAGACTAATGAGTTATTTCAATAAGTACAAGTTTGATAAATCGAAATTTCGTCTGGGCATGCGTACCTTTAAAACCGGTCTGGCTGTTTTCATCATTCTACTGCTCTTTGGGCTTTTTGGTTGGAAAGGCCTGCAAATCGGTGCTTTGACGGCAGTCTTTAGTCTTCGTGAGGATTTTGATAAGAGTGTCCACTTCGGAACATCGCGAATCTTGGGAAACAGCATCGGTGGTTTTTACGCTCTGCTATTTTTCATTGTCAATAGTGTTTTTAAGGAGCAGTATTGGGTCACCCTCCTTTTGGTGCCGGTCTGTACCATGCTGACAATCATGACCAATGTCGCCATGAACAACAAGGCTGGAGTCATTGGTGGAGTATCTGCTATGCTGATTATTACCCTGTCCATTCGGCCGGAAGATACCATCTTGTATGTCTTTGCCAGAATTTTTGAAACCTTTATGGGAGTCTTTGTTGCAATTCTGGTAAATTCTGATATAGATCGGCTGCGAACCATTTTTGAAAAGAAAAAATAAATCTGTGTAAGAAAATCTAACATTATTTCTTGACATAAGATTTATTTCGTCCTATAATAGTGCGTAGAGAGGAATTTGAATGAAGGAAAAAGAGTTTCGCCGAAACATGGCAGTCTTTCCCATCGGCAGTGTTATGAAACTGACGGACCTATCTGCCCGTCAGATCCGTTATTATGAAGACCAGAATCTGATTACCCCTGCTCGGAATGAGGGCAATCGTCGGATGTATTCTTTGAATGATATGGACCGCCTTTTAGAAATTAAGGATTATATTTCAGAAGGTTATAATATCGCTGCGATTAAGAGGAAATATGCTGAGCGTGAAGCCAAGTCCCGCAAGACCATTAGTGACAAAGATGTTCGCCGTGCCCTGCATCATGACATCTTGCAGCAAGGCCGTTTTGCTTCTTCTCTGCCAACCTTTGGTCAGATGCGTCGACCATAGCTATTTTGTTTGAATTACAAGGAGAAATTTAATGTCTATTACAGCAGCTGATATCCGTCGCGAAGTAAAGGAGAAAAATGTTACCTTTATTCGTCTTATGTTCTCTGATATTTTAGGAACTATGAAGAATGTGGAAATTCCTGCCACGGATGAACAGCTTGACAAGGTCTTATCCAATAAAGCCATGTTTGATGGTTCTTCCATTGAAGGTTTTGTACGTATCAATGAATCAGATATGTATCTTNATCCTGATCTAGATACTTGGACAGTCTTTCCCTGGGGAGATGAAAACGGTAGTGTAGCGGGTCTGATTTGCGATGTTTATACGACAGATCATGTACCGTTTCTAGGGGACCCTCGGAGTAACCTCAAGCGTGCCCTCAAGCATATGGAAGAGCTGGGATTTAAGTCCTTTAACCTCGGACCAGAGCCAGAATTTTTCCTCTTTAAGCTGGATGAAAATGGTGATCCGACGCTGGAAGTAAATGACAAGGGCGGTTATTTTGACTTGGCGCCGACAGATTTGGCAGACAATACTCGCCGGGAAATCGTCAATGTCCTGACCAAGATGGGCTTTGAAGTAGAAGCTAGTCACCATGAGGTAGCAGTCGGCCAGCACGAGATTGACTTTAAGTATGACGAAGTGCTTCGGGCTTGTGACAAGATTCAGATTTTCAAGCTGGTTGTGAAAACTATTGCTCGTAAGCACGGTTTGTATGCAACCTTTATGGCTAAGCCTAAGTTTGGCATTGCAGGATCTGGTATGCACTGTAATATGTCTCTCTTTGATCAAGACGGCAATAATGCTTTCTTCGATCCAGAAGATCCAAAAGGTATGCAGCTGTCAGAAACAGCCTACCATTTCTTGGGTGGTCTGATTAACCATGCTTATAACTACACAGCTATCATGAATCCAACGGTCAACTCATACAAACGTCTGGTTCCTGGATATGAAGCACCAGTTTATATTGCTTGGGCAGGACGTAATCGTTCACCATTGGTGCGCGTGCCAGCCTCTCGTGGTATGGGTACTCGCTTGGAGCTGCGTTCGGTTGATCCGATGGCCAATCCATATATCGCTATGGCTGTTCTCTTGGAAGTTGGATTGCACGGTGTTGAGAATAAAATCGAAGCTCCAGCCCCAATTGAAGAAAATATCTATATCATGACTCCAGAGGAGCGTAAGGAAGCTGGAATTACAGACCTACCATCAACTCTTCACAATGCCTTGAAGGCCTTGACAGAAGACGAAGTCGTTAAAGCGGCTCTTGGCGAGCATATCTATACGAGCTTCTTAGAAGCTAAGCGTATCGAGTGGGCTAGCTATGCAACCTTTGTCTCCCAATGGGAAGTGGATAATTATCTGGATTTATACTAAACTTAGAGCAGGAGGATTGGCATATCCCCTGCTTTTTCGTGGAGGAGGAGAAAGATGGAAAAATTTCATGATTTTATCAAGCGGGTTTTCGATGAGCAATATGAGGCTTGTTTTGGTCCAGATATGCTTGAAAAACTGGAGCTTCAAGACTATTATTTGACACGGGAGGAAGATGGCCAGTTAATTGCCTTGCTCCATGCCCAACAGGTGTTGGAAAATATTCATGTCAAGGCTTTGGTGGTGGATAAAGAACATCAGAAAAAAGGTTTGGGAGCCAGTCTGCTGGCAGAATTAGAAGAAAAGGCTGTAGAAGCTGGGGTAACTAGCATTACCTTGTCCACTAAATCTTATCAAGCCAGGGATTTTTACATCAAGCAAGGCTATGAAATTTACGCCAGTCTAACAGATGTCCCACAAAAGGGCATTACCAAATATCATTTTATCAAGCGATTAAACGAAGCCAGTCTCAAATAGGTGGAAGTCAATTTGGCTTCTGTTTTTTAATATTTATTTGCATACATTCAGTATGTATGTTAAAATAAAGTTTAAGAAAAGGAGAACAAATGATTACCAGTTTATACCCCGTTTTAATGAGCGAAGATGTCCATCAAGCGGCACAATTTTTCATTGAGCATTTCCAATTTCAGGAAACCTTCCGTTCAGATTGGTATATTAGTTTAAAGAATATTGAGAGTGGTTTTGAGCTTGCTTTTATTGATAGCAAGCATGGGACAGTGCCACAAGCCTACCAGTCTAAGGCGAGTGGTCTAATCATCAATATCGAAGTTGACAATGTGGATTTTCTTTATGAAGAATTGCGTCAGCAAGAAGAAATGGAGTTCCTTCTTCCTATTAAGAGTGAAGATTTTGGTCAGCGCCATTTCATTGTGGAAGCGCCGGGTTCTGTTTTGGTTGATGTGATTCAAGTAATTCCACCTAGCGCTGAGTTTGCGGCAAATTATTTGGAGAGTGAAGATGAATAAAAAACAGCAGGCTTCTCTAGAGACAAGCAAGAAAATATTAGCTATCGCCCGGAAACATTTTTCTTTAAAGGGTTATGCAGAAACTTCCTTGGAAGAAATTGTAGATGAGTTGGGAATGACAAGAGGCGCACTTTATCACCATTTCGGGAATAAGAAAACTTTATTTACCGCCGTACTGACACAAATTCAGTCCGAACTGGGGTCTTATGTAGAAAAAAATGCCCTGGAAGCACACGATTCTTGGGAGCAGTTGGTGGAAGGCTGTGTTGCTTTTGTTCGTTTTGCGACCTTGACTGAAAATAAACATATTCTCCTGCTTGATGGTCCCAATATCGTTGAGTGGAAAGAGTGGCGTCGTCAGGACGAGGCTAATTCTTTCTTTCATTTGAGAGAGCAATTAGACATTTTATCTAAAGAAGGGAAACTTATCTCTATTGATCTGGATATGGCAGCTCATATGATTTCAGGCGCCTTGAACGAGTTGTCTCTTTTTCTGGCTGAGAAAGAGGAAGAAGCAGAAGTCAGAGAAGCAGTGAGAAGTCTGTTAAGGGGATTTAAAAATCATGGCGAAAAAGGTTAAAGATTATTATGATTTGGTTTATGCGAAGGATTTGAGCCGTCGCTTGCAAGAAGTCACAGATAAATTTGATGCTCAGCATTTTAGATCTCTAGTTGAAAGCGACTTAGAGGCTTTGGAATTTACTCAGCGTCAAGAGCTGCTGGCAAAGAGTATCAAAGAATGCTTGCCGCTTTCTTATGCTGATTCTCTGAAGGTTTTTGAGCAGATACTTGGTCCAGAGTTAGAGGGTGGCTTGGGCATGTTTTCAGAAGGATACTGGTTGTGGCCGATTGGCAAATACGTAGAACTTTACGGAGGTCAGGAATTCGAGTTGAGTGCAGCCTTCAGTAAGGAATTAACCAAGCGATTTACTGGAGAATTTTCCATGCGGCCCTTGCTGGCTAATTATCCTAATGCTACCATGGATTTACTGTTAGAGTGGAGCCGAGATGAGAATATGCGCGTCCGCAGATTAGCCAGCGAGTGTATGCGTATCCAATTGCCCTGGGCTAAGAAGCAGACTGTGGTTTTAGATTATTTTGATGAATTTACCGCTATTTTGACAAATCTAAAGGATGACACAGATAAATCAATCCAAAAAAGTGTCGCCAATAATCTGAATGATTTATATAAAGAAGATCCTGAAAAGTTTGAGAGGGTGATTGGGACTTGGCAAGAGGAAAAACTGAGTCCGAGTTGCGCTTGGATTATCAAGCATGCTTCGCGAACAAAAAATAAAGCAGAAAAATAAGCTTTGCTAGTCTAGCAAAGCTTATTTTTTAGTTGTCTTCGTCTGGTGTAAGCACCATCGGAATAATAATAGGTTCGCGCTCGGTGCTTTCGTAGAGGAAAGGACGCAAGGCATTGACGATAGCGCCGCTGACAGATTGGACGCTGGCATCTTTATTCTTGAGTGCAATGCGAATGGCATTGAAGAGGATACGCTGGCTTTGGCGAATGAGGTCGCCTGATTCGCGCATGTAGATAAAGCCACGGCTGAGAATATCTGGACCGGCTAAAATCATTTTGGACTCGAAGTCAACCGTTGCGACAGCCAGGACAACACCATCCTCTGACAGGTCTTTACGATCGCGCAGGACAGCAGCTCCGATTTCACCAATGCGGTTTCCATCGACATAGATATCTTGAGCGTTGAAGCTACCGGCAATACGGGCTGAGTCAGCTGTTAGAGCCAGCACATCACCATTGCTCATGATGAAGATATTGTCTTTTGGTACTCCAGTATCAACGGCTAGACCTGCATGGACTTTCTGCATACGGTATTCACCATGGACTGGCATGAAATATTTAGGCTTGATCAAGCGGAGCATGAGTTTCTGCTCTTGCTGGCCACCGTGTCCAGAGGTGTGGATGTTGTTAATCTTACCGTGAATCACTTCTACACCAGCCTCGGAAATGATGTTAATCAGCTTGTTAACGCTGGTCGTATTACCAGGGATAGGGCTGGATGAGAAGATGACTGTATCTCCAGGCTGCAGCTGAACCTGACGGTGGGTACCATTAGCAATCCGAGACAGGGCTGCCATCGGCTCACCCTGACTTCCGGTACACATAATCAGCACTTCGCCAGCTGGATAGTCCTTGAGTTCATTTGGCTCGATGAATGTATCTTTAGGAACCTTGATATAGCCCAGCTCAATCCCGTTGACAATAGCCTTTTCCATGGAGCGGCCAAAGACCGCAATCTTGCGTCCAGTCTTAACAGCAGCATCTGCGGCTTGCTGAAGACGGAAGATATTTGAGGCAAAGGAGGCGAAAATAATCCGTCCATTAATGCCTTCAATGATCTTCATAATAGACTGGCCGACAACTTTTTCGGAATTGGTAAAGGTCGGAACTTCAGCATTGGTCGAGTCAGATAGGAGGCAGAGAACGCCTTCCTCGCCCAGAGCAGCCATACGGTGCAAGTCTGCCGGCTCACCGACTGGTGTAAAGTCAAACTTGAAGTCACCTGTACAGACAATCTTACCCTGCGGCGTATGGATGACAATTCCCAAAGGTTCTGGAATAGAGTGGGTTGTTCGGAAGAAAGTAGCTTTCAGATGCTTGAACTGCAGTTCTGTGTTTTGATTGATTTCATAGAGTTTGGCATCGCGCAAAAGTCCATGCTCTTCTAGCTTGCCTCGGATGAGGGCCAGGGCCAAAGGACCAGCATAGATAGGAACATTGGCTTGCTTGAGCAGGAAAGGAATACCGCCGATATGGTCCTCGTGCCCGTGGGTGATGAGAACAGCTTTTACGCGGTCAATATTTTCCACGATATAAGAGTAGTCGGGAATGACATAGTCAATTCCTAACAGGTCGTCTTCTGGGAACTTGATACCGGCATCCACGATGATGATTTCATTTTGGTATTCAATCCCGTAGGTGTTTTTACCGATTTCGCCTAACCCACCAATCGCAAAAACGCCAACTTCTTTGGGTTTTAAGGTATATGCCATGGGTTAGAACTCCGTCAATTCAAAAGTGCCTGACTCTTTTTCGTATTCGAGGTGTTTGTCAGACAAGAGCTCAATAAATTGAATATTGTAAGGGGTATTTTCTTCGACTAACTTACGAGCCTGAATGCGGCCTTCCAATTCATTAGCTGCTTCTACCTCTAAATAAAGGGCACGTGTCTTTTCACGGCGCGGACTGCGATCTTTTGTTTCCTGATAAAAAACTTTGTAAATCATAAGATTCCTTTCTGTGATAAGGTCTAAAAAATAAAAGAAGGCAGGCGTTAGCGCATTTCTTCACATGATAAATTAAAAATGATAAATGGAAAGTGAGCGATTGCTGTGACTTCTGATAGGGCTTACTCAAATGAAGAGGCTAAAATGCTGTTTTAGCCTTGTATCTTATGGAAAAGTAAGAGTAATGAAATTGACCTGATGTTTAATTATTATTGTAATTATACCATAGAATGAGCTTAGGAAGCAAGTCGGGACGGTGAATTTCAGAGACGGTTTTTCAGCCAAAGCGGCTTGACAAAAAGAAAAATCAAGCGATGAACATTTGGTCACTTGATTTTGAGGGCTGCTTATTTGGCGAAATAGCCGTGCTTGCGGTACCAATCTACCACGTCAGCTAAGCTTTCTTCGAGAGGGCGATGCTGTCCGCCTAGCTCGCTCTCGGTTTTGGCAAAGCTAAAATTACTTTTGAGATATTCTTCGGCCATGAGATGAGCGAGCTCATTGGTAACCAAAATTGGTTTTTTGGTGAGCCGGTGGTAGAGCTCACTTGCTTGGGCATAGATTTTGACGAAAAGAGGGGAGATCTTGCGCTTGGGGGCGGGAACGCCAGTGATTTTTTCCAGTATTTGGTACAATTCTGTCATGGTCACTCGCCGTCCAACTGCCAGATAGCGCTCCTTTGAGCGTCCGTATTTCATGGCGCGGAGATGAATATCTGCTACATCTCTAGCATCCACCATATTATAGCTAGCCTTTAAGATACCTGGAAGTTTTTGCTCTACAAAATTGATAATCAGCTGCCCACTGGAGGTCGGACCAAGGTCTCTAGGACCCAACATTACACTCGGCAAGATAAAGCAACCGAAAACATCTGAATGCTTGTCCAAGAAATCACGAACGGCCTCTTCACTCAAAATCTTGCTGCGATAGTAATCAAAAGGAGTATCTTTTGAGCGAGACATGCTTTCATCGATTAGCTGATTGGCCTCACCTTCCAGTACGACACAGGAGGAAGTATGGACAAATTGGCGGATACCAGCCTCATAAGCAGCTTCTAGGAGGTTATTTGTGCCTATAATATTAGTGTCGTAGAGCTCCTGCCAGTGCTTGCCGCCTTTATAATTATCGCGGAAAAAAGCAGCGGTATGAAAGAGGCTGTCGCAGCCTGCTAGATAGTCACGATAGCTTTCGGGCTCTAAAATATCCCCCTTGACAATCTGGATAGGCAGGTCGGCAAATTGTTTGCGCGCTTTTTCCTCGGAGCGAACGAGAGCGGTCACTTGAATGTTTTCTTTTAGCAGAGCACGCACGAGATTATTTCCTAAAAGACCGGTCGCACCAGTCACAAAAGCGTGGGTCATTGTTCTAGCTGGTTTTTGATTTGTAGGGTTTGGGGTCATCCGTTTTTCCTCCTTTTGCAAATAGATGATATATCATCTATTTAAAATTTTATATTTTTTAACTAAAATTGTCAACAATTTACCTAATCTAGTGTAAAATAGTATAGAAGTGATTTTTGAAAGGAGAGCAGCGTGGTAGCAGAAGGAATTCGATTTGGCTATTTGTTTAGAAGTGCAGAGAGCTTAGCGACGAGAGAATATGGGAAGTTGCTAGAGCCTTTGGGAATTACGCCCAATCAAAGCGAGGTCTTGCTCGTTTTGGGCGAACATGCTCCGCTGTCTCTCAAGGGCTTGGGGGAATCCCTGATTTGTGAGGAAAAAAGCCCTAGTCGCTTGGTGCAGGCTTTGATTAAAAAAGGCTTGGTCAAGAAGGAAATTTCTAGCAAGGACAAGCGCAGTTCTCGCTTGAGCTTGACTGCTGCTGGAGCGGATTTGCTGCCCAAGATTGCTGAGCAAGAAGCGATTTTTGGAAAACACTTGGCGCAGCAAGTGCCTAATTTGGAGGCTTTTAGCCAGATTTTAGAGGAATTTTTGGTAGATAGTTTCTACGAAGACAAATTAAAACGCCGCTCTCTTTGGTACAGTGAAGAATGAGAGGATTTTTATGAACATTTTAGCGATGGATACGTCCAATAAAGCCTTGTCCTTGGGACTTTTGCAGGATAAGGAGCTCTTGGGACAGGTGACGCTCAATATCAAGAAAAATCATAGCATTACCCTTATGCCAGCTATCGATTTTCTGATGAATAGTCTGGATATGAAACCGACAGATTTGGATCGGATCGCAGTGGCGCAGGGGCCGGGCAGCTACACAGGCCTGAGAATTGCGGTTGCGACAGCTAAGACTCTGGCCCATACCCTCAAGATTGAGCTAGTTGGTGTGTCTAGTCTACAGGCTCTGATTCCAGATCAGGTGGAAGGCTTGGTTATTCCCATCATGGATGCCCGCCGCAATAATGTCTATGCTGGCTTTTATCAGTTTGGTCAGGTTGTTCAACCAGAAGCTCATCTGCCTTTGGCAGAGGTTTTGGAAATGGCTGGCGCTGCCAACCAGCCAGTCACCTTTGTCGGAGAGACAGCAGCTTTTGCGGAGCAGATTGAAGCCGTTCTTCCTCAGGCTACCCTTCAGCCTACCTTGCCAGACGCAGCAGCTGTTGGTCGTATCGGTTTAGGCCTGCCTGCCCAGTCCATTCATGACTTTGTTCCTAACTATCTCAAGCGTGTAGAAGCCGAGGAAAATTGGCTCAAGAACCACCAGGAATCCAGCGATTCTTACATTCAGCGCCTATGATTAAGTTGAGAAAATGGAGCGACAGCTCGGACGTGGACGTGGTACCTCTCGCAGAAGAGCTGGAACAGCTCTTACTTGCAGTCTATGAGGTCAGTCCTTGGACCGCAGGCCAAGTGGAAGAGGTTCTGCGTTCGGATGTGAACAGTTGTGCGCTAGCAGCAGATGAGAATCAGCTTGTCGGCTTTTTAATCTGGCAGGAGACAGACTTTGAAGCAGAAGTCCTGCAGATTGCTGTATTGCCTAGCAACCAGGGACAGAAAATTGCGACAGCCTTGTTTGACTTTTTGCCAGTAGACAAAGAAATTTTCCTCGAAGTGAGGGAGTCCAACAAGCCAGCTCTGCTATTTTACAAAAAAGAAAAATTTGAAGAAATCGCGCGGCGAAAGGCCTACTACCATGCGCCGGCGGAAGACGCGATAGTCATGAAAAGAGAGGTCCATGAAAGATAGATATATTTTAGCTTTTGAGACGTCCTGTGATGAGACCAGTGTGGCGGTTCTGAAGAATGAGGCTGAGCTTTTGAGCAATGTCATTGCCAGCCAGATTGAGAGCCACAAGCGCTTTGGCGGAGTGGTGCCAGAAGTGGCCAGCCGTCACCATGTGGAGGTCATTACGGTTTGCATCGAGGAGGCCTTGGCAGAAGCAGGGATTAGCGAGGAGCAAGTCTCAGCGGTGGCCGTCACCTACGGTCCTGGTCTGGTTGGGGCGCTTCTTGTCGGCTTGGCAGCGGCCAAGTCCTTTGCCTGGGCTCATGATATTCCCCTGATTCCAGTCAATCATATGGCTGGACATCTGATGGCAGCCCAGAGCGTGGAGCCCTTAGAATTTCCCTTGCTGGCTCTTTTGGTCAGTGGCGGCCATACTGAGCTGGTCTATGTCAGTCAGGCTGGTGATTATAAGATTGTGGGGGAAACTCGTGATGATGCGGTCGGTGAAGCCTATGACAAGGTCGGTCGAGTTATGGGGCTGACCTATCCAGCAGGTCGAGAGATTGATCAGTTAGCTCATGAAGGACAGGATATTTATGATTTTCCGCGGGCCATGATCAAGGAAGACAATCTGGAATTTTCTTTTTCTGGTCTCAAGTCGGCCTTTATCAACCTGCACCACAATGCCCAGCAAAAAGGAGAGGTATTGTCTAATCAAGACTTGTCAGCAAGCTTTCAGGCAGCGGTCATGGATATTCTCATGGCCAAGACTAAGAAAGCACTGGAAAAATATCCAGTCAAGACTCTGGTCGTGGCGGGCGGTGTTGCGGCCAATCAAGGTCTGAGAGAACGATTGGCAGCTGAGATTCAGGATGTTAAGGTGATTATTCCGCCTCTGCGGCTCTGCGGTGACAATGCTGGTATGATTGCCTATGCTAGTGTCAGTGAGTGGAACAAGGAGAATTTTGCAAGTTTGGACCTCAATGCTAAGCCGAGTCTGGCTTTTGAAACGATGGAGTAAAGGAGAAGAATGCGCGGGCAGACATTTAAACAGGGTGCAAAAGCAGCAGTGCCAACAGCTCTGGGCTATATTGGGATTGGCTTAGCCTGTGGCATCATGGCGGCGCCCTATATGAATCCCTTGGAGATGGGGCTGATGAGTATTCTGGTTTATGCGGGCAGTGCCCAGTTTGCCATGATTGGTTTATTTGCCCAGCAGGCGCCGGTCTTGGCCATCGCACTCACTGTTTTTCTTATTAATATCCGGCATCTTTTGCTCTGTCTGCATGCATCAACTTTTTTTCGTAAGGCTAGCTTGATGCAGAATATTGTCATTGGCTCTTTTTTGACGGATGAATCTTATGGGGTCTTGATGGGAGAGCGGGCACATACAGAGGAAATCGCTGCTAGCTGGATGATGGGGAATAATTTCATGAGTTATACTGCTTGGATTTTGGGGTCTATTTTGGGAACTGCCCTCGGTGCCCTTCTGCCCAATCCTGAGAGCTTCGGCCTGGACTTTGCCCTAGTCGCCATGTTTATTGGCATTTTCTCTTCTCAGTTTACAATCATGCTGCGCCGGGTCAAGATAAAGAAGCTCTTTTTCGTCTTGGGCGTGGTGGGTCTTGCCTACTTGCTCCTGACCATGCTCCTTCAAAATTCGCTGGCGGTGCTTTTTGCAACCTTGCTAGGCTGTACAGTGGGGGTGATTTTGGATGATAAGTAAGTATATTTTGCTGGCTATTCTTTTGTCAGCCCTAGTCACTTGGATTCCGCGGGTTTTACCCTTTATCCTAGTCAAGTACAAGGGGCTTCCGCCCGTGGCAGAGCGTTTCCTCAAATATCTGCCAGTTTCCATTATCTTTGCCCTTATCCTGTCCAGTGTCACCAATGCTAAAACAGGTCAGCTGCCGAGTTTTAAATGGCTGGATTTAATGGTCGTTTTTCCGACTAGCTATGTGGCATTTAAGTATAAAAACTTAATTGCAACTGTTGTATTTGGTGTAGTCTTGGTGGCCTTGCTGCGCTATCTAGCTGGATTTCTTGGCTTGTAAAGAAGATACAAGACAGATTGAATCGGTCGATTCCGTCTGTTTTTTGTTAAATTCTAAAAATTATCTGAAAATATAATATTTTATGCTATAATGGAACCAATCAAAATCATGGAGGTTCGGAAATGGCAGAAGCAGGTCATAAATTTTTAGCAAAATTAGGAAAGAAACGTCTTCGTCCAGGTGGTAAGCTGGCAACAGACTGGCTGATTGAGCAGGGGCAGTTTTCCAGCGATAAGAAAGTTCTGGAAGTTGCCTGCAATATGGGGACCACAACGATTGAGCTAGCTAAAACATATGGCTGCCAAATTACTGCAGTTGATTTGGATAAGGCTGCGTTGGCTCAGGCTAAGATTAATGGACACAAGGCTGGTGTTGGTGAACTCGTCACATTTGAGCAGGCTAATGCCATGAAGCTGCCTTATGATGACAATTCTTTTGATATCGTTATCAATGAAGCCATGCTGACCATGCAGACGGAGAAGGGAAAAGCCAAATGTATGGATGAGTACTACCGGGTGCTGAAGCCAGGCGGAGTGCTCCTCACCCACGACGTCATGCTCAAACAAAGAGATGAGAATGTCCGGGAAGAGCTATCTCGTGCGATTAATGTCAATGTGGGGCCTCTGACAGAAGGTTCTTGGATTCAGCTAGCGCGCTCTCATGCTTTTGACCGTGTAGACACCTTTATCGGCGAAATGACCTTGATGAGCCTTCGAGGGATGATATATGACGAAGGACTGGGCGGCACACTGAAAATCTGCTTCAATGCCCTTAAGAAAGAAAACTACAGTCAATTTATGAAGATGTTTAAGATGTTCCAAAAAAATCAGGAAAAACTGGGCTTTATTGCTATGGTTTCTCGTAAATAACTGCTAGCCGCTTTAGAAACTCTAAAGTGGTTTAAAAAAATTTCTAAAAAAGCTTGACCCTGACCTTTGGTCAGGGCTTATACTATAGTGGTAAGGAGGTCTATCATGTACCATATCAAAGAAGCTGCGCAGCTTTCGGGAGTCTCTGTCAAAACCCTGCATCATTACGACAAAATCGGACTTTTAGTACCCGCCAAATCAGAAAATGGCTATCGGACATACAGCCAAGCTGATTTAGAGCGGTTACAGGTCATCCTTTACTATAAGTATCTGGGTTTTTCTTTGGAGAAAATAGCAGAGCTGCTGAGTCAGGACGAACAGGCCTTATTGCCGCATCTGGTTAGGCAGTTAGAGTATTTGCAGCAGGAAAGAGACCGCTTGGATACCTTGATTTCCACCTTGCAAAAAACCATCCAAGATGAAAAGGGAGAAAGAAAAATGACAATGAAAGAAAAATTCGCAGGTTTTACCTATGAAGACAATCACAAATATCATCAAGAAGCCGTCGAAGAATACGGTCAAGAAGTCATGTCGGAAGCATTGGTTCGTCAAAATGGACGGGAAGAAGAATCTGCCGCAGCCTTCAATCAAGTTTTTCAAAGTCTGGCAGAGAATATGCAGCAAGGCTTGCCGATTGAAGCAGCAGAAAATCAAGAGCAGGCAGCGCGTCTCTTACAAGCCATTCGCACTTATGGTTTTGACTGCTCACTGCAAGTCTTTGCCCACATCGGTCAGGGCTATGTCCACAATCCAGAATTCAAGAAAAACATCGATAAATTTGGAGTTGGCACAGCTCAGTACACAGCAGATGTGATTGCTGCTTATGTGCGAACAAATGCGGAATAAATAGGCTAGGAATTTCCTAGCCTATTTATTTCTACTTCAAGTCATAAAGCCAGTCGTCACCGTTTTTATAGTAAAAGAATTCACTTAAATCGTCTTCTAAAAAAACACGCAGCATATCAGACATGTCACTTGTTGCTAGCTTTAAATGGGACAGATTTCTAAAATCTTCCCACCAGACCTTTCCTTCATCTGAGGATTGCAGCACACCAGAATAGTGCTTTGTCTTGTAGAGCAGGACGACATAACGAAAATCTTTATCATCATACCAATTCTTTATGCCACAAAGTTGAGGATTGAATATGGTTAATCCAGTTTCTTCTTTGATTTCTCTGATAACTGCATCGGTAAAAGATTCTCCGCGCTCTACATGCCCGCCAGGAAAAGTGATGCCGGGCCAGTCAGACTTGACTCGTTCTTGTACGAGAACTTTTTCTCCGTCATAAATCATGCACATGTTGACGAATTCTACATTTTCTAGTCGATTCATTTGCTTATTCCTTTTGTTTGACCTGAATGGATAAATATGAGCCATCACTCATAATGCAAGCTTCCTGCCACCCAGCCAGTGCAGAGGGCAGATGTGATGTTGAAGCCGCCCGTGTGGGCATTGATGTCTAGGACCTCTCCAGCAAAGTGGAGGCCGGGAACGAGTTTGCTTTCCAGAGTTTTGGGATTGATTTCTTTGAGGCTGACGCCACCCTTGGTTACAAAGGACTTGGCCAGGGACATTTTGCCAGTGACAGGGATGGGCAGTTCTTTGATTTGTTTGATCAGAGTTTCTCTTTCACTGAGATTGAGTTGTTTGACTTTCTCGGGAAAGGGCTGGGCAAAAAATTCTGCCATTCGCTCGGGCAGGAGGATTTTCAGGCAGTTCTTCAGCGATTTTTCCCGGTTTTCTTCTAAAAAGTCCGCCAGATCCTGCTGACTCATCTGAGGAAAGACATCCAGAAAGATGGTTTCTCCACCCTTGACAAAGCTAGACAAGCGCAGGGCTGCCGGGCCTGATAGGCCAAAGTGGGTAAAGAGCAGGTCGTGGGTGATGACATGCTTGCCACAGCTGAGGGTCACATCGTCCAGCGAAATCCCCTGAAGCGCTTTGTGAGGAAAGTCAGTCAGAAGAGGACTTTCAGCAGCTTCCAGGTCAGTCACCGTGTGCTTGAAGTGTCGGGCAATATCGTGACCAAAGCCTGTCGAGCCTGTTGAAGGGTAGGACTTGCCACCAGTCGTCACAATCAATTTCTGGCAGGCCCAAGTCTGGTCGCTGGATCTGACAGTGAAAAGCTCATCAGATTTTTTGACGGAGACAATTTCGGTATTGGTGATGACAGTACCGCCCAGCTCTGCAATTTTCTTTTCCAAAGCTTCGATAATGGTGCGGGACTTGTCTGTCGCTGGGAAAACACGGCCGTGGTCTTCAACCTTGAGTTTGACGCCGTTCTCTGTAAAGAAGTTGATGATATCATGGTTGTCAAATTGGGAAAAGACACTATAAAGAAAGCGTCCGTTACCAGGAATACCAGCCAGGAGGTCATCCAAATCTCCATTATTGGTCACATTGCAGCGCCCGCCACCTGTACCAGCTAGTTTCTTGCCCAGTCGTTTATTTTTCTCGAGGAGCAGGGTCTTCTGTCCGTAGAAAGAGCTGGAAATGGCAGCCATCATGCCAGCCGGTCCTCCGCCGATGATGATTGTATCGAAATGGTTCATTTGTGGTTTCCTTTCGTAGAGAGTGGCTTCTATCAGTTAGTCAGAAATCTTGTGTTTCCTTGGTGAGCAGGATTTGCTATCTTGTAGACGTTCTTGGAAGGTTGTAGCTGAACATCTCTAGACTTCTAAATTCATTCGATTTTTTCATTTCTTTTATTAGACTAATCTGTCTCATTGTATCATAAAAAAGGGCTAAAAAGATAGGAGTCAGGCTCAAAAAATATTGTGAAATTTGACAGTTAAGGCTTGATATGATAAGATTTAGGTATCTACAAACTAGAAAAAGTTTTTGAGGAAATTATGGCAATTGAAAAGACAGTCAGCGAGTTAGCCGAGATTCTTGGAGTTAGCCGCCAGGCGATTAACAATCGTGTCAAGGCACTGCCGCCAGAAGATACGGAAAAGAATGAAAAAGGAGTCACGGTGGTGACCCGCAGCGGCTTGATTAAGCTGGAAGAGATTTATAAGAAAACTATTTTTGAAGATGAACCTGTTAGCGAAGATGTGAAGCAACGCGAGCTGATGGAAATCCTGGTGGACGAAAAAAATGCTGAGATTGTGCGTCTCTATGAGCAGCTTAAGGCCAAGGACAGCCAGTTAGCTAAGAAAGATGAGCAGCTGCGCATCAAGGATGTTCAGATTGCTGAAAAGGACAAGCAGTTGGACCAGCAGCAGCAGCTAACAGCTAAGGCTATGAATGAGCGTGAGACCTTGCTGTTGGAGTTGGATGAAGCCAAGGAAAAGGTGCAGGAGCAGGAAAGCAAGGGCTTCTGGGCACGTTTATTTGGAAAATAAAAATAAGGTTGGGACATCTGTCTCAACCTTGTTTTAAATAAGAATCGCTTTTTAGCAAGTTTTGTATTGTTCACAACATAAAGGAGGAAAATGAAATCACAAAGACTGGGACTTTTACGTCTCTATCGCAATCTTGATAAAATTTTGTTGCTCTTTTTCACAGTCTTTATGCTCATGGAGCTGGTCTGGGTGCCTTTCAACTCCTTTGCAGCAGAGACTCTGCTCAAGCAGACAGGTTACCTCTTCTTATCTTATACGAATGCCCTGAAGGTCCTGACTTCAAATATCTGGGTTGGCTTGGCTTTTCTAGCGCTTTTTGCGGCCAATCTCTTTGTCGCTTATTTTCAGATTGGACTGATATTTATGGGGCTCCGCAATCTTTTAGATGAGGAAGAGCGAAGCGCTTTTCAGTTTATCAAGAAAAGTTTCAAAGACAGCGGCTCGCTGATTCGCTACGCTAGGCCCAGCAAGGTCCTCTTTATTGCACTGTATATGGGCTTTATCTTTCCCTTTCTGCGGCAAATTCTCAAAATCTACTATTTGAATAAAATTCTGATTCCAGAATTTATCGTGACCTATCTCAAGACGGCCTTATGGATGAAATTATCAATCTATGCTTTAGGTTTTCTGCTTTTTTTGATAGCTGTCCGACTGATGTTTGCCCTGCCCAAGCTCTTTTTTGAGCATTTCCGTCTCCGAGATGCGATTAGGTATAGCTTGGAGAAGACCAAGGGGCACTTGATTCGCTATACTTGGCAGCTCTTTTGGATACTGGCCAAGAGCTTTCTCTTCTTTCTTTTAAGCAGTATTCCGATTTTGATGTTGCAGCAGTATGCGGATGGCCAGTCCAATCAGATAGCCTTGATAGCAGCGGTTGTCAATTACTGCCTCATCAAGATGGCTTATTACTTTATGGTAGCCTACTTTCTGATTAAGTTTGTGGCTTTTCTGACAGACAGTAAGCTGTCTGAATACCGCTACAGAAAAGGCCTGCCTCTCATGCGCTGGTTTATCCTTTTGGTCACTAGCTCTGTCTTTGCCCTTGAAGGCTTTGTCTATCTCAATCTGCCCTTGGAAAACGTCCCTCTGACCATCTCTCACCGCGGAGTTTCGCAGGGAAATGGTGTCCAGAATACGGTTGAGTCGCTAGAGAAAACCGCCCTTCTTAAGCCAGATTATATCGAAATGGATGTTCAGGAGACCAAGGATGGCCAGTTTGTCATGATGCACGATGCCAATCTAGAAGCCTTGGCCGGCGTCGATGCCAGACCGCAAGAGCTGACTCTGCAAGAGCTGACGGCTTTAGATATTTCAGAAAATGGACACACTGCCAAAATTTCCAGCTTTGATGCTTATCTCAAACGAGCCAATCAAATGGGGCAGCGACTCTTGATAGAAATCAAAACCAGCAGCTTGGATTCAGACGATATGATGGACCGTTTCCTTAGTCAATACGGAGCCAATATCAAGGTTTATGGTCACCAGATTCAGTCCTTGGACTATCAGGTTATTGATAAGACAGTCCAGTATGATGAGAGCATACAGACCTTCTTTATCCTGCCCTACAATACTATTTTCCCACGGACACAGGCTTCTGGCTATACGATGGAGTACTCGACTCTCGATGAAAACTTTGTCGATAAGCTTTGGACGACGGATAAGAAGCTTTATGACTGGACTATCAATGATGCAGACAGCATTGGCAAATCCTTCCGTCTGGGTGTTGACGGCATGATTACCGATGATTTAGAGCTAGTGCAGAGCTCTATCAAGGAACTGCAGAACAATCCTGACTATGCCCTGCTTTTGATGAGTAAGGCAGCGGATTTACTTAATTTTGTGTAGTGGGCTAGTGAGGAAACGACTATAAATCAAAAAGACTGAGATTCTTCAGTCTTTTTTGCTGGTTCGAGTATCTCTTGATTTATGTTTAGTCAAGAGGTAAGGTTATTTATCTTGCTTAAAAAGGCAATTTGCCTGCGAAAGCGCCCATTTTCTTCTGAGTGGCATCATCAATCTGAGCCAGCGCGTGATTCAGGGCCTGTGCAGTCATCTCTGACAGAGTTTCCAAATCTTCAGGATCCACAACGGCTGGATTGAAGTCAATGCTGACTACCTTTTTATCGCCTGTCAGTTTTGCGATGACTAAATCTTGGGCTGATTTGCCGGTGAATTCTGTTGCAGCTAATTCTGCCTGTCCTTTTTCCATTTGTTTTTGAAGCTTTTGTGCTTGCTTCATCATGCTTTGCATGTTCATCATAAGATTTTCTTTCCTTTCTCTCGCAAGGGCTAAGCCCTTGGTAATCTTCACTCTTCAAATTATATCATTTTTTGAAAAAGTGGCAAGAAGAACATTTCTAAGAGGTTTGACAAAGATTTAGCATTTATAGTAGAATGGTCATGAATCTATATATCAAGGAGAAGACAACTTGAAAAACAAGAAGATAAAAGGTTTGTTGTTGGTAGTGCTCTCATCCCTCTTCATCCTAATTGGCTGTAGCGGCAGTCCCAAAATTCAGGGAAAATGGAATGTACAGGATGCTAGCGGTGAACAAAAGACCATTGAAATAAAAGATAAGACTATCATTGTCAACGAAGAAGAGTATGAGTATACTCAAAATGCAGTTGGTTTTAAGAATGGAGTGAGTTATTATGGCCTGACTCGGAAAGATAATGGCGGAACATTTTCTATCGTCTTTCCTGAGAAAGATAAAAACACTGCTATTATGTTAATTCCTGATTCAGACGATGACTATCTCACAGGCAGTATGCTCTTTGCTATGAACCGCAAGGAAAAGCCAGATTATAAAAAATATGCAGAGAAATATCTCAATCTACGATAAAAGAAAAAGGCGCTGAATCTCAGCGTCTTTTAGCTTTTATTAAAGTAACGTCATGGTCGGCAAATCCAGACTAGATTGTTCCAAATCTACCGTCAGCTGATAGTCGGTCTTATCACGGACGGTATGCTCAAAGTCTGTAGTGTAGAGGACCAGGCGCAGTTGGTCGCCTTTTTTCATTTTATAGATGGTTGGTTGCAGTTCAAAGGAAAATTCCAGCCATTGGTCAGGAGTGACTTCTTCGACAGTCAGTAGGTTGGTCCGGTTTTGCAGGTTGATGAAGCCTTTGGTGATGACGCGATGAGGCGTTTCAGTATGGGGGAGTTCAACCAGATTGTCCAGCATGTAGTAGCGGCCGTTATCCATGACTCTAGGCTCAATAGGAGTCGGAATCGGAGTTAGGCGTTTAGCTGGTCCGAAGTCCAGCAATTGGGCAGAAATCAATCCCTTATCGGTGCTGGATTTGAGGCGAAGATTGAGCTGGCTCGCTCCGTTGAGAAAGAGGTCCTTTTCCAAGGTCCAGTCCAGAGTAATCTGGTTGACCTTACCGTCAAAGAGCTCAGTCTTAAAGCTTTGGTAGTTTTTAGCAAAACGATTATAGTCTTCTTCTGGGTATTGATTTTGGATAGATTGGCAGTCTTGGCCTAGTTGGAGATGAAGATTCTGCTCTTGTCCACCGAAGTCTTCCAAGGTCAGCCAGCTTTGAGCTTGGCCATTGTCCTGCCAGATGACTGCTGGCAGTTCGAAGTCTGATTCACATCCCAGCAGTTTCTTGCTCAGCAGAGCATTGATAGACTCGCGGAAGTCGATGGACTGCCAGTTGTTCATGTAAACATGGGCACCGTTATGGAAGAAAAGATGCTTTTTGATATGGGGCGGTAAGGCCCGAAACATATTATAGACATGGAGAGGCTTAACGTTCCAGTCTTGAGAGCCATGGGTGAAGACGACTTCAGCCTTGACCTTCTCTGCGTGGAGCAGGTAGTTGCGGTCATGCCAAAATTGATTGTAATCTCCGGTTTGCCGGTCTAGGTCTTTGCGCTGCTGCTCTAGGCTTCGCTGATAAGCGTCGTTGTTGCGCAGGTAGTCACCAGCCCTCAGATTGCGGGAGTAGGTCAGTTCGGTCAAGGATTCAAAATCCTCTCCTGGATAGCCGCCAGGACTTGTGACAAGGCCGTTTTCGCGGTAGTAATTATACCAAGAAGAAATCCCAGATTCAGCGATAATGACTTCTAACCCATCTACTCCAGTCGTTGCCAATCCATTGGACATGGTGCCCAGATAGGAGATACCGGTCGTAGCCACTTTTCCGTTGGACCAGGTGGCCTTGATTTCCCGTTGGCGAGTGTGGTCGGTGAAGGCTCGGCAGCGACCGTTGAGCCAGTCAATAACGTTCTTATAAGCCTCGATCTGCTGATAGTCGCCGCTGGTCATCAGTCCTTCAGAGTCTTTAGTTCCTACACCAGACACATAGAGATTGGCAAAGCCGCGGGGCAGCAAGTAATCATTGAGCGTGTAGGTGCCGATATGACCCAATTTTTCCTCGGCTTCAGAGACTTCTTGGGCAGGGGCCAGCGAATCCAGTTGGAGCAATTTGAGCTCAGGATCTTGGACTGTGATTTGATGGGGTTCTTTTTTTACTAAGTCCACATTCATATCGTGGAGAGCCTTGTCGCTGGCGGGGTCATTGGTTCCTTGATGATAAGGAGAAGCGGTCATGACAGCAGGAACTTGTCCTTGATAGCGGGGCCGGATAATGCTGACCTTGATGAGGTCTGGCCGACCGTTTCCATCGGTATCAACTCGGCTTTCTACATAAACCACCTCTCGGATGGCATCGTGGCTGGAAAAGGTTGCCAGGCTCTTGCCGTTGAAGTAGTGGTGGGTATTGTCCTCAGGAATCAAACCCTCGCTGACTAGCTTATCAACTAAGAGGTTGCCATTTTTTGTCCGAGTGTTGAGCAGCTGGTAGAGATTTTCCAACAAGTCTCCAAATGTAATGGGAAAGCCTGTTTCCTTGCGAAAGGCCTCAACATCTGTAAAATCAATAAAGGGCGAGAACTCAAGCAGTTGAAAAGCCACAGTGTAAAAGATAGGTGCTGTCAGTTCTCTGTCAGACTGGAAAAAGCTCAGCAGGTCTGTTTGGCTGTCAGCAGCCCAGGATTTCAAGGGATAATCTGTATTTTTATAAGTGAAAAAGCTGGTGCGGAGAAAATCTTCAAGATTTTCCTTGTCAGAGCGATTGCTGTCATAAAAAAAGCCTAATTCAGCTAATTCTATCAACATATTTTCCCGTTTCGTTCTTGCATAACTATACTGATTAAAACGCATATTCTTCCCTCTTTTTCTTATTTTTATTAAAAATGACCTTTACATTATCCATTATACTTGATAAAATAGACTTTGTCTAAAAAATATTTAAGGAGAATCACTAAATGGATTTCGAATGGGTCGTTAAATACGCCACAGAATTTTTAGGAACAGCTATCCTCATTGTCTTGGGGAACGGAGCTGTTGCCAACGTTGAATTAAAAGGAACTAAGGGACACCAGAGCGGTTGGTTAGTCATCGCTGTCGGATACGGTATGGGGGTTATGATTCCAGCTTTGATGTTTGGTAATGTGTCCGGTAACCATATCAACCCTGCCTTTACTTTGGGACTTGCTGTCAGCGGTTATTTCCCTTGGGCACAGGTTGCACCATATATTGCAGCGCAGATTTTGGGAGCTATCTTCGGACAGGCTTTAGTCGTTGCGACCCATCGCCCTTACTATTTGGGAACAGAAAATCCTAATAATATTTTGGGTACTTTCTCTACCATCTCTAGTCTAGACCATGGCACGCCTGAATCACGTAAAGCAGCCTTGTTCAATGGTTTTATCAATGAATTTGTTGGTTCTTTTGTTCTTTTCTTTGCTGCTATGGGCTTGACCAAGAACTTCTTTGGAGCAGAATTGTTGAGCAAAGCTGAAGCAACTATCAATTCGCAAGCTGCTCAGATGGCAGCACAAGGGACTTCAGTTCCTAAAGAACAGATTGCTGCTGCAATATCTCAGGCTAAAGACCAAGTTGCACCATTCCAAGTTGGTAGCCTTTCAGTCGCTCACTTGGCACTTGGTTTCTTGGTAATGGCTTTGGTAACCTCTCTGGGAGGCCCTACAGGACCAGGACTGAACCCAGCTCGTGACCTCGGACCTCGTATCCTCCACTTCATCCTGCCAGAATCCATTTTGGGCAAACACAAGGGTGATTCAAAATGGTGGTATTCTTGGGTTCCAGTTGTGGCACCGATTCTTGCAGGTATCACAGCAGTCCTCTTGTTTAAAACAATCTACGGATAAGCACATAAGATCAGAGTTGGGGGGATTTCCCCCAGCTCTTTTTTGAACGATAGAGAAGGTAAAGATGGAGATGCAAGTATCAAAATTTCATAAGGTCAGTGGCCGCAGGACCTTACTCTTTGGTTTTTTAGCCCTTGTTTTTGGCCTGATTATCATTGTCAATGGCTTCAGATTTACCAAGCTGGCCTTCGATTTTATTTCGCTTTATCTGACAGTTGTTGGCTTGGTAAATATTGTTCTTCATGTTTTTACGCGCAAGAAAGAAGGGGCTGTCTGGCATAGTCTGCTTCAGATTGCAGTCGCCATGGGTATCAGCTGGCTCAACCGAATCAGTGATGTGCCTGTCAATATTGTGATTATCAGTTTGGGTAGCTACCAGCTCTTGACTGCCGGTATTTACGGAATGACCTATCTGCTTTATCGGCAAAATCATGTCAAGGGAGGTTTACGCTATCTATTTGATACCATTCTCTATGGTGGGATTGGGCTGACCAGTATTCTTTCGCCTGCGACCGACGGACACTTACAGTTTTTGATTTTGGGAATCTATTTGATGATGCTGGGAATGTCCAATATCCGGGATGGCCTCTTTTTCGACAACGACTGGGAAAAACATCGGCTACGTAGGCAAATTCGTATTAACCTACCTATTATTTTTGCAGCCTTTATTCCGGTAGAAAATCTGGAACGCTTTAATCGATTGATTCAGGGAGATGCAGCTTCTGATTGTAAAAATGTTTATAGTCTTGTTAAGAATAGAGAAAAAAAGGCGGACTTGGAGGTCTTGGTCCATACTTCAAAGACAAGTTTATTAGGAGCCATTGGTCATGTAGATATTTGTTATCAGGGACAAGTGATTTCTTATGGTAGCTATGATGTTTTTTCTGAGCGATGCAAGGGCATGATTGGAGACGGTGTTCTCTTCAAGGTTCCTAAAGACGCTTATATTGAGCTTTGCAAAAAAGAAAGCAAGAAAACACTCTTTGGTTATTCTCTGGCTTTGACAGATAAGGAGAAAGAGGCGGTTGAAAAGCGCTTGGCTGAAATCGATCAGCTGTTGGTAGAATGGGAGCCGCCAGCAGAATTGAAAAATGGCCAGCCAACATACTCCTACAAGTTGAAGCATGAACTAGGAGCGCAGCTATATAAGTTTAAAACCAGTCGTTTCAAGACGTATTTTGTCCTGTCGACCAACTGTTGCCTACTAGCAGATTCGATTATTGGGCAGGCTGGGACAGATATTCTGGATATTCGCGGGATTATCGCGCCCGGTACCTACCAGTCCTATCTGCAGTACGAGTTTGAGTCCGCTAGAGGCTTGGTCATTGCTCAGACCGTTTACCAATAAATCCAAGGCCTTCTTGTTTTAAAAATTGTTTATTTGCGCATAATTTCTTGTCAAAAAGATGAAAATCCATTACAATAAAATGGTTTGGAGGAATTATGAGCGCGAATCATATTATTAGAATTATCCCTGTATTAAAGATAAATAACCGTCATTTAAATCAAGAATTTTTTGTAAATCAGCTGGGCATGAAGGCCCTTTTAGAGGAAGCTGCTTTTCTGTCCTTGGGAGATCAGACAAAGACTGAGAAACTGCAGCTGGAAGAATCGCCCAGTATGCGGTCTCGGCGAGTTAAAGGGCCTAAAAAGTTAGCCAAAATCGTTGTCAAGGTTGCAGATGCTAAAGAAATCGAGTCTCTATTGGCTCAAAAGCCTGCTTGGACAAAGCTGTATCAAGGAGAGAAAGGCTATGCTTTTGAAGCTCTGTCGCCAGAAGGAGACCTAGTTCTCCTGCATGCAGAAGAGAATAGAGCAAATCTGCAAGAAGTCACGGCGGCGCCTGAATTTGAAAAGCAAGAGGACTTTATCGGTCTTAGCCAATTTGAGATAGAGACGGTAGAAATTCGTGTGCCTGATGCCAATGCAGCCCAAGAATTTTACAGCAAGATTGAAAATGCGCTGGATTTCCTGACCTTTACAGAAGCAGAGGGACAAGACTTGCAGACTGACAATGCCCTAACTTGGGACTTGACCATGCTCAAAGCTCAGGTCAATCGTTTCGAAACAGCTTCTCTGCGTCCTGTCTTTGAAGGGCACGAAATCTTTGTACCTAAGTCAGATAAGTTCCTGCTGAGTCAGGATTCGAGCAAGATTGAATTGTGGTTCGAAGCATGACTCTAAAAAACATCATCAGTAAAATACAAGAACAGCTGAAAGACGGTATCTATCCCGGTGCTAGTCTGGCCTTGTATCAAGCTGGCCGGTGGCAGGAATTCTACTTTGGTCTAGCTGATCCGGAAGAAGCAAAAGCTACTCAAGCGGATTTGGTCTATGACTTGGCTAGCGTCAGCAAGGTGGTCGGAGTTGGTACTCTGGCAGCCTTTTTGTATGAGCAGGGCAAGCTGGAGCTGGATTTGCCCTTGCAGCATTACTATCCGGCCTTCCATCGAGAAGATGTGACCTTGCGTCAGCTCTTGACCCACACATCTGGGCTGGATCCCTTTATTCCCAATCGTGATCAGCTGACAGCTCCCGAGTTGAAAGCAGCACTCAATTATTTGACAGTGCTTGAAGATAAGTCCTTCCGCTATACGGATGTGAATTTTCTGCTCTTGGGCTTTATGCTGGAAGAGATCTACGGTCAGGCCTTGGATCAGATTTTTCAAAGTCAGATTTTCCAGCCTTGGGGTTTGACTGAGACAGGTTTTGGGCCAGTTTCAGGAGCTGTGCCGACCGTTCGCGGTGTCCAGGATGGTCAGGTTCATGACCCCAAGGCGCGTGTTTTAGGCATCCATGCTGGCAGTGCTGGCTTATTTTCAACTCTCAGGGATTTGGAAATATTTCTGGAACATTATCTGCAGGATGACTTTGCGGCCAATCTGACCCAGAATTTTTCCAAGGAGCCAGGCAAAAGACGTAGTCTAGCCTGGAATCTAGAGGGCAGCTGGCTGGATCACACTGGTTACACGGGAACCTTTATCATGTATAATCGCAAGGAGCAAAAGGCGGCTATTTTCCTATCCAACCGGACCTATGAAAAAGACGAGCGAGCTCAATGGATTTTGGATCGTAACCAGCTGATGGACCTGATAAGAATAGAACTTTAAAAGACTCCGGCTGCAAGCCCCGGAGTTTTGTCATGACTGCCTATATAAATATCGGTCTCTAGCCCCAGTGATTTTCTCTGAATAAAAATCGCTTTTTTTGCCAAAGTATATTAAAATAATATAGAGAGAATCTACAGATAAGAGAAGACTATGACAAAAGAAATCGGTGTCGGCAAGGCACACAGTAAAATTATTTTAATGGGAGAGCATTCGGTGGTCTATGGCTATCCGGCTATTTCCCTGCCTCTTAATCGTATCGAAGTGACCTGTCAGGTCTTTCCGTCTGAGCGGGCCTGGACCCTCTACGCCGAGGATACGCTGTCTATGGCTGTTTTTGCCTGTCTGGAACATCTCGGTCGGCAGGGAGCTAAGATTCGCTGTCAGGTGGAGTCCATGGTGCCTGAGAAGAGGGGAATGGGTTCTTCAGCAGCGGTTAGTATTGCGGCTATTCGGGCGGTTTTTGACTACTTTGAGGAAGAGCTGGATGACCAGACACTGGAGATTCTAGCCAATCGGGCTGAGATGATTGCCCATATGAATCCCAGCGGCCTTGATGCCAAGACCTGCCTTAGTGATGTGGCTATTAAGTTCATCCGCAATTTCGGTTTCAGTGAAATTGAGCTGGATCTGGATGCCTTTTTAGTGATTGCAGATACGGGCATTCACGGTCATACCCGCGAAGCTATCCGTGCTGTAGAAAGTCAGGGTCAAAAGGCTCTGCCTTTGCTGCAGGAATTGGGCAATTTAACGAAAATCCTTGAGAAGGCTATTTCTATCAAGGACCTGATGACGATGGGGCAAGCTATGACCAAGGCTCATGAGAAGTTAGCCAAGCTAGGAGTGTCTTGCCAGAAAGCAGATGAGCTGGTGGCGGCAGCGCTTGAAAATGGAGCTTTGGGTGCTAAAATGAGCGGCGGTGGTCTGGGTGGCTGTGTCATTGCTCTTGTAGGAGAAAAAAGTCAGGCGGAGGCCTTAGCCGCCTTATTGAGAGAGAAAGGGGCCATTAACACATGGATCGAAAGCCTGTAAGTGTCAAATCCTATGCCAATATTGCAATTGTCAAATATTGGGGGAAGAAAGATGCAGAAAAGATGATTCCGTCTACCAGCAGTATCTCACTGACATTGGAAAATATGTACACCGAGACGCAACTGAGTCCTTTGCCGGATACAGCGACTGGATATGAGTTTTATATTGACGGTCAGCTGCAAAGTCCGGCAGAACATGCCAAAATCAGTAAGATTATTGACCGTTTCCGCTCTCCAGAAGATGCTTTTGTCCGCGTTGATACGAGCAATAATATGCCAACAGCAGCTGGTCTGTCGTCCAGCTCCAGCGGTCTGTCAGCCCTAGTCAAGGCCTGCAATGCCTATTTTCAGACGGGTTATCAGACGCAAGAGCTGGCCCAGCTGGCTAAGTTTGCTTCAGGGTCATCTGCTCGGTCTTTCTTTGGTCCGCTAGCAGCCTGGGATAAGGACAGCGGGGCCATCTATCCAGTCAAGACGGATTTGAAATTAGCCATGATTATGCTAGTTCTGCACGATGAGAAAAAGCCCATTTCCAGCCGTGACGGTATGGAGCTCTGTGCTAAAACTTCCACGATTTTCCCAGATTGGATTACCCAGTCTGCCTTGGATTATCAGGCTATGCTGGGTTATTTACGGGACAATGATTTTGCCAAGGTGGGCCAGCTGACGGAAGAAAATGCTCTTCGGATGCATGCTACGACAGAAAAAGCTTATCCGCCCTTTTCTTATCTGACAGAGGAGTCTTACCAAGCTATGGATGCTGTCAGAAAGCTGCGGGAGCAGGGCGAGCGTTGCTACTTTACCATGGACGCGGGGCCAAATGTCAAGGTGCTCTGCTTGGAGGAAGACCTAGACCATCTGGTGGCTATTTTTGAGAAGGACTATCGCCTTATTGTCTCCAAAACAAAGGACTTGTCAGATGAAAGCTAGTGCAAGAGTCCAAACTTGTGGCAAGCTCTATCTAGCGGGTGAATATGCAGTGCTGACGGCCGGTCAGCCAGCCATTATCAAGGCCATTCCTATCTATATGACGGGCGAAATCCAGACAGCGCCTGACTATCACTTGACATCAGATATGTTTGATCATAGTGCTAAGCTAGAGCCAGACCCTGATTATGCCTTGATTCAGGAGACGATAGAGGTTATGAACACTTATCTGCTAGACTTAGGCTACCAGCTTCAGCCTTTTTTTCTGCAGATTAGTGGCAAGATGGAAAGAGAAGGCAAGAAGTTCGGGATTGGCTCCAGCGGTAGTGTTGTTATTCTGACCCTCAAGGCCATGGCAGCACTTTATGAGCTGGACATAGAGCCCGAGCTACTTTTTAAGCTGGCTTCCTACGTCCTCCTCAGGCGCGGAGACAATGGCTCCATGGGAGATCTAGCCTGCATTGCTTATGAAGACATGATTTACTACCGGTCTTTTGATAGAGAGCTGGTCCGCAAACGTATAGACAAAGTTGATTTGCCACAGCTGTTAGCAGAGGATTGGGGTTTTGAAATTCGTAGTATTAAGCCTTGCTTAGCCATGGATTTTCTGGTTGGATGGACCAAGCAGCCAGCGATTTCTAAGGACTTGGTCAATCAGGTCAAGTCAGCTATTTCGGAGTCCTTTTTGACAGGCAGTAGAACGCAGGTTGATGCTTTGGAGAGAGCTTTATTAGCAGGAGAGAAGTACGTTATTCAGTCTAGTCTGGAAAAGGCTAGCCAGCTCTTAGAAAGGCTCAGCCCAGCTATCTATACAGACAGGCTGAAAGTCTTAAAAGAAGCGGCAGATGGACTGAACTGCGTGGCTAAGAGCAGTGGTGCCGGCGGTGGCGACTGCGGGATTGCTCTCAGCTTTGATGCCGCATCTAGCAAGCAACTGATTCAAGCCTGGCAAGAAGCTGGCATTGAGCTATTATATAGAGAAAGGATGAGCCATGATGAGCCAGAATCGTAAGGACGACCATATCAAATACGCTTTAGAGCAGCGTCCGGGTTACAACAGTTTTGATGAAATGGAACTGGTTCACCGCTCTTTGCCCAAGTACGATTTGGCTGAGATTGACCTATCTACTCACTTTGCTGGTCGTGACTGGGAGTTTCCTTTTTACATCAATGCCATGACTGGCGGCAGCCAAAAAGGTGGTCAGATCAATGAAAAGCTGGCTCAAGTAGCTGAAAGTTGCGGCCTTCTTTTTGTAACTGGCTCTTACAGCGCAGCCTTGAAAAATCCTTCTGATCCTTCCTATCGGGTGGCGGCTGGTCGGCCTAATTTATTGCTGGCTACCAATATCGGCTTGGACAAGCCTTATCAAGACGCCCAGCAGGCAGTAGCTGATTTGCAGCCCCTCTTTTTGCAGGTTCATGTCAATCTCATGCAGGAATTGCTCATGCCAGAGGGCGAGCGGGAGTTTCGTTCTTGGCGCCAGCACTTGACTGATTATAGTCAGCGACTGGATATTCCCCTAATTCTTAAAGAAGTTGGCTTTGGCATGGATCGCTCTACTGTCGAAGAAGCACGCTCCTTGGGCATTCAGACTTTTGATATTTCCGGCCGGGGTGGCACTAGCTTTGCCTATATTGAAAATCAGCGGGGTGGCAATCGTGACTACCTCAATGATTGGGGGCAATCTACTCTGCAGAGCCTGTTAGCACTTCAGTCACTTCGCGATGAGGTCGAACTTTTGGCTAGTGGAGGTGTCCGCCATCCTTTGGACATAATCAAAGCTCTGGTCTTAGGAGCCAAGTCAGTTGGCCTTTCTCGCGCCATGCTGGACTTGGTAGAAAATCACTCAGTGGAAGAGGTTATTGATATTGTAGAAGGTTGGAAATCAGATCTGCGCCTCATCATGTGCGCCCTGTCCTGCCGAAACTTGCAAGAACTAAAGAGTGTACCCTATCTACTCTATGGGCGACTGAAAGAAGCTCAGGAACAGATTAAATAGCATAAAGACATACAAAAAAGGCCATCAATGGCCTTTTTACTTGTCCTGTTTTCGCAAGTCAGCTAGGGTTTCCTGAGCAGCAGCGAGGTTGAAAGTCTTCTTGGCTGTTAAGCGACTGGCTATAGCAGCGATTTCTTCGCCTTGGGCTCCAGCCTGCAATGCTAAAGATTTGGCTTGCAATTTCATGTGTCCGGCTTGGATGCCAGTGCTGACCAGGGCTTTGAGGGCAGCGAAATTTTGCGCCAATCCGACCGATACGATGAGGGAAGCCAAGTCCTTGGCCTGAGGCAGCCCCAGCAAGTCAAAGCTGGCTGTCACTTTGGGATTGAGGCCAATGGATCCTCCCTTAGTTGCAATAGGCATGGGCAGGGTCATCTGACCATGAAGCTGGCGTTTGTCTGGGTCCGCCGTCCAAGTAGAGAGGCCGCGGTAACTTCCTTCTCGGCTGGCATAGGCATGAGCGCCAGCCTCTATAGCTCTCCAGTCATTTCCAGTAGCCAGTACCAAAGCATCAATACCATTAAAGATACCTTTATTGTGGGTAGCTGCTCGGTAAGGATCGACCTGGGCTAGCTTGCTAGCCAGCTGCATTTTATCCGCAAGAAGTTCCGCCTCAGCCTTATCCCGACTGAGAAAGCGATAGTCGATGACACAGCGGGCTGTTACCAGGCTATCTGTTGCATAGTTTGACAGGATAGCCATCAGACTCTTACCGCCAGTCAGATCTTCCAGAGGAAGGGTGAGGGCCTCCAGCATGGTGTTGAGCATATTGGCTCCCATGGCTTCCTGCGTATCTACAGACAGATAAAAAATGAGGAAGTCATCCTTTTGCTCCAGCCAAAGATCTCTAGCACCGCCACCACGAGCAACAATCGATGGATAGGCTTGGTTGGCCTGTTCCAGCAACTCTTTCTTTTGCCTGAGAACATCTTTAATGGCTTGGTCTGCATTATCAACCTGATAGAGGGCGATTTGCCCAATCATCTGGCGTTTGTGGACCTCTGTCTCAAATCCGCCTGAACGTTTGATAATCTTAGCGGCAAAGCTGGCTGCTGCTACCACAGATGGCTCTTCTGTCACAAAAGGAACTTGATAGGTATTGCCATCCACCAGAAAGTCTGGCACCAGAGAGTAGGGCAAGGCCAGAGTGGCCACTACATTTTCGCTCATCTGATTGGCTGTTTCCAGAGGCAAAGTCTGCTGACTGTCTAGCAGCTGCCAATGTTCATCTTGTAAAAGTCCCTTTTCTTTCAGCATCTGCAGCCGCTCAGCAGGAGTTTTTTTGGAAAATCCAGTCCAGTTTACTTTCATGATGATTTCTCAACTTTGATATACTTACGCTGGTGCTCTGCAATTTCAGCCAGAGCAAAGCTTTGGTTCTCATAGCCAGAGAAGCGAGCATTGCCCTCTGCATCCAGCTCAGCTTCTTCAAAAAAGATGCGCTCGTAGTCTACGATGGAAAGAGCCTGACGCTGGTCTAATTCCTCTAGGCGTGTGTTGGATAGATGCTTTTCATAGCCTTCTACCAAATTGGCACTGAAGATTTCAGAGACAGCTCCGCTGCCATATCCGAAGAGAGCAACCCGATCGCCAGCCTTGAGGTTGTCAGAGTTTTCTAAAAGAGACAGGAGGCCTAGGAAGAGGGAGCCTGTATAGATATTTCCAACTTTTTGGCTGTAGAGAATAGAGGCTTCAAAGTTCTTTCTAAGCTGGTCTTGCTGCTCTTGAGGCAGGCTTTTATCCATGATTTTATTGAGACCTTTGAGAGCCAGTTTTGGATAAGGCAGGTGGAAGCAGTAGGCCGCAAAATCTTTGAGAGCCAGCTTGTGGCGTTTTTGGTACTCCGTCCAAGTTGTCTTTAAGCTATCCAGATACTGCTGGGTTGAATAGAGCCCGTTGACATAAGGCGTTGTCGAGTAATTTGGGCGCCAAAAATCCATGACATCGCGTGTCTGGGCCACATTATCATCATTGAAAGCGAGGATACGAGGATTGCTGCTAATCAGCATAGAAATAGCTCCCGCTCCCTGCGTTGGCTCACCAGGTGTATGAATGCCATACTTGGCAATGTCGCTAGCTAACACCAAAACTTTGCTGTCTGGATGTTTTTCGATATGGAGCTTGGCATAGTCCAGTGCAGCAGTTGCCCCATAGCAGGCTTCCTTGATTTCAAAGCTGCGGGCAAAAGGCTGGATGCCCAAAAGGCCGTGGACAAAAACGGCTGCCGCCTTGCTCTGGTCAATCCCTGACTCAGTGGCCACGATGACCATATCAATCTTTTCTTTGTCCTCTGCTGTCAGGATGGGCTCTGCTGCCGCCGCTCCCAAGGTAACAATATCCTCAGTCAGAGGAGCAATGCTAAGTTCCTTGAGTAAGAGCCCCTTGCTAAGCTTTTCTGGGTCAGTCCCACGGGCTGCAGCTAAATCATTTAATTTTAAGACATAATTACTGGTCGCAAAACCGATTTTGTCGATTCCGATTGTCATTATAAGACCTCTTTAAATCCTTTTATTCTAGTATATTCCGAAGACTATTTTACCATACTTAGGAATAAAACTCTTACAAAAACATCTAATCTCAACTAAATCAGGCTTAAGATGTATTTTCCAAAAGAAAAACAGCAGATGGTTCTACTGTTTGTTTACTGTGAGTTTGGTTTGGCGCTTTTTTAAATAGTGATAGAGTTTGAGTACGACAGTGCCGCTGGCCATACCAATTGAGATGACTAAGGCCAGAATGACTACCAGAGTGGCGTGAATCATAGCCTGGCTGTAGTCACCAGTGACAAAGAAGGCAGTCGTCCGATAGGAAATATAGCCTGGGACCAAAGGCGCTAGAATAGCCAAAATAAAAACAACAGCAGGCGTTTTATAGATGATGCTGAGAATTTGGCTGACGCAGGAACCGATGATAGCAGCTACAAAGGTTGCTATGATGACGTTGGTCGGTCCTTTGAGTAGGAGATAGAGTAGCCAAATAGCCATGCCCAGCACTCCGCCGGGAATCAGCATACTGCGCTGAACATTTAAAACGATTAAAAAAGTAATGATAGCCAGTAGGCTGGCAACTGCTTGCAGTAAGAAAGTCAAGATTGTCATAGGCTTATTTCATAATAAGGAGGGCAACAGAGGTACCTGCACCGAGAGCAAGAGTGATGAGGAGCGATTCAAAGAGCTTGCTCATCCCAGAGTTGATATGGTTGGTCATGATGTCACGCACAGAGTTGGTCAGAGCAATGCCAGGCACAAAAGGCATGACAGAACCCGCAATAATCAAATCGTCTGTGGAGTTAAAACCGGAATAACGCGTCCAGATATGAGCCAGCAGTCCGAAGACAAAGGCTCCGGCAAAAGCTGTCACAAAAGGGATACGGATATATTTGTCAACATACAAAGAGAAAGCAAAGCCAAAGAAGGTAGCAATGGCAGCCCCCAAAGCATCGTAGAAATTTCCGCCAAACATGATGGAGAAGAAGGGAGCACTGAGCGTTGCGGCAGCAATCAGCTGCTTGTTATTATAGGGCAGCTCCTTCACCTTGAGGCGATTCAGCTCATCAAAAGCCTCCTGAAGACTGATTTCTCCTGTTACCAACTGACGGGAGACTTGATTGACGTCGCAGACCTTTTCGATATTGTAGTTGGTCTTGAGATTACGTTTCATCCGTGAAACATTTGTATTTTCAATCGAAAAGAAAATAGCCACTGGCATTGCTAAGGCATTGCAGTCGATGATCCCTTGCGAATGAGCGATGCGAATCATGGTGTCTTCTACCCGATAGGTCTCGGATCCGCTCTGCAGCAGCAGTGTCCCAGCCAGCATGATAACATCTACTGCCAGATTGAAATCTTTGGCTTCTTCCCTGATACCTTTCTCTGTCATTTCCCCAATCCTTTTCCTAGTATAGCAATAGAACCATTATACCATAAAGCCTCTTAAAAATATCATCAAGTTGGCAGCCATTTGGACTCATAGATATAAAAAAGAAGATTGGGGATTTCCAATCTTCTTTCAAATGGTTTGTAAGTCTTTAGTCGTTTATTAGCTCAAAGCATCGTCCATAGAGAGCACTTCGTGGAAGACACGTTGAGTCAATTCAGTCTTTTGCTCTGGAGTCAAGTACTTAGTATTTACACAGTAACCTGAGATACGAACGATAACATCTTCGCCAGACATAATCTTCTCGTAAACATCCTTCAAGTCCATAACGTTCAAGTTAACGTGCTGACCACCGTTTTCGAAGTAGCCATCCAGGATAGTAACCAAGTTGTCTACTTGTTCGTCGTGAGTCTTACCAAGCGCACGAGGTGATACTTGAGTTGTCAGGGAAATACCGTCAGCTGCGTAACTGAAGTCCAAGCTAGCAAGAGAGTTAAGGTTTTGCAACCAGCCACCTTTTGCCTTGTTAGATGGGTTAGCACCTGGTGAGAAGAATTCCAATTTAGACAAGTTCACGCTGCCATCTTCGTTGAGGTACACTCCTTTATGGACTGGTGAGTTACCAGTTTGTTTAGAGTAAGCAACGTTAGATGTGATAGTCAGAAGAGACACAGTAGCTTCTGCATTCTTATACAGTTTGTGGCTGCGCAGACGAGTTGTGTAAGCTTCTACCAACCATTCAGCCAGTTCGTTTGAACGAGGATCATCTTCACCCCAACGTGGGTATTCTCCGATTGTTTCATAGTCGTAGATATAGCCGTTTTCGTCGCGGATTGGCTTAACAGTTGCGTACTTGATAGCAGACAAGGTATCAACAGTGTTGGCAAATCCACAGATACCGAATCCCATGTTAGCACGTTGGTAAGTTGGCAAGAAGGCCATTTGAACAGCTTCGTAGTTGTACTTGTCAGTCATGTAGTGGATGATGTTCAAGGCATCTACGTAAGTGTCAGTCAACCAGTCCAGAGATTTTTCAAAGTTCGCTTTAACTGATTCGAATTCAAGAACTTCGTCACGGATAGGCTCGATGTCAAATACTTTGTAATCTTTATGAACATCGTCGTAACCACCGTTGAGACCTGTCAGAAGGGCTTTCAGAACGTTTACACGAGCACCAAAGTATTGGATGTTGTGGCGTTGTTCTTCATTTTCAGGGTCAAGCGGAGACACACAGCAAGAGATACAGCTCATTTCACCGTAACCATCTCGAGCCATTGTTGTTACACCTTCGTATTGGATAGAAGAGTGCTTGTGGCTCATGTGCATACAGTAGCGACGGAATGAGTATGGAAGTTTGTCAGTCCAGAGAACGGTCAAGTTTGGTTCTGGAGAGTTACCAATGTTGTCAAGTGTGTTAAGGAAACGGTAGTCCATCTTTGTAACACGGTGACGGCCGTCGTTACCCATACCTGCCATAGAAGTAGTGATGAAGGTTGGGTCACCAGAGTAAAGTTGGTCGTAAGCTTTTGTACGAGCAAACTTCACTGTACGAAGTTTCATAACGAAATCATCAACAAATTCTTGGATTTCTGATTCAGTGTAAGTACCGCGAGCCAAGTCACGTTCAGCATAGATGTCAAGAACGATAGGCACACGTCCAAGAGAAGTAGCAGCACCGTTGATAACACGGCAGACAGCCATGAAGGCGATGTTAGTCCATTGGATAGCTTCTTTAACGTCAAAGGCAGGACGGCGAACATCTACTCCGTAAAGGTCACCAAGTTTTACAACTTCACCGAGTGCTTGGTATTGCAGGTTGATTTCTTCGCGCAGACGGATTGTTTCTTCATCAATATCAGTCAAACCATTCCAGTCGCGAACTTTTTCAGCCATGAGGTAGTCAGCTCCATAAAGAGCAAGACGTGCGTAAACCCCGATGATACGTCCACGTGAGTAAGCATCTGGAAGACCAGTTACAGTGTGGGCGTGACGAGCACGGCGGATGTTAGAAGTGTAAGCACGGAATATTCCGTCATTTACTGTAGTAACATATTTAGTAAAGATTTCATGAACAGCAGGATCTGGTTCGTATCCATTTTCTTTCAAAGTAGTTTCAGCCATGCGGATACCGCCTTTTGGCATGAAGTTCAATTTGAAGAGTTCGTCATTTTGGATACCGTAAATCAGTTCGTTGTCCTTGTCAATGTAACCAGCGTCAATACCAGCGATAGATGCTGGACGAGTGTCCATTGGGAAACGAGTTTCTTCGTAGTGAGCTTTTGTTTCTTCTACGATTTTCTTGATGTGGAGTGAGCGCTCAGTAGGACCTGCCAAGAAGCTTTCATCTCCATCATAAGGTGTGTAGTTAGCTTGAACGAAGCGAGAAACACTTGCTTTCTCNTTCCAGTCTTCACCTTTGAAGCCTTCCCAAGCTTTGTCAAAAATATCTTGAGCTTCAACAACTGTTTTTACAACCATTTGATTTTCCTCTTTATTCTAGCAACATAAACTGTTACATTTATAAGTAAAGTATATCATACGGTAATCGGTTTCACAAACCATTTTCGGCAGAAAGAAAGACTTTCTTTTATAATACAGAAAGTAAAAAATAGCGGATGTGTACTATAGATTTGAAAAACATAACTCTTTTCAAATATTTTGGAAAAATGGGTAAAAAAGTTATAATAAAAGTAATTAAAATGTCATATAAAAATTACTGACGAAGAATCTTACGTTTAAAATACTTTTTACAAGAATGAAAAACTGTTTCAGATTTATTTGAGCAAAAAGGGCCGACTTTGTGAAAGCCTGTAAGCTGAGATTGATTGTAGGAGAAAGGAGGAGGGCATGCTGATTTTTCCACTGATTAACGATACATCTCGGAAGATTATCCACATTGATATGGATGCTTTTTTCGCTTCGGTGGAAGAGCGGGATAATCCTAAGTTAAAGGGGCATCCGGTCATCATCGGCAGCGACCCACGCTTGACTGGAGGTCGTGGTGTCGTCTCCACCTGCAATTATGAGGCCAGAAAGTTCGGAGTTCATTCGGCTATGAGTTCCAAGGAAGCCTATGAGCGTTGCCCGCAGGGCATTTTTATCTCGGGAAATTATGAAAAATATCAAACAGTCGGCTTGCAGATTCGAGAAATTTTCAAACGCTATACGGACTTGATTGAGCCAATGAGCATCGACGAGGCTTATCTGGATGTAACGGAAAACAAGCTTGGGATTAAATCCGCAGTCAAAATAGCCAAGCTGATTCAGCACGATATCTGGAATGAGCTGCATCTGACAGCTTCGGCAGGCGTTTCTTATAATAAGTTTCTGGCCAAGATTGCCAGTGACTATGAGAAGCCCCATGGTCTGACTGTTATTCTACCCGAAGAGGCTGAGGCCTTTCTGGCGCCTATGGACATTGCCAAGTTTCATGGGGTTGGTAAGAAAAGCGTTGAAAAACTGCATGAAATGGGAGTTTATACTGGTGCAGATCTGCTCAAGATACCGGAAATGACCTTGATTGATAAGTTTGGTCGCTTTGGTTTTGATCTCTACCGGAAAGCGCGTGGCATCAGTAATAGTCCAGTCAAGTCCAATCGCATCCGTAAGTCGATCGGGAAGGAGCGGACCTATGCCAAACTGCTCTATAGTGAGGAGGATATCAAGAAAGAGCTGACCCTGCTGGCTCAAAAAGTAGAAAATAGCCTGACTAAGCATGACAAGAAAGGGCGAACCATCGTTCTGAAAATTCGTTATGCCGATTTCTCCACCTTGACTAAAAGGAAAAGTTTGAATCTAGCCACTCAAGACAAGGAGCAAATCGAGCGAACGGCTCATGAGATTTACGATAGCTTGGAAGAGCAACCACGAGGTATCCGACTGCTAGGACTGACAGTGACGGGGTTTGAATAAAGATAAAGGCTTGGTTCGTTACCGAGCTTTTTTAGATATAGTCTTTAATATAAGAGAGTTGNTTGTGACGAGTTTCTAAGTTGTCTGATGATTTTCATTAACTAAAAATAATCTTTTTTGAAAAAATACTGGACAAAGTTTTCTGTGTCTGTTATACTAAGTTTGTAAAACAAAAACCGCCCGGTCGGTTTTTAAAAAGAAAGGAGCAGAAATGAAGAAATCTGTAGTAGAAAAAACAAGCGAGCACATTCTCAAGTTGAATCAGGAACTGGATCGGCAGCGGGAAGGTCAGAAAGAGTTTTTGCAGCAGCAGGCAGAAAAACGTAAGGTGTGGCTAGAAAAGATAACACAGGGTGAGAATGGCATACGCTATTCTAAGTGGGGAGTCAAAGCTGGATATGCTGTCCTTGCTGGTGGCTTGCTGACTTCTGTCTTTAGCCCATGGCGAGGACTGGGTATTATGGCAGTAGGGGGTCTGAGCCTTGCCTCCAATCTCTGGCATATCCGGCGATTGCAAAATCAGGAAAGGAGCAAGTAGCAGAGAAATGGCCTGTCTTAAGCATCAGAGTCAGGACAACTTAGAAACTAAAAGCAGCAGGCAGTAGCTAAACGGTGCTGACATAGCTTTTAGCATTATTTAGTCTATCTTTGCTTTTTATTTCAAGCAAGGACTAAAAGACTACGTTTTCTATTTGGCGCAGGTCTTTATTTTTTATAATAAAACAAACCGAATGGTCGGATTTTAAAAATCTGCGTTTCAAAACAGGTAATCATCTGAAAGACTGAGAGTAAAGGATGCCTTTGTCCAGTTTTCGAATGACTTTTCACTATTCTACATTTGATAAGGAGTTATCGTATGAACAAACAAACACATGTAGAGCCAGAGACAAGGCATATCCTGCCCTTTCTGGCCTGGACTTTTGGCATTACCTGGGGAGCCTGGCTGCTTCAGTATATTTTAACCGCCCTGAAGCTGACCAGCGGGGCTGAGCCTTTGGGCTTTGCTCTCAATTTCATTGGGGGCTTCGGACCGACTTTGGGAACTTTTATCAGCCTCAAAATTTCTCATCCCAAGAAGATGCTGGACTTTATCTTTTCTCATGCTAAGGGCTGGTGGATTTATATGCTGGCCTTCTGTCTGGTTCGGGTTTTGACCCTTTTTATCGCCAATCCAGCCTTGCCGCCTCTGAATGCTATTCTGATGTTTCCTCTGGGCTGGACCTTTGTCACCTTTGCTGGAGGCGGGAACGAAGAGCTGGGCTGGCGGGGCCTCCTGCAGCCGGCTCTGGAGAAAAAAATCTCCTTCCCTCTGGCAACTGTCATCACGGCTCTGGTCTGGGTGGCCTGGCATCTGCCCCTCTGGCTGATTCCGGGAACGAGTCAAAGTCAGATTTCCCTGCCTTTTTATACTCTATTTTGCGTCATGGGTAGCTTTTGTTTGGCTGTTCTATATAAGCAGACGGCGTCTGTTTTTGCCTGCATGGTCTTTCATGGCTGTATAAACTTTGCCCAGACAGTCATCGTAGGAGCAGCTAGCAAGGGCGGAACGTCCCTAAGCTTTCATGCTGCAAATGCGGTGATGACAATTTTACTGCTAGGCTGGTGGTACTGGAAGGGCAATCGGAAAGGGGCTGAGAAAGATGCAAGCTAGAAACTATAAAGATTCCTCATCTGTCAAGCAAATTCTAATTTTTCTGCTTTGGACTTTTGGTATCACTTGGTCTGCGTGGATTCTCTCGGCTGTGCTGAAAGGGCGAGTGCCGTTGCTTCCTCCGCTGCTCACGATAGTGGGAACATTTGGTCCTGCTATAAGTGCCAAGCTTGTCTTAGGTAAGTCTTTGAAAGAAATGCTGACTTTTATCAAGTTTGCCAGGAAAGGAAGCTGGCCTTATCTGTTGATTTTTGTGGGTCTCTTCACGATTTCCATTGTCTTTGTGACCAAGCCGCTGCCAAATTTGAATCTTTTGAATGTCTTGGTTCTGGCTCTGGTAACCACTCTCTTGACAGGTGGTAATGAAGAAATTGGCTGGCAGGGCTTCCTGCAGCCAAGTCTGGAGAAGATCCTGCCCTTCCCTTTGGCAACTGTAGCAACTGGGTTAATCTGGGCTGTCTGGCATCTGCCCCTCTTCTTTACCCCCGGCAGCAGTCAGGCAGGGACCTCTCTTCTGGTCTTTACAGCATTTTGCCTGCTCGGCCGTTTCTGGCTGGCAGCCCTTTACAAGACCAGTCAGTCTGTCCTCTATTGTGTCCTCTTTCATGGGCTCATTAATACAATTGGCGAAGGCATCTTTGTAGGCAAGGGGACGGAAAATCCGCTCTTTTTCCTAGGCTATATCTTGATGGCGGCTTACAGTATCTATCTTTGGTATCAAAGGGATCAGCAAGACAAGGCTTAAAGATATTTTTATGATTTTGTATTTCTCCGGCTTTTTTGGTAGAATAAAGCTATATTAGAAACAAAGGGGAACAGAATGGCGCAGCGAAAAGACAAATCCCAGGCCATGAGAGAAAAAATTTTAAATACAGCAACCCAGCTCTTTATCCAAAAGGGGTCCGAAAAGACCAGTATGCAGGATATTGCTCAGACGGCAGGCATTTCCAAGGGGGCTATCTACCATCATTTCAAGTCAAAAGATGAGATTGTCCTGGCGGTGATGAGGAGCCGGCAGGAGCTGATGGAAGAAGAGATGAAGCAGTGGCTCAAGGCTACGGAAAATCTGACCGGTAGGGAGCAGCTGCAAACCATCCTCAAGTCTAATCTGGAAAGTCAGACAGCCCGGGCCATGGACGGCATTGTGGAAGAGTACGAGCAGGATGCAGGTTTTATTTTGACCATGATGCGGGACAATCTGCGGATAGGCTCCCCTCTGGTCAGCGATATTATCAAAAAAGGCATGGCAGATGGGTCTATCCAGACTCAGTATCCGGACCAGGCTGCGGAAGTCTTTCTGCTGCTGGTGAACTTCTGGATGAATGAGACCGTTTTTGAAAGCGATCCTGAAAAACTGCCAGAACGCATCCATTTTCTGCAGTTTATGATGACCTCGGTCGGCATGGATATCTTTACTGACGAGCTCCTGCAGCACTTTAGCCAGAAAAATAAGGCATAAAAAAAGGCGATAGGACAGAACTAAAAAATTTAATTCTGTCCCAGCCTTTTTATTTATGTGCTGAATATACTGTGGATATCTTCCTCGGTCAGGCCGATTAGNGGGTCGATTTTCAGAGAAAAGTTTTGAAAAGCAGGCTGAGCGTCTCCGCTTTATCCGCTTTATGCTGGAATCTATTGGCATTGATATTCTTAGTGACGATCTGATGGAACAGACTCTGACATACTTAAAACGAAGCTAAGCGATGATTGGTACACCGAATTTTCCAAATACAATTGTAGAAAGTTAATATAAAGAGGACAGAAAACTGTCCTCTTTATAATTCAATATTTGGAAATTTTTCATGGATTTGATTTTTTAAACGAGTTAAAGCAAGATCAGTTTTAGAAACGTTTTGATGTCTTAGAGGCAGTTTCTCTTCGTTGCCATCAGAAAGGACAACCCGAATCTCATTTTTTCTGATGATTGGAAAGATAGAAATCATGAATGAATTGCTATGATGATAAATTGTTAGCGCGTCATGTATGTCACATGTTTTAAAGCTAGATTTGTAACTGACCAGATGATTCTTGTAAAAGAAGACACGGATATCTGGGTCAACATAGCCACCATTGTTTTCAATCTGATCCAGCGTTTCATTCAACTCGGGATAGAGTTTGAAAAAATCATTCAATCTTTTATGGTTTAAGTAATAACGGATGAACCCGATCAAAATGCAGAATATAGCAATATAGGTGAAGAAAGTGAAGGAAGTTGTTCCACTTTTTTGGAATTCTTTGTCATCAGAGAGAGTGATGTAGTATTTCAGTTGTTGGTTATTTTCATCATTAAATAGATACGAGTTCATGATTTTAGCGTAATCGGGAATATCTGAAGCAGACTCTACTGAGGCAATCAACCATTTTGGCTCTCCTCCTAAATTATCCGCTTTTTCTAGTTCATCTACGAAGCGGCTAGTTGAAGAATCATTGCGCAGGCCAACATCGGCTTCCCTACCATTTTTATCTATATAAGTTACTCTGTAGAAATAGGTTGAGTCATGATCTTCTTTTAACTCTGCAACCGGTCCATCAATATGAGTAATTTGTATTGCTTGGCTGTAGGAGGTATCAGAGATTTTTGCAGAAAGAATTTTTCCTTCTTTTCGCAAGGTTTCCACACTGATATCCTTAATTCTTGTTGATGAACGGGTACCCAATAAAATGAGACAGCATCCTACAAGCACCCATTTTATTAGAGAGGCATATTTATTGTATTTCATTAATATCTCCTTTGAAGAAAGTTAATTGTTGTTTTGTCTGGTCGTATAGCCACATTTTAGCATTATACACAGAGCAAAGAAGGGAGTCAAGGCTTACTTAAAAATTCCCTTTATATCTTCTTCTCTTATCCCAATCATAGGGTCAATTTTCTGGAAGTTTTCCTCAGTCAAGACATAGTTTTCCACAGGATTGTGAATATTGCTCTCAGCTTGCAGAAAATCGCCAAAGCGCTCGATTAAATAGGTTTTGCGGGCGGTACCGGTGTTTTTGACGGCATAGTCAAAGGCTACTTTTTCCCCAAGTAAGATCAACTTGCTCTTGGCGCGGGTGATAGCAGTGTAGATGAGGTTGCGCTGCAGCATCCGGTGACTGCTCTTGGTGATGGGCAAAATAACTACCGGAAATTCACTGCCCTGAGACTTGTGAATGCTCATGGCGTAGGCCAGGCGGATCTTGTACCACTCGCTACGCTGATAGACAAGTTCATTGCCATCAAAGTCAATGGTCAGCTCGTCCTGCTTGGAGTCGGTGTACTTAGCAGGCAGCAGGTCGCTGATATAGCCTAAGTCACCGTTGAAGACATTGCTTTCGGCATCATTGACCAAGTGGATAACCCTATCTCCTTGGCGATACTGACAGTCGGGAGCTTCAAAGATCAGTTCATCTTTCTCTACAGGATTGATGAGATTTTGCATGAGATTGTTAATCTGGTCGATACCGGCTGGCCCCCGATACATAGGTGCTAATACCTGAACATCTTGAGCTGGGATACCGCTGCGAATGGCAGCGCTAGCGATTTTTTCAATCATAGGTGGGATATGCTCATTTCTAGCTTCAAAATAAGATCGGTCCGCTTTTTTCTCTGTAAAGTCTGCTGGTAGAATGCCCTTCTGAATCTGGCTGGCCAGTGTGACGATTGTAGACTCCTCGCTCTGCCGATAGATGGTTTCCAGCTTGGTCTGTGGGATAGTCGGTATCTGCAGTAAGTCCGCCAGAACCTGACCTGGACTGACAGACGGAAGTTGATCCGCATCTCCGACAATCAAGAGCTTGGTCTGAGAGGAGATATTGCTGAGGAGTTGATTAGCCAACCAAGTATCCACCATAGAAAATTCATCCACAATGATAAAATCAGCATCCAGATAATCATCCAAATGACTGGTATCATCATCTCCGGTCATCCCCAAATGCCGGTGGATAGTAGCGCTAGGAAGACCAGTCAATTCGTTCATGCGACGAGCAGCACGTCCGGTCGGAGCTGCAAGCAGAATAGGCAGATCATTGACCTTTCGCAGATCCAAGCCGCGAAGCTGGGCGTAGACTGCGATGATGCAGTTGATAACAGTAGTTTTTCCAGTACCCGGTCCGCCGGTTAGGATAAAGACCTTCTGATTGATAGCCTGACGGATGGCTTCTTTTTGGATACTGTCATAGGAGATGCCGGAGCTTTCCTCCACTTGCTGGATAGCCGCAGTAATGTTATCTGCGTCAAAGCAGTCTTGCTCTCCTTTTTCCAGCAGACGGACCAGATTACTTTTTATTCCTTCTTCAGCAAAAAATAGGCTGTTTTCAAAGATCTTGGTCTCTACATTCTGGACCTTATCTTCCTCAATCAGATGGGCCAGCTCATCAGCGACTAGACTAGGGTCCAGCTCCACTTGGCGTGAGCTTTCTAAGAGCTTGATGGTATGCTCAAGTAAATCACGAGCTTCAACATAGGTATCTCCCCGCTCCATAGACTGGGTCAGCAAGGTGTGGACAAGACCAGCCCGAAAACGCTCAGGGGCATCACTTTGGATACCCAGCTCTTCTGCCAGATGGTCAGCGATTTTAAAGCCAATCCCCTGAATATCCTCTACCAGCTGATAGGGATATTTTTCGACAATATCCAGCGTTTCTTCCTTGTAGGTATCCTGGATTTGAAAAGCCAACTTATTGGGAATGCCGTAGGCTGCCAGCTTGGCTAGTACCATCTCAGTTCCGTAGTTAAGTCTGAGCTTGGCGACAAAGGCCTCGCGGTTCTTAGCAGCTAAGCCGTTTATCTGGGTCAGCTTTTCCGGCTCTGCTAAAATCTTGTCAATGGTGTCCTCAGTATCTTCTCCATAGAGTTGGACGATTTTTTGAGCAGTCTTGACCCCGATGCCCTTGAAATGGTCGCTGGAGAAGTATTTTACTAGGCCTTTACTGCTGGGTTTGGCTCGCTCATAGCGGGAAATTTTCAGCTGCTGGCCATATTTGGGGTGCTGGACGAGACTGCCCCAGAAAGTGTAATCTTCGCCTTCCATGACATCTGCCATAGATCCGGTGACAATGATTTCAAAATCTTCAAAATCCTCGGCATCTGTATCTTCAATATCTAAGAGCAAGATGCGGAAAAAGTTGCTGGGATTTTCAAAAATAATCCGTTCAATCGTTCCTGAAAAGTAAAATTCCATAGTTTATAGGTTCTTCTTTTAAAACGAACCCAGCTGACGTTCAACTGAGTTCGATATGCTTAATAGGTCTTAAAGGGCAGCAGTGGCCAGAAGCGGAACTTGGCTTCGCCCTGAATTTGTTCTTTTTGGAAGGTACCGACTTGGCGACTATCCTTGGAAACAATCCGATCGTCACCTAGAAGCAGATATTCATCATCCAGAAGCTTGACGGTGAAGACAGGGCTACCTTCACTATCAACAGTGAAGGCTTGAGCCTGAGCTGCGAGTTTCCTGAAAAACTCACCATTGTCATCATAATCGTCCCCAGTGTAAGTGGATTGGAGCTTGTCTTCTTTAAATTTCTTGATGTAGTCCGTCAGGTAAGGCTCATCTGTTTTTTTACCGTTGATGTAAAGAGTATCATTTTCATACTGAATAGTGTCACCTGGCATACCGATGACCCGCTTGACAATCTCCTTGGTCGTTCCGTCATCGTCTGTCTCAGTAGCGACGACGATATCAAAGCGGTCAATAGACTGATGTTTGAGGACAAGCAGATATTCCCCATTGGCCAGGGTAGGGTCCATAGAGTGGCCGTCTACCTTGACAGGGGACCAGAGAAAGAGCCTTGACAGGATAATGACAGAGATAAAGAAGATAAAGAGTCCCCATTCTTTGAGAATGACAACAGCAGTATTTGATTTTTTCATAGGTTACCTTTCTAGAAGTTTTTGTGCTTTTTCAGTATTTTTAAAGTGGAGTTTAGCAGAATGCTGCAGACCGGCCATTCCATAGGATTGAAGAATCTGGCTGGCAACATGATCGCTCTTGCTTCCGGCTCCGCTAGGCAGGGTATAGCCTAACTCTTGACTGAGATTTTCTAGATTTTCCAGAAAGAGGTCGCGAGCGATAATAGAGCTGACCGCAACAGCTAGAAACTTTCCTTCAGCCTTCTCAATCAGACTTACCGGATTTGGAAAATGATTTTTTTCCTGCTTTAGGTATTTATTATAGTTTTGCTGGCTGGTAAAGGCATCGATGACGATTTTTTCAGGATTGATGCCTTTTTGCAGCAGTAGGTAAATAGCTTGATTATGTAAGGCTACCTTGACAGAGACAGCGTTGTAGCCAGAAGCGATGACTTCGTTGTACTTCTCTGGCGATAAGAGCAGAGCTTGGTGGGCAATCTTTTCTTTTAAGACCGGCGCCAGTTGGCGAATCTTGCTATCGTTCAAGGTTTTAGAATCACCAACGCCCAGTTTTCTCAGAAAGTCGTGCTGGCCTGGAGTGACGAAAGAAGCTACGACGGCTAGACCTCCAAAGTAGGAGCCGTTNCCGACCTCATCTGTCCCAATGAGGGCAAAATTCTGAGAAGCAGGACTAGAACTGGTCTTGGTCACTTGATGACCAAAAAAGCCAGCGTAGTAAGCAGCTTTTGCCCCTTGAAAGAGAACTTTTCCGGAGCTAAAGACACTGACCGTCGCCTGATTCAGCCGGAAGAAATATTGAATATGTGGGTTCTTGCTGGGAGCCAGCTGGTCCTGATATTTCTCAACAAAAGCCTGAATTTCTTGCTGTTTGGGACTGAGGGTGATAGTTTCCATACCCCCTATTGTACCATAAAAAGGAAAAGTCGAAAGCCATAAGATTGAAAATCCTACAAAAATTTTGTAGGAGAGCACTGCTGCTTGCAATGTCAAAAAAGATGAAAAAGAAAGTCCCTGTCTAGTTCCAAGTGTTTTAATAACTGACAAAGGGCTTCTTTTTTGATATAATACAATGAGGTGATTTTATGGCAAATTTGAATCGATATAAATTTACATTTGGAAACAAGACCTTAACTCTAACAACAGAACACGATAATCTCTTTATGGAAGAAGTAGAACGGGTAGCAAAGGAAAAATACAAGGCTATCAAAGAGCAGATGCCTGCGGCAGATGATGAAGTCTTGGCGATTTTGCTGGCGGTCAATAGCCTATCTACTCAACTCAGTCGAGAGATTGAGTTTGATGACAAAGAAAAAGAACTAGAAGATTTTCGTCACAAAATGCTCAGTGATTTGAGAGAAAAGTCGGGTAAATAGAGGAGAAATAATGTTTTCTATTATTATTTTACTAATATTGGCCTGGAGCTTTTATATCGGCTATTCGCGTGGTATTGTTTTGCAGGGCTATTATGCTGCTGCGACCATGGTTTCCATGCTGGTGGCTGGAGCTTTTTATAAGAGCTTGGCTAAGTTTATCAGCCTTTGGGTGCCTTATGCCAGTGCGACTCAGGGCTCTTCGACCTATTTTTTCCCTAGCTCCCAGCTCTTTCAGTTGGACCAGGTTTTTTATGCTGGTTTGGCCTATCTCATTATCTTTACGGCTATCTACATCCTTGGGCGCTTTTTTGGGATTTTTGCGAATCTGATTCCCTATCCCAATAAGCTGGACACCAAATGGTACAATGTGATCAGCGGAGCCATCGCTGTTTGCATCTCTATTTTTGTTTTGGGAATGTGCCTGACTATTTTAGCAACGGTGCCGATGGAGATGGTTCAGGAGCGGCTCAACAGCAGCTTCATGATTCGCTTTATTGTCAAGTATACCCCTATCACATCCAATATCCTCAAAGATCTCTGGGTGAATCAAGTTATCGGATAAGAGACGACTCAGTTGGCCTGCTAGCTGGGTTCTTTTTTACTAGAAAAGAAAATTATGAACACAAAAATTTTAGAAACCTTAGAATTTAAGAAGATAAAAGAACTTTTTGCTCCCTATCTTTTGACAGAGCAGGGGCAGCTGGAACTGGGCCTGCTTTTGCCGACCAGTAAGAAGGAGACGGTAGCTTCAGCTTTTCTGGAAATGACAGATATGCAGCAGATTTTTGTGCAGCATCCGTACTTTAGTCTGGCTGCGACTCAGGATATCACTGCCTTGACCAAGCGCTTGGAGCTGGAGAGCGACTTGAATATCGAGGAGTTTTTAGCCCTCAAGCGCGTCTTGGCTGTGACTCAGGAGCTCAAGTCCTTTTATGAGGACTTGGAAAATGTGCACTTGGAAAAGCTGGACCGTCTGTTTGAGAATCTGGCTGTGTTCCCTAAGCTCCAAGGAGGTCTGCAGGCTGTGAATGATGGCGGCTTTATTGAAAGCTTTGCCAGCGAAAGTTTGAGCCGTATCCGCCGAAAGATTCAAGAAAATGAAAACCAGGTGCGGGAAATTCTGCAAGAGATTCTCAAAAACAAGGGAGAGATGCTGGCGGATCAGGTAGTGGCCAGCCGGAATGGCCGCAATGTGCTGCCTGTGAAAAATACCTATCGTAACCGCATTTCTGGTGTGGTTCACGATATTTCAGCCAGCGGCAATACCGTCTATATCGAGCCTAGAGCAGTTGTCAATCTCAACGAAGAAATTGCCAGCAGTCGGGCGGACGAACGTTATGAAATTCAGCGGATTTTGCAGGAATTATCAGACCTCTTCCGTCCCTATGCAGCTGAAATTGCCAACAATGCTTGGATTATCGGACATCTGGATCTGGTGCGTGCCAAGGTCCGCTTCATGCAAGAGACAGGAGCGGTGGTGCCAGACCTGTCGGAAGAGCAGGATATTCAACTGCTCAGTGTCCGTCATCCCCTGATTGAAAATGCAGTGGCTAATGACTTGCATTTCGGGCCAGACTTGACAGAGATTGTCATTACCGGTCCTAATACGGGTGGGAAGACCATCATGCTGAAGACCTTGGGCTTAGCTCAGATCATGGCCCAGTCAGGTCTGCCGATTTTGGCGGACAAGGGGAGCCGCGTCGGGATTTTCAGTCAGATTTTTGCAGACATTGGTGATGAGCAGTCCATTGAGCAGAGCCTGTCGACTTTCTCCAGTCACATGACCAATATTGTCTCTATTTTAGATCAGGTTGATAGCGAGAGTCTGGTTCTGCTGGATGAGCTAGGAGCTGGGACTGACCCGCAAGAGGGTGCCGCTCTGGCTATTGCTATCTTGGAAGATTTGCGGCTAAGGCAGATTAAAACCATGGCAACGACCCACTATCCTGAGCTCAAAGCCTATGGGATTGAGATGGACTGGGTAGAGAATGCCAGCATGGAATTTGATACAGATAGTTTAAGGCCGACCTATCGCTTTATGCAGGGAGTGCCTGGCCGCTCCAATGCCTTTGAAATAGCTCGACGTTTGGGCTTGGCGGAAGTTATCGTTGGCCATGCCCAAGAGCAGACCAACACAGACAGTGATGTCAATCGAATAATTGAACGCCTAGAGGAGCAGACGCTGGAGAGCCGCAAGCGCTTGGATAATATCCGCGAGGTGGAGCAGGAAAATCTCAAATTTAACCGAGCCCTCAAAAAGCTATATAATGAGTTTAACCGAGAAAAGGAAACTGAGCTCAATAAGGCACGCTTGGAAGCCCAAGAAATCGTTGATTTGGCTTTGTCAGAGAGTGAGAGCATTCTCAAAAATCTCCATGATAAGTCTAGCCTCAAACCACATGAGATTATTGAAGCCAAGGCTCAGCTTAAAAAGTTGGCACCAGAAACGGTTGATTTATCAAAGAATAAGGTGCTCAAACAGGCTAAGAAAAATCGGGCTCCCAAGGTGGGGGATGATATTCTAGTCACTAGCTATGGTCAGCGGGGAACCTTGGTCAAGCAGCTAAAGGATGGTCGCTGGGAAGCCCAGGTCGGTCTCATCAAGATGACTCTGGAAGAGCAGGAGTTTAACTTGCTCAAGGCTGAAAAGGAGCAGCAGCCTAAGCGCAAGCAGGTCAATGTGGTCAAGCGGGCCAATACTTCTGGACCCAAAGCCAGACTAGACTTGCGCGGCAAACGCTACGAAGAGGCCATGGAAGAGCTTGATGCCTTTATCGATCAGGCCCTCCTCAATAACATGGCTCAGGTGGATATTATCCACGGTATCGGGACCGGGGTCATCCGCGAAGGGGTGACTAAATACCTCCGCCGCAACAAGCATGTCAAGTCCTTCGGCTATGCCCCGCAAAATGCCGGCGGCAGCGGTGCGACGATTGTGATATTTAAGTAAGAGGCCAGAAATGAAAATACAAATCTATAACTCGACTTATGAGAAAAGTTGGGGTTATACAAAAGCTTTGAGTTATCTCTTTTCGCCTTTCTTTGATGATGTGAGCCGCAGCAAGGATGAGTTTACTGAAGAGCCTTACCAAGATTCGATTGAGCTCATAGCAGTGGAAGATGATCAGGTTGTAGGGCTTCTAGATATTGGGATTTACACCGAAGAAGCAAGTCGTTCTTATCCATATTATCCAGGAGAAAAGATAGCTTACTTTGCTAATCTGGCTGTCCATCCTGATTTTCAGAATCAAGGGATAGCCGGCCAACTCTTTCAAACTTCTTGGGAGAAACTGCATGAAAAGAAAGTTGAGGCCTTGATCATCTTTACCAGAGATGGAGAGCAGGCAAATCACCTCTATCAGAAGTGGGGCGGCAAGCTGATTTGTCAAGATTATTTAGTTGTCGGACGCCCCAAAGATCAAACACCGTTTTCTTTCAGCGTTGATAGGAAGCAGCAGACAATCTGTCTGACAGATAAGTCGGGAAATTCTTTAGGCTATTACCAAAGAGAAGGGCATTATATTGTCTCAAAGGAAGAAGATTTGGAGCATTTTGAGATTGATGAGCTTTACAAAGAACATACCTATGTCTTGAAAATCGAATAGGGCATTAGAAATTTCAGCGAAGAGATAACGGCGAGTCCTTTTATGAGAACCTGCTTTTTGCTATAATGGAAGCAGCATAAAGTGTTTCGGAGGGAAAATAATGAGAATAAAGCATGCATCAGATTCCTGCACGACTATTTTGGTAGGCAAGAAGGCCAGTTACGACGGTTCAACCATTGTCGCTCGTACAGAGGATTCACAAAATGGGGTCTTTACACCCAAGAAATTTGTCATAGTGGAGCCACAAGACCAGCCCCGCCATTATCAGTCTGTTTTGACCTCTTTTGAGATGGATTTGCCGGACAATCCAGTCCGCTATACGGCGGTGCCAGATGCAGTTCCCAAGGATGGGATTTGGGGAGCAGCTGGAATTAACAGCTATAACGTTGCTGTCAGCGCAACGGAAACGATTACAACTAATAGCCGCGTGTTGGGAGCTGATCCTTTGGTAGAGTCAGGTATTAGCGAGGAAGATATCCTTACGCTGGTTCTTCCCTATATCAAGACGGCTCGAGAAGGGGTTCTACGCTTAGGGAAAATCCTAGAGGAGTACGGCACTTATGAGTCCAATGGGATTGCTATCTCAGATGTCAATGAAATCTGGTGGCTGGAAACCATTGGCGGCCACCATTGGATGGCGCGGCGCGTGCCAGATGATGCCTATGTGACCAATCCAAATCAGCTGGGCAGCGATTATTTTGAATTTGACAATCCAGAGCACTTCCTCTGTCATCCAAATCTCAAAAATTTTATCAAGGAAAACCATCTCAATCTGAATTACTCAGATGAGGGCTTCAATCCACGCTATGCTTTTGGCAGCCAGAAGGATAAGGACCGCCATTACAATACACCGCGAGCTTGGGATATCCAGCGTTTTCTCAATCCAGAAGTGGAGCAAGATCCAAGGAGTTTCTTCATTCCATGGTGCCGCAAGCCATACCGCAAGATCACCATCGAGGATGTCAAGTATGTCCTGAGCAGTCACTATCAGGATTCGCCTTATGATCCTTACGGAGCAGAGGGCGACCGCCACAGCAGACGGGCCTTCCGGACTATTGGCATCAATCGGACCAGTCAGACAGCTATCTTGCAGCTGCGCCCTAATCAACCGCAGGAAACGACAGGTATCCAGTGGCTATCTTATGGCTCCATGCCTTACAATACAGCTGTTCCTTTCTTTACTCAAGTCTCAACAACGCCAGACTACTTTGCCAATACGACTGACAAGGTTTCGACAGATTCCTTCTACTGGGCCAATCGCTTGATTGCTGGTCTGGCTGATGCTCATTTTAGCAGTCATGTCGGTGATTTGGATGATTATCAGGAAAAGACTATGGCTTGGGGACATGAAATGATTGGTCGGGTAGACCAAGCTCTGGCCAAGAGCGAGGATGTGGACTTTGAAGCTGAAAATCAAGCCATGAGCAATAAGGTGCAAGAAGCGACAAACCAGCTCTTGGAGAAAGTTCTCTTGGATGCCAGCAATCTCATGACCAACCATTTCTCACTGAGTGACTAAGGTCCTACCCATAGCAAATATTTTTCTTTCTGATGTTTTTGGTGTAAAATGTTATCAAAAGTAAGCAATAAAAGGAGAAGATTTATGGTAGCAGCAGTTACAGATGCAACATTCGCAGAAGAAACAAAAGATGGATTGGTTCTGATTGACTTTTGGGCAACTTGGTGCGGTCCGTGCCGTATGCAGGCACCTATCTTGGAGCAGTTGGCAGGAGAAGTCCATGAGGATGAATTGAAAATCCTTAAAATGGATGTGGATGAAAATCCAAATACGGCCCGTGAATTTGGCATTATGTCCATTCCAACCCTTCTGTTCAAGAAAGATGGTCAAGTCGTGAAGCAAGTCGCAGGTGTTCACACCAAAGACCAGCTCAAGGCAATTATCGCTGAATTAAGCTAAGCAAGAAGCCTTTAGGCTTCTTTTTTGTGCCTAAAAACGTTTACATACTCAAAAATTTTCATAAAATATTGACAAAAAGCGAATGTTCTTTTAGAATAATATAAAATTAATAATCAACACCGAACGAAGTTTTTCAGAAAGGGGCAGGTACCTCTGACTGTGAAATGGACGGAACTCTGGAGAGACCATGAATGGCACCGAAGGGGCAAGGCGGTTTAGAACCGCTCAAACTCTCAGGTAAAAGGACAGAGCGAAGAGGCAGGAATTTCCCTACTCCAGCACATCCAGAGTACATGTTTTGCATGTGCTCTTTCTTTTTCTCGGTGTGAAAAGGAGCTTATATCATGTTGGAAATATTGAATCGTCTGGATTCTTTGGTTTGGGGTCCGCCCCTGCTCATTTTGCTGGTTGGTACCGGTATCTATCTCAGTCTGCGTCTGGGCTTGCTGCAGATTTTTCGACTTCCGCGTGCCTTTCGGCTAATTTTTGTATCAGACGAGGAGCATCAGGGCGATGTCTCTAGCTTTGCGGCTCTCTGTACTGCTCTAGCTGCGACGGTGGGAACGGGAAATATCATAGGAGTGGCAACAGCTATTAAAACCGGTGGACCGGGTGCCCTCTTCTGGATGTGGGTAGCTGCTTTCTTTGGGATGGCGACCAAGTATGCCGAAGGCCTCTTGGCTATCAAGTACCGCCGCAAGGATGCTCATGGAGCCATGGCAGGCGGTCCTATGCACTATATCTTACTAGGAATGGGCGAGAAGTGGCGTCCTCTAGCCATCTTTTTCGCGATAGCTGGTATCTTGGTGGCTCTCTTGGGGATTGGGACCTTTACGCAGGTCAATTCTATTACGGAGGCCATGCAGAATACCATTCAGCTGCCTCCAGCTGTGACAGCTTCTATATTGGCTATTTTAGTAGCTCTGGTTATTTTCAGCGGCATCCAGTCTATTGCTCGAGTATCGACCAAGGTTGTGCCCTTTATGGCGGCGATTTATATCTTGGGCACTATGACTGTCTTAGCGGTCAATCTAGATCGATTACTGCCGGCTCTCCAGCTGGTCTTTAGCTCAGCTTTTAGTCAGACGGCTGCTGTCGGTGGCTTTGCTGGTGCGACCATCCAGATGGCCATTCAAAACGGGGTTGCGCGTGGAGTTTTCTCCAATGAATCTGGCTTGGGGTCAGCGCCCATTGCAGCGGCGGCAGCCCGGACTAAGGAACCGGTAGAACAGGGCTTGATTTCCATGACCGGAACCTTTATCGATACCCTGATTATCTGTAGCCTGACAGGCTTGACGATTTTAATCACAGGAGTCTGGGATGGCAATCTCAACGGTGTGTCCCTGACTCAGGCAGCCTTTGCGAGTGTTTTTGCTAATTTTGGTTCAGTTCTGCTTTCAGTCTTTCTAGTTCTGTTTGCCTTTACGACTATCTTGGGTTGGAACTACTATGGTGAGCGCTGTTTTGAGTTTCTCTTTGGGGTTCGCTATATCCGCGTTTATCGTCTGCTCTTTGTCCTGATGATTGTTCTCGGTGGCTTTGTGGGTCTAGAGGCGGTCTGGATTATTGCAGATATTGTCAACGCCCTCATGGCCTTGCCAAACTTGATTGCCTTATTAGTCTTGTCTCCAATTGTCATCAGTGAGACGAAGAGATATTTTGACAAGCATCGAAAGAATTAATTTTCACACATAAAAAAGCCTTTAGCTTTCCGTAATGATGGAAGTCTAGAGGTTTTTTGTCGAAATTAATAGCGTTTTTCTTTTGGCCAGCTGCTCATCTCGGCCACAGCTGTAAAGAGAACGTCAGTAGAAGAGTTGAGGGCTGTCTCGCAGGAGTCCTGAATGACACCAATAACGAAAGCGACGCTGACTACCTGCATGGCCAAATCATTGGAAATCCCAAAGAGGCTGCAGGCGACTGGAATGAGCAGAAGAGAACCGCCAGCTACGCCGGAAGCCCCACAGGCAGAAATTGCCGCTACAATACTGAGAACTAGAGCCGTGCCAAAATCAACTCTGATACCCAGCGTGTTGACAGCAGCCAAGGTCAGGGTATTGATAGTAATAGCAGCCCCTGCCATGTTGATAGTGGCTCCCAAAGGAATAGAGACCGAGTAGGTCTCTGGATTGAGCCCCAGATCCCGACAGAGTTTCATATTGACGGGGATGTTAGCCGCTGAGCTGCGCGTGAAAAAGGCAGTCACGCCACTGACTCGCAAACAGCGCCAGACCAAGGGATAGGGATTTTTCCGCAGCATGATAAAGGTAATCACAGGATACCATAGCTTTTTAGAGCCTGGAAACCTTTGCCGGAAATGGTCGTGTAGACCAGGCCTAAAATACCCAGAGGGGCTAGATTGATAATCCACTCGACAATCTTAGAAGTGATATCTGCCAAGGTCTGCAGCAGTTCCTTGCTGTGGTGGCTGGCTTCCCGCATGGCAATTCCAAAGATGACAGCCCAGGACAGGATACCGATGTAGTTAGCGGTGATGAGGGCATTGACGGGATTGTCCACCAGCTGAAGCAGAAGATTGCTGAGAACTTGTCCGATTCCATCTGGCGGAGAAACTTCTTGGGAGGACGAAGCTAACTCTATACTAATGGGAAAGAAGAAGTTGATCAGGACCGCTACTAAGGCCGCCGCAAAGGTTCCCAGAAGGTAGAGCAAGATGACTTTTTTCATATTGCTCTTTTGTCCTTTTTGCTGCTGCGACAGGGCGTTTGCCACCAGAGCGAAGACTAGGAGCGGAGCGATAGCCTTGAGGCCGCCAACGAAGATTTGGCCCAGAAGTCCGATGGCTTGTGCTTGGGGGAAGATGACAGCCAGCAGGACACCAATGCCAATACCGATGGAAATCCGCTTGATTAGATTGGTTTTATTCCAAATGGTGATGAAGCGATGGAGCATGTAAGTTCCTTTCTTGTCTTGGATACTTATTTTATTATACGATAGAAAGGGGGGTGAAAGCAACGCTAGGTCGGACTAACCATTCTATGTCCGCGCTGATTGGTCTTTGTGGTATAATGGTAGTAATCTTTTTGGAGGTAGCCTATGTCTAAGACCGGAAATGTCTTTTCCCGCTATATCCAGCAGTTTGACTGGAGCAAGATTGCAGATGACCTTTTTTCCAAGCTGGTCTCTTTACTTCTGCTTTTTATCTTATTTTACATCGTTAAGAAAATCCTGCATTTGTCAGTGACCAAGATCATTGCCCCCTCTCTCAAGCTATCCAAGCAGGATGTAGCCAGACAGAAAACTATCACTCGTCTGATTGAGAATCTGCTTAATTATGTCTTGTATTTCCTCTTGATTTACTGGGTTTTATCCATCTTGGGACTACCGGTTTCCAGCCTTTTAGCTGGTGCCGGAATTGCCGGGGTGGCCATCGGGATGGGAGCCCAGGGCTTCCTGTCGGATCTGGTCAATGGCTTCTTTATCCTTCTCGAGCGACAGTTAGATGTTGGTGACAATGTCCGCCTGACTAACGGTCCTATCAACATCGCTGGAACAGTAATCAGTGTCGGGATTCGGACGACGCAGGTACGGGACGCGGACGGAACGCTTCATTTTGTGCCCAACCGCAATATCATGGTCGTCAGCAATTTGTCTCGAGGAGATATGCGTGTTCTGATTGACATTCCGCTTTATGCCCAGACAGATTTGGACGAGATTTACCGCATTATTTCCAAGGTCAATGAAGAAGCAGTGCCAGAACATCCAGAGATTCTCAAGGAACCGGATGTCTTGGGGCCGCAGATGGCTTCAAATGGCCAGTTCAACTTCCGGATCAGCATGATCGTACAAGGTGGCATGCAGGTTTCCATTTACCATATCTTCTACCGCCTATACCATGAAGCGCTTTTGCGAGAGGGGGTTGAACTTCCGACGCTTGGGCCTCTTACAAAAGGCAAGTAATTATTGATTAGAAAGGTCCATATGAATCAGCGAATTCAGCAGGAAATTGTCAGTGAGGACAATCGTGTTTACCGTTTAAAACGTCCTCTCCACAAGCAGGGGCTCTTTTGGGCAGCTCTGGTGTCTGGTATTATCATCTTTCTTCTGGCCTTGCTCAGCATTCTCCTCGTCATCACTACGATTGGCCTTATGGAGGAAAATGACCATCTCAAGTCTCTCACAGGCTACCATAACTCGCCTTTAGAGACCTATTCCAGCCATGCTTTTGAGAAAACAGTTGAATTTTCCAGTGGACTCAAGGTGACCGTTCATTCGGCAGTAGAAGACAGCAAGAAAGTCATGAGCGATGAGTCGACAGGTGTAGCTGTCGTTGCGACAATCACGGTTGAAAACACTTCTAAAAAGCCCATTCTGGTCAGTCCTTATGACTTTGGACTTTATGACAAGAAGGAAAATGTTTATATTTTGGACGGCTCAACCTTTGACAATACACAAATCGGCACCAATCTGGCGCCAGGCAAGTCTATCCGCTTTGACTTGGTATTTGACGGGGAAGGCGGCGATGAGGATACCTATACCGTAACCTACGACAATGCTAAGTGGCAAAAGGAGAAAAGCAAGCCAAAGCAAGAGAAAAAGAAGGAGCAGTAGGGAAAATTATCCTATTACTCTAATACCTTTGCTACTTTCCGCACCCAGATTTGAAAGTGGAGGCAGCAAATGTTATAGATGAGAGAGGATTTGAGACAAAAGTTTCAAATCTTTTTCTTGACCCTGACCTTAGGGGAGGGTGTATACTAGTGAAAACTAGAAAAGGAGATCACTATGCAAATTAATATTATTCGCTCTGATAAAGTTTATCAGGAGCTGCTTGAACTTCCATTTGATAAAAGGGAGGGCTGTTTTCGAGCGAAAATACTCGCTCCATTTGCTCCTAAATACCAAACTCAGCACATTCCTTTAAAAGCGAAGTATCCTGGAGGATTTGATGCTCTATTTCTACTTGGCTTTATGAATCAGCTGCCTGGAACTCTGTCGGAAAAGGATAGACCAGCTATCGACTCTCTGAGCTCTGATCAACTCTGGCAAGACTGCCAAGATACCATTAAAAGGAGTATCGGTCTTTTCGAGCAGGCTGGCTATGACTTAGAGGTTGAGGCTTATCATTTTACTATTTTATTAGGCAATCCAGAAAAGGCTATGCTCCAGCTCAATAAGGGTTACAGTGGAGATGGCGGGATTCCAGGCTACCTCATGCTTAGTCTACTACCAAATGACTATACTTTGCCACGTGTGCAGGCGGCGCTGGCCCATGAGTGCAACCATAATGTCCGCTTCCAATTTATCAAATGGAACCAGCAGACGACCTTAGCAGACTGGGTAGTCAGTGAGGGGTTGGCAGAGTCTTTTGCTGCTGAGCTCTATGGCAAGGAGCTCATCGGACCCTGGGTCACTTCAACCAGTCCAGAGCAATTAGAGGAGATTAAGCCTATCATCTCAAGCCAGCTTCAGCTAACGGGGATGGCGGAAATGGCTCCTTATCTCTACGGTGATGAAATCGCTGAGATTCAAGGTCAAATACCAGTCGGTATGCCTTATGCTGCGGGTTATGCTTATGGCTATCATCTGATACAAGCCTATCTAAAAAATACTGGCAAGAGCATTATTGAGGCCACAGTAACACCGACGGCAGAGATTTTAGAGGCGACTAAAGACTTTTGGAAATGACGCTTTTGCTTGAAAATCTGCCAGAACCTGATATAATGTAGGTGATTTCTGGAGGTATCAGTATGCATTATAAAAGAGTCGAATTGAAAGTTACAAATCAAGGTATCCATGAGCGAAAGATTTTTCAAGGTGTCAAGATTTTCAATCGTAGCAAGCTGTCCAAAGATCAGAAAAGCATTCTAACACAGAAGCTTTACCTGACACCGAAGCAAAACATCGTTTACTATCAGCGAACAGATGTCAATTATGACCAGGGCTGGCATCATAATAAGGACTATTACGAACTAGCTTATGACCAGTTGGACAGAGAAACAGTCTTTAAGGTTTGTCAAGATTTTGACGAACTAAGTCCTTTTCTGGAGAATGAGCTGCTGGAGAAGCTAAAAGAAAAGCAGTCAGCAGGCAAATTTTTTGAAAAATTAGATATATAAAAATCCGACCGCTTTTATAAGCAGTCGGATTTCTTTGAGTTCTAGTTAAATAGTATTTAAACAGGACCTTGGGCAATCATAGCGTTGGCTACGTTTTCGAAGGTAGCAATGTTAGCACCAGCCAAGTAGTCTTTGCCAAGTCCGTAAGTTTCAGCGGTCGTTTTAGCTGTGTTGAGGATGTTGGTCATGATGTTCTTGAGACAGCCAGGGTATACCGACATCTATTCATCTGATAAGAGGGATTTTATCATCCAGATATTCATAGCTGGGTGGCCGGCAGCGTTCGAAATTGGTTGTTGCAGTGATGTAAAACCATAGTGTTGATAGACGGCCACGGCCGTAGCCAGTTCAGTAGTGGTTTCTAGATAAAGCTGTTCATAACCTGCTAGGCGGGCTTCTTGGAATATCTGCTTTATCAGCTGACTGGAATAACCTTTGCCACGACTGTTTTTAGTGACATACAGTTTTTGTAATTCAGCAATTTTATCAGACACAGGTGCAAAACCACCGCAGCCAACGAGATGACCTTCGTCTTCCAGAACAAAGTAAGCTGCCCTCTCTTGATGTTGATAATAGTCGGCCAAATGATCTAGATGAGAATCAAAGTAGACAGTTCCTGGTTTGTCAAGCCCGAATTCTTCTAGACTGGCTCGAATGAGCTGCGCTACAGCTGGATTGTCTCTCACTTCCATTGGCCGTAAGTTCATGATTTGTCCTCCGATAGGATGTATCGACTAGTTAAACAATACCTTGGGCAATCATAGCGTTGGCTACGTTTTCGAAAGCAGCAATGTTAGCACCAGCCAGGTAGTCTTTGCCAAGTCCGTAAGTTTCAGCAGTAGTCTTAGCTGTGTTGAAGATGTTTGTCATGATGTCCTTGAGGCGGCCGTCAACTTCTTCGCGAGTCCATGACAGACGAAGGCTGTTTTGGCTCATTTCAAGGGCAGATACTGCTACACCACCAGCATTGGCAGCTTTGGCAGGTCCGTAGAAGATACCATTCTCTTTGTAAACTGCGATAGCATCCAGGTCGCTAGGCATATTGGCACCTTCAGATACACAGATAACACCTTGAGCAACTAAGCGTTTAGCTGCTTCACCGTTGATTTCATTTTGAGTCGCACATGGCAAAGCAATATCATATTTACCAGCGTAAGACCATACAGAACCTTCATGGTAAGTAGCAGTTGCTTTTTCAGCAGCATATTCTGTCAAGCGAGCGCGGCGTTTTTCTTTGACATCAACCAAAAGATCAAAGTCAATACCGTTTTCATCGATGACATAACCGTTTGAATCAGATACAGAGATAACAGTTGCACCGAGTTCAGTTGCTTTTTGAAGAGCATATTGGGCTACGTTACCAGAACCCGAAATAACCACCTTCTTGCCAGCAAAGCTTTGGCCGTTGGCCTTGAGCATTTCTTCGGTATAGTAAACCAAGCCGTAGCCAGTTGCTTCTGGACGAATCAAGCTGCCACCAAATCCAAGGGGTTTACCAGTCAAGACACCAGCGTCGAATTGATTGAGGCGTTTGTATTGGCCATAGAGGTAGCCGATTTCACGTCCGCCAACACCAATATCACCAGCTGGAACGTCAAGAGATGGGCCGATGTGTTTTTGCAATTCAGTCATGAAGCTTTGACAGAAACGCATCACTTCAGCATCTGTCTTGCCTTTTGGATCAAAGTCAGATCCACCTTTACCACCGCCGATTGGCAGGCCAGTCAAGACGTTTTTAAAGATTTGTTCAAATCCGAGGAATTTCAAGATCCCTTGGTTTACAGTCGGGTGGAAACGAAGACCGCCTTTATAAGGGCCAACTGCTGAGTTAAATTGTACGCGGTAACCACGGTTAACTTGTACTTTACCTTCGCGGTCTACCCAAGGAACACGGAAGCTGATAATGCGCTCAGGCTCCGTAATACGCGCTAGGATGTTTTCTTCAATGTATTCTGGGTGTTTTTCAAAAACGGGCTCCAGGGTATTGAGAAACTCTTCAACAGCTTGGAGGAATTCGGCCTCATGTCCGTTGCGTGCTTTTACGGTCTCGAAAGTGCTTTGGATATATTCTTTAGCAGTTGTCATCTGTCATTCTCCTTTAAATAAAATAGTAAACCATCTTGTCGGAAGCTGTTTGCAGCTTGTATGACGAGGATGTGTTTAAAACTTTAAAACAGACATCTTTTAAATGTCATATTTTATTACATGGAACATTATAGCAGACTTTTTTTCCCTTGTAAAGAAAAAAGTTGAATTTTCTAAAAATTTCCACAATTTATTTTCTGAAATATTTCAGAAAGTCGACCAATCGAACTGGATATTTTCCGAACGTTAGTCAGGAATTGCCGGTTAAAAAAACGAAAAAGTGGAGTTTGGTGATATAATAGGGGAAATGAGCTAAAGGCACTCGCCTTCAGAAGAAAAAGGAGCGTTTTACTATGGTTTCGACATCTACACAAATTGCTGGTTTTGATTTTGATAACTGCCTGATGAATGCAGCTGGGGTTGCCTGCATGACAAAAGAGGAACTGGCGGAAGTCAAAGATTCTGCTGCGGGAACCTTTGTGACCAAGACGGCGACGCTGGAATTTCGTCAGGGAAACCCAGAGCCACGATATCAGGATGTTCCGCTTNGCTCTATCAACTCCATGGGCTTGCCCAACAATGGTTTAGACTACTATCTTGAATACCTGCTGGAACTCCAGGAAAGCGAACCAAATCGCACTTTCTTCCTCTCTTTGGTCGGTATGTCGCCAGAAGAAACCCATACCATTCTTAAGAAAGTGCAGGTAAGTGACTTTAAAGGTATTACTGAGCTCAATCTTTCCTGTCCCAATGTCCCTGGCAAACCGCAGATTGCCTATGACTTTGAAACGACGGAAAAAATCTTGTCAGAAGTTTTTGCTTATTTCACCAAGCCCCTAGGAATCAAACTGCCTCCTTATTTTGACATCGTGCATTTTGACCAGGCCGCTGCGATTTTTAACAAATATCCGCTCAAGTTTGTCAATTGTGTAAACTCTATCGGAAATGGTCTTTATATAGAAGATGAGTCAGTGGTCATTCGTCCGAAAAATGGCTTTGGAGGTATCGGAGGTCAGTATATCAAGCCGACTGCTCTGGCCAATGTCCATGCATTTTACCAACGTCTGAAACCGGAAATCCAAATCATCGGAACTGGAGGTGTCCTGACTGGCCGCGATGCCTTTGAGCATATCCTCTGTGGAGCCAGTATGGTGCAGGTAGGAACAACCCTTCATAAAGAAGGAGTCGCAGCCTTCGAGCGAATCACTGCAGAACTCAAGGCTATTATGGAAGAAAAAGGCTATGAAAGCCTGGAAGATTTCCGAGGAAAATTGAAGTATATTGAGGGGTAATCTTCTATACAAGAGTTGTTGTGATTTGAAATGAAGAAGATGCCTGGGTTGATGTTGATTGCAAGCCAGCTTTTTCATATCATTTTGAAGAAAGTTCTAATCAAATTGCTATAATTTCGACTCCTTTTATGAGAAAATAGTCGCAAAGAAATGAGGTGTTTTTATGGCAGAAATTTATTTAGCAGGTGGGTGCTTCTGGGGGTTGGAAGATTACTTCTCCCGCATTGAAGGTGTTAAGAAAACGTCAGTAGGCTATGCCAATGGCCAGGTGGAATCAACCAACTACCAGCTGATTCATCAGACGGATCATGCAGAGACGGTTCATCTGATTTATGATGAAGAGCGGGTCAGTCTGCGGGAAATCCTACTCTATTATTTCCGAGTTATTGATCCTCTGTCAGTCAATAAGCAGGGAAATGATGTAGGACGTCAGTATCGGACGGGCGTTTACTATACAGATGAAGCAGATAGAGTAGTTATAGAACAAGTCTTTGCTGAGCAGGAAAAGCAGCTGGGTCAAAAGATTGCTGTTGAGCTAGAGCCTTTGCGCCACTATGTCCGAGCTGAAGACTATCATCAGGATTATCTCAAGAAAAATCCCGGCGGCTACTGCCACATCAATGTCAATGACGCCTATCAGCCCTTGGTCGATCCTGGTCAGTACGAGAAACCTACTGATGAGGAACTGAAAGAGCAGCTGACGGAAGAGCAGTACCAGGTGACACAGCTTAGTGCAACAGAGCGTCCTTTCCAAAATGCCTACAATGCCACTTTTGAAGAAGGAATTTATGTAGATGTGACGACTGGTGAGCCCCTCTTTTTTGCTGGTGACAAGTTTGAATCTGGCTGCGGCTGGCCTAGCTTTAGCCGGCCTATTGCCAGAGAAGTTCTGCGATATTATGAAGATAAGAGCCATGGCATGGAGCGTATCGAAGTGCGCAGCCGTTCTGGCAATGCCCATCTGGGGCATGTCTTTACTGACGGCCCAGAAGCAGCAGGAGGCCTACGTTACTGTATCAACTCAGCTGCTCTGCGATTTATTCCAAAAGAAAAAATGGAAGCAGAAGGATACGGCTATCTGCTGACCTTCATGCAGTAAAAGGGCATGAAATCAACTCAAATGCTTCAATCCGTTATATAAATTTTTTATCACGGCGATAAATTATTTATATAAGCCAAGTCTCCTTGAACATGGTAAAATGAGAAGTAATCTTATAGAATAGAAGATTTAGAATTTTATCCATTAAAGGAGAATAAATGATGAATTTGAAAAAAATCTTTTCAGTAGGCTTAGTAGGCCTTGCAGCCTTGGGTTTGGCAGCTTGCGGAGCTTCTTCTAGTAAGGAGAGCAAATCAGCAGACGGCCCAGTAACCGTCAAGGTTGGGGTAATGAGCCTGAGTGATACAGAAGAAGCGCGTTGGAACAAGGTTCAAGAGATTCTTGACAAAGAAAATGCAGGCGTGAAATTGGAGTATACGCAGTTTACCGACTACTCTCAGCCTAACCAAGCTCTGCTTGACGGTGATGTGGATATCAACGCTTTCCAACATTACAACTTCCTTGAAAACTGGAACAAAGAGAAGGGAGCAGACCTTGTGTCTGTTGCGGATACCTATATCGCACCGATTCGTCTTTACTCTGGTACCAAGGACGGCAAAAATAAATATACAGATGTGAAAGACATCCCAGAAAATGGTACGATTGCCGTTCCAAATGATGCGACAAATGAGAGCCGCGCCCTTTATCTTCTTGAATCAGCTGGCTTGATTAAGCTTGATGTTAAAGGTAAGGAACTTGCGACTGTTGCCAACATCAAAGAAAACAAGAAGAATCTGACAATTTCTGAGTTGGATGCTTCTCAAACACCAGCTTCTCTGACTTCAGCAGATGCTGCAGTTGTCAATAATACTTTCGTTCGTGAAGCAGGCATTGACTACAAGAAGGCCCTCTTCAAAGAAGAAGCCAATGAAAACTCAAAACAATGGTATAACCTGATTGCAGCGAAAGCAGATTGGAAGAAATCAGACAAGGCTGACGCGATTGAAAAAATTATCAAGGCTTACCATACTGATGAAGTGAAAAAAGTTATCGAAGAATCATCAGATGGTATGGATCAGCCAGTTTGGTAATTTTTACCAGCAGAAAGTCATTGTATTGAATAAACGAAATGATTAAGAAGGGCGGAGAATAGCTTCTCCAGCCCTTTATCTGCTATTATGGTCATTTAGTTTGAACAGTATCTGGCTTTGGGTTAGGTCGGTAAAGATTGCGGCTTGTGGCATCACATTTCCCTAGTCAAGCGACAGGCGGAAAGCAAATTAAAAGGCTATAGTGGCTAAATCTCATATTGGACAAATCAAGGAGTGAATCGGAAATTATGGGCAAAGAAATTATCAAATTGGATCACATTGATGTCGTTTTTAATCAAAAAAAGCAAGACATTAGGGCCGTAGAAGATGTGACCATTCATATTAATCAGGGAGATATTTATGGAATTGTAGGCTATTCTGGTGCCGGAAAGTCTACTCTGGTCCGTGTCATTAACTTGCTGCAGGTGCCGTCTGCCGGTAAGATTACGGTGGATGATACGGTTTTCTATGATCATCATCAGGTTCAGCTTACTGCAGCTGAGCTACGCCAAAAGCGTAAGGATATTGGAATGATTTTCCAGCATTTTAACCTCATGGCACAGATGACAGCCAAGGAAAATGTTGCCTTTGCGCTCAAGCATTCACCTTTATCAGCTGCTGAAAAAGAGAAGAAAGTTCATACACTTTTAGACTTGGTAGGCTTAGCAGATCGGGCGGACAATTATCCTGCCCAGCTGTCTGGCGGTCAGAAGCAGCGGGTGGCTATTGCGCGGGCCTTGGCCAATGATCCCAAAATCCTAATCTCGGACGAGTCCACATCCGCTCTGGATCCTAAGACGACCAAGCAGATTCTGGCTTTATTGCAGGATTTGAATCAAAAATTAGGCCTGACTATTGTCCTCATTACCCACGAAATGCAGATTGTCAAGGACATTGCTAACCGGGTAGCAGTCATGCAGAATGGTCGGCTGATTGAGGAAGGCTCAGTTCTGGATATTTTCTCTAATCCCAAGAATGAGCTGACCCAAGATTTCATTACGACCGCAACCGGTATCAATGAGGCCATGATCAAAATCAACCAGCAAAAGATTGTGCAAAAACTGCCGGAAAGTTCCATTCTGGCCCACCTGAAATATTCAGGTGTGGTGACGGACACAGCCATTATAAACGACATTTACAAGCAGTATCAAATATCTGCCAATATTCTTCACGCCAATATTGAGATTTTAGATCATGTACCGGTCGGAGAAATGGTCGTTATCTTATCTGGAGAGACCAAGCAACTGGCGGCGGTGCAGGAAAGTCTGCGCGAAGCAGGAGTAGAGCTGCATGTTCTGAAAGAAAGGAGTAACTAATGCTACAGCTGATTCAACAATTTATGCCCAATGTTTATAGAATGGGCTGGTCTGGGCAGGCTGGCTGGGGAACAGCTATTTACCTGACTCTGTATATGACTATCATTCCTTTCTTTATCGGAGGGATTCTAGGCTTTATCGCTGGTCTCTTACTCGTCTTGACAGGGCCGAGAGGTATTTTGGAAAATAGACTTGTCTTTTTCGTCCTAGATAAGGTTACCTCTATCTTCCGAGCGATTCCTTTCATCATTCTCCTAGCCCTTATCAATCCCTTTACTCGGATTATTGTAGGAACTGGGATTGGACCGACTGCGGCCTTGGTGCCTCTCTCGCTGGCTGTCTTTCCTTTCTTTGCCCGTCAGGTTCAGGTGGTCTTATCCGAACTAGACCGAGGAGTCATTGAAGCAGCGCAGGCTAGTGGAGCAACCTTCTGGGACATTGTCGGTGTTTACCTGCGGGAAGGTCTGCCGGACTTGATTCGTGTGACGACTGTTACACTCATCTCTCTGGTTGGGGAGACCGCTATGGCTGGAGCGATTGGTGCCGGTGGACTGGGAAATGTTGCCCTGACTTATGGTTATCAGCGTTTCAACCATGATGTGACTATTCTTGCGACCATTCTTATTTTGCTGCTCATCTTCTTTATTCAGTTTGTTGGGGATTTCCTGACACGGAAGATTAGTCATAGATAATGATTAACAACTAGGGCCTCAGCTGGGGCTCTTTTTATGCCATGATTTTATAAAAAGACTTGCACAATTAGATTAGGCTTGTTATAATAGCTAAAATCTCTTGAAACCAAGTGTTGGGAAAGTGAGGATATGGCGGATGAAAGCTTATACAAGTGTCAATCTGGTGACCTGTGACAGCGCATTTCATGTTTACCGGGAGGGGCTGTTGGTGGTTGAGGACGACCGCATTGCCTACTGCGGTCCCTATGATGAAAACTGGCTAGGGAAATGCAGTGAAACAGTGGATTATGAAGGTGCTTGGATCATGCCAGGGCTGGTTAACTGTCATACTCACTCGGCCATGACCTTGCTGCGCGGAATTCGTGATGACAGTAATCTGCATGAATGGCTGGAGGACTATATCTGGCCAGCAGAAAGTCAATTCACGGAGGATCTAACGACCCAGGCTGTCCAGCTGGCTCTAGCTGAAATGCTGCAGTCAGGAACAACGACTTTTAACGACATGTATAATCCTCAGGGAGTGGAGATTGACCGAATTTATCAGACTGTGCGGCAGTCTGGTATGCGCTGCTATTTCTCACCAACTCTCTTTAGCTCAGGGTCGGAAACAGCAGAAGAGACTCTGGCACGTACTCGGACCATTATTGAGAAAATTCGCTCCTATGATGATGAAGATTTTCAGGTCATGGTGGCGCCTCATTCGCCTTATGCCTGTGACGAAGCTCTGCTCAAGGGCAGTCTTGAGTTAGCGCGTGAGCTGGATTTGAAGCTTCATATCCATGTGGCGGAGACACAGGAAGAAAATAAAATTATTCTGGAGCGCTATGGTAAACGGCCTCTGGCTTTCTTAAAAGGCCTGGGCTACTTAGAGCAGCCAGCCATTTTTGCTCACGGAGTTGAACTGAATCCGTCAGAAATTGCGGATTTAGCGGCTTCACCAGTCAGCATCGCCCACAATCCTATCAGCAACCTCAAGCTGGCTTCTGGAGTAGCTCCGGTGACGGACTTATTAGCCGCTGGAGTGACCGTTGGCCTAGCGACGGACTCTGTCGCTTCCAATAATAATCTGGATATGTTTGAAGAAGGTCGGACAGCTGCCCTCCTCCAGAAGATGCGGGCAGGAGATGCGACTCAGTTTACTATTGAGCAGGCCTTGAAAACTTTGACTATTGAGGGAGCCAAGGCGCTGGGATTAGAGAAGAAAATCGGCAGTCTGGAAACGGGGAAACAAGCCGATTTCATTGTCATTCAACCTAAGGGACGACTTCATCTCTATCCTTTGGAAAATATGCTGTCGCACCTAGTATACGCAGTCAAGGGCAGCGATGTTCAGGATGTCTACATTGCAGGGCGACAGGTTGTCCGAGACGGCCAAGTGCTGACGGTAGATCTAGGAAGTTTTGGGTAAGAATGAAAGCCGAGTTTCAGCTCGTTGATCAGCTCTTAGAATTGAAAAAATAGAAAATGGAGCAGGAGAATGGGAGAGATTGCCGCAATTTGAAGATTGTAGCATGCTTCTCCCAGTTCCTGCTTTTTGCTTTCCTTTTCTTTTGACAGTAAAAATAGTACAATATAGTAAAGATTGATGTGCTGTTATCAAGCAAGAAAAAGCGGAGAGATGCGATGGATAAAAAATTTCTTTGGGAGAAGATTCAGACTTTTTTTCAGGAACTTTGGAAAAAGATATCGGGTTTTGCTGCAGAGCATACTCTCCTGCCAGATGCCTACCAAGCTTGGCGGGATTGGATTAAGAAGTTGCCGCTTCCTCGTCCTAAGTTCTTTCAAAAACAGCTTAGCAATCGGCAGTTTGTCGGAGTGCTTTTGACAGTTGTTGGGATGTCAGCCGGCTTAATTCTGCTGTCAGAGCATTTACCTGACTTCAGCTTTTCCTTCCCTGCAAAGAAAGAGCAGCAGACGGATCCCTCTCGGAATCAAACGGTTCGTATCATGGCGACTGGGGATTTGCTTTATCACGACGGCCTTTATCTAAGTGCTCAGAAAGAAGATGGAACTTATGATTTTTCTGAGAATTTCCACTATGCTAAGGAATGGCTTCGGCAGGGAGACTTGGTCTTAGGGGACTTTGAAGGCACGATTCGGCCGGACTATCCATTGAATGGCTATCCGCTCTTTAATGCTCCAGAAGCCGTAGTTCCAGCCATCAAGGATGCCGGCTATCAGGTGATGGATCTGGCTCATAATCACATTTTAGACTCTGGCTTGGAGGGAGTTTTCACTACAGCTCAGGCTTTTGAAAAAGAGGGAATCACTTCTATCGGTGTTTATCCGCATGAAAGCCGCAGTCAGGCACCGATTTTGATAAAGGAAGTCAAAGGCATTAAGATCGCACTGCTGGCTTACTCCTATGGTTACAATGGTATGGAGGGGCTTCTCAGTCAGGAAGATTATGATGCTCGCCTATCCGATCTGGATGAAGAAAAGATGCGGGCCGAGATTGAGCGGGCAGAAAAGGAAGCAGATATTACAGTCGTCATGCCTCAGATGGGGATAGAGTACCAGCTAGAGCCGACCGAGGAGCAGATGACCCTCTACCATAAAATGATTGACTGGGGAGCAGATATCGTCTTTGGGGGCCATCCGCATGTGGTTCAGCCAGCTGAGATTTTAGAGAAAGATGGCCAGAAGAAGCTGATTATGTATTCTATGGGGAATTTCATTTCTAATCAGCGCATCGAAACCATGGAGGAGATTGAAAATGCTCATTGGACTGAGCGCGGAGTGCTGATGGATGTTACCATTGAAAAGACACCAAAGGGCACGCAGATAAAAAGTGCTCAGGCTCATCCGAGCTGGGTCAGCCGAGTTGAAAAGGGCGCTACTTCAGCAGACGGCTCTCCTTTATACACTTACCAAACCTGGATTTTGGATGACTTTATCGAAGGCGGCAAGTATCGAGACAAACTGGACCAAGAAACCAGAGCACGGATTGATACCGCCTATCAGGAAATGAATTCTCATGTTGGACTGAATTGGCCGGGGCAATAAATTGTTTGAATATGAGTTTAGCCAGATTGGATTTTCCAATCTGGTTTTTGATGTTTTGAAATTGAGGACTTNGTTATAATTAAAAAGGATTATAGAACTGTTAATGAATGAAACAGACCGCTTTCGAGCTCGTCTATCATTTTGATTTATTTTATTAGAAAGAAAATGAAATGCAATTTGGTTTGTGGATACTTTTGTATGTTATACCCATGTTTATCTTGTTTTTGTTGCTAGTGTGCTCCCTGGTCTTGCTGGTTTTCTGCCTGTTTTTGCGGAGAAATTTCTTCAAGGAAAAGCAGGGGCGCTATTTATTGCTAGCTATCTTTTGGTTAGGACTCTTCAATCTCCTGCTGAACTTGCTAGTATAGAAACGATGAGGTCGTAATGACAACAATCGAAACACTTAGGTCTTAGCTGACTTATATGTAAAAAGATACTATTATTTCTGTCCTTCTTGTGAAATTAGCATAAAAAAACGAATACCCTCAGCATATTTTGGTTAGCAGGTATTCGTTTTTTATTTTCTATTTTAGCGCTTCATTTCTTCCGATACTGGCTTGGTGTCATTTGGTAGTATTTTTTAAACTGGCGGTTGAAGTTGGACAGGTTATTAAAGCCTGCTTGGCTGGAGATTTCCAGAACAGAGAGGTTAGAGTGCTGCAGGAGTTCGGCCGCCTTGCGCAGGCGGAATTGGATCAGGTACTCAATGCAGGAAACGCCCAGATGCTTCTTGAAGAAGTTCATGAAATGGGTGGAGCTGTAGCCGCAAATGCCAGCCAGTTGGTCAATGTTCAAGTCTTCTTGGTAGTGAGCATTGATGTAGTCGATGATGGAGCGGATTTTTTCTTCCTTGCGATAGCCTTCTGGTGATAGGTCTTTGGAAATGACATAGCCGTTCTCAAAGAGCAGGTAGAAGAGCTGGTTGAGCTGGGCTTTGAGCTGAAACTCGTAGTGAGATTTGCGGAAATAGCCTGTTTCCATAGCTGCTAAGAGGCACTGACGAATCTCCGTATAGGCTGTATCATTGGGCTTGATAACATGAGTCAAGTCCAGCTGACCATTGTAGAGGGGCTGCAGATAGTTGATGCTAGCCTGATCCATGGCAGAGTAGCCCATCAAATCCAGATGAAAATTAATGGCGTCCATATAATGGCGCTCGTCGTTGATGGGGTGAATGGAGTGCAGGGCATTGGGACGAATCAGGATAATATCACCTTTTTCGCTGTTAAAGTAGTCGTCGTCAATATGAAATTGTGCTTTTCCTTCGTGGACATAAATCATTTCAACATCGGTATGCCAGTGGAAAAGAATATCTGGATGACCATTTTCAGTGATGGTGCGGGTCAGAGAATAAGGGGTTCCTTGGTTTTTAAAAACGGTATTTTTATGTAGTTGGCCTAAATCAATCATGGGGACACTCTTTCATAGAATAGTACAATTTATTAAGATAATTGTGTTAGAAAATATGTTTGACAACTATTATAATATAAATATAAAAAAAACGAAAGCGAGAAAATGCAAATGGGTAAATTTCCGCAGAATTTCCTCTGGGGCGGTGCAACTGCAGCTAACCAGTATGAAGGCGCCTATAATTTGGATGGAAAAGGCCTGTCTGTTCAGGATGTGACTCCAAAAGGCGGAGTGCCAGCCAAGCCAGGTGACCGCAATCCTTTGATTACCGAGGGGCCGACACCAGATAATCTCAAGCTGGAAGGGATTGATTTCTATCATCGCTATAAGGAGGACGTTGCTCTCTTTGCTGAGATGGGCTTCAAGGTCTACCGGACTTCCATTGCCTGGTCTCGGATTTTCCCAAACGGAGACGAGCCGGAGCCCAATGAAGCTGGTCTGCAATTCTACGACGATCTCTTTGATGAGCTGGCTAAATATGGCATTGAGCCTCTGATTACCCTCTCTCACTATGAAACGCCCCTGCATTTGGCTCGTCAGTACAATGGTTGGGCCAACCGCGATTTGATTGGCTTCTACGAGCGCTATGTCCGCACGGTTTTTACCCGCTACAAGGATAAGGTCAAGTATTGGCTGACCTTTAATGAAATCAACTCTGTTCTCCATGCGCCTTTTATGAGCGGAGGCATTGCCACGCCAGCTGAAGAACTATCCAAGCAGGACCTTTATCAAGCAGTTCATCATGAGCTGGTGGCGTCTGCCTTGGCAACGAAGATTGGTCATGAGATTAATCCTGATTTTAAGATTGGCTGTATGGTTCTGGCCATGCCGGCTTATCCCATGACGCCTAAGCCTGAAGATGTGCTGGCAGCTCGGGAATTTGAAAATCAAAACTATCTCTTCTCTGATATCCATGCGCGTGGGAAATATCCAGCCTATATCAATCGTTTCTTCAAGGAGAATGGGATTGAGATTCAGTTTGCGCCGGGCGACAAAGAGCTTTTAGCTGAAAATACTGTAGACTTTATTTCCTTCTCCTACTATATGAGTGTGGTTGCGGCTCATGATCCGGAAAATTATTCTTCCGGCTGAGGCAATCTTTTAGGTGGTATCCTAAATCCTCATCTGGCTAGTTCAGAATGGGGCTGGCAGATTGACCCAGTCGGCTTGCGCTTGGTACTAAATAGCTTTTATGACCGCTATCAGCTGCCTCTCTTCATTGTGGAAAATGGTCTCGGTGCCAAGGATGTCTTGGTGGAGGGTCCAACTGGCCCAACGGTTGAAGATGACTACCGCATTGATTATCTCAAACAGCACTTGCAGCAGGTAGGAGAAGCGCTGGAAGATGGCGTACAACTCCTTGGATACACGACTTGGGGCTGTATTGACCTGGTCTCAGCCAGCACGGCAGAGCTCAGCAAACGTTACGGCTTTATCTACGTTGACCGCAACGATGACGGTAGCGGAACTCTAGCCCGTTATAAGAAAAAATCTTTTGATTGGTACAAAGAAGTCATTGCGACGAATGGAGACAGCCTCTATCAGGATTGAATGACTTAAACAAAATAGAATGGCTCCTTATAGAAAGAACCAAGTCCTATCTGGCTTGGTTTTTTCTATATTTTAAGATGGGAATTTTGTCGACCCCTCTTGATTTTAAAAGCAACTAGAGGAAAAGCAGTGTTTTGAGGAAAGCTGTCTCTATAAAAAAGTAAGAATTTATTCTCAAAATTGCAGACATATGAATCCGTTTGCAAAAAACAAAGACGCCTCAAATAAAATATGGTATAATATGTTAAGAATATCTATTTCAGGAGGGAAAATCATGAGTAGGAAAATCCGTTTCATTTCTCTGCTTACTTTGTTGATTTGTTTTCTGATGGGCTGCAGTCTTTTTCAAAAGAACGGTGGCGGTCCAGGAGAGAAAGGCAGCCAATTTTCGGAAAGTGTTCGTAAGCTGAGAGAAAAATACAGCAAAAATACTCCTTATGATGTCCAAGAAAAGGTCATTCAGATCAAGGAAAATGAGCCTATTACATTTCCGACAGAGGTACAAAAGCCTAACGATTTTGAGACACTGCCACATGCAGGACAGACTGAGTTGATTTCTTCCTTTGAAATTTATGGAGACAGCAACTTACGAGCTATTTTAGGAGGTGACTTTAAGCTGAATGATAAGCGGCAGATAGTGATTGAGCCCGCTTATCATTTCTCTGCGACTAGAGTAGAGCCAAATGGAGAGCATACGGAATATGGTCTAGCCAAGCAAGGTGAGAGCTGGGGTGTCTTTGATACGGTCTATTTGCTGCAACGGGATGATGAGCGCACAGGTAAAAAGCTTAAAAAGCCAAAACTTTGGATCGTTAAGATAGATAAGAAAGGGCGCGATAAGCTAGCTCTGAAAACCAAGAGCAGTCTGCTCGGAGATGGTCGCTTGCAGCTGGAATGGACGGAAGTGCCGGGAGCGGACTCTTATTCCATTATAAAAAGAGAGTATGTAACCATACCTGGCAGTGATACCAAGACAGGTCTTTATAACTATAAAGAGGTCGATCGGGTCACTTCGACAGTGTATCGGACAGATTTGCCTACCCACTATGATAGCCGCAACGGCGGCCGTTCCGGAGATGATCCGATACTTGCCAGACAACGGTTGCTGCAGGCTTACGATCAGGATTACAGTAAGAAAACGGTTGAGAAAAAGCCTTATGAACTCCTTGTTGTTCCCCTCAAAGACAAAGAAGCTTTAGGCACGATCAGCAATCCTATCTCATCTGATAGCTTTGCGAAACTGATGCCGAATCAAATCGATTTTCGGACTTTTTCTGACCAGGTTTCCGCTCTGCGGCAGAAGGGAAACATTCCTGAAGAAGCACCACTGCAGATGATGGATGGCCAGATTCAGAACTTTCCAATCGTCTATGAAAAAATTGAAAAAGAAGGCCGGGATGTCAGATGTCTGGTCTCTATCAAGGGCATGCCTACTGTCAAAACGGACTTTTTCATTGAACAGGCTAGTGTAGAAGAAGTGCAGCCTGTTGTAGATAAGCATAATGAAAAGGTCAATAAAGAGGAAAGCAAGTCGGGTGTTTCAGAGAAATATATCAGTGTAGAGCAGGCTGACTTGGATCTCAAGGGTAAAACAGTCGTTCATGATGTTAGCGATATTGAGGAAAGAGTGGCAGCCAGAAGTGCAGCGCAGGAATATTTTGCCAAGGCCCTTCTGTCCGATGCAGAATATGTTGATTACAGTGAGTTTCCAGAGCTGAGTGAAGGAGATGTCAGTGAATTGCTTCACGATGTTTTAGAGCAAAATCCAGTCATTCAGCAGGGAGTAGTTCCTGCCATTGATGCTAAGCAACATGTGGTACACTTTAAATATGATGCTGACGAAACAGCCAAATATAAGAAAGCCCGTAAAAAGGTCAAAGAGATTGTCAAAGACATCATCAAAGACCAGATGAGCGACAGAGAAAAGATTGAGGCAATTAATCAGTATATGATTGAGCATATTAGCTATGATAAGGCTGCTTACCAAGGCTTTTTGAATTACAAAACATCTATTGAGAATAAAGAATCAGAAGAGGCTATTTCAAAAGCGTTTAAAGATATGCAGGACGGTATTCGTAAGTATGAATCTAGTTTTGATATTACTGGTCCGCTATTTGAGGGTAAGGGAGTTTGTCAAGCTTATGCTGTGACCTTCCAGGCTCTTGCTCAGGAAGCTGGTCTCGAAACCATGTATGTGAGTGGAAATACAGATGATTTTGACCCGCATGCTTGGAACTTCGCAAAAGTAGATGGTCAGTGGCTGGCCTTAGATGTTACCTGGAATGACTCTGATGGAGACAGCAATAAAAAAGAAAATGAATACTTGCTATTGGCCATGGATAATCCACTCTATGCGCAGAGCCACTATGCTTTTGACAGATACGAAGATGCTATTAAAGAATGATGATCCAAATAGAAGCAATCTTTAAAAGATGCCTAAGCCTTGTAAGGCAAGGAAGAAGCCAATCAAAAACCCTGAGATAACAGTATCTCAGGGTTTTTTCTATACTTTTATTTCTTCCAGCTTTCGACTTCTTTTTGGTGGTTTTTGATCCACTCTTTGGCTGCAGCTTCTGGTGAGCTGCCTTCGTTAATCTTAAGCATGACTTCTTCCATGTCCTTTTGGGTCCAGTTGAAGTTATCTAGGACCTTGTTGACTTCTGGCAAGTCCTTGTCTAGATTTTTTCGAGTAATAGTGTGGATAGCTTCCTTGCCACCCATTGTTCCCTTAGGATCCTTGAGGTACTTGAGGTCGTATTTGGAGAACATCCAGTGAGGTGACCAGCCGGTTACGATGATATCTTCTTTATTCTTAATAGCTTGATCCAGAGCAGTGGTCATGGCTCCTGTTGAGGAAGAAGAAAGATTCCAACCACTGAGATTGCTGTATTCTTGCATAGTCTTCTCAGTCGCGGTCATGATACCAGCACCGGGCTCAATACCTGTGATGGTTTTCTTGGCTTGTTCTGACAGGTCTTCGATGGAGTCAGCATCCATATAACTTGGTACGACTAGCCCTGTCTTAACGCCCTCAAGGTTTGGCCCCAAGTCCACTAGCTTATCCTTGTACTCCTCATAGAGAGCAGCGTGGGTGGTCGGCAACCAGGCAGAAACCATGGCATCAGCTTCGCCATTGGCAACGGACTTCCACATAACGGCATTGTCCAGCGGTGTGATGGTGACATCGTAGCCCATTTCCTTGAGAGCTTCCGCTACGACATTGGTTGAGGCAACTTCGGAGTCCCATTCAACATAGGCAAGGTTGACTTTTTCTTTTTTGCTTTGCTGGAGCTTGGTCACTTGATTTCCGACAAAGGCTGTCAGGATGACAGCAGCCAGAGCAGACCAGAGCATAATCTTGTTGCGTTTTTCCTTGGCAGTGACCGGTGATTTTTTAGCCAGAGGTTGGTTGAGCTTCTGGGTCAGGCGGTCAATGATAATGGCCAAGATAACCAGAGATACCCCATTGACAAATCCGGAACCGATGTCGGCATGCTGCAAGGCAGAGAGAACGCCGCGGCCCAGTCCTGGCGCCCCAATCATAGAGGCAGTAACGACCATAGATAGAGCTAACATGATGGTCTGATTGACCCCAGCTAGGATAGTATTTTTAGCCAGAGGCAGCTCAACTTTGAAGAGCTTCTGCTTGCCAGTGCCCCCGAAGGAGTCTGACGCTTCAATCAGCTCGGTCGGAATCTGACGAATGGCTAGATTGGTAAAGCGGACAGTCGGTGGCAGGGCAAAGATGACAGAGGCAAAGACCCCAGGCACCATACCAATACCGAAGAAGGCCACGGCCGGTATCAGATAGACAAAGGCCGGCATGGTCTGCATAAAGTCCAGCAAGGGCTTGATAACTGCTTCGACACGATTGCTCTTAGCCATCCAAATCCCCAGTGGAATACCTATGATAATGGAAATGGCACTGGAGACGATAACCAAGGTCACAGTGTTCATAAGATTTTCCCAGAGTCCTTGGTTGTAAACAAAGAGCAAGCCTAGGAAGGTGAGCAGGGGCAGTCCCAGCTTACGCTTGGAAATCAAATAGGTAAAAATAGTGATGACTGCGATAAAGAGCAGGGGCGGAATGAAGAGCAGGGTGTCTGTCATTCCATTCATGATGGCATTTCCGATAGCTTGAAGGACCGAGAAAAGTCCGGAGAAGGTATCAGTTACCCAGTTAGTAAAGGCCTCAACCCATTGAGAAACGGGGATTGGCTGTTGTAAAATATTCAAAATACGAACCTCCCTTATTCTTCAGATTCAGTAGTATTGGCCAAGGCTTCGATGACTCGACCTTTGATAATAACGCCGACTAACTTGTCCTTATCATCTACAACGGCCAGAGGCGCTGGTGAATCGTAAATCAGCGGGAAAATATCAGTAATCAGGGTTTCCTGAGTGACCTTGCGGACGTTCTTATCAATCACTTCAGCCAGTGCTTGATGCTGTTTACGGGCATCGCGGGCGGCTTCGGCAGTTAGACTACCCTTAAGATGCCGCTTCCTATCCACAGCCAGCAGCATACTGACCTCTTCTTTTTTCATCCGATTAAGGGCCACGGTTGGTCCGTCGATGTCAATGTTGGTAGTCAGTGGCGTTGTCATAATATTCTGAGCAGTCAGGACCTTAGAGCGGTCCACATCCTCAACGAACTCTCGAACGAAATCATTGGCTGGATTGGTCAGGATTTCCTCACCGGTGCCAATCTGCATAATCTGACCGTCAGCCATAATGGCAATACGGTCACCGATACGCAGGGCCTCATTGAGATCGTGCGTGATAAAGATAATGGTACGCTCATGCTCTGCCTGCAGATCCAGCAGCTCATCCTGCATTTCGCGGCGGATAAGGGGATCTAGAGCTGAGAAGGCCTCGTCCATGAGCAGAATATCAGGATTATTGGCCAAAGCTCGAGCTAAGCCAACCCGCTGCTGCATCCCGCCGGAGAGCTGATCGGGGTATTGGTCCTTGAAAGAGAGGAGACCGGCATTGTCCAGAGCTTGTTCAGCTAGGCGCGTGCGCTCCTCCTTATCAACACCTCGGACTTCCAGACCGAACTCAGTATTTTCCAGAATGGTCCGATGTGGGAAGAGGCCGAAGTTCTGGAAGACCATATTGAGCTTGTGGCGGCGAACGTCACGCAGCTCCTCTTCGTTCATCTTGGCCACATCTTGGCCGTCAATGTAAATGTCGCCTGATGTTGGATCAATCAATCGGTTGAGCAGGCGGATAAGGGTAGACTTCCCACTACCGGACAGTCCCATGATGACAAAAATTTCTCCAGTCTGAACCTCAAAGTTTACATCGTAAACTCCGACAGTAGCACCGGTTTTTTCTAAAATTTCCGTTTTGCTTTTGGCTTGCTGCACCATTTCCAGTGCCTGCTTTTGCCTTTTACCGAAAATTTTAGTCAAATGTTTTACTTCTAGTTTATTCAACGTATTTCTCCTTTTGTACAAGTGACTACATGTTTATTTTTATAAGTTGTCACTTAAAAGACCATCACAGTATAACATCGTGTGGTCACTTTGTCAAACCCAAAAGACCGTCAGACCGGTCTTTTTCGGCTATTATAAAAAAGGGAGTGGGGATTTTTGGAATATTTCTGAAAGTCATAAAAACCTTGTCAGACAGCGGATTCGCCTGTCTATTCTGTTTTTTTGACAAAGAAAAAACAAGTGCTGTTTCACTTGTTTGTTTCAATTTCATTAAAAAATAAATTATGCATCAAACCGACTGATAATTCGTTGCCAACAAAATAGATGGTATTGCCGGCTTCCAGCTTGGTATAAGGACCAGGCGAGATTAGGAGTTGGTCTCCCTGCTGGACTGCGACAATGGTAGCGCCAGTCGAGTGCCAGATATTGAGCTCATTGATAGATTTTCCTAGGTTGATGGCGTCTGCTGAGAGCTGGAGCTCGTAGGGATTGAAAGGGAAGCGCTGCTGGACATCTTTAGTTCGGCTGAGAAGCTGGTTAAGCAGCTGGGAAAAGTTAGCAAATTCTTCCTCTTGGCGCTGGATGCTCTGGTGGAGCTTGCTTTTGAGATCCTGCAGAGAGTTGACATCTTTATAGGTCTCAAGAAACTGCTGGGCTTTTTCCTTGGAGGAAATGAATGCCCCGCTGCCATGGCGGACTTCCATGATTTCCAGATCTACCAGCACATTAATAGCCTTGCGGGCTGTCTCGGGAGAGACATTGAAGTTGCTGGCTAAGGTAGAGCGAGCATAGATTTTGCTGCCGATGGGATATTTGCCGTCAACGATTCGCTCGGCAATGGCGACGGCAATCTGCTGGTAGCGTGGGAATGCGACTTCTTTTTTGCTCATGAGGACCTCCAATTTTACGACAGGAATATAGCTATGATTATAATATAAAACTGGAAGATTGAAAAGTGCCCTTTGTAAAATCGACCGTCTTAACCGCCTCTTCTTGCCTTTCTTTTTACTTTTTTAAGTAGTATAATATGTCTAAAAGTCAGAGGTTTTCTGGAAAAGAGGCAATCCAAATTGGATGATAAAGATAGAAATGGATAAAAAGATGACTGTAAAGATGATAGCGACAGACATGGATGGAACCTTGCTGGATGGACAGGGACAGCTGGATTTGCCTCGTCTGGCTACTATTTTAGATGAGCTGGAGAAGAGAGACATTCGCTTTGTGGTGGCTACTGGTAATGAAATTCCACGGATGCGACTGCTATTGGGAGATTTGGTAGAACGCATGACCTTGGTAGTCGCCAACGGAGCGCGGATTTTTGAAAAGAACCAGCTAAGCATGAGCAGCTTCTGGGAACCTGGATTGATTAGGGATGCGCTGGCTTATTTTTCCGGTCATGAAAGGGAGCTTCAGCTGGTTGTGACCTCCGAAAGAGGTGGCTTTGTTCAGGAGGGTACAGAGTTTCCCTTGATTGAAAAAGTCATGACTAAGGAAATGGCCCAGCTTTTCTATAAGCGGATGAATTTTGTGCCAAGCCTTCAGGATTATCCCTTTGACAAGGTCTTGAAAATGAGTATGATGGTAGAAGAGGCTGCAGCAGCAGAGCATGCTCGTCTGATTAATCAGCATTTTGCAGGCCGATTGAGCGCAGTTGCCAGTGGTTACGGAGCCATTGACATCCTCCAAGATGGGATGCACAAGGCTTGGGGCTTGCAGCAGCTGATGGCTAAGTGGCAGATTCAAAGCTCGGAAATCATGGCTTTTGGGGATAGTGAAAATGACATAGAAATGCTTGAATTAGCTGGTATTTCTTACGCTATGGAAAATGGTGATGAGCGAGTCAAAAAGGTAGCAGACTACCTAGCACCGGCCAATACAGAAGCCGGTGTTCTACAGGTGATTGAGCAATACCTAGAAGAGGAAAAAGAATAATGGCAGTACAATTACTAGAAGAATGGCTTCTCAAGGAGCAGGCAAAATTGCAGCAAAACTACAGAGAGCTCAATCAACTCTCCGTCAAGGAGCCAGACATCATCTTTATCGGAGATTCTATCGTAGAATACTATCCATTGCAGGAACTATTGCGGACGGATAAGGTCCTGATTAACCGCGGCATTCGGGGCTATAAGACTGATTTGCTTTTAGACAACCTAGATGCCCATCTCTTTGGGCAGGCTTTGGATAAGGTCTTTATCCTGATTGGTACCAATGATATTGGCAAGGAGATGCCTCAGACAGAAACGCTGGCGAATTTAGAAGCCATTATTCAGGAGATTTCTCGCGACTATCCTCTGGCTCAGATCCAGTTGCTGTCGGTCCTGCCGGTCAATGAAGCTCCAGCCTACAAGAGCACGGTCTATGTCCGCAGCAATGAAAAGATTCAGGCCCTTAATCAGGCCTATCGCCAGCTGGCTAACGCCTACATGAATGTCCAATTTATCGATCTCTACGATGCTTTTCTGAACGGGGAAGGCCAGCTGCGCCCAGGCTACACAACTGACGGCCTCCATCTGACCATTGCTGGCTATGCAGCCCTGTCCAAGGTTTTGCAGGAATATTTGTAGTTTCTTCGAAAAAATATAGCTCTGTTTTATCAGAAAAGAGCTTTTTTATTTTCTTAAACTTACAAAAGTTTTCTGTGAATGATGCTTGATTTCAAAGGGATTATGAAAATTATTATAAAACACATTGGACTTTGTGAAAAAATTCAGGGCTATGTGTTATGTAATAGTTCTATATCATCTCTGAGCATATTCTTATACAAGAGCGAGAAAACATGATAAATTGATAGAGTAAAGTTTCTTGAAGCGTTTTCATTCACAAGTGGAAATGTTTTCAACAACTGAAAATTTATTTTATTGAAGGGGAGTTATTATTATGACTCAAGGAAAAATTACTGCATCTGCAGCAATGCTCAACGTATTGAAGACATGGGGCGTAGACACCATCTACGGTATCCCATCAGGAACACTCAGCTCACTCATGGATGCTTTGGCTGAAGACAAAGATATCCGCTTCTTGCAAGTTCGCCACGAAGAAACTGGTGCTCTTGCAGCGGTGATGCAAGCTAAATTCGGCGGCTCAATCGGGGTTGCAGTTGGTTCAGGTGGTCCAGGTGCGACCCACTTGATTAACGGTGTGTACGATGCAGCTATGGACAACACTCCATTCCTTGCTATCCTTGGATCACGTCCAGTCAACGAACTCAACATGGATGCCTTCCAAGAGCTTAACCAAAACCCAATGTACAACGGTATCGCTGTCTACAACAAACGTGTCGCTTACGCTGAGCAATTGCCAAAAGTAATCGACGAAGCTTGCCGTGCTGCAGTTTCTAAAAAAGGTCCAGCTGTTGTTGAAATCCCAGTAAACTTTGGTTTCCAAGAAATCGACGAAAACTCATACTACGGTTCAGGTTCATACGAACGTTCATTCATCGCTCCTGCTTTGAACGAAGTTGAAATCGACAAAGCTGTTGAAATTTTGAACAAGGCTGAGCGTCCAGTTATCTACGCTGGATTTGGTGGTGTTAAAGCTGGTGAAGTGATTACTGAATTGTCACGTAAAATCAAAGCACCAATCATCACAACTGGTAAAAACTTTGAAGCTTTCGAGTGGAACTACGAAGGTTTGACAGGTTCTGCTTACCGTGTTGGTTGGAAACCAGCTAACGAAGTGGTCTTTGAAGCAGACACAGTTCTTTTCCTTGGTTCAAACTTCCCATTTGCTGAAGTTTACNAAGCATTCAAGAACACTGAAAAATTCATCCAAGTGGATATCGATCCTTACAAACTTGGTAAACGCCATGCCCTTGACGCTTCTATCCTTGGTGATGCAGGTCAAGCAGCTAAAGCGATTCTTGATGAGGTAGACGCAGTTGAGTCTACTCCATGGTGGCGTGCAAACGTTAAGAACAACCAAAACTGGCGCGATTACATGAACAAACTCGAAGGTAAAACTGAGGGTGAATTGCAGTTGTACCAAGTATACAATGCCATTAACAAACATGCTGACCAAGACGCTATCTACTCAATCGACGTAGGTAACACAACTCAAACATCTACTCGTCACCTTCACATGACTCCTAAGAACATGTGGCGTACCTCTCCACTCTTTGCGACAATGGGTATTGCCCTTCCTGGTGGTATCGCTGCTAAGAAAGACAATCCAGACCGTCAAGTATGGAACATCATGGGTGACGGTGCATTCAACATGTGCTACCCAGACGTTATCACAAACGTTCAATACGACCTTCCAGTTATCAACCTTGTCTTCTCAAATGCTGAGTACGGCTTCATCAAGAACAAATACGAAGACACAAACAAACACTTGTTTGGTGTAGACTTCACAAACGCTGACTATGCTAAAATCGCTGAAGCACAAGGAGCTATTGGATTTACAGTTGACCGTATCGAAGACATCGACGCAGTCGTTGCAGAAGCTGTAAAACTCAACAAAGAAGGTAAGACAGTTGTCATTGATGCCCGCATCACGCAACACCGTCCGCTTCCGGTAGAAGTTCTTGAGTTGGATCCAAAACTTCACTCAGAAGAAGCAATCAAAGCCTTCAAGGAAAAATACGAAGCAGAAGAACTCGTACCATTCCGTCTCTTCTTGGAAGAAGAAGGCTTGCAATCACGCGCAATTAAATAATTCCTCTCGCTGAAAATCAAATTTAAACTGTGTTATCTTCACCTTGCCGTACCCCAGTACTGCCTGCGGTTCGATGTCTTGTTTATAACTTGATTTTCTTAGAGCGGAACTTGAAAAGATCGGAGCAATCCGGTCTTTTTATGGAGAATAGTCAATGAATTTAAATCAATTAGATATTATCGTTTCAGATGTTCCTCAAGTCTGTGCTGACTTGGAGCGTATTTTGGATAAAAAGGCAGACTATGTTGACAACAGNTTTGCTCAGTTCACGATTGGCAGTCACTGCCTCATGTTGTCTCAAAATCATTTGATTCCTTTGGAAAATTTTCAGTCAGGCATCATTCTTCACATCGAGATTGAGGATGTAGACCAGAACTACAAACGGTTGAAAGAGCTTGGTGCCGAGATTTTACACGGCCCAGCTGTAACTGATTGGGGAACAGAATCCCTGCTAGTTAAAGGACCTGCTGGTCTAGTGATTGATTTTTATCGAATGAAATAGGTCTGTTTAACATAGAGAAAAGCTAAAAATCCCTGACCTATGGTATAATAGGATAATATGACAAAAGACAATACTAGTTCAAACAAATTATACAAACTACTCTTTGCTTTATTCAGCTGTTTCGTGGGGCTGTCGTTTCTGTTCATGATGCTGAAAGATGTCTCGTCCACTAATTGGTATAAGAGTCGATTTCAGGGGTGGCAGACCATAACGGCTGAGGTGAGCGATTTTACGACCAGTCCGGAAAATCGCTCTACGCCCACTTACTACCCTATTTATCACTACATTGTTGATGGCCAAACCTACCAAGGGATTTCAGACATCTATCAATATGAAGTGCCTAAGTCTGGGCAAACCATTAGCATTCTCTATAATCCCAAGTCGCCTGATCAGAGCCAATATAAGAATGACATCCCCATCCCTGTCCTTGTACTCATGCCATTGCTGGGATTCTTATTATTTATGGCATTTGCTGCCGGCTCCCTCTATCAGGCCTTTAATCCTCTACAGGAGCCAAAGCCGCAACCCAAGGCGGCAAAAAGCATCAGCATTGTTGAGGGAACAGTTCGTAAAGAGAATCCCATTGTATCTTTAGTCTACCTAAGCCTGATTATGATAGCCCTCACTTATATCTGTATCACTGCAACAGGGCAATTCAAAGCCGTATTTTATGGTTGGAAAACTACATCCGCTCAAGTCATTGACTATGATGTGTATGAAACCGGAGGAAGTAGAGGAGGAGGAGGATTAAGTCTTTATAATAGCATCTACCAATATCAAGTAGACGGCGTAACTTATGAAGGCCATTCTGTTCTCGGTAGATTTACACAACCCAAAATTCAAAGTCAAATCCCTATTGCCTATAATCCTGAGTATCCCTATCAGAGTGCTTCTAGTGAAAACCGTCATTTCTTTTATATAGTCTTCTTGCCTGGCTTTAGTCTATTGCTAGTCGGCAAGATTCTCTCTCTAATCATTGCTGCTTGGATAAAGAAGGCTAGCCTCGCTCAAGCCAGAAGACTAGGGCCTGTCTATGACGGATATATTATCGATGTTATCCCCGCTGAACAGTTTAGAGAGTATAATCAGTTGCATGAGATTTGGCTTGAATTTGAAATTAACCAAGTGCCCTATCAAACCAGCATTTGCCTTCCCTTAAGAGAGCATCATTTTATTTCTTACAGCCAGAATCCTAGACCTATCCCAGTCTATGTGGATCCTCATGATGATAGCCAGTTCCTGATAGATGACAATGACATCTATGCCATCACAAATCAAATACAGATTAGTTGATCTCCCTCCTAATGCCAGCTCCCTCATCATTGACCAGCAACTGGCTGTCCTACTGTCTTGACCTGCTTTGATGTGCCTCTACATGAGCTGAAGAGTATCGGGAACGCTGAACCTCACAGACATCACAGACCTTAGAATAGTATGAGTTTTTAGTAGGATGCTAGAAGTTTATTTACTGATTGTTTATTATAATATAAGAAAAACGTTTAATTGGTAAGGAGGCAAAAAGATGACTGAAAAAATGACTTTTCCGGATGGTTTCTTGTGGGGCGGAGCGACAGCTGCCAACCAGTGTGAGGGCGCTTATGATGCAGATGGTCGTGGGCTGGCTAATGTAGATGTGGTGCCGATTGGTGAGGACCGTTTGGCCATCATCACGGGGAAGAAAAAGATGTTTGACTTTGAGGGCGGTTATTTCTACCCAGCCAAGGAAGCTATTGATATGTACCATCGCTTTAAGGAGGACATTGCCCTCTTTGGTGAGATGGGTTTTAAGACCTATCGTCTGTCCATTGCTTGGAGCAGGATTTTTCCTAAGGGGGATGAGCTGGAGCCCAATGAAGCTGGCCTGAAGTTTTACGAAGACCTCTTTAAGGAATGCCACAAGTATGGCATTGAGCCTTTAGTGACCATTACTCACTTTGACTGTCCCATGCACTTGATTGAGCAATATGGCGGTTGGCGGAGCCGTCGCATGTTGGAATTTTACGAGCGTCTCTGCCGCACTCTCTTTACCCGCTACAAGGGATTGGTCAAGTACTGGCTGACCTTCAATGAAATTAATATGATTCTGCATGCACCATTTATGGGGGCGGGGCTCTGCTTTGAAGAAGGCGAAAATGAGGAGCAGGTCAAATATCAAGCAGCCCATCATGAGCTGGTCGCGTCAGCTATTGCCACCAAGCTGGCTCATGAGATTGACCCGGAAAACAAGGTCGGCTGTATGCTAGCGGCGGGTCCATACTATCCCAATACAGCTCATCCAGCTGACTATTGGGCGGCCATGCAGGAAGACAGGAAAAACTATTTCTTCATTGACGTGCAGGCGCGTGGTGAATATCCCAACTACGCCAAGAAAGCTTGGGAGCGCGAGGGCATCACTGTTGAAATGACAGAAGAAGACCTGCGGCTGCTCAAGGAGCATACGGTGGACTTCATTTCCTTCTCTTACTACTCTAGCCGGGTGGCTTCAGGCGACCCTAAGGTCAATGAGCTGACCGAGGGCAATATCTTTGCTTCTCTGAAGAACCCTTATTTGGAAGCTTCTGAGTGGGGCTGGCAGATTGATCCTCTGGGCTTGCGCATTACGCTTAATACCATCTGGGATCGCTATCAAAAGCCTATGTTTATCGTGGAGAATGGTCTGGGTGCAGTGGATAGTCCGGATGAAAATGGCTATGTGGCTGATGATTACCGGATTGACTATCTGACGGCCCATGTCAAGGCTATGCGGAAAGCCATCAATGAGGACGGTGTGGTGTTGTGGGGCTACACGACCTGGGGCTGTATTGACCTGGTATCAGCCGGCACTGGCGAGATGAAGAAGCGCTACGGCTTTATCTATGTGGACCGGGACAATGAAGGCAGGGGAACACTCAAACGTTCCAAGAAGAAATCCTTTGACTGGTACAAGGAAGTCATCGCGACTAACGGAGCATCTGTGAAATAGAAAAAAGGCTGAGATATGAATGTCTCAGCCTTTTTCAAGTATGTATGTTTTATAGGAACTTTAGTCTAACTGAAATTTAAATACTTTTCAAGATTTATTATTTCAAGAAATCCTTTATTTGCTGGGCGATTTCCTCTGGCTTTTCGTCATGGATATAGTGGGAGCCTTCTAATGTCACAAGTTTGGCTTGGGCATTTTGCGCAACAAACTCTTCCTCTAGCTTGGGAGCTTCTCCGCCTTTCTGGACAGCCGCAAAGATAAGAGTCGGAATCTGCGGCACGGGTTCTTTGTTAATCGTTTCAACATTTTTCTTCCGATTCTTGACTTCGTTCATGACCGCCTGAGTGATTGACCGCCGGTGGAACAAGGCTTTAAAGATAGCTTTTTCCTGATCATTGAGGGCCCCAGACTTTATGGCTGGGCTGCTATTTTCATCAAAGAAAATCGGTAGGCGAGCCAAGCCTAGCATTCTCCCCAGCTGGATAGTCTGATAAGAGCCATAAAATTTCTGCTGGTCGGCCACCTCCGTATGGGGCATGGTCATATCCAGCCCGATAATAGCTTCTACTTCTTCTGGGTAATGATTGGCCCAGTGAATCGTTTCTAAACCGGCAATCGAATGCGGAACCAAAACATAAGGACCGGATATCTTAGCAGCTTTGAGGGCCTTACGTGTCTGCTCCACTTGTCTATCCAATGAGCGGTCATCGTTTCCATCATCGCTGTAACCATAGCCTAGACGTTCTACCACGACGATGCGATAATCGTCCTCCAGCTTGGAATAAAGAGCCTTGAAATCCAGAACCGGAGCATTGGTGCCCAGTCCCGCTAGGAAAACCAAAGTCTTCTTGCCCTTGCCGGCAGTGTAGACATTAAGCTTCTTACCCTCTACCTCGACTAGCTGACCAATCGGCTTCTCAATGAGTTTGCTTTCCTGAGCTATTTGAAAGCGGTGATAGAGAAAGATAGCCAATAAGGCCAGAGCTAAGAGTCCTACCAGCCAAGTGATTGTTTTAAGGACAAATATAAAGATTCTTTTCAACATAGGGATTCCTTTCTGTTCATCATATTTTAGACTCGCATACTTTTATTTATAATCTTTACTTCAAGCGGTCATATAGTGATTTACACTAAAAGCGAATAGAAGTTTAATCAGGTAAAGTGATAAAAGAGCTGTCATACTGATTGGCAATTTACTGTAACTAATAAGAAGAATGCAACCCCACCATAGAAGTACCAGTTAATGCTTGAACCCTGCAATCTTTCAATAGTTCTCTAACAAACATTAGATATGTCTGGTTGGCCGCAAGTCCAAACTTAAAATAGTAGAATAAAACTAGGCCACTTTTTGATTTTCGGTGAGTATTAGTCGCTCAGTTATGCCTTTGACTTCTCATAGAATTTTTGAAGAAGATTATGAAATAGGGAAGGGAATTCAGTTTTTTTCTCTTGCAATATATTTTTCATAATAACGATTGCTATCAAAAGGATAAGGGGTATCTTTTGATTTGAACAGTTGCTCAGGGATAAGAACGACACTGCTTACAAGAACTGTTCCACTGATAATGGCTAAAATGATTATTGGCAAACCGGGGAGATTTGTAGGATACTGGCTCAGAACATAGTAGAGAGCATGAAGCGTAAAGACAACCGCTGTCGCAAAACCTGGGTTATAAATGGTTCTTTTTCCTACTGTTCGAAAACGTCGGTACATACTGAACCCAAAAATCAGGTGGCCAATCATTTCAAAAAAGCAAAAGATAAGATTCCAGATGACAATGATCTGATTGACACCGTAAAAAAGACAGACAATACCAATTAATTCAGCTAACATAATAGTCAGCATATCAGAAAATTGATTCATAGGATAGCGATCGGGCTTTCGAGAGCGCCGAAGCATGTTGTAGTTATAATGAAAACCGCCAGGAAATCTCCATTCCTCTAGACAGTGAAAAGGGAGCATGACATAGATTATAGCGACAAATCTGCTTCCAGAATCTAGTGTAGTCCAATTTGTGATAAGATATAAGAGAATACCGATTCCCATAGCAAAGAGAATGGGAATCCAGATTTTTAACCAAACAGAAATCAGTTTGGACATAACAATACCTCATTTATATAAGATAAGTCTAGTATAGACAAAATCTGCCATGAATGATACCAACAATTTTGCCCAAAGTGTCCGAAAGGAAAGTCATGAGTTTGTTATTTGCATTAGAAGAAACCAGAGAATTTTTTATGGAAGCTTTTCTCAAGGCTTTACGCGAAAAGCCTTTAAATAAAATATCAGTAAAAGAACTTTGTCAAAGGACGGGTTATAATAGGTCGACATTTTACTACTATTTTGAGGATGTTTACGATCTCAGGAAGCAAGTGGAAACCAATTTGATTCACTCTATCATTTCTGAAATCAGTCTGCAACCAAATCTGACAGACGAGAAATTTATAAAATCGTTGATTACTGTTCATAAAGTCTATGGTGAAATAATCGTATTTCTAAACAGAGATTCTTCCTTTTATGAATCTTACAAACAAGCCTTGCAACCTCATTTGCTGGCATTTTTAAAAGTTGAAAAACTAAATACAGAATTAGACTTGATTTTTGATTTTGTAATGGGAGGGATTTTCGCGCTGCTAGAAAAATATGCCAGGCAGGATATTCCCTTAACAGTTGAGGAACTAACCCTCTTTATTCAAGAACAAATTAACAAATTATCAGTTTGGCATTCATACTCAAATAATGAAAATTCACACTAGGCAGGAATAACTTGAGTATGAATCAAAAAACGTATGACATGTTACTATTTGATAGCTAAGCATATGTTTTCTCTTTCTCGCCTATCTATTCTGTCAACCTGACACTGCTTCTCTACATCTTTCCCTCGTACCTCTAAGCAGCTAATATGGAGGACATCATATTTTTCCAAAAAGCCAAAGCCCACCTTCCCAAAGGAAGGCAGGCAACTTATATCACATCACCCACCACTGGTAGAGGGACCAGTAAAGGATATTAGCAACCACTGCCAAAGCAGATAGACTGGTCATGGCCGTCAGGAAGAGGCGACCTTTGCTGGGCTTTTCTCTGGACTTTCTGAAAAGCGGCAGCAGAGCAGCAGCGGTTAGTAGGAGTCCCAAGGCAGCAAAGAGCATGTAGCGCCAAGGAGCTAGAGAATCAAGGTCATCAGCCATCAAAGGTATCATAATCATTAGTAGGTTTAGGGGAACAGCCAGAATACCAAGAGAAGTCAGTAGATTCCAGACCTTCCAAGTGCGGTCTGTGTGCTCAACCGTTTTTCGGGAAATCAAGCGATAAGCTCCTAGTAAAAGGCTGATGATGAGTGTTCCAAAACCATAGACAATTCCAAGAATACCTAATCCTAAGATGATATAGTCCTTATAGAAGTCGAAAGCAGAGATTTTCTCATAGTCTACCACAGCGACGGGAATTGTAATCTTTCCCTTGCTCTTATAGATGGTCCAAAAATTGGTACTCAAGATTCGGTTCTGAGCAGGATTGTCAATCTTCTCTATTGAGGGCGTCATGAGTCTTAGAAAGGACAGGGGGCCATGGAGAAAGGTACGTGGAGAACGGTAGTAGCCTGGTTTAAACTGCTTTTGTGTATCTTCGTCAGCTGTTTTACGTTTTCCGAAAACCAGTTCAGGCATTTGGTAGTTGTAATTCTCTTCCATGCTTTGATTGGTCATGACTATGTAGCCGATGCCACTTTCCAAGTCTAGCATGAGACGAGAGCTGAAACCATCAGTATTGCCGCCGTGACCAATGATGCTGACTCCGTATTCATTGATCCAAAAACCGTGGGCATTACGGGCTATGTCTGTACCTGGATAGGTCGAAGTGGGAGTGTAGAGAGTATTCCAAGTTTCTGGACGTTCAAAGAGAACCTTGCGCCCCAGCAGAGCCTGAGCAAATTTCTGTAAATCCTCCAAGGTACCGGCTGCTTGGCCAATTGAGTAGAGACCATATTCATAAAAAGCTGTCCCTAGTGAATTTCCCTTTGTATCATAGGCCTTAGATTCTTGACGTTTTTTCTGAACATAGGGATTATCAGATAAGTCCGGTAGGAGAGCTGTCTTGTCCATGCCAAGCGGCTGGAAGATATGCTCGTGGGTATAGTCAGCAAAGGTCTGGCCGGAAATCCGCTCGACAATCAGAGAAGCGAGCCCAGCACCATAGTTGGAATAAGAGGTTACTGTTCCAGGTTCAAAGGACTGGACAGGCTGGAGCATGCGTAGATTTTCCTCTATATTTTTATCACCTTTTGTGTAAGATAGAGATTCATCAAATCCCGTCTGATGATTCATGAGATCCAGCATCGTGATAGCTTTGTCGAAGTGCAGATTTTTAAGAAAATTCTCTGGCAGATAGGTCTTGATATCTTCCTCTAGGTCAATCTTTCCTTGTTCCCAGAGTTGCATGACAGCTATCCAGACGGTCAGCTTGGTCACAGAGCCCCAATCAAAGACGCTACTGTTGTCAGCTTTGATGCCTTTTTCTTTATCCATATAACCGAAGTTGCCTTGGTAAATGGTGCTATCCTTGTCAAATACTGCCGTTTCCATAGCGGCAGTCGTCTTTTCATGCTCCTTGACATAGTCTTGGATTTTCTGGCCGATCTGGTCACGTTCGATACCAGATGGGAGTTTCTGCTCTTCAGCCAGTGTGGTAATTGGTCGAAAGAGTCCTAAAGTCAAAAGAGTTAAAAGGATTAGGGAAAATGTTTTTTTCATAGCTGGCTCCTTTCATATTAGAATATCCACCACTGATATAGAGACCAATAGAGGATATTAGCGGCCACTGCTAAGGCAGATAGGCTGGTCACGGATGTTAGGAAGAGGCGGCCTTTGCTGAGCTTTTCTCTGAACTTTCTGAAGAGAGGTAACAGAGCGGCTGTGGTTAGCAGGAGTCCCAAAGCAGCAAAGAGCATGTAGCGCCACTGAGCGATTTCGCTGAAATCTCCTGAAGTTGCTGACATGAATAGCAGAAAGAGATTGATTAGGACAGCCAAAATACCAACAGCTGTTAGGAGGTTCCAGACCTTCCAAGTGCGGTCTGGCTGGTCTTGTTTCTTGCGAAAGATAAGCCGATAGACTCCTAGAAGCGGGCTGATGATGAGCAGGCCGAGGGCGTAGATGATACCAAGTCCGGCCAAGCCTAGAACAACATAGTCTTTAAAGAAATCAAAGTCAGAGACTTTCTCATAGTCTGCGACAGCCACTGCGATACGGGTCTTGCCTTGGCTCTGATAAATGGTCCAGAAGTTGTTTGGCAATCGCTGATCGTCAGATGGTTCCTGCAAGTAGTCTGCGGAGGCTGGAATCATTTTAAAGATAGCCAGAGGCCCTTGATTAAAGTTACGCAGAGTTCGATAATAGCCTGGACTGAACTGCTCTTTGGTTTCCTTGCTGGCTGTTTTACGTGGCCCAAAGACGAGTTCTGGCATTTGGAAATTATAATTTTGCTCTGTACCTTGATTGGTCATGACGACATAGCCGATACCGTGCTCCAAGTCCAACATTATCCGTGAAGTAGCGCCAGCTGTATTTCCGCCGTGGCCCAACACAGTAGTACCGTATTCGTTGGCCCAAAAACCATGAGCATTGCGGATGATATCCGTGTCAGGGTAGGTGGAACTGGCAGTATAGAGGGTGTTCCAGGTCTCTGGGCGCTCAAAGAGCGTCTTGCGAGCCAGCAGGGCTTGGGCGAACTTCTCCAAGTCTTTCAAGGTGCCAGTAGCCGCTCCGATAGGATAGATGCTAGTGATGAAATGGTCCTTGCTCAGTAAGTTTCCTTTAGTGTCGTAACCTTTGGTTTCTTGACGCTTTTTCTGAACGTAGGAATTGTCTGATAGATCCGGCAAAATAGCCGTTTTATCCATGCCCAGTGGTTGGAAAATATGCTCATGGGCATAGTCGGAAAAAGTCTGACCAGAGATCCGCTCGACAATCAGAGCAGCCAAGCCAGCACCGTAATTTGAATAAGCTGTGACTGTACCGGGTTCAAAAGACTGAATAGGTTGTTGTTCTTTAAGGATTTCTTCGATACTTTTATCTTCTTGTAGGTACATGGTTACCTCATCGAATCCTGCCTGATGACTCATCAGATCCAACATGGTGATAGGTTTGTCATAGCGGAGATTCTTAAGAAAGCCCTCTGGCAGATAGGTGCGGATGTCTTCTTCTAGGTTAATCTTACCTTGCTCCCAGAGCTGCATGACAGAGACCCAGATGGTTAATTTGGTTACGGAGCCCCATTCAAAAACGCTATCATCATCAGCCTTAATGCCTTTTTCCTTATCCATGTATCCAAAGTTGCCTTGATAAATGGTACCATTCTTGTCAAAGATAGCAGTTTCCATGCCGGCAGTTGTCTTTTCATGTTCCTTGACATAGTCTTGGATTTTCTGACCAATCTGGTCCCGTTCGATACCAGAGGGTAGCTTTTGAGACTCCTCAGCCGATGCAGTAATTGGCCGGAAGAGTCCTAGAGTTATAATCGTTAGAAGCGTTAGAATAAATGTTTTTTTCATAGCATTTCCTTTCTGTTCAACTTTAGTACTCACATAAGCTGAATTCAGATAGTCGGCGCAGTCTCCTTTTTTATTAGCCCTCAAGGGCGAAAGTAATACTTCTAAAAATGATTTTGCAAAAAATTTTAAACATATCAAGCCTCCTTTTTATAGCACATGCATTTCTTATTTCTTTCTATTTTAAAGTTCAATTCTCAAATATCCTTCAAGTAATTCTAAAATATTTCTAAAGTTTTTCGAATAGTCCATCTTTTATTGACTTAGCCTCTTATCCTTGCTACACTAGTGATAGGAAATTTCTGGAGGCGAGTGTTTATGGCTCATATTTTACTCATCGAAGACAATAGTGATATTCATGAAATTCTAAAAGAACTTTTTCAGAAGGAACACACGGTTTATTCTGCCTATTCGGGGACAGAGGGCATTTCGCTGTTTGAGCGGGAGGAGATTGATTTGGTTCTTCTGGACATCATGCTGCCGGGGAAGAATGGTGATGAAGTGTTGAGGGAAATTCGCAGTAGCAACGCTACGGTGCCAGTGGTTATGCTGACAGCTCTTGGTGAAAAAGCGCTGGTTAGCCAGTATCTGCTGAATGGTGCTAATGATTATATTGTCAAACCCTTCAATCTGGATGAGGTTTTTGCCCGTATCACCGTGCAGCTGCGCAGCCAGCAGGCTTTGACTGGCGAGGAAGAAGGCCAGTCCTTTAAAAATATCCGTCTACTCAAGGCTACCTTTGAGGCGGTCTGTGGTGAGAAAAGCGTCCGTCTGAGCAAGAAAGAATATCATATCCTCCAGCTCTTGCTCCGTCATCCCAAGAAGATCTACACCAAGGAAGAGCTCTTTGAGCAGGTCTGGGAAGAGAGCTATCTGCCTGGGGATAATACCCTGAATACTCACCTCAGCAATCTACGTAAGAAACTGGCTCAGTTGGACCCAACGGAAGAATACATAGAGACTGTTTGGGGACTGGGTGTCCGGCTCAAGGAGGACTGATATGTTGGTGTTAGTCATTTTATTTGCCCTTATCAGTCTGTTTCTGGCTATTGGTTTCATACGCTATCATCTGGCGGTCAAGGATGTGGCACAGCAGATTCGTCGGAAGCGACAGACAGGGAGCCAGAATCGTCTGGCTCCTGCTGCTCATGCCCCCAGTATTTTGGAATTGACAGAGGAAGCAGAGCTGCTCTTTAGGGAGCTAGATAAGACGACCTTTGTCGTCCAGCAGGAAAAGAAGACGCTGGATATGGCTATCAGTAATATTGCCCATGATATCCGCACCCCTCTGACCATTGCCAGCGGTTACACCCAGCAGCTCTTGAAGGATGATAGTCAGGAAAGTCAGCAGTTAATCAAAATTGCAGAAAGTCTGGGAATGGTATCCAAACGGCTGGAAGCCTTGATGGAGTATCGCCGGCTGATGGAGGGTGCCATTCGAGCCAATGTCCAGCCAACAGATATATCTCAGCTGGTAACCCAGCAGCTTTTTACTTATTATGACGCCTTCCAGAAAGCCCAGATTGACTTGCAGGTAGAGCTGGCTGAAGGTCTAGAGCTAGAGACAGACCCAGAAATTTTAGAGCGCATTGTCCAAAATATGATAAGCAATGTCCTCAAGCACGGCCGTAAGGCCGCCAGCATTTCTCTGAAAAAAGAGGGCGAGCATTGTATCTTTACCGTCAAAAATATCGTCCAGCAGCCTATCCAATATCTGGATAAGCTGACTAATCGCTTTTATTCAGAAAATCTATCCAGCAGCGAGGAGTCTTCAGGGTTGGGGCTCTACATCACCCAGCAGTTGGTCGAAATCCTAGGCGGGGACTTGACAATGAAAGCCGAGGCCGACTGGTTTGAACTAGTTGTGACTTTGTAAAAAAGACTTGAAAAAGCAAAATAAGGAAGGCTCAGCTCTATCAGCTAGCCTCAAAATCCGCTCATAAACCTCAGCTAATTTTCGAATTGGCGGAGGTTTATTTTTAGATTAAGTCGAAGAAAGGCATGATAAAGATGCCTTTTTGTTTTGTGATTTGAAAAGCAAGTCATATTAGCGAGGTCATTTTACCAGTCAAAGTGAAAAATCAGCCAACTGCTCTAAACCCTTGATATAACTGACTTGCAACTGACAGTTGACAATGATTCCAAGTTCAATCACTCAAAAAGCAACTAGATGTTTTCTTTATTCCAAGTCCAGTCGCTAGAAAGGCAACTGGCTTTTTTGTTAATCTGAAAGCAGAAGCCGAGTTTTTGATTTCGGAATGAACGAGTCGCTGTCTTTGAAGATTTGGATCAAAAACTTGAGTTTAATTATATTATAAGGAGGTATTCTCATGAATACAGAAACAACTATCAAACCACAACCCAAACTAATTTTGCCGTTCCTGGCTTGGAACTTCGGCTGGACATGGGGATTCTGGCTATTGGACATTATCCTCAAAAACCTTTGGCCAGACAGCCCACCTACAGCCTATCTTGCTCTTGAAGCTATTCTAAATGGTATTGCTATGTTTGGGCCTATGCTGGCTAGTCTGATCGTACTGAAAAAGAAAGGCTTCAAGGCCGTTTGCTCCTATCTCTTTTCAGGCAAGAAAGAGACCTGGCTCTACTTGCTAATCTATGGTGGTGGTCTGACCGCCTTCTATGCCCTAGCTTCTGGCGGCAAGCTGGTAGACGGCGCTTTAGTAAGATTTCCTTGGTTTTTTATCTATTGTATTGTCCTATCGGGCGGGATTGAAGAATTTGGCTGGCGCGGCTTCCTACAGCCGGCCTTAGAGAAAAAGTTTTCTTTCTTTGTCTCTACCTTGATGACCGGTATCATTTGGGCCATCTGGCATATCCCTCTCTGGTTTTACGATCGCTTTTATGATCGAAGCCAGGATATTTTCTCAGTTTTTATCATTTTCAGTATCCTTCTATCTTTTTGGCTTGCAGCTCTGTATAAGAAGACCCAGTCTGGCCTTGCTTGTAACATCTTTCATGCGCTCTCCAACACCCTCATCCCGACTTTTGTTGGAATAGCTCAAGCTAACAATTTGGATTTTTCTCAAGTTAATCCCTTCTTTTACTTTGGAGGTGTGATTCTCCTGACACTTTATAGTATCTATCTCTGGTATCGGACGGATAGGGAGGAAAAAGCTCTTCCATCTAAAGAAGAAGTCTAGCATTTTATGAAGAGATGACAATCAGACTTTGCAGTCTCTCCGCCTTGTGCTATAATAAGTTTCAATGAAAGAAAGTATAAAAAATAAGAAAGAGTAGGTAAAACAATCCATGAATCTATCAGACAGAATCCAGTACCTGCGAAAAGTGCGGGGCATTTCTCAGGAGGGGCTAGCCGAAAAACTCGGTGTGTCTAGACAGGCCGTTTCCAAGTGGGAGAGCGAGCAGAGTATGCCTGATTTGGATAAGATCATTTCCATGAGTGACTATTTTGAGGTGACCACAGACTATCTGCTCAAGGGAATTGAGCCTGTAGTCCAGAAAGAGGAAGAGCAGTCAATCAAGCACAGGAGAATAGCCAGCAATATTTGCTATCAGCTCTCTCTTGGCTTTGTCGGTCTGGGCATCATCCTCTCCATTATCCTAGCTGATTTTCTCAAGATCAGTATCTTGCTAACGCCGGTGCTGATCGTTCAGGGAGTAGGGCTGCTGGTGTGGGGAACGGGCCGCAATCTATCCGAGGTAAGACCTTCTTTTCAGGTTAAGCTAGCCTTGATTTTATTCTTGCTCTTTGTTCCCCTCGGATTTCTATCTAATGTTCTTTTTCCTCTGGGCAAGATCTTTCCATATCCGACCAGTTTGGCAGCTAGTCTTACCTTTGTCACTTTCTACCTTATCCTAGGAGTCTGCATCAGTCTGTTCTTGAAAAAGCAAGATTGGAAGCAGTGAAAGAAAGCCGATAAAGAGGGCTAGACCAGAAAGGGTGAAATCTGCTCATCATCCAATTAAAATCCGCTCAAAAAAACTCAGCTAATTTAGTGATTAGCTGAGTTTTTATTTTACAAATCTCTCTTTTTCAGTGTAGCCAGTCCTGCTAAGCTAAAGACCGTGATCAGACTGAGAGCAAAGATAGCTGTTTTGATGATGACACTTGGTATTGAAGCGTCTCCGTAGACGAACTCCATCTTGATAGCCTTGAACCATTCATTATTGGCATCAACCATTTGACTAGGGAGGCCGAGTAAGATGTAGGTCATGATATAGGTGATAAAGACGACACTATAGTTTCGAGTCAAGTAGAGGACAAAGCTGGTAATGCAGTACCAAGCATAGGTACAGATGACCTGCATGACAAAGAGTATTGCGAATTGTCCCCAGAAATTATCTGGCAGGGTTCCCATATTACCACCGGTTCGGACAAATTCGATGACAATACCAAAAATGTAGAGTAGTATGAACTGCATAGGAAGTAAGCTACCGATAGTCAGTGATTTAGAGAAGTAATACTGGGTCCGAGTCTTGCCTGTAGTCAGGTTATTGTGATAAAGTTTGTCATTGAGATCAACACCGAGAAGCAAGCTAGTCATGACATTGCAGGCAATAAAGAGCATGCCGCTGTTGTAGGAGACGACATCTATAGCAAAAAAGATACCGTTGTCGGAACTGACAACTTTGGAAGTGAAAATGCCGAGGAGAATTCCAAAGATGCAGAAAGCCTGCACTCCCCAGAATCCTACGGAGCGGAAGAGACGGTAGTAATCCGCCTTGATACTATTAAACATGAGTGTTTCCTCCTTGTTGGTTGATTAAGTCTGTAAAGTATTTTTCTAAGTCTTTGTGGGCGTAGTAGATTTCCCCGATTGGGATGTCGGCTAGGACTAGTTCCTTGGCAATCTTGCGAATTTCTTGTACCTTACCGGAAATATGCAGCTCATCTTCCTTGTTGGTCGGTCTGAGCTGGTAGCCTAGCTTGTCTTGCACTAAATGAGCAGCTTGCTTGATATTATCCGTTTTGAGGATGATATAGTCGCCGCTTTCTCGGTTAAATTCTTCCTTAGACAGCTCCTTGATGAAATGCCCTTGATTGATAAAGCCAAAGCGAGTTGCGACTAGATAAAGCTCGGACAGGATATGGCTGGAAATGATGATGGTGATGCCTAATTCTTGATTGAGGCGCTTGACCATTTCTCTAAATTCCTGAATCCCAACTGGATCTAAACCATTAATGGGCTCGTCCAGGATGAGCAAGTCGGGACGCCCCAAAATGGCAATGGCAATGCCCAACCGCTGTTTCATCCCCAGAGAGAAATTACGGAATTTCTTCTTTCCAGTATCGGTCAGGCCGACATATTGCAGGGTTTCTTTGATGACTTTGTCAGCATTTGGAATGCCCCGGTCGGTACAGTAGTAGCGCAGATTTTCATAGGCCGACATGTGGGCATGAGCTACAGGGGATTCGATGACAGATCCAGTATGGCTGAGGGCCTTGGTCCATTCTTGTTGGTTCTGAGAGCCCAGAACAGACACGGACCCTCCGCTAGGATAGATGACTTGAGTGATGATTTTGATCAGTGTGGTCTTACCAGCACCGTTTTTTCCGATGAGACCGTAGATCTCTCCTTTCTTGATGGAAAGACTGACATCTTTCAGAGCATATTGATCACCGTATTTTTTAGTGAGTCCTTTCACTTCTAAAACATTTTGCATGATGTTTCTCCTTTAATTACTTTGTTTATACTTTTATTATACAAACTAAATTTCAAATATTTCTCAAGAAATTCTAAAATATTTCTAAAGAAATTTAAAATTGAAAAGATTAAAATGAGCCAGTCAAGAACCGGCTCATTGTTTACTATAAATCCTTTTTGTGGAAAGTATAGAGACTTGCTGCGGTGAAGACTGTTCCTAAGACCAAGGCGATTAGAACAATTCTTAAGGTTACACCGTTGCTTTGAAGCGTCTCAAAATCAAAGCTCATGGTGAAATGCTGCAGCCATAAAGATTTGGGATAAAATTGAGCAAGAGCTCCGGTTAAGGATGCGCAGAAAAGGTAACCTCCCAAAGCAGCAATCATAGATTTACTCAGATAAAGAATAAAGGAGATAATAGCTGTCCAAGCAATGACAGTCAGGCACTGCACAAAGAATAGAAGAATAAACTGAAGCAGGAAGGTGGCGGATAAATCACCAATACCGTTTAGAATGGCCGCTAGGATAAAGTTGATGCTATAAAAGAGAGCCAACTGCAGGAACGTTACGCAGACCATGACTAGGGCTTTAGAGACGAAGAAGCTGGTACGGGAAACACCGCTGGTTAATGTATTCTTGTAAAGCTGCTTGTTCAGATCTGTCCCGATGACGACCATAGAGAGGATAATGATGATAAAAGTATTGTTACCGATAGCGTTGGACACCGCTTGTATAAGCTGGACAGCATTTAATTTGCCAAAGACTGCGCTCAAGGTCGTCAGTAGAAAAATGAATTCGGTAATCCAAACAGCCTTGGAACGAAAGAAACGGTAAAAATCTGCTTGAAAAGTATGTAACATGGTTTTTTCTCCTTACTGGACTAAATCTGTAAAGTATTTTTCTAAATCTTTGTGAGCTGCATAGATACCATTGACATGAATGTTGGATAGGACCAACTCCCTGTTGATGTCATTTAGTTCCTGTTCTTGGGCGACAATGTGCAGTTCGTCAGATTTATCAGCTTCCTTGAGCTGATAGTGGAGCTTGCCTTGGATGAGATTGGCAGCCTGATCTCTATCGCTGGTCTTAAGGACGATATAATCTTCGCTGGCTCGGTCAAAGTCATCTTTGGTGAATCCTGCAACAAGCCGTCCTTGGTCAATCACTCCAAACTTGGTGGCTACCAGATAAAGCTCGGATAAGATGTGGCTGGAAATGATAAAAGTGATTCCCAATTCTTGGTTGAGTCGCTGAATCATCAGTCGAAATTCCTTGATGCCAAGCGGATCAAGGCCGTTGATGGGCTCGTCTAGAATCATGAGTTCAGGCTTGCTGATAAGGGCAATAGCGATTCCCAAGCGCTGCTTCATTCCTAGCGAAAAGTTGCGGAATTTCTTTTTACCAGTATTGCTCAATCCGACATAGGCCAGGGTTTCCTTGATGAGCTGGTCGGGCTGGGCGATCTGGTGGACCTTGCAGTAGTAGTTGAGGTTTTGATAAGCAGTCATTTGATTGTAAGCGACTGGTGTTTCGATGACGGTTCCTATCTTGCGCAAGGCTTCGTTCCATTCCTTAGAGTTCTGCGAACCAAAGACAGACACGGTTCCGCTGTTGGCATGAATGAGCCGGCTAATGGTCTTGAGAAGAGTAGTCTTACCAGCTCCATTCTTGCCAATCAGTCCATAGATGTCACCTTTCTGGATCGAAAGACTTACGTGATCAAGGGCATATTGCTGGCCATATTGTTTGGTAACTTGCTTGACTTCTAAAACAGTTTGCATGGTATATTCTCGCTTTCTTAGGTTTGATTTTAGTATACAAGCTAGATTTCAAATATTTCTCAAGAAATTCTAAAATATTTCTAAAGAAATGCAGAACCAATCTAAAAACAATAAAAAAGCAGCCAAAGGGCTGACTGCTTAAATTTATAAGTCTTTGCGATGGAAGGCTTGGTAACCACCTAAGAGAGAACCAGCTAGGATAAAGAGTAAAAATAGTTCAGAATTTATCTGAGGGAAAACGATGACGAGGCTAGACTGAAGCATAATCAGGGCGAAAAAGACGAGATAGCTGACCAGGGTGGAGCGGGTCAGGTAGAGGAGACAGGTAACTACGGAACTGCAGGTCATAATAAAGAGAAAGGAGCGAAAGAAAGATAAGGAAAAGCTCCAGAAAAAGTTCTTTGGCATAGTCCCAAGTCCATGGAAGAGGCTTCCAAAGATAAAGGCTACAGCAAAAGCTGTTATTAGTTGAAAGATGATAATTATGACAAGAAGAGCTATTTTGGATAAGTAAAATTCTTTCCGAGAAACCCCGCCAGCTAATATATTGTTGTATAATTTTCTAGTCAGGTCACGACCTAACAGAAAGATAATGAGCACAAGGANAGTAATCATGACAAAGGGCAGGAAATCTTTAGCAAGCTGCCCGAGAGCTTCAAATCCTGTCCAACCTTGGATGACTATTTCTTCTGGATCAGAAGACGTAGAGATATAAAAATTAAAGTTGCTTTCACCAAGAGAGCTGATGAAAATGAGAAAAAAGAGCAGCCCTTCTATTAGCCAAAAAGGTTTGGAGCGGACAAGCTGGTAGAGCTCCGCCTGAATAGTATGTAACATGAAATCTCCTCTGAATGATTAAGATTGTTCCTGCTTTTTATAAATCTTTCTTTTTGAAAACCATCAGCCCGCCACCTAGAAAGAGCAGGGTGACCGTTACCACTGTCAGGATAGCCTTGATAACAGCTCCGCCATCTGCTGCCATATTTGTGTTAAATCGCAGGGTCAGACAGATTAGCCATTCATTATCCGGATAAAAGATGAGGGGAATAGTCAGTAAAGTACCGCCAAGGAAATAGGTCAGAAAGCTAGATATAATCGAGTGGCTGGCATAGAGCACAAAAGAAATGATGGCAATCCATGTAATCGTGCTGAGAAATTGAACGAAGAGAGCAGCTCCTAGCTGAGGCAAAAAAGAGCTGGGGGCACTTCCAATTCCGTTGGACAGACTAGCAGTCACAAAGGAGATAGATAAAATCAGCAGGAAGTGAAAGGCTGCGATGCTAACACAAACAAAGAACTTAGAAAAATAATAGCTGAGCTTAGAGATGCCGTAGCTCAGACAGTTTTTATAAAGTTTCCGAGACAGGTCCACTCCAAGGACCATACCGATACCAATGATGGTGAAAAAGAGCAGACTGTCTGTTTTGCCTGCAAAATAGTCCAGAGCTTGAAGGCCGGTTAGTTTTCCTAGAGATTGACTAGCAGCCTCATTTCTGGAGATATTTGCTCCAAAATGAATATTTGCCTGGAAGAAGGTTGCTGATAAAATCACACAGAAAAACTCAGTAATCCAAAAGCCTTTTGAACGCATGAGCCGGTAAAAATCGGCTCGAATGAAATCCATCATGATAAGCCTCCCTTTGTCATTTGACCAAGTCTGTAAAGAAGTTTTCTAGGTTTTGTCGTGCATAGTAAATCTCCTGCACTGGTATATCTGCAGTCGCAAGTTCCTTGACAATCTTGCTAATCTCATGCGAATGGGTGAAGATATGAATCTCGTCAGAAGCATTGACCACCTTGATGCGATGCATGAGCTGGTCGTGAATCAGCCGGCTGGCTTCTTCTAACTGTGACGTTTTAAGCACGATATAGTCTTCACTCTGTTCTTCAAACTCCGCCTTGGAAATCTCGCGAATCAGTCGTCCTTCCTCGATAATGCCGAATTGGGTACCAACCAAGTAGAGTTCAGACAGGATATGGCTGGAGATGATAAAGGTCATGCCTAACTCTTCGTTGAGCCGCTGTACCAGCTGTCGGAATTCCTTGATGCCGACTGGATCCAGGCCATTGATAGGTTCGTCCAGTATCATCAGGTCAGGTCTGGTAAGAAGCGCGATAGCTAGACCCAGCCGTTGTTTCATCCCGAGTGAGAAGTCGCGGAATTTCTTCTTGCCGGTATCCGTCAAGTCCACGTATTCCAAGGTTTCACGGATGACCTTGTCCGCATGGGGAATATGGCGGAGCTTGCAGTAGTAGTTGAGATTTTCATAGGCTGTCAAGTGGTTGTGAGCGACCGGTGTTTCGATGACCGATCCGACCCGTTTGAGGCTCTGCGTCCATTCTTGATAGTTCTGAGAGCCAAAGAGGGAGACATTGCCACTGCTTGCTTCCAAGAGCTGGGTGATGACCTTGATCAGAGTGGTCTTTCCGGCCCCGTTCTTGCCAATCAAACCGTAAATATCTCCTTTTTTTATCGTCAGACTCACATCGGTCAGAGCGTACTGCCGGCCGAATTTTTTGCTGACTTGCTGTAAAACCAAAACATTTTCCATGTCAAGTCTCCTTTTCATGATGTTAGGAGAGAAAACTCCTCTTCTTATTAATTAGTATAGCGCCAAACCTTCAAATATTTCTAAAGAATTTCTCAAATATTTCTAAAGTTTTTGGTTTGTCATGTAAAAGGGTCAGAACTCATCTAGGAATTTCTCTATTATTTGAGCAAATGCTTCGGGCGCTTGGCTATTCAGAGTATGGCCGCCCTTTTCTATAATGCAAAGCTGAGAATTTTTCAGCAGCTTGTTAAGTTTGTAGGCAGCTTTTAGATTGGGCTTGTCTTTGCTGCCGCAAACAAGCAGGCTGGGGCGCTTGATTTTCTTTACCTTATCAGTAAGATTTACCTTACGCAGTTCGGTCAAAATCCGCAGCATCTGGCCTTTATCCGCCCCTTGCTTGGTGAAGACGCTTTTGGGCATCAGTTTAAAGACGAGAATCTGCAGTCTGTAGAGAAAATTATCTGCTAAATTGTATTGAGTCCCGGATAAAATCAAACCCTTCAGATGAGTAAGAGCTTGGTCAGCTAGGTCCAGTGTCAGCAAGCCACCGAGTGACAAACCGACTAAGATAAAAGGCTGTTCTTCAGCTTGAAGGTGCTGGAGGGTTGCTTGTCGAATTTCTTGATAGCTTTCATTTCCCTTTGGAAAAAGAGCCAGCGACTCCGTCGGGACATCAGCTAGAGCTTCTTGAACTTTCTTCCAAGAATACTCATCTTGCCCTAGTCCGTGCAGAAAGATAACTTTCATGTCAGAGCTCTCCTTTATCAATCTCCAGCTCATACAGTCCCCTGACTGCGTTGCAGGCGTAGATTTTCTCAGCCTGATCCAAATCGGCCAGAGTCAAAATTTTCTCAGTAGCTTGCCCCTCATCCAGTAGCTGCTGGCGGTAGATGCCCTTGAGCAGGCCCAGTTCAGCTGGAGGCGTGTAGAGCTTGCCGTCTAGCTTCAGCAGCAGATTTCCGATAGAGGTTTCCAGCAGCTGGCCTTGTGCATTGTAGTAAATCTGCTCTTGCTGCTCCAAGGTCAGATGTGGCCGATGGCTGGTTTTGAAATAGGTAAAGGGCTGGGCTAGATTGGCTGTCTGCTCAACTAGTTTTGCCTTTCTGAAAGTCGCCGTCAGCGGTGGTAGAGGAGCTGTTTCTAGCCCAATACTGCCGTCTTTTTTAAGAGCTATACGCAGCCTGTAATCCTGCCCTTTATCCAGCTGAGCGCAGGTTTCTTCTAACTCTTGGTTCAGTTTGTCTTGGTCAAAAGGATAGGCGAAGTAGCTAGCTGCTTCTGTCAGTCTTTGCAGGTGTTGGTCTTGCAAGGTCAGCTTTCCATTCGTTACTTTTCCGGTAGAAATCAGGTCGAATCGCGGATTTTTTCGATAGAGGACGGCAGATTTTTGCTGGGTCTCGATGTACTCGGATTTCCACGTGCTGTCCCAAGTGATTCCGCCGCCAACGCCGTAGATAGCTTTTCTTCCCTCGAGTTGAATGGTGCGGATGGCGACGTTAAAAATCCGTCTCTGGTCTGGCAGACAGATGCCGACTGTACCGCAGTAGACACCGCGAGCAGCTTTTTCTGTTGCTTTGATGATCGCCATGGTCGAAATCTTAGGAGCGCCTGTGATGGATCCGCAAGGAAAGAGCGCCTTGAAAAGCTCTGCCAGCCCAATTCCTTCATTTAGCTGGCTTTTAATGGTAGAGGTCATCTGCCAGACTGTAGAGTATTGCTCGACACTGCAGAGACGCTCAACCCGCTCGCTGCCCGTCTGAGAAATGCGGTTCATATCATTGCGCAGCAGATCGACAATCATCATATTTTCTGCTCGATTTTTGGCATCATGGGCCAGCCATGCAGCCTGCTCTCTATCCTGCTCTAAGGTCAGTCCCCGATTGGTAGTTCCTTTCATAGGACGAGTGGTCAGTTGACCTCGGTGCTCCTCGAAAAAGAGCTCAGGGCTGATGGACAAGATGGCGGTCTCGTCATGCTCCACATAGGCATTGTAGGCAGCATTTTGCTCAACGACCAGCCTGTTGTAAATAGCCAAGCTATCCTCAGGATTGAGCTCCGCGCACAGCTGCACCGTGTAGTTGACCTGATAGGTATCGCCCTGGCGGATATGATGATGAATAGTCTCGATAGCCTTCTGGTACTCTTGCTCAGAAGTCAGCCCCTGCCAAGCCGCTGGCATTTCCACTTCCTCATAGGTCAAGGGAATGGAAGCCTCCTCGGTCTTATCGTGGATAGTAAAGTAGAGGAGGTATTCTTTCTGGAGCGGAGCCGAATGAACTTGGAATTTTTCCTCGAAGGCTGGCGCTGCTTCATAGCTGACATAGCCGACAGCGTAGTATCCTTTCTCCTGCCAACCCTCAATCTCTGTCAAAAGTTCCTCCACTTGGTCAAGACGGCGAGTCTTTAGCTCCTTGATGGGATTCGTAAAAATCAGGCGTTGGCCCAACTGCTTAAAATCAATAATCGTTTTCTTGTGCATAAAGTTATTTTATCATAAGATAATTTGAATGAAAACGGATTTATCGGATGTGACAATCATTCTTTTATAATGGTTGACAGATTAGAAAGTGGCTAGGTATACTATGTTTAAAAAAGAAAGAATGAGATTGCTATGAAATCAAATAAATTGTTATTGGTAAATGGGGTTGCGAGTATTATAGCGGGAATTCTTATCATGTATTTTTCTTTACAAAGATCGAGTTTTGAGTTTGTTGATTTGATTGGTAGCTTCATTGAAAATTACATATGGGCACTTCTGATTCTGCTAATTAATGTTTTCTTGTTGATACTTTCCTTAGCTGGTATGTCTCATTATAGTGGGGACTCTAGGGTCAATAAGATGAATCATCAGATGCTGCTTTTTGCATCTATCATGGGATTTATTCCTTTTCTAGCTATCTTTGCAGGCCTTTTGTCTATAGGAGCTGGGGTCCTCTATCTTCAAGATTTTCAAAAAATAAAAAGTGAAGACAAAGCTGACTAATCCATGCTTTCTCCTGCTCGAAAGCCCTCGAAAATTATGATAAAATAAGGAAATGATAAAACCTTAAAAGGAAGCCTTATGAAAAAAATAAATGAATCTTATAAACTAATCGTCTTTGCGGCGCTCGCTCTGGCTCTGGTTCTATATATCGGGAACATCTGGTCTGGTCTGCAGAGCCTGACTTCGGTTTTTTCACCCATTATATTGGGTGGTGTCCTTGCCTTTATCTTTAATGTTCCGATGAAAAAACTGGAAGACTTCTTGGATAAATGCCGAGTCCCTCAGAAGTTGCAGCGTGGTTTGGCCTTAGTCTTGGAGGTGCTGATTTTAGCTCTCATTATGACGGGGATTGTCTCCATCGTCGTGCCGACTTTGACCACAGCGGTCAATCAGCTGAGCGCAACAATCGGCAAGGTAGCGCCTCAGGTAGCCAAGTGGCTGCAGCAGTCTGGCTTGCTTTCCTCTAGCCAGCTGAAAGATTTGACCAAGCAGCTGCAAAACAGTGACATTGTCAACCGAGCCATCTCTCTTCTGGGCAGTCTGACAGGCAATATCTCTGCCATCTTTGGCAATTTCTTCTCTGTCATCATGTCTATCTTCCTCATGTTTGCCTTCTTGAGCAGCAAGGAGCATTTGCAGACAATCACTAGCCGTCTCCTGCAGGTTATGCTTCCTGAGAAGGCTGTCAAACGCCTCTCCTATGTCGGTTCTGTCATTGTTGAGACTTATGATAAGTTTCTGATGGGGCAGATGATTGAGGCCGTCATTGTTGGGATTTTAGTCTTTATCGCCTATTCTCTGACAGGCCTGCCTTATGCAGCCTTGACAGGAGTTTTGGCTGGAGTGCTCTCTTTCATTCCCTACATCGGGCCTTTCTCAGCTTGTGCTCTGGGAGCTATCTTTATCTTTACCGATAGCCCTTGGAAAGCCCTTCTTTCAATCGCAGTCTTTCAGGGAGTGCAGTTGATTGAGGGCAACGTCATCTATCCGCGTGTAGTCGGCCAGTCCGTCGGTCTTCCAACTCTCTTTACCCTAGCAGCCGCACTGATTGGGGGTAACCTCTTTGGCTTGGTTGGCATGATCTTCTTCACTCCTATCTTCGCAGTTATCTACCGCTTGGTTAGAGAGTTTGTTGAGGAGAAGGAGGGGAAAAAAGCCGAGGGGAGCGGAAGTAGATGAAGAAAAAAATAATCCTTCTCAGCTCGCTGCTATTAGCTATTTTGCTTGTTAGTTTTTATTTCACTATTTATAGAAAATCAACGGAGAATGAATCTCAGAAAATAGCATATAAGAGTAACTCGAACTCAAAAGTAAAACGTTCAGATATTCAAATATTTGGAGATAAAAAGCAATATGTCCTAGCACCAAGTTCTTTGATTGTTGGGAAAAAGTACGCCATAGATTCAGAAAAAAGATGGGCGATTCTTCCAGAGAAAGAACAAACATTTTCGAAGGAGCATCTTCAGAAAAAAGGAGAGTATTGGAACCTTATTCTTTATAATTTAGAGGAAGAAGGTTTGCCAGAACGAAAGATTGATCTCTATCAAGCTGTTCGAAGTTACAATAAGAAAAGTGTTCCGCTTGAACTAATTGGATGTTATTATCTTGATGGGGACCATTACTTTAGATTGACTATAGAGAACCTTTCAGAAGAACGACCAACTTTAAAAGATGTGTACTTAAATTTGGAGACAGAACAAATAGAAGATGCATCAGAAAATACAAAGTTTACCATGGATTCTGATATCTATAATACGGCAAAAGCAACAAATTTTTCGGAAGTTATAGATCCTAAGGGCTATATGAATCCTTCGAATCAAATAGCAAAATTCACACTTGACGGGAGGGTTCAAGATGTGAACATCAATCTTTACAGCCTTTATCCAGATATAGAGTCTAAACTGATTAAAGAAGATTGGGTGCTTTATGTTAGGACGGATAAGGTTACACCAGATGAGTGGTTTGATACTCTTCTTTATTGGTTTGCGACCAAGGGAGAAGATGTCTTGCCAGTTTATGGCTACAATGATGATTCATCTGTATCTGATACTCAGATTCATAATAGTCAAGAAGCAAAAGCATGGTTGGAGCAGCATCCAGCGCTACAGAAAAATTAAGTAAGCAAATCATAAAAGACCAGCGAGAATAAAAATCGCTGGTTTTTCTTTTTCCAATGTCATAACTTCTACCTATATCAAACAATAATCTTAGTCAATAGTGCAGCTAAAATGGGGATTTTGGCTTGGTTGATGAAATCAGTTATAGTTTTAAGCTATAACAAACTCTGGGAAATTCCAATTATACAGAGGGGGGATTTTCTGATAAGATAAAATCAAGAAAAATTTTGGAGGACGTTTATGTCAACGACTATCATTGGTTTCCCACGTTTGGGCGAATTCCGCGAATTGAAATTTACAACTGAAAAATACTTTAGACATGAAATCTCAGCAGATGAGCTTCTGGCTGCAGCTAAGGAGCTGCGCGCTAAGCACTGGAATATTGTTAAGGAAAAAGGAATTTCAGAGCTTCCGTCTAATGACTTTTCTCATTATGACAATGTGCTGGATGCGGCCTTTCTCTTTAACGTGGTGCCGTCATCTGTGCAAGGCTTGGAGTTGACTGACTTGGAGCGGTATTTTGCCTTGGCTCGTGGCTATCAGGGCGAAAAAGGGGATGTCCGTGCCCTTCCGATGAAGAAATGGTTCAATACCAACTACCACTATATCGTTCCTAAATTTGAAAAAGAAACCCAAGTCAAATTGGCTGGGCATAAGATTTTTGATGAATTTGCAGAAGCGAAAGAGTTGGGCTTGGTAACCCGTCCAGTTGTGGTCGGACCATTCACTCTCCTGCAAGTATCTGACTTTGAAGACGGTTTAGCGCCAGCTGACTTTGTCGATGCACTGGCTGCAGCTTATCAAGAAGTTTTTGCAACATTAGCAGAGCTGGGCGCAGAGCGTATCCAGCTGGATGAGCCAAGCTTGGTCAAAGACCTGTCAGCAGAAGAAAAAGCTCTCTTCTTGGACCTTTATAAGAAACTTTTGGAAGACAAGAAAGGTTTGGAAGTCTTGGTTCAAACCTACTTTGGTGATGTTCGTGACATCTATGCAGATCTTGTAGAGTTGCCAGTAGATGCGATTGGTTTGGACTTTGTCGAAGGCAAGAAAACACTTGAACTTGTCAAAGGTGGCTTCCCAGCTGATAAGACTCTTTATGCAGGGATTGTCAATGGTAAGAACATTTGGCGCAACAACTATGAAAAGAGCTTGGCAGTGCTTGAGCAAATCCCAGCTGAAAACATCGTCTTGACAAGCTCATGTTCACTGCTCCATGTGCCAGTTACAACAGCTAATGAAGAATTTGAACCAGCAATCTTGAACCACTTTGCCTTTGCGGTGGAAAAATTGGATGAAATTCGTGACTTGGATGCTATCCGCAATGGTGGCGGTGCAGAAGCACTTGCTGCTAACAAAGAACTCTTTGCGACTGAACGTGTGGGTGAAAATGCGGAACTTCGTGCTCGCATCGCTGGTTTGACAGACGCTGACTACACTCGTTTGCCAGCCTTTGCAGAGCGTGAGGAAATCCAGAACAAGACGCTCAATCTGCCACCATTGCCAACTACGACAATTGGTTCCTTCCCTCAAACCAAGGAAGTCCGTGCCAAACGTTTGGCTTTCCGTAAGGGTGAGCTGTCAGCAGAAGACTATGACAAGTTCTTGGCTGAGCAGATCGATGAATGGATCAAGTGGCAAGAAGAAGTTGGATTTGATGTGCTGGTGCACGGTGAGTTCGAGCGTAATGACATGGTTGAGTACTTCGGTCAAAACTTGTCAGGCTACCTCTTCTCTAAGAATGGTTGGGTACAATCATACGGTATGCGTGGGGTAAAACCACCAATCATCTGGGGTGATGTGACTCGTCTCAACCCAATCACTGTTAAATGGTCTAGCTACGCACAAAGCCGTACAGACAAACCTGTTAAGGGTATGTTGACTGGACCTGTAACCATCCTCAACTGGTCTTTCCCACGTGAAGACATCTCTATCAAGGATTCTACCCTTCAAATCGCTCTTGCAATCAAAGATGAAGTACTTGACCTTGAAGCTGCAGGCGTGAAGATTATCCAAATCGACGAGGCTGCTCTTCGTGAGAAATTGCCACTCCGTCGCAGCGACTGGTACGAAGACTACCTTGACTGGGCAATTCCAGCCTTCCGCTTGGTACACTCAACAGTAGCGCCAGATACGCAAATCCACACTCATATGTGTTACTCAGAATTTACAGATATCATCCCAGCTATCGACAACATGGATGCGGACGTGATTTCCTTTGAAGCCAGCCGTTCTAACTTGGAAATCCTGGATGAGCTCAAGGCTAAGAACTTCCAGACAGAAGTGGGGCCTGGAGTTTACGATATCCACTCACCACGCGTGCCAAATGAAGGGGAAATCGACCATACGATTGAGGCTATCTTGGCTAAGGTGCCAAGCGGCAAGGTCTGGATCAACCCTGACTGTGGTCTTAAAACTCGTGGTATCCCAGAAACCAAGGCTAGCTTGGTGCGCTTAGTAGAAGCAGCCAAAGCAGCTAGACAACATTTGAAATAATCCTCCTGGAACCTCAAAAGTTGAACTTGATGGAGGATACCCCCAAAAAATGAAGCAGAGCTGACAATCCTGCAGAAGCTGTTCTTCTAGGATTGTCCTCGGCTATCACTACCATCATTGAAAGGAACTTTTTGTTATATGGTTCGTCGTCACACACCCAGTCTCTCATTTGAAGTATTTCCTCCCAATCCGGCAGTAGGCAATGATAAGATTTTTCAGGCGTTGAGAGAGATGCAAGATCTGGCTCCTCACTTTATCAGTGTGACAGCCAGCAATAATAAGTTTGACATTGAGGAGACGACGGTTCGTTTGACGGAGTTCATCGCCAACGACCTCAAGATTCCGACGATTGCTCACCTACCCGCGGTTTATCTGACCAAGGACATGGTGTCCAATATTTTGCAGTCTCTAGATCGGGTTGGTGTCCATCAGATTTTAGCTTTGCGAGGGGATATTTTTCCAGATGTAGCACCTAAGGATGATTTTACCTATGCGACTGACTTGATCGAATACATCAAGACAGAAGCACCGCATTTTGACATCATCGGAGCTTGCTATCCAGAAGGCCATCCAGATTCGCCAAATCAGATTTCGGATATTCAAAATCTGAAGAAAAAGGTGGATGCTGGCTGTTCTAGTCTGGTGACCCAGCTTTTCTTTGACAATGAGCGCTTTTATGATTTTCAGGACAAGTGCATTTTAGCAGGTATTGAAGTGCCTATCCATGCTGGGATTATGCCAATTCTCAACCGCAATCAGGCTCTGCGCTTGCTCAAGACATGTGAGAATATTAAGCTGCCGAGAAAATTCCGGGCTATTCTGGATAAGTACGAACATGACCCAGAGTCTCTGAGAGCAGCAGGTCTGGCTTATGCTGTGGATCAAATCGTTGACTTGGTGACCCAAGATGTAGCGGGCATACACCTTTATACTATGAATAATGCTGCAACAGCCTACCATATCTATAAGGCTACCCATGCCCTCTTTAATCATAATCCATCCGTCCAATCTTTTTAAGATGAATGAAGAAACCACTAATCAGATTCATTTGCTGTTTAGTGGTTTTTGTTTTATAATAAGGATAAAAAACTTATCCAAATCTAAGGAGGAGCTGATGGAGCATTCGCTGACCTTGGTTAAGTCTATGCAGTTTGGCCAAGAAGATTGTTTTTTTGCCTTCTGCGGTTATTCGAAAACGGAAGCCCATCATAGCTTTGGGCCGGCTGTCCGGGATGTTTATGTCATTCATATCGTACTGGAGGGACGGGGGACTTACTCCGTGGGCAATCAGCGCTATGATTTGCAGGAAGGGCAGGGCTTTGTGGTGCCGCCAGGTCAGTCGGTCTTTTATCAGGCTGATGGAGAAGAGCCATGGTCTTATGTCTGGATGGGACTGGGCGGGCGTCTCTTGCCTCCTTATCTGCAGGCTCTGGGCTTACAGTCGAGCCAATGGTCTTTTGAGCTGACTTCTTTGCAGGAATTTAAGGCCTTGGTCTTTGAAAGTCTGGCTTATGAGGGCAGCGGAATAACAGCTGAACTGGCTCTGCAAAGGCAAGTTTATCGCTTCTTAGAGCTCTTGTCCCAGCGTCTTAAGCAGACATCTTTAATCACGGAAAGCCGTCGGGTCAATCCCTATGTCCAGCAGGTCTTGGAACTGCTGAGCAGTCATCTGCCAGAAAGTTTATCTGTACAGGACTTGGCGCAGAAATTGGCTCTGCACCCTTCCTACCTATCTCGGCTTTTCAAGGATGAAGTAGGAAAGGGGATCAAGGAGTACAGTAATGATTTGCGGCTCAATATGGCAGCTGATCTGCTGACGAGCAGCCAGCTTTCGGTGGAAGAGATTGCCAGTAAGACAGGCTTTGCCGGAACACAGAGCTTTTCAAAAGCCTTCAAGAAGGCGCGTGGCCAGTCGCCCTTGAATTTTCGCAAGGCTAGCTCTCATCTGGGGCAGGAGCTGTAAAAAGTCACATTTGGACAAATAATACTAGAAAGAAAGGCTTACCAAAAAGGGCAGCCTTTTTTATAATGAAAGTGGAAGCTTGATTGCAGACTGTGAAAGGAGAAGACCATGAATAAGGCGAGTATTTTGTTTAACGAAGAGGGCAGGCAATTTCATCTGACTAATGGTGATGCTTCTTATATCTTTCGGGTTGCGGAGGATGGTAAACTCTTGCAGCTTTACTATGGCGCGGGGGTACCGGAGCGGGATTATTCTTATCTGGTGGAGTTGCAGCATCGGCCCATGACGACCTATCGGAAAGAAGGGGATTTACGCTATTCTTTGGAGCATGTACGGCAGGAATTTCCAGAATACGGCACGACAGATTTTCGTCATCCCGCTATCTGTCTGCGGCAGGAAAATGGCTCGCGTATTACTGATTTTGTCTATGTCAGTCATCAGATAGTAGATGGTAAGCCGGCTTTAGAGGGCCTGCCCGCTACTTATACAGAGGCTCAAACGGAGGCTAAGACTCTTATTCTAACTCTGCGAGATGCGTTGACAGAAGTGGAAGTTCAGCTGTTTTATACGATTTTTGCTGATTGGCCGGTTATAGCTCGTTCCAGCAAAGTGATCAATCAAGGCAGGGAAACTTGCTACTTGGAATCCCTAGCTAGTCTGTCGCTGGATCTGCCAGATGCTGACTATGACTGGCTGCAGCTATCAGGAGCATGGGCTCGGGAACGCTATATCAAGGAGCGCCCGCTTCAGCAGGGGATTCAGTCTATTGAGTCAATCCGCGGCATTTCCAGTCCCCACCACAATCCTTTTGTGGCTCTTAAGCGACCGGAAACGACTGAGTTATCAGGTCCAGTGCTAGGAGCGGCCTTGGTGTACTCGGGCAATTTTCTCATTCAGGCTGAGGTGGATACCTATGATGTGACCCGGTTGCAGCTAGGAATTAATCCTTTCGATTTTGAGTGGAAGCTGGCTGTGGGCCATTCCTTTACCAGTCCAGAAGCTCTGTTGGTTTACTCTGAGCAGGGCCTCAACGGCATGAGTCAAGCCTTTCATCAGCTATTTCGTCGACGACTAGCTAGAGGCTACTGGCGCGAGCGAGTGCGTCCTGTGCTCATCAATAACTGGGAAGCTACCTATTTTGACTTTAGTGAGGATCAGCTGCTGGAGCTTGCTGAAAAGGCTCAGGAAGTAGGGGTGGAGCTCTTTGTGTTAGATGATGGCTGGTTTGGCCAGCGGACTAACGATCGTGCTGGGCTGGGGGATTGGTTTGTCAATCCAGAAAGGCTGCCGCAGGGGCTGGGCTCGCTAGCAGAGCGGATTCACGGTTTGGGCATGCAGTTTGGTCTTTGGTTTGAGCCGGAAATGGTCAATAAGGACAGCCAACTCTACCGAACTCATCCTGACTGGCTGTTGGCAGTGCCAGATAGACAGCCCCACCATGGTCGGAACCAGTTTGTTTTGGACTATTCTCGGCCGGAAGTAGTGGATGAGATTTTTGAACGTCTGTCAGCGGTTATCGAGGAAGCGCAGCTGGATTATATCAAATGGGATATGAATCGCCCTCTGACGGATGTCTTCTCAGCTGCCTGGCCAGCGGATCAGCAAGGAGAGATTTTTCACCGCTATGTCTTGGGTGTTTATGACTTGTATGAGCGTTTGATTAGTCGCTATCCGAGATTGTTATTTGAGTCCTGCTCTTCAGGTGGAGGCCGCTTTGATCCAGGTATGCTCTACTATGCTCCTCAAGCTTGGACCAGCGATGACTCGGATGCGATTGAACGCTTGAAGATCCAGTATGGGACCAGTCTTCTCTATCCGCTTTCGTCTATGGGAGCCCATGTCTCCATCGTGCCCAATCACCAGACCAATCGTCTGACTCCGTTGAAGACGCGGGGGAATGTCGCCTTTTTCGGTTCCTTTGGTTATGAGCTGGACCTTAATCAGCTATGTCCAGAAGAATTGGCTGAGGTCAGGGAACAGATAGCTTTTTACAAGCGCCATCGAGAGCTGATTCATAATGGAACTTTTTATCGACTGCAGTCGCCATTTAAGGGAGATGGGCAGACAGCTTGGATGGTTGTCAGTCAGGATCAGAACACTGCACTTTTAGGCGCTTTCAAGGTCCTCAATCAAGTCAATCGTTCTCATCAGCGCTTGCAACTGAAAGGACTGGCTGCGGATAAGGTCTATCGGCTAGAGGTGTGTGCCTATACGGGGGCTGAGCTTATGCGAGTTGGACTGGTCACCACGGACGCTTCCAGCGGTCAGCTTTTAGAGGATTCTGAGCAAAAGCCGAGCTATGACTTTGATTCCAAACTCTGGCTGTTTGAAGCAGAGGATGAGTAGATAAGATGAGGAATAAAAAGAGCAGAAGGAACAAGCTGATTAAAAGCTATCCTTCTTGCTTTTTTTCTCTGAGAAAAAAGGATAGTACCATTATCTCTGATAATTCTATAGGAAAAGGCTTTCGAAAAGGTATATAATAGGATAGAGAGTTCGTAAAATAATATTGGCTAAAAGTGAGAGAATTTGTAAAAAATGAAGAAAGCATTCAGCAAATGCGAGGAAGAACATGAGGAAGAGGAAGTTTTATGACGAGAAAAATCATCTTTCTGGATGTGGACGGTACCATCATCGACTATGATAATCATATACCGGAGTCTGCTGTTGTCGCCATTCGCAAGGCACGAGAAAAGGGCCATCTGGTCTATGTCTGTACCGGCCGCAGCAAGGCTGAGATGCCGCCGGAAATTTGGGATATCGGCTTTGATGGGATGATTGGTGGCAACGGCTCCTATGTGGAGCATGAGGGGGAGGTTATTCTGCACCAACTGATTCCGCGAGATGTCGCTAAAAGGCTAGTCGACTGGCTTCAAGAGCGGGGGCTAGAGTTTTACCTAGAGAGTAATAACGGTCTCTTTGCAAGCAAAGGCTTCCGCGAAGCAGCGCGGCCGGCGCTTCGGACCTACGTCCTTGGAAAAGGTGTTAATCCAGAAAAAGTAGTAAATATGGAGGCAGAAGAAGCTCTTCACGGCCTGGTTTATGGTGGGAAGCTCTATCGGGACGACCTGAACAAAGTCAGCTTTATCCTAAAGAGTTACCAAGACCATCTGGACTCCAAACGGGCTTTTCCTGAGCTCAAAGCAGGTACTTGGGGTGGCAAGGGCGAGCATGCCCTATTTGGTGATTTGGGAGTCAAAGGCATTACCAAAGCGCATGCTATTGAGGTTTTCTTGAAGCATCTGCATGCTGACAGGGCGTATACTCTGGCTTTCGGTGATGCCAAGGTTGATATTCCTATGCTGGACTATTGTCAGGTCGGGGTCGCTATGGGAAATGGCGGAGCGGAAATCAAGGCCATGGCCGATCTGGTGACAGACTCGGTCAGCCAAGACGGTCTCTACAAGGCCTTTGAAAAGTTAGAACTCATCTAAAGGAGATATGAATGATGGCAAAAACTCTTTATCTGATGCGGCATGGGCAGACGCTTTTCAACCTACGCCATAAGGTACAAGGCTGGTGTGATGCTCCTCTGACTGATTTTGGCATCTATCAGGCCAAGGTGGCGGGGAAATATTTTAAGGATGCTGGAATTATTTTTGACGATGCTTATAGCTCTACTCAAGAGCGGGCCTGTGATACCTTGGAATTGGTAACAGACGGTAAGATTCCCTATAAGCGTATCAAGGGACTCAAGGAGTGGAACTTCGGGACCTTTGAAGGGGAAAGCGAAGACCTCTTCGTCCCCTATGGCGGAGAAGGTGTGTACCAGGTCGGTGAGCGCGTGCTAGTTACTCTGACTGAGGTAATGGAGCAGGCGGATGCAGAGCCAGTCTTGGCCGTCAGCCATGGTGGTGCCATGTGGGCCTTCTATCTCAAGATTGCAGCTCAAGCTCTGGATCCCAAGGTGCGCTTTGGCAACTGCGCCATTTGTCATTACCATTATGAGCAGGGATATTTTAAGCTGGTAGAAGTCATTGACCCGCTGACGGGTAGTGTGTATGAGTGTGAATGAAAAAGCAAATTTTTTAAACTGCTCATAGTAATGAAGAATTAGAAAGATTATCACTAGAATAAAAACCTCAGATTTTTCTGAGGTTTTTGGTTTATACTTGACTGTAGGTTTCACGACGACTTAGTTTTGCGTCTTCTTTTTTGCTGGGTATTGGTTGAGCTTGCTCTTCTGCCTTCCACTCACTTCGGGTAAAGACCATGGAGAGTAGTGTCAGAGCTGCAAAGGATGATCCCACATACCAGTAGGGCATATCCAGTGTCGTGGAGCGACCAGATAGATTGACGATGCCACGGAAGAGCATACCGGCTGTCATGATGGCTACAGCTGAGTTCCAGAGGTTGAGGCTGAGCCGAGAGAGATTAGGGATGACCTTCATAAAGAGCAGGAGGAGGATGCAGCCCGCTAGAGGAATAGCAAATAGATAGTGCATGTGACTAGATGTTTCGCCGAAGCTGAAGGATTCATAGATTCTGCTGAAAGCAAAGAAGAAAATAGTTAATAGTGCGTAGATAAGGGCTGTTTTTCTAAAACGTTTTTTGCTGGGATTAGTAACCGATGTAGACAATATCACTCACCGACCTTTCTGAGATAGTATTTCCGTTGGTTGTAGGTTTGTTAATGACCTGACCGTTAAAGTAAAGTGTAGAGGAGCCGCCGCCATCGAGGTTATAGGCGGTCTTGACACCATAAGATTTCATGATTTCTGCCATCTGGTAGAGGGAAAGCCCCTCGCTTTCTGTGGTGCGTCCGTCTGAAACAATGATGATATAGTGGTTTTCATCAATGATACCGATAGCTGTCCGAGGATTGGAAGACATGGACTGGCCGACTTCGGAGTTGGTATCAACGACAATTTCACCATTTTCTACGAGAGATGGGCCGAAGGTCAAGAGATTGACCACGCCGTCTTTAACCAGTTGATCGGCAGAGACTTGATCTTCATAGATAATCTTGAGGGAGCCGTCTTTGTAAATAGCCAAATCACCATTGCTGGAGTCTTCTCGGACGGTATCGCGGTAGACGACGCCATTGCGGATGACATAGCCAGTCGTATTGGCCCCATAGTAGTCGCCGTTGACCGCTAGGATAGCATTGTTGCTGGCAGCTGTTTCCGAAGTTTTGGCTGTGACATTGTTTCCGTAGGTATTTTGGGCAAAGGCGGTTTTCAGGTATTCCGATGAGCTGACGGTCACATCAGCGATGTAGACTTGGGTGTTGCTGACGGTCTTTTCAGTCAATGTGACCGAGATGTTGTCGTCTGAATAGCTGGTATCCGTCACTGTCGCTGTCTCAGCAGCCTTGCTGGCAGCCTCGGCATTGGACGACGAACTTGTGCTTGAAACCGTCGAAATGGTCTCTGCGATGACGAAGGTTTTCAGCATGGAGTAGCTGAAGGAAGCTGTCAGAAGCAGCCCGAAAATGGAGGCGTAGGCATAGCGTTTCTTTAAAAATTTCATGATGCGGTGTGTGTCCTTTCCTTAAAAATAAATCTCTTTTGGACCATCCAGGAGACGATGAAGAGCAAGATGCCGACGATGATTTTGACAATCAGAAGATTAAGACCAAAGACAGCATAGAAGAGGCGAATCAGCAGTGTGTCCAGGATAAAGAGCACCACAGCTAAGCTGAAATAGCCAGTTCCTGTCTTGAGTATACTGTCGTCGTTCTTAAAGACCAGCTTTTTATTGGTCGAATAGTTAAATATTGAGCTGGTCACTCGAGCAATCCCGTTAGCTAAAAGAATTCTCAGGCTGGTCGGCACAGCAGCTAAAAACAAGAGAGCCAGTGCATAGACGATGTAGTCTACGATAAAGCTGCTGAGAGAAGTCAGGGCAAATTTGAAAATATTTTTATAAATCATGAGTCCATCCCGAATCGGCCGGAAGTGGGAGCCTTGATTGTCATTGATATAGACCGTCTCAATAGGCACTTCCAAAATGGGATATTCCTTGCTGGCTTCTAAGAGCATGTTCATTTCATACTCATAGCGCTGGCCCTCTACCTTTAGCATAAATGGAATCATGTTGGTCGTAAAGGCTCGTAAGCCTGTCTGAGTATCGGAGACACCCACGCCAGTCTGAAGCCTGAAGAGAGCCCGAGTCAGACTGTTGCCGAAGCGGCTGCGCAGAGGCACCTTGCCAGTAAAGGCGCGTGCTCCCAGAATCAGCTGATTGGGATTTTCAGAAGATTTGGCCGCTACGCGGAAAACATCCCAGACCTTGTGCTGGCCATCCGCATCTGCTGTTACCACCGTTCCATAGATCTTCAGTGCTTGGATAAAGGTAAAAGCAGTCTTCAGTGCTTGCCCCTTGCCTTGATTGACCTGATGACGGAGCACGATCGCGTACTGCTCTGCCTGCTCAAAGACTATCTGGCATTTGGAAGAGCTGCCGTCATCGATAACAATGATATGAAAATCACTCTTATGGTGAATTTTTTTTATCAGCTTAATAAGATTATAATCAGGCTCATAGGCCGGAATCACTAGATAATCCATATCCATACCTCTTTCTTAGATGATTTGTAGAAAGTATACAGACTGTGGCTTAAAAATTCCTAATATAAGTTAGTTTTAAGAAAATGTTAACATTTTTTTAAGGAAAGAGCAGAGGTAGAATGTGGTAGAAATGCGATGGGAAGAGGGGTTGAGGTGAAGTTGTGGGATGAATTATAGAGTATGAAAGGTGATTTATGTATATACTTATAAAAACTAGAAAATTCAAATGTTGGCAATCTATTACTATGATTCAAATATAAATATTGGGAAAATATTTTCCTGCAACGAAAAAACGACCATAACGGTCGTTTTTTTGATATTATTCCACTTCCAATTCTTCTTGGTCGATTTTATGGGCTGTTCGGTAGGCTTGGTAAAAGATAAAGACAGCCAGAGCAGTCATGGCAGGTACGATGATTGGGATGTCCGTTTCGATAGCAGTCAGCGGTGAATTCCAGAAGAAGTGGAGAACGAAGGCTGCTAGGAAGTAGAAGAGCCCCACTCGGAAATAATTTTTCTGAGTTTTGGCATAGCGTAGCATGAGAGCCAGACCGAGAGTGGTTAGGGCGGTGTAGAGCCAGTGAGAGGCAATGCCGCCAGTGATACGTCCTAGAATCCCAGAGATGGTGAAGGAGAAGCCTTCGGGCAGGTCAGAGAGGATATAAGAGAAATCTTCGCTAATCTGAAAGCCCATGCCGGCCGTTATACCCAGCATCAAGAAAGATTTGAGCTTTTTGACTGGGACTAGATAGACAGCGAAGGCAACTGCCAACAGCTTAAGGGGTTCTTCAACCAGCGGAGCTGCGATGGCATTTTCTAGGTCACTGAGCAAGGTGTTTGGGAAGCTCGTGCTGACCCACTCGTGGATATAGGTGTTGGCCAAGCCAGAGGTCCAGCCAGAAATGAAAAGACCACCTAGCAGAGCTACCCCAAGGCTAAGTGCAGGCGTCTGCCATTTTTTGCCCAGTTGGCGAATCAAGAGCAGGGCAGGGATGATATAGAGCAAGGCCAGAAGGGCTGACAGTCCGACAATCCCATAGGAAGTACCTGACATACTGCCAGTAGTATAGGCTTGTGTCTCGTATTCTAAGCCAATCGCGCTCAGAAGGAGAAAAATGAAAAGAACAATATTTTTCTTCATAAGTAACTTTCTAAAATTTTATTTTCATCCTAGTATAACAAAAAAATCCTAAATAAAACCAATTTAAAAACTGGAAATTAAGGGCTGGTATAATACTTTACTTGCCAAACTGTCTCTTTTTGTTTATATTAGTTCTATAAGGTTTCTTGGAGGCGTTTGCATGACGAAAGATCTGTTGAGGTTGAAATTGCTGGGAAGTCCGAGTGTCTTTCTCAATCAAGAGGAAGTCTTTTTTCCTTTTGCCAAAATCAATGCTCTGCTTTACTATCTCCACATCAATGGAGCAGTCAATCGAGAGGAGATTGCAGGAATCCTCTGGGAAAACAAGGACAATCAGACCGCCAAAAAGAATCTGCGCAATACAATTTATCAAGCTAACAAGCTACTAGGTGGGGAATGGATTGTCGCTCCCAACCGAACTGTTCTGTCGCTTAATCCCGAGTGTGCGATTGAAAGTGATGTAGAACTTTTTACGGATCATCCTGCGGAGCATCTGTCTCTCTATCAGGGTGATTTTCTGCAGGGCTTCTATCTCAAGGATAGCGAGGCTTTTGATTACTGGGTGTCTAAGATGCGGACGCGATATGAGCAGCTTTATATCCAGGCCTGCTACCAACAGATGGAAACAGAAAAAGACCAGCTGGATTTGAAAGAGGCTGAGCGGAATTTGCGCCGCTTGATCAGCATTGATGAGTTTGACGAGAAGAACTATCATCTGCTCATGAAGCTCTATCAGGATAATGACCGGCCTGGCAAGGTGATAGAGACCTACTACAAATTGGTCAATATTTTGGATAAGGAACTGGGTATTAGTCCTACGGAACCTATCCAGCAACTATATCATGAAGTGCTTGCCAAGGACCGTAGCGAGCGCAAGACTAAGCAGTTTCTGCGTAATACGGACCACTTTTTCGGACGGGTCGATGAAATCAAACGCTTGGAATCTTATTTCTCTAAAGTGATAGAGACTCAGGAGGCTCGTGCTCTGGTTCTAGTCGGTGGTACTGGTATTGGAAAGCGGACAGTGACTCGTCAAGTACTGGCCAACCAGACCAAGTATTTCCAGATTGTTATGGCCGAGTGCTTCAAGGAAGAGATGAAGTCAGAGCTCCAGCCTTGGCGTGGTTTGCTGGACGGCCTGGGGGACTTGGTTATTCAGCACCAGATTCTCTCTATCAGTCAGTGGCAGGTCATTTTGGAGAGTTATTTTCCCATTTTGACAGGCGGCACTTCTGGTCTTCAGTTGGATGCGGACAAGCTGGCTCAGTTTGTCGTGGATATTCTGCAGAAGATTTCTAAGAAAAAAGCTTTGATAATCTTGATTGAGGACTGTCACTGGATGGATAAGTACAGCGTTGCTGTCCTAGAGCAGGTTATGAATCATTTGACCGGCTATCCTGTGGCCTTTGTGCTGACCAAGCATCTGAGCACCCCTTCTTATTTGGAACATTTTTTCAATCACCTGCTGGTACGCAATAAGCTGGGATTTATCGAGCTGCAGCCGCTGAATTTTAAGGATAGTGCAGCTTACTTGCAAGCCCAGACAGGTCAGTTAGCCATATCTGAAGAACGCCTTGAGGATATTTATCGGGTCAGCCAAGGCATCCCTTTCTTCCTGTCGGAATACGCTGAGCAGCTCCTACGAGGAGAGAAGTTTCATCCGCTGACTCCGGCCATCAAGGCTAAGCTGTCCTTGAAGCTGGATTACCTGAGCAGTCAAGAAGAGGAGTTGGTGGACTATCTGGCTTGTTTTAGGGCTCCTGCGTCGGTTTCGCTCTTAGCTAGGTTATTAGGCCTGCCGATGGAAGAAGTGGTCGAAACCACTGAGGAGTTTGGACGGAAGCAGCTATTGATGGAAGAGGAGCAGGGCGAGGACTTGGTAGTGCGGTTCAGTCAGGAGCTTTTGAGAATCTACGCCTATGAGCGCTTGTCGCTTGCCAAGAAGCGAATGCTGCATCATCAGATTGCCCAAGGCATGGAAGACCAGCTGGGAGACTCTCTCTATCATGCTCAGTTGCTCAATGAAATCGCCTATCACTACAAGATGTCCAAGCAGCCCATCAAGTCTCTGGAGTACGAGCTGCATTATCTCGAAGCTACTCTGAAGTTTCATCACGAGCTCTTTCCGATTTATTCACGGGAGTTTGGTTTTATCGAAAAGACGGATGATAGCAATCAGTCCGCAGTTTTAGACCAGTTTGACCGTATCCGTCGGGAGATAGAGGGCTTAGAGAGAAAACATCAGAATCACAAGGATTTTCAGCTATTGGTTCTCCGCTTTCTCTATCTAGAAGGGCGCTATGCTATCCGGACGGGGAATTACCAGCAGGGAATGGACAATATCCAGCAGGTGATTATTTCAGCCAAGGAGCTGCAGCAGATGGATTTTCTCCTAGAAGGCTATCGGCAGATGATTTATTACTGCATCCAGACGGAGAATATCTCTGAGATGCGTTACTATACGGAGTTGGCTCTAGATGCTTCGGTCCAGGCCAACAATCACGAGGCCATTGCTATCAATCTCCGACTCAAGGGGCTCTATCATCTCATGATTGGAGATGAGGAGCAGTCGCTTCACCATCTCTACCAGTCTATTGATTGTTTCAGCCTGACGTCTTCGCTGCGTTCCAAGTATTCAATTCAGATTGCGGCGGCTCTAGACTATCTGGCGGAGATTGAGCAGATTCGCGGGAATTTCACGACAGCTCTGGCTCATCAGAAGGAGGCCATTGAGCTGACGGAAAATAAAACAGCGGAGCCTTCGATTTTTGCTTTTTACATCGGCTTGGGTATGACCTATTATCAACTGGGAGATTATGAGCAGGCGGAGCGGATTTTCTTCAAGGCTAAAACAGCTCTGAAGTCCCTCAGTTTCCCTTGGAAAGAGACCCAGTTGGAAGTGTATTTGGCCTTGATTGGCTGTGAGAAGGGAGATTTCCAGCCGGTCCTTGACCTGCTGCGGAAAAAGGATAGCCTCATTAGTCGCTATGGCAATCCGCGGGACAAGGGGCTAATCTACTATCTGATGGCTGTGATTAAGTATCGCCTGCTGACTGGAAGCATAGAGGAGTCTGCCTTTGAAGGCTTACTGGCTCAGGACTTTGATTCCTACTATGAAACGGCTAAAAGACAGCTCAATCCTTATCGAGATCGTCACCAGCTAAAGGAATTAGAAAACTTACGCCAAGGCCTATCTCTGGCATTAAACAAAAAATAAAAGAGGACGAACATAGAGTTCATCCTCTTTTGATGTTTGTAATGAAGTTTTTAAATGTCCATCAATCATGTGCTTGCGCCCAGACTTGGGTCAGGTAAAAGACAAAGCTGGCAGCCAAATTAGCCGTATGGTTGTCAATATCATGAGGTGGAGAGACTTCGACGATGTCAAAGCCTATCAGCTTGCCTGACGCAGCGATGTGCTGGAAGACCAGAACAGCTAGATTGGGATCCACACCGAGCGACTGAATGGCACTAACACCAGGAGCAGCACCAGCTGAGAAGCAGTCAATATCAATGGTCAAATAGACCTGCTCCTTGCCGGCTAGAAAGGTATCGACCGCTTTACAGACTTCCTTGTAACCCATTTGGTAAATATCCATTCCAGTCAGAAACTGGATAGCCTTGGATTTTGCCACAAAGTCAAAGAGAAAGAGATTGTTATTGTGCTCCTGAATCCCTAGGATAAGGTAGTTAAAGGCCTGTTTCTGAGCCAGAGTGTCATCGAACATCTGGCGAAAACCGGTACCAGAGTTAGGACCAGTCTGGTCATAGGGACGCAAATCAAAGTGGGCATCCATATTGATAACGGCCAAGTCTTGGTCAGGAGCTAGTGACGACTTTAGACCCAGATAGTGGCCGTAGGCTGTTTCGTGGCCACCCCCTAGGACAATAGGCCGGAGATTGAGCTCTCGCAGGCGTTTGACTGCTCGAGCCAAGCTTTGCTGTAGCTGCTCCAGAGAGCGGTTAGGACCGTCAATATCGCCAACATCAAAGACGCGGACGTTTCTGCCCAGATGCCAAGGAAGCTTGGCCAGCTGGGTTCGGATAGCTTGTGGCCCTTCGACAGCCCCCACTCGGCCATGGTTGATATAAACCCCTTTATCACTCTTGAAGCCAATCAAGGCAAAGTTGACGCCATCAAAAGGTTTTAAGTTAGGGTCATTTAAGTCCAAAAACTCAATAACCATCCCCCATTTGGCAGCATATAAATCATCATCCAGTCTCTTATGATAATAGCTGTTATCTAGCTGATAGTAATCTTCTAACATGATTTTGTCCTTTTCCATAACGATATTTGCGACTTTATTATAAGAGTTTCCACCAAGCCTGTCAATGACTTTTGGCGGGAAAAGAAGCCCAGCTGCATGAGAGTGGGCTTCTTAGGTTAGTTTTTTATAGAGTCATCAACTTTAAAACTGAATGCTCAAGTCCACAGCCTTTTCAACGGCTGCTAGGAATTCTTCGTTTTCAATCAGCTCAGAAGCCTTGTTGAGCTCTTCGTAGATTTCAATGTCCTTATCAAACTCGATAAAGCGGACATGCTGACGGAAGAGGTCATAAGCTGGCTTGGTTCCCTTGCCTAGTTCATGATTTTCTGGTTTCAGATCTAGAGCTTGGCAGGCTGCCATGATTTCTGTTGCCACGATGCGGCGAGAATTCTTAAGAATTTCAGCTGCCTTACGTGCTGCAGTAGTTCCCATGCTGACAAAGTCTTCTTGGTTTTCACAAGATGGGATAGAGTCTACGCTGGCTGGATGAGACAGAACTTTGTTTTCAGATGCGAGTGAAGCACAAGCATACTGGGTAATCATAAAGCCAGAGTTGAGTCCTGGGTGTTTGACTAAGAAGGATGGAAGCTTGCTCAGTTGGCTGTTGACCAAACGTTCTACACGACGCTCGGATACATTTCCGATTTCAGAAATAGCGATGCCGAGGAAGTCGAATGGCTGAGCCATTGGTTCACCGTGGAAGTTACCGCCTGAAATAACATGGCCTTCCTTGGTGATAATAGGATTGTCTGTGACGGAGTTGATTTCAATCTCAACTTTAGTTTTCACATAAGCGATAGAGTCCTTGCTGGCACCATGAATCTGCGGAATACAACGCAGGGTGTAAGGGTCTTGGACCCGTTGTTGAGTGGCTACGGTTGTGTTGCCACTGCCTTCCAGAAGGTTGCGGATATTGCGGGCTGTAGCTAGCTGACCGCTCTGAGGTCGAATGGTGTGTAAGTCTTCTTCAAATGGACTGGTAATACCATTATGGACTTCCATGGAAAGAGCGCCAGCGACATCTGACAGTTTAAGCAGCTGGATGGCATCGTAGGTAGCCAGGGCTCCGATACCTGTCAGGACAGTCGTACCGTTAATCAGCGCCAACCCTTCCTTAGCTGCTAGAGCAATTTTCTCGATACCGGCCTTGTCCAATGCTTCTTGTCCAGAGAGCAATTCACCTTGATAGTAAGCGCGCCCCAGTCCTAACATAGGCAGAACCATGTGAGCCAGCGGTGCTAAATCTCCAGAAGCTCCCAAAGATCCTTTTTCCGGAATGTAAGGGACTACGCCTTTATTGAGCAATTCTAGGAGCTTTTCGACAGTAGAGAGACGAATGCCAGAATAGCCCTTTACCAAGGAATTAATCCGGATTAGCATGATAGCGCGGACGGCATCTTCAGGTAGAGGATCGCCATAGCCTGAAGAGTGTGTACGGATTAGGTTTTCTTGCAGCTGCGTCGTATCTTCTGGTGAGATGCTGACATTGCAGAGAGAGCCAAATCCAGTTGTAACACCGTAGACTACCCGCTTTTCGCGGACGATGTCATCCACGATTTTGCGGGAAGCTTCTACAGCTTTCTTAGCTTCTTGGTTGATTTCGCAGGTGGCTCCATGTCGGGCTACTGCGATAACATCTTCAAGTGTTAGACTGTTTCCGTCTAAGTGAATCAATTTTGACATGTAAAATCCTCCATGATGGGATATAATGCTTAGAGTTAGTCAGGGTTAGTAGGAACCTTTTTTCGGCCGTGCATAAAGAAGTATACTAAGCTGGCAACAGCGGCTCCAATGACACCATAAACGACGTTCATCGGATTATCAGCTACAATCATAACCAGGCTGACAACAACAGCTAGGATAGGGATGACAGGGCCGAATGGTACGCGGAAGACAACCTTCTTTTCTGGATACATTTTTCTGAGTTTCAAGACCGCCAAGGCAGTTGGGATGTATTGGAAGAAACGGAAGACCACGCTGAGGGTAGCCAATTCTTCAAATTTTCCAGAGAAGAGCAGAGCGATTGAGAATGCTCCAGAGATTAAGATAGCAACTACAGGAGCGTTTTTAGCATTGGTTTCTGCAATTTTCTTAGGCAGCAAGCCTTCTTCTGCGATAGCTGCTCCAAAACGCGGTACCATGATGGATTCCCCGATATTAAGACCTGCGATAGAGATGAGGGCACCGATAGAAACAATCCAAGCGCCTGCAGGGCCGATCATTTCGACAAAAGCATCTTGTACAGAAGCATCTGTTTGCAAGATACGGCTACCCAGCATAGCGATGGTTCCAGCGATAATCAACATATATAGAACAGATACAATACTGATAGAGCCCAAGATAGCCCGAGGCACATTCTTTTCTGGGTTGCGCATTTCACCGGCAACGATAGACATAGTTTCAAATCCAATGAAGCCGTAGAAGATATAGACAGCTGTGTTGGCAATGGCAGTCATGACATTGGTTCCAGGTTCAAGCTGTAGGAAAGGAGTGAAATTTCCTTTATCTACTCCGCCTTTGATAAAGAAGATAGCACATGCTGCAAAGGCAATGATTGGGATTAACTTAGCTACAGTTGCAGTGAGTGTGAAAATTTTTGAGGTCTTCAAACCAGCAATGTTCATTAAGCTGAGCAAGATAATCAAAGCGATACTAAGCAAACGCTCGTAAGGAGTGAAAGCTGGGAAGGTAATGACAAAGAGTCGGGCAAAACCAGCAGCCATAGCTGACCAGGCAATACCAGTTACGACCCAGCCTAGGAAACCAACGTTAAATCCAATGAAGTCTCCAAAGGCTGCTTTGGAATATTGGAAGGCTCCACCGTTCTTGTTAAAATAACCAGCAGTTTCTGCCAAGCAGACGGCTAAGAGAATAACGAGGAGTGCTGTTCCAAGCATGACAGCCAGAGAGGCAGGACCAAGTCCTTTATAAATCTTTTGCGGTAGGAGGAAAATACCCGAACCGATAACGGCATTGATACCGTAGAGAGTTGCACCGGAAAAGCTAAATTTCGCTTTTTCCTGTTCTTGTTCTTGTGCAGTGAGTTTAGTTGCATCCATAATAATGTTTCTCCTTTAGAGATATGGCGATCCTCTCCAAGTAAAGATAGAATGGTGACAAGGCATTATGGTATCTTTACTTAGTAGGGATGTAGGTCAAACCAGCCCAAATAGCGAGGGGAGCGCCCTTTGGCTGGTTACTCGAAAACATTATATGCAGCTCAGTTTCCTGAGTCTCTTTTTCCACTATCAGAAGCTGCTCTGCCTCTAGGTTAAGTGCTGGCAGGTTTGTTCCCGTCACCGTCAGATCCTCTAAGGCATAAATAAATTGAATTTCGTCATCTCGGCTAAGCTCTTGCTCATTGAAGACGGCAATCATCTGTCCCTGATAATGGTCGCTGTATATTAAGTTAAAGTCGGTACAAGTTCCACGACTTGTGATAGAATCACTCCCTTCGAAGAAATAGGGAGTAAAGGGAGCTAGAACCGTTTCCTCCTGCCGGCTGGCATTGTGGAGATGAAGTGTGTGGTCCAGGCTCATGAGAATACGGTGAAAGCCGCTGAGGTCAGAAAACTGACTTTCAGCCAACTCCACAGTCGCTGTTGAGAGTCGATAGTCAAAGTCACGCTTGCCATAGTGGCCAGTTGGTGGGGAAAGATAAAGCTGTTTAGTCTTTCCCCCCGACCAATCGGAAACTTGAAAATCGTTTGCTCTTAAAAGGGTTACATTTGTCATTTTTGGTATTTATTAGAACAAACCGCTGATATTGCCGTCTTTGTCAACATCAATCTTTTCGCTGGCTGGTGCCTTAGGCAAGCCAGGCATGGTCATGATAGCACCTGTCAGAGCGACGATGAAGCCTGCACCAGCAGAAACTTTGAGCTGGCTGATAGTCACAACAAAGTCTTTAGGTGCGCCTAGTTTCTTAGCATCGTCTGAGAAGGAGTACTGAGTCTTAGCCATACAGATAGGATAGTTGGAGAAGCCCAGCTCTTCCAGTTGTTTGAGCTCACGTTTAGCGGCAGGTGTCAGGCGAACGCCCTTGCCTCCATAGACCTTAGTAACAATTTTGTTGAGCTTGGTCTCAATGGAGTCTTCTTCATTATATACAAATTGGAAGTGATTGTCTCCTTCGGCCAGTTCAACGACTTTTTCAGCCAACTCTTTACCGCCGGCTCCGCCATTTGCCCAAACGTCGGAAATCACTACGTCAACTCCGCGTTTTTGGCAGGCGTCATAAACTGCTTGCAATTCTGCTTCGGTATCCAGCGGGAATTTATTGATGGCAACGACTGCTGGCAATCCATAAACATCTTGAATGTTTTCCAGATGTTTTTCTAAGTTCGGCAGTCCGTCTACAACAGCTTGGACATTTTCTTCAGCCAAATCACTCTTAGCCACACCACCGTGCATCTTGAGAGCGCGGATGGTAGCAACCAGAACTACAGCCGATGGACGAAGGCCAGATGTACGACACTTGATATCAATGAATTTTTCAGCACCCAGGTCAGCACCGAAACCAGCTTCGGTGACTGCATAGTCACCATATTTGAGAGCCAGTTTGGTAGCCAGAACACTGTTACAACCATGGGCAATGTTGGCGAAAGGTCCGCCGTGAATCAAGGCTGGTGTGTGTTCCAGAGTTTGAACCAAGTTTGGATGGATAGCGTCTTTGAGCACAGCAGCCATAGCGCCGCCAGCTTTCAGATCCTTGGCAGTTACTGGTTTACCGTCAAAGCTGTAGCCAATGATAATCTTTTCCAAACGGTTCTTGAGGTCAGTGATATTTTCTGACAGACAGAGAATAGCCATAACCTCAGAAGCAACTGTAATGTCAAAACCATCTTCACGCGGAACACCGTTGACTTTACCTTGCAAGCCGTCTACGATGTGGCGCAGTTGCCGGTCATTCATATCCACTGCCCGCTTCCAAGTGATGCGGCGAGAATCGATACCTAAGGCATTGCCATGGTGAATGTGGTTATCAATGAGGGCCGCTAGTAGGTTGTTGGCAACACCGATGGCATGAAAGTCACCAGTGAAGTGGAGATTGATGTCCTCCATGGGTACAACCTGGGCGTGACCACCGCCAGCAGCTCCGCCCTTGATACCAAAGACAGGTCCGAGTGAAGGTTCACGCAGAGCGATAACGGCTTTTTTACCGATAGCAGCTAAAGCATCGACCAATCCGACAGAAGTCGTTGTCTTGCCTTCTCCTGCTGGTGTCGGAGAAATAGCTGTCACGAGAATCAGTTTGCCGTCTGGCTTGTCTTTTAAGGCTTCCAGTTGGCCGGCACTGATTTTTGCCTTGTAATTTCCATAAAGAGACAAGGCATCTTCAGCAATTCCTAGCTTTTCTGCCACCTCTTTGATGGGCTTCATTTGAACCGAATTCGCAATTTCAATATCTGATAAAACCATATTGTTACCTCTTGAGAAAAGGAAGTCCATCCATGGGAAAGAGCAGACTTCTCTTCCGTTTATCTATTAGACAACTTTCAAAATTTCTTGATAAATTTCATCGGCTAGAGCGCAGCCTTTTTGTAGGAGCTCTTCACCCTTGCTGCGGTAGTCTGCGACGAATGCTTCATCCTTGACACCTGACAGATTTATGAGGACATTGAGCCAAGCCCCTTGCAGACCAGCCTTAAGGTTGAGAGCTGCTACCCCCAGGTCGCTGGCAGCATTGGTATTGGACTTACCGACAGCCTTTTGAGTTGTTTGCAGGGCAGCCAAGATGTCTTCCATCATGCCATAAGGTGACTTGGTCGCTTCCTTGAGGGCTTGCTGCATAGCTTCCCGACGAGCAGCCTTATCTTCCTCTGTTTCCTTAGGCATATCAAAGACGGCGGAGACCAGATTGAAGGCTTCAGTGTCCTTGTCGATAGCAGCGAGCAGGCTTTCTTGCAGGCAGGCGCTTTCTGCATGCACTTGAGCAATTTCTGCTTCAAATTCTGTGTATTTTTTCTTGCCAAGGGTTAATTCACAGACCATTTTGGTTAGGGAAATCCCGTTAGCTGCTGAAAGAGCAGCGGCAGAGCCGCCTCCTGGTGCAGGAGCGTCTGAGCCTAGGACTTGGGCAAATTCTGTCAAACTTAAATCTACTAATTTCATAGGTTTCTGCCCTCCTAGCCCAGCAAATGGTTTTCCAGAACTTGCTTGCCATAGTCAAAGTCTTCGATTTGCAGATAGTATTCTGCTGCGTCAATCAGAGCCTTGGCTGGAGCCAAACCGATGACTTCTGAGCCGAGGATTCCAACTCCGTAACGCTTGGCTTCAAAGCGAACAGTTTCAAAGACACGATAGAGTGGGAATTTTTCCAGATTAACCATATTGATAGAAACCTGGGCAATGTTGCGGTCTTCCAGCATAACGCCGATAGCTTTACAGTACTTGTAGCCACCGCTTGATCCACGGATAATTTTGGCAATATTGTTGGCAATTTCCAGATTGTCTGTATCCAAGTTGATGTTGTAGGCGATGAGCGGCATTCTAGCACCGACAGCAGTGACACCAGCAGTTGGGTGAATCTTTCTTTCACCGTAGTCAGGCGCCCAGTCAGGTTCCAAGAGTTTTTCTGGCATGCCTTCAAATTGTCCCTTACGTACCTTAGCCAAGTTCTTACGCTCTGGACGAGTCGCTGCATCTTCATAGAGGAAGATAGGAATACCGAGCTCACGGTTGATTCGCTCAGATACTGTCTTCGCAATTTCTACGCATTCCTCACTTGTGATGTCCTTAATCGGTACAAAAGGCAGGACATCAGTTGCGCCCATACGAGGGTGTTCGCCCTGGTGCTTGGTCAAGTCAATGTTTTCAGAAGCATATTTGACCAAACGAAAGGCAACTTCCTGAATGTTTTGATCGTCGCCGACCAAGGTAAAGACGCTGCGGTTGTGGCTGGCATCAGAAGAGTGGTCCAAAAGTGTTACACCTGGCACGCTCTTAGCTGTTTCCACTAGACCGTCAATGACCGCTTGGTTGCGGCCTTCAGAAAAGTTAGGAATACATTCAACAATTTTTGCCATAAGATATTACCTCGTGATATCAATAATTTTAATTTATAATATGAACTTAATAAAGCAGAACCTCCTCCTGAGCTAGGCTGATACCCAGCTCAGGTCGGAAGTTGGGGGACAAGTTTTTTCTATTCGAACAACTTTTTAACAGATTCTTTGACCAAATCTTCGTCAGTTAAGTACGGAATGGTGATGTGGTCTGTTCCTTGGTGGAGACGGTTGTACTCGATAGCTGTTTCGATAGCATGCTCATTGCGAGCCCAGTTACGACGAGCAACTCCGCCGATTGTATCCCAAGCGATAGCAGATTTGATGATTTCATCAATGCGTTCGCTGCCGTCCAGTACTAAGCCAAAGCCACCGTTGATAGACTTACCAATACCAGTTCCGCCACCGTTGTGGAGAGCTACCAAACTCATACCACGAGCTGCATTACCAGCATAACATTGCACAGCCATGTCGCAAGTGACATTAGATCCGTCCTTGATATTAGAAGTTTCACGGAATGGAGAGTCGGTACCAGATACGTCGTGGTGGTCACGGCCGATCATGACAGGACCAATCTTGCCTTCGCGTACTAATTCATTGAACTTGAGAGCAATATTGACACGGCCCATACAGTCTTGGTAGAGAATGCGAGCCTGAGTTCCAACAACCAACTGGTTCTTTTCTGCATCACGGATCCAGTTGTAGTTGTCGCGGTCTTGGTAGCGGCGGTTAGGGTCGATGACTTCCATGGCTGCATGGTCAGTAGCGACTAGGTCTTCGTGCTTACCGCTCAGACATACCCAACGGAAAGGACCGTAGCCATAGTCAAAGAGCATTGGACCCATGATGTCTTCTACATAAGATGGCCAGATAAAGCCGTCTTTATCATCAAAGCCATTCTTAGAAATTTCCTTGATGCCAGAGTCATAGACTGCCTTCATAAAGGCATTACCGTAGTCAAAGAAGTAAGTGCCATTGTTAGTCAAGGTCTTGATTGCCTTGAAGTGACGTTCCAATGTTTCGTCAACCAACTTAGCAAAGGTTTCCTTATCTTCAGCCAAGAGGCGAGTCCGCTCTTCAAAGCTGATACCAGCTGGACAGTAGCCGCCGTCATAGACATTGTGGCAAGAAGTTTGGTCAGACAGCAAATCTACATGGATATTGTTCTCGTTGACATATTCTAAGAGGTCTACGATGTTACCATGATAGGCGATAGAAGTTGATTCGCCAGCTTCCAGAGCTTTTTGAGCCAAGTCGATAGCTTCTTTCGGACTTTCGGCTAATTGGCTAATCCATCCTTGAGAGTGACGAGTTTCAATCCGAGAATAGTCTACTTCTGCCACGATTGCTACAGCTTTAGCAATTTCGGCTGCTTTCCCTTGAGCTCCACTCATGCCGCCCAGACCAGAAGAGATGAAGAGTTTGCTTGTCAGGTCGCCATCATCAGCTACACCTAGTTTCAAGCGTCCAGCATTGAGGAGAGTGTTGAAAGTACCATGGACGATACCTTGAGGGCCGATGTACATCCAGCCGCCAGCTGTCATTTGACCATAGTTGGTCACGCCCATTTCTTCTGCAATTTCCCAGTCCTTCATGTTGTCATATTCACCGACCAAGAGGCCATTGGTGATGATAACACGAGGTGCTTCTGGTTTAGATTTGAAGAGTCCGAGTGGGTGGCCAGATTCCACAACCAAGGTTTGATGGTCGGTCATGATTTCCAAGTATTTCATGATGAGGTTGTACTGCATCCAGTTAGCGCAGACAGATCCAGTTTCCCCATAAGTAACCAATTCATAAGGATAAAGGGCGATTTCAAAGCTCAGGTTGTTGTCAATCATAACCTGCATAGCTTTGGCTGCAGTACAGTTCCCTTTGTACTCGTCAATTGGTTTACCGTAGATGCGTTCTTTTGGACGCCAGCGGTAGCCATAAATCCGTCCGCGAGTTTTCAGTTCTTCCAGAAATTCTGGAATCACTTCCTCATGGAATCTCTTTGGAATATAGCGAAGGGCATTTTTTAGAGCAATTTCGGTTTGAGCTTGAGTCAAACGGAAGCCCCGGTCAGGTGCTCGACGGATGCCTTCTTGGAAAACTGTTTTTTCAGGCAGTACATCGTCTAATTTGACGGTCATTGCTGCTGCAATTTCATTTTCGCTAAAGTATGACATGAAAAATCCTCCTTTTAGTCAAGTGTAAAATATCTTTCTCCTACATTCTATAAGACTCCCGTCCATAAAGAGTCAAGAAAATGACAAAAACAGTAAAAAAAGTGGGGCTCCTATCTTTTACAAGCTTTTGACTATAATTTGACGATAGTGTATTATGATGAAAAGCAAATATGTCGGAAAATGAAATGGAGGAACAAGCATGACTGCTGATTTACTATTAACTCACTTTAATCAAGTCTTCTGTCCCAAGGATCTCGGACATCCCCTTTTTGGCGAGGAGATGAAGGAAGCTCAGGTCTTGGAGGACGGCTACATTGCAGTCAAAGACGGCAAAATCCTAGCAGTTGGCAGCGGAGAGCCGGATGCCAGTCTGGTTGGACCAGATACTAAGATTCAGTCTTATGAGGGCAAGATTGCTACGCCTGGTTTGATCGACTGCCATACTCACTTGGTCTACGGTGGCAGCCGGGAGCATGAATTTGCTAAGAAGTTAGCCGGGGTCCCTTATCTGGAAATTCTTGCTCAAGGCGGCGGTATTCTCAGTACAGTCCGAGCAACTCGAGAAGCTTCTTTTGACACTCTCTATGATAAGTCTAAGAGACTGCTGGACTATATGCTGCTGCATGGGGTGACGACTGTTGAGGCAAAGAGTGGCTATGGTCTGGACTGGGAAACAGAGAAGCGCCAGCTGGATGTCGTTGGGGCTTTAGACCGTGACCATGAGATTGACCTCGTTTCTACCTTTATGGCTGCCCACGCCGTCCCACCAGAATATAAAGGACGCTCTCAGGAATATCTGGAGCTCATCGTCGAGGAAATGCTGCCTCGGGTAAAGGCAGAAAATCTAGCTGAGTTCTGTGATATTTTCTGCGAAAAAGGTGTCTTTACAGCGGCTGAGTCACGTTACTTACTTTCCAAGGCTAAGGAAATGGGCTTCAAGCTTCGTATCCATGCTGATGAAATCGAGTCTATCGGTGGAGTAGATGTCGCAGCTGAACTAGGAGCAACTAGTGCAGAGCACTTGATGGTGGCGACCGATGAAGGCATTCGCAAGATGGCGGAAGCCAAGGTTATTGGGAATCTCCTGCCGGCAACTACCTTCAGTCTGATGGAAGATACCTATGCACCAGCCCGCAAAATGCTGGAAGCTGGTATGGCCATCACTCTGACTACCGACAGCAATCCAGGCTCTTGTCCAACAGCTAACCTGCAGTTCGTCATGCAGCTAGGCTGCTTTATGATGCGTCTGACGCCAGTGGAAGTCCTTAACGCTGTAACCATCAATGCGGCCTACTCAGTTAATCGACAAGATAAGATTGGCAGCTTTGACACTGGCAAGCAGGCTGATATTACCATCCTAGACGCTAAGAATATTGACTATCCACTTTATTTCTTTGCGACCAACCTGACCCATCAGGTCTACAAGGCTGGAAAACTGGTCGTCGATCAAGGCAGAATTGTCTAGCCTCTCTAAAAATGAATCGTATTTTTCGGACTCTCTCTGGTGACAGGGAGAGTTTTCTTTATATCAAAACTTTCCCTTGCCATTCTGCTGGAAGTCTGCTATAATAGTTATTTGTGAGCAAACCTCACTTACCCCTTGCAAAGTCTTGGGGTCATTAGACCAAAAGGAGGAAAAATCAATGGCTAAATACGAAATTCTTTATATTATTCGTCCAAACATTGAAGAAGAAGCTAAAAACGCTTTGGTAGCACGCTTTGACTCTATCTTGACTGACAATGGTGCAACTGTTGTTGAATCAAAAGACTGGGAAAAACGTCGTCTTGCATACGAAATCCAAGATTTCCGTGAAGGACTTTACCACATCGTTAACGTTGAAGCAAACGACGATGCAGCTCTTAAAGAGTTTGACCGTCTTTCAAAAATCAACGCTGACATTCTTCGTCACATGATCGTCAAACTTGACGCTTAAGAAGGTAGACTATGATTAATAACGTTGTACTGGTGGGTCGCATGACCCGTGATGCCGAGCTTCGCTATACTCCGCAGAACCAAGCGGTCGCAACATTTACTCTGGCTGTCAATCGCAACTTTAAAAATCAAAGTGGCGAGCGAGAAGCAGACTTTATCAATGTTGTTATCTGGCGTCAGCAGGCAGAAAATCTTGCAAATTGGGCTAAAAAAGGAGCCCTGATCGGAATTACAGGCCGTATTCAAACGCGTAACTACGAGAATCAGCAAGGCCAGCGTGTCTATGTCACAGAAGTTGTTGCGGACAATTTCCAACTCTTGGAAAGTCGCTCTAATCGTGAAGGTCAGTCATCTGGCGGTTACGGTGGGAACAGCTTCGGCGGCAGCTCTGCTCCAAGTTATGGCAGTGCAGACTCGTCTAACCAAGTACCGAACTTTTCTCGTGATGAGAGCCCATTTGGCAATTCCAACCCAATGGATATCTCAGACGACGATCTACCTTTCTAAGGACCGAATCTAACTATAATATAAAGGAGAAAACACATGGCTCAACAACGTCGTGGCGGATTCAAACGCCGTAAAAAAGTTGATTACATCGCAGCGAACAAAATTGAATATGTTGATTACAAAGATACTGAGCTTCTTAGCCGTTTCGTTTCAGAACGTGGGAAAATCCTTCCTCGTCGTGTAACAGGAACTTCAGCTAAAAACCAACGTAAAGTAACAACAGCTATCAAACGCGCTCGCGTAATGGCTTTGATGCCTTTCGTAAATGAAGACTAATTAGATTAACAGCAGGCTCTAGCTTGCTGTTTTTTTATTTTGTCATTGACAAAATGTCAGTGGAGTGCTATACTGACCACAAGGAGGCAGAAATCATGCGTGATGTCAAGGAAGTAGAGGTGCGGCGGGCGGAGATTATGTCTGCAGCCTTGCAGCTCTTTGCCCAAAAGGGCTATCTAAAGACAAGGACTCAAGACATTATTGATAAGCTTGGAATTTCTCGAGGCCTGCTTTACTATCATTTTAAGGATAAGGAAGATATTCTCTATTGTCTGATTGAAAAGAACTCTGAGCCCTTGCTGAGAAAGCTAGAAAAAATCAGCTATCAGCCAAATGTCGGAGCCAAGGAAAAAATCAGAACTTTTATTGAGGCGACCCTTATCCCAGAGGAGAGCAGAACACAGGAAAATCAAGTCTTGCAGGAAACCGNCAATTTAGAAACAAATCGCTATGTCTTGGATCGCTTTTATCATAGACTCTGTGAGCGGATGATTGTTTTCTTTACTCATATCTTGGAGGAAGGTCAGAAATCTGGAGATTTTCATTTGAAATATCCGCATGAAACGGCTTCTTTTCTCATGACTGCCTACGTCTTTGTGTCCAATGATATCAAGATGAGTCAGGAAAAACCAGAGACTTTTCAGTATTATCTCACCAGCTTCCAGGCAATCCTAGAAAGAAGCTTAGGATTAGAAGAATCTATTTTTTAGAATAATCGGCAGTTTTCTGCCTTTTATTTAGAAATAGAACTGACAAAATGTCAGTTTAAATCTTCAATCTTTTAATCCTGATATTTAAAAAATTTTAGGCTAACACTGACAAGATGTAAGTTTAAATAAAAGGAGAAATTCATGTTAAAAATAGAACATTTAACAAAAGTATATAGCAACGGTAAAAAGGCAGTGGATGATCTTAGTCTGATGGTGGAGACTGGAGATATTTATGGCTTCATCGGCGCCAATGGAGCAGGTAAAACATCCACTATTAAGTCCATTGTGGGGATTCATGATTTTGATAAAGGGGAGATTTATATCTGCGGGCACTCTATCAGGAAGGAGCCCTTGCTTTGTAAGAAAAAGATGGCGTTTCTGCCGGATAACCCAGATCTTTATAAAAATCTGACAGCAAGGCAGTTTTTGGATTTTGTAGCAGACATTTATAGGGTTTCTATGGAAAAGAGGCAAGCAGCTATAGAAAAGTATTCTAAAATGTTTGAGCTGGATACGTCTTTGGATCAGTTGATATCAGCTTATTCACATGGAATGAAGCAGCGATTGGCACTAATAGCTGCCCTCTTGCATGAGCCAGAATTGTTGATTTTAGATGAACCTTTTGTCGGTTTAGATCCGAAAGGTGCTTATTATTTTAAGCAGATCATGAGAGAGCTAGCCAGTCAAGGGCATGCGATTTTCTTTTCTACCCATGTTTTAGAGGTTGCGGAAGAACTCTGCAATAAGGTAGCAATTCTGCAAAAGGGACGTTTGGTGGCTAATGGAAGAACCTCTGAAGTTAAGGGGACATTCAGTTTGGAACAAGTATTTATGGAGTTACAGGATGATGACTAATATTCTTTTGCTTTTAAAAGTACAATTATACAGCACATTTTCGCTTAATGATTTAAGGAAAGGACGAGGGTTGGGCAAGTATTTTAAGCTTGGCCTGCTCTTCTTGCTTGTTTTGCTATTTTCAGGCTATAACCTTTTGACGGCTTTGAGTTTGGTAAGATTTGGGCAGGCAAATTTGATTCCAGCCTATATGATTGCCTTNGTTAGTTTTATTATTTTCTTTTTTAGTCTGATGCAGTCAAATGGTATCTTGTTTGACCAAGAGGAACTTGAAAGGCTCATTGTATTGCCGCTCAGTATTAGGGAAATCGTCTATGAGAAATATGCTTTTCTTTATCTTTTAAACAGTGTGTTTGCCGTCCTTCTCATGCTCCCAGCAGGCCTCGTTTGGTTTGGATATAGTGCGTCCTTGTTGGAGTTGCTTCTTTATCTGCTTTTAATGGGATTTATTCCTCTTTTACCTCTCTGTTTAGCCTCTTTACTTGGCTTGTGCGTTGCCTACATAGCCTCAAAGGCCCCTCATAAGAATCTAGTTGCCTTCCTTTTTTCTCTTCTCTTGCTTTTGGGGCTGGCAACAGGCAGTATGTGGGCTATGAGGGCAGGAATGTCAGCAGAAAATGTTGGTCTCTTGCTTACCAAGCAACTGACTTCTCTCTATCCTCCGGCAAGCTTGTTTTTTAACCCTCAGCATTTTTTGTGGGCTAGCCTTTTGTTGATGCTTATATCGTTTGCGCTGACAGGACTTTTTCTAAGGTATTTAAGTAGAAATTATTTAAAAATGAATCAGATGATAACAGGAGTGAAGTCAGAAAGCAAAGTCTATAGAAGCTGGCAGAAGTCTCCCTTTATGGCTCTTTATAGGAGAGAATTTGCGAATTTTGTGAGTTCCTATCTTTATATGCTCAATAGTGGGCTGGGAACTATTTTAATCATCGTTTTAGCCATCTCACTTTGTTTTATGAGTCCTGATGTCCTCTTTTCTTCGATAGGACTCAGCGATAGCCGAGAATTTTTACCCCTATTACTGGCTGGCTGTCTCAGTATTTCCAATCCTGCAGCTGTCAGTATTTCCTTAGAGGGTGAAGAGATTTGGCTGCTTCAGACGCTCCCGGTTTCTATGAGGCAGATAATGATGGCAAAGCTGGCCTTGACGGTGTCTTTACATTTCGTGGCCTTGCTGCTGGGCTTGCCTGTTCTGGTTTGGCGTTTCTCGCTAGGAGGATTGCAAGTAGTGGACTTGGTCCTTATTTCACTGCCTTATTCTCTATTTACAGCTCTTCAGGGACTTGTGGTCAATTTTCATTATCCTAAGTTCATCTGGGACAATGAAATGATTGTTATTAAGCAAAGTTTTTCGGCTATCTTGTCTGGAGGAATTGGCATCTTGGTTCTTGTGTTCCCTCTTTGCTTTTCCTTACTATTTGGTATGGACTTGGAGATGTCGCTGCGAATCTCAGCTCTTGGACTTTTGCTTTTGGCTGTCGTCCTTTATAGGCATTTAATAAAACAAGGATATTTTAAGGAGGTCCATGGCTAATGAAAAAGAAAGATTTATTCGTTTTGTTTTTCTTAGCAGTAATCATATTTCTGATTATCTGCCTGCTGCCAGAGCAGGTCCCCATTCATTTTAACAGGGTAGGAAAGGCGGACATTGTTGTCAATCGCTTTTGGTTGATTCTTGGTTTGCCCATTCCCTACTCTCTTTATTGGAAATATTTCCGAAGCAAATCAAAAAGAGGTCATTGACCTCTTTTTGTGTGATATTAATATCTCGTCGGTCCCATAGTCGCACTCTTGATGTTGAAGCGTTTTTTGAGATAGAAACGCAGGGCTAGGGTAATAGCGCCGACAATAGCAACTACGACATTGGACAGGCGGGGATTGAGGAATTCAGGCAGGAGGCTGGTCAATACGATGGACATGCTCCAGAGGAGAATAGCTGCTGCCATGGTAAGGATGGACTTGAGCAGTTTAGGGCGCTGGCTACGGTCCTTATCTGGTCCGTAGAAACGGTAGATAAAGTGGTAGAGAGCATAGAAAGAAAGGCCACCGACGATGCTTCCAAGTACGAGAGTCGTCAGTCCATAGACAGATGGCTGAGAGGAAGCCAGATTGACGATAGAGGTCAGGAGGGTAAAGAAACCAAAGATAAAGAGGACAGAGTCCAGCATCATCCATTTAGGATCGTCATTTTCCTTTGGATGCTCGGCATCATAGCGCTCTTTTGCAGTCAGAGATGCTGCCCAAGTAGTTGGGGCTCCGTAGAGGCCGCGGGCAGTGATTCCCTTGGTTTGATTTTCCAAAATTTCCGGCAGAATGCCTTCTAAGATAGTCTGGATTTCCTGATCGGATTTGCCGTCTTGTAGGAGTTGGTTAGTCGCGATATGGATAAATTCTTTGTTTTTTTTGCTGAGTTTGTCGAGGGATACTTGTGACATAGGCGTTCTTTCTAAAGGTTAAAATAGTTTTTTGTGCATGAGATAGGCCATGACCGAAGCACTCATGGCAAAGGCGATGAACATGATAATCCAGAAGGCATGAGGTTCACCGTTGAGAGGCAGTTCGTTATTTTTGAAGTTCATCCCATAGGCCGAGAAAATCATGGTCGGGATAGACATGACGATAGTCACCAGAGCCAAGGCTTTCATGATATTGTTCTGGTTATTAGAAATGATAGAGGCAAAGGTCTCAGTCATACTGTGGAGGATGTTGCCGTAGATATCAGCCATCTCAATGGCCTGCTGGGTCTCAATCAAGGTGTCTTCCAGCAAGTCCTCGTCTTCCAGGTATTTCTTGATATTGCTGGTGGAGCTGGTCAGCTTCTTAATCACACGCTCATTTGTCTTAAGAGAGGCTTTGAAATAGACGATGGTCTTTTCCAACTCCATGAGCTCAATCAGTTCTTCATTTCGCGTGGACTTGTGCAGCTGGCTCTCAATCTGCTCACTCTTACGGTCAATGGAGCGCAGGGCTGTCAGATATAATTCGGCATTGTGGTAGAGAATCTGAAAGATAAAACGTGACTTCATAAAAGTATAGAAGTTGCGCAGGCGCCGGTGAATGAAGATGTCCAGCAGAGGTAATTTTTCCAAACAAGTGGTGATAATCGCCTCTTCCGTGATGATAATACCAAGGGGGATCGTGACATAGTAAGTCTGGTTATTCCGCTCCTCTGTGATGGGCACGTCAACAATGATCAGCGTGTACTCATCCTCTATAGTAACCCGAGACATTTCTTCCGCATCGAGTGGCGCTCGCAGGTCAGTGATGTCAATGCCAAAGACGTTGGCAATTTCGATTGATTCGCTCTGGGAAGGATTGACAAGATTGATCCAAGAGCCTGATTCGAGCGCATCAATCTCTTTGAATTCTGTCGTAGTTGATAAAAAGACTTGCTTCATGATCTTTTTCCTTTCCAGAGTGTTTTTTGCATACCGTACTATTATACTACAAATTCGGGCTTTTGGGGCAAAAGTTTGCAGAAAAATTTGTTATAATGGAGAAGGTTTATAAGTGAAACGAGGTCAAGATGCAAGATAAAATTGTGATTCATGGAGCGCGAGCTCATAATTTAAAAAATATTGATGTAGAAATTCCGCGGGACAAGCTGGTCGTGGTGACCGGTCTGTCTGGTTCAGGCAAGTCCAGTCTGGCTTTTGACACCCTCTATGCCGAGGGGCAGCGCCGCTATGTGGAGAGTCTATCGGCCTATGCTCGGCAGTTTTTGGGCAATATGGAAAAGCCGGATGTAGACTCGATTGATGGTCTCAGCCCGGCTATTTCCATCGACCAGAAGACGACCAGTAAAAATCCCCGCTCAACAGTGGGAACAGCTACCGAAATCAATGACTACCTGCGCCTGCTCTATGCTCGTGTTGGAACTCCATACTGTATCAACGGTCATGGAGCTATTACGGCTTCGTCTGTTGAACAGATTGTTGACAAGGTCTTGGAATTGCCAGAGCGTCAGCGGCTGCAGATATTAGCCCCGGTCATCCGCAAGAAAAAGGGCCAGCATAAGACCGTTTTTGATAAGATTCAGAAGGACGGTTATGTCCGTGTGCGCGTGGATGGCGATATTTACGATGTGACGGAAGTGCCAGAGCTTTCTAAGAGCAAGCAGCATGATATTGAGGTTGTGGTAGACAGAATTGTTATCAAGGAAGGGGTGCGCAGTCGCCTCTTTGACTCGGTCGAAGCTGCTCTGCGGATTGCTGAGGGCTATGTGGTGATTGATACCATGGACGGTCAAGAGCTTCTCTTTTCTGAGCACTATGCCTGCCCAGTCTGTGGCTTTACAGTGCCAGAGCTAGAGCCGCGACTCTTTTCTTTTAATGCGCCCTTTGGCTCCTGTCCGGACTGTGATGGTCTGGGGGTTAAGCTGAAGGTGGATCTAGATGTCGTTGTGCCAGAAGCTGGCAAGACCTTGCGCGAAGGAGCGCTAGCACCTTGGAATCCCATCTCCTCCAACTACTATCCGCAGATGCTGGAGCAGGCCATGGCAGCCTTTGGCATTGATATGGATAAGCCTTTTGAGGAGCTGACGGAGGAAGAAAAGCAGCTGATTTTCTTTGGCTCAGATGGACGAGAGTTTCATTTCCACTATGAAAATGAATTTGGCGGCGTGCGCGATATTGATATTCCTTTTGAGGGGGTTGTCACCAATATCAACCGTCGCTACCATGAAACCAATAGTGATTTTACTCGGACACAGATGCGGGCTTATATGAATGAGCTGACTTGTGCGGCTTGTCATGGTTATCGACTCAGTCCTCAGGCTCTGTCTGTCAAGGTTGGTGGTGAAGATGGCTTGCATATTGGTGAGATTTCAGACTTGTCCATTGCAGATCATCTGGTCCAGTTGAATCGGCTAAGTCTAACCGAAAATGAAGCTACGATTGCGCGGCCTATTCTCAAAGAAATTCATGATCGCCTGACTTTCCTCAATAACGTTGGCCTTAATTACCTGACTTTGTCTCGCTCGGCTGGGACTCTATCGGGAGGTGAGAGTCAGCGGATTCGTTTGGCGACCCAGATTGGTTCTAACTTGAGTGGCGTCCTCTATATCCTGGATGAGCCCTCTATTGGTTTGCACCAACGTGATAATGACCGCCTGATTGCCAGCCTCAAGAAGATGCGCGACCTGGGCAATACCCTCATCGTGGTTGAGCACGATGAGGACACCATGCGGGAGGCTGACTGGCTGATTGATGTGGGACCAGGAGCCGGTGTTTTCGGCGGTGAAATCGTCGCAGCTGGCACTCCTCCACAAGTAGCCAAGAGCAAGAAATCCATCACAGGCCAATACCTGTCAGGTAAGCGCGAGATCCCAGTACCATTGGACCGCCGTGTAGGCAATGGACGCTTTATCGAAGTGACTGGTGCTCAGGAAAATAATCTGCAGAATATCACGGCCAGATTCCCCTTGGGAAAATTCATCGCTGTGACGGGAGTTTCTGGGTCTGGTAAGTCAACGCTTGTCAACTCTATCCTTAAAAAGGCCATCGCACAAAAACTCAACCGTAATTCTGCCAAGCCAGGTAAGTTCAAGAAAATCAGCGGCATTGAGCATGTGGATCGACTGATTGATATTGACCAAAGTCCGATTGGCCGAACACCGCGCTCTAATCCGGCTACTTATACTGGAGTATTTGATGATATACGTGATCTATTTGCCAAGACCAATGAAGCCAAGATTCGCGGCTACAAGAAGGGACGTTTCAGCTTTAATGTCAAGGGCGGCCGCTGTGAGGCCTGCTCGGGTGATGGGATTATCAAGATTGAGATGCACTTCCTGCCTGATGTCTATGTGGCCTGCGAGGTCTGCCACGGCACCCGCTATAATAGCGAAACTCTGGAAGTCCACTACAAGGAGAAGAATATCGCTCAGGTTCTGGACATGACAGTCAATGATGCGGTAGAATTCTTCCAGCATATTCCTAAGATTGCCCGCAAACTTCAGACTATCAAGGATGTGGGACTAGGCTATGTGACTCTAGGGCAGCCAGCCACGACCTTGTCAGGTGGTGAAGCCCAGCGGATGAAGCTGGCCAGCGAACTTCACAAGCGCTCGACTGGGAAGTCCTTCTATATCTTGGATGAGCCGACCACGGGTCTGCATTCTGAAGACATCGCTAAGCTTCTTCATGTGCTATCACGCTTTGTGGACGATGGAAATACAGTCCTCGTTATTGAGCACAATCTGGATGTTATCAAGACAGCTGACCATATCATCGACTTAGGACCGGAAGGCGGTGTCGGTGGCGGTACCATCATTGCGACGGGTACACCGGAAGAAGTCGCTGCTAATCCAGCCAGCTATACCGGCCAGTACTTGAAAGGCAAGCTACACGTAAAATAATTCATCAAATCCCTGTTTGATATTAAAAACAGGGATTTTTCGTGTCGGAGAATGCTCGTCAGATTTAAGTCTTAGATAGGACTTGTAAAAAAATCTCCTATTTGACTGGTTTTTTGATATAATAAGCTTAGTTATTTCATGGAGGTGGCTCATGTTATCAAGAGTTGAAAAGTTTGAAGCAGCATTGGCTAAGACAGAATGCGATGCTGTTTTAGTAACCAATCTGAAAAATATTTACTATCTGACTGGTTTCAGTGGGACAGAAGCGACAGTTTTTATCAGCAAGAATCGTCGGATTTTCCTGACGGATGCGCGCTATACGCTGATTGCCAAGGGAGTTGTCCAAGGTTTTGATATTGTCGAAACGCGCGACGCGATTGGGGAGATTGTCAAGATTATTGCGGGCGATAAGCTGCAAAAAATCGGTTTTGAGGATGAAATTTCCTATGCCTACTTCAAGATGCTAGAAAATGTCTTCTCGGCCTACGAGCTGGTTCCCATGACGGGCTTTATTGAAAATCTGCGCATGATTAAAGATGAGCAAGAAATCGCGACTATTCGCAAGGCCTGTCAGATTTCGGATCAAGCCTTCCTAGATGTACTGGATTTTATCAAGCCTGGTGAGACGACAGAGCTGGCTGTTATGAACTTTTTAGATGCCCGTATGCGCCAGCTAGGTGCTTCAGGTGCCTCTTTTGACTTCATCATCGCTTCAGGATACCGCTCTGCTATGCCACATGGCGTGGCTAGTGACAAGGTCATTCAAAAGGGTGAAACCCTAACCATGGACTTTGGCTGCTACTACAATCACTATGTCAGTGATATGACGCGGACTGTTCATGTGGGGCATGTGACGGATGAGGAGCGGGAGATTTATGATATTGTCCTGCGCAGCAATCAAGCCCTGATAGAAGCAGCCAAGGCTGGGCTTAGCCGAATTGATTTTGACCGGATTCCGCGCCAGATTATTAACGATGCTGGCTACGGTCCTTACTTTAGCCATGGGATTGGCCACGGTATCGGCCTAGACATCCATGAGATTCCTTACTTCGGCAAGTCAGAAGAGCCGATTGAGGCAGGCATGCTCCTGACGGATGAGCCGGGTATATATCTGGACGGCAAATACGGTGTCCGCATCGAAGACGATCTCCTCATCACCGAAACCGGCTGTCAAGTCCTAACTCTTGCGCCGAAAGAGTTGATTGTTATTTGAGAATTATCAGGCTTTATGATAGAATAAGTAGAAATATAATTTTAAAAAGAGGTAATATAGAATGATTGAAGCAAGTAAGCTGAAAGCTGGAATGACCTTCGAAACAGCTGATGGGAAACTCATCCGCGTTTTGGAAGCGAGCCACCACAAGCCAGGTAAGGGAAATACGATTATGCGTATGAAGCTGCGCGATGTTCGTACTGGCTCTACCTTTGATACCAGCTACCGTCCAGAAGAAAAATTTGAACAAGCCATTATTGAAACTGTTCCAGCTCAATACTTGTACCAAATGGATGATACTGCTTATTTCATGAATACTGAGACTTACGATCAATATGAAATTCCAGTAGTCAATGTAGAAGAAGAATTGAAATTCATCCTTGAAAACTCTGATGTGAAAATCCAGTTCTACGGAACAGAAGTGATTGGTGTGACAGTACCAACAACAGTTGAATTGGTCGTGACAGATACTCAGCCATCTATCAAGGGAGCTACTGTTACCGGATCTGGTAAGCCAGCTACACTTGAGACAGGTCTTGTTGTCAACGTACCAGACTTCATCGAAGTTGGACAAAAATTAATCATCAACACAGCAGAAGGAACTTACGTTTCTCGCGCATAATATAGAAGAGGTAATAACTATGGCAGCTGAACAATTAGGTGAAATCGTCATTGCGCCACGTGTTTTGGAAAAAATCATTGCCATTGCAACGGCAAAGGTAGAAGGTGTTTATTCCTTCGCAAATAAGAGTATGTCAGACAGTCTTTCTATGCGCTCACTTGGTCGCGGAGTATCACTCCATACCGATGAGACAGGTGATGTGACGGTGGACATCTACCTGTATTTGGAATACGGTGTCAGCGTTCCGACTGTTGCAGTAGCAATCCAGAAGGCTGTAAAAAGTGCTGTTTTTGATATGGCTGAGGTAGAGCTGTCTGCTGTCAATATCCATGTGGTAGGCATTGTTCCAGAAAAGGCACCGAAGCCAGACTTGAAAGATCTATTTGATGAGGACTTCCTCAATGACTGATATACTGTTGGAATCCAGAAGAGGTCTGCGCCAGCGGGCTTTTCAGGCCCTGATGAGCCTAGAGTATGAAGGGGATCTTGTGGAGGCTTGCCGCTTTGCCTATTCCTATGATAAGGACGAAGAGGCAGACAAAGGGGGGGAAGCTGATATTCCGGCTTTCTTGCTCAATCTGGTCTCTGGTGTGGTCCAGTCCAAAGACGACTTGGACAAGAAAATTGCCCAGCATCTCAAAAAGGGCTGGACAGTGGATCGTCTGACGCTGGTCGAAAAAAACATCCTGCGTCTGGGGATCTTTGAGATTACGGAGTTTGACACTCCACAGCTGGTAGCGGTCAACGAAGCCATTGAGCTTTCCAAGCAATTCTCTGACGAAAAGTCCAGTAAGTTCATCAACGGCATTTTGAGTCAATTTATCGTTGAATAAAATGAAGGTCGAGACAAGTGTCTTGGCTTTTTTGTTTGTCAATTGTCGTTTGAATCGCAAATAGCTTATCGAATCATCAAAATCCGCACAGAGAGCATGAAATATCTGAGTAAAAAAACTCTTCTTGAAAGCCTTTACAAGTTTAAAAAGAATCGGTATAATAAATACAGAAAACGTTTGCATAGATGTTCTCTATAAGAAAAAATAAAGGAGTTTTCTGTTTATGAAAAATAACTATCACCTAGAGTCTCGGATGTGCGAAAAGCGTCATTATTTCGGCATCCGTCGCTTAAAATTAGGAGTAGCCTCTGTTGTTATTGCCTCAGGTTTCCTACTTGGAAATGCCCGATTAGTCCAAGCGGATGAGGCGAGCACAGCTACCAGCCCAGCGACAGCAGCAGTCTCTGATGCAAATGCGGCTGCCCTACCTAAGTCAGCATATGAAGAAAAAACTGGAGAGGCAGATAGTTCAGGAGCGGGGGCTTCAGAGCAGGCTGCTCCAACTGGTGTAGTGGCAGATCAAGCTCCAGCTAGTGCAGGTTCGGAAGCAGCTGGTCAAGATGCTGCAAATCCAAGTGAAAAAGACAAGCAAGAACCAGTTAGTCAGCCGCAGGCTTTGGCTAAAGATGCTATTGAAGAAGGCAATATTCGCTTTCATTTCAAAACCCTTCCTTCACAAAATCTAGACAGCTTGGGCCTGTGGACTTGGGACGATGTCGAGACGCCTTCTAGCCAAAAGGGTGGTTGGCCGACTGGAGCGACTAGCTTTGCGACTGCTAAAGAAGATGACTACGGTTATTACCTTGATGTTAAAATGGCTGAGAAAAGAAGCAAAATCAGCCTTCTAATCAATAATACCGCAGGGCAAAATATTACAGGTGACAAGACAGTTGAACTGCTCAGTCCTCAGATGAATGAAGTTTGGTTTGACACAGACTATCAACCTCATACCTATGAGCCTTTGAAAAAAGGCATGGTACGAATCAACTACTATCGTACAGATGGGCAGTATGATAAGAAGTCGCTCTGGCTCTGGGGAGATGTCCAAAACCCGAGCAAGAATTGGCCTGACGGAGTGGATTTTGAAAATACTGGGAAATATGGTCGCTATGTAGATGTTCCCTTGAAAGACGCTGCTAAGATGATTGGCTTTTTGCTTCTAGACGAAAGCAAATCAGGAGATGATGTGAAGATTCAAAATCAGGATTATAATGTTGCTAATTTGGAGAAAAACAGCCAAATTTTCTTGCGGGATGCGGATCCGACAGTTTATACCAACCCTTACTTTGTCAATGATATTCGTATGACGGGAGCCCAGCATATAGGCTTGACCGAGATTGAAGCCAGCTTTTCTACCTTAGAAAATGCCAAAAAAGAGGACATTTTAAAGAACTTAAAGATTACAGACAAAGATGGCAATGAAGTCGCTGTGCAAGATGTAGTTCTGGATCCTAAGACCAAAAGCGCCAAATTCATCGGTGATTTTAACCAAGCTCAGTCACCTTATTTTATCAAATATGGCAATGATCAATTCAAAACCAGCATGAACTGGCAGCTGAAGGATAGTATTTATAAGTATGATGGTGATTTGGGAGCGCGTGTTTCTCAAGCGGGCAAACAAGTGGACCTAACCTTCTGGTCACCGAGTGCAGACCAAGTTGATTTGGTGGTCTATGACAAAGAAGATCAGAATAAGGTCATTGGACGCCTGGCTATGCAGAAAGGTGAGTCTGGCACATGGACCAGCAGCCTGACGCCTGAGAGCGGTCTGGGGATTTCAGACTATCAAGGGTATTTCTATCATTATGAAATCACTCGCGGTGGTAAAAAAGTTCTTGTACTGGACCCCTATGCCAAGTCTTTAGCCGCTTGGAACAGTGAAGATGCGGATAAGGGGGATGCCTACAAGATTGCCAAGGCAGCCTTTGTAGATCCAAGTGAATATGGACCGAAAGACCTGACCTATGCTACTATTCCGAACTTTAAGAAGCGGGAAGATGCCTTGATTTATGAGGCGCACGTTCGTGACTTTACCTCTGATCCAGCTATCTCAAAGGATTTGAAATCTCAATTTGGAACTTTCTCAGCTTTCATTGAAAAATTAGATTATTTGAAAGACTTGGGAGTGACCCACATTCAGCTCTTGCCAGTTCTAAGTTATTACTTTGTAAATGAGCTGAAAAATGCTGAGCGCATGGACAAGTATGCTTCCAGCAACAGCAACTATAACTGGGGCTATGACCCGCAAAACTACTTCTCGCTGACAGGTATGTACTCCAGCGTGCCGACAGATCCAGCCAAGCGCATTGAGGAATTTAAAAACCTTGTCAATGAAATTCATAAGCGTGGCATGGGCGTTATCCTGGATGTGGTCTATAATCATACGGCTAAGACCTCTATCTTTGAAGATTTGGAGCCCAATTACTACCACTTTATGGATGCGGATGGTACACCGAGATCAAGCTTTGGTGGCGGCCGCTTGGGTACTACTCACTATATGAGCAGACGGGTCTTGGTGGATTCGATCAAGTACCTGACAGACCAGTACAAGGTAGACGGTTTCCGCTTTGATATGATGGGAGATCATGATGCTGAGTCCATTCAAAAAGCCTATGAAGAAGCCAAGAAGCTCAACCCAAATCTCATTATGCTGGGTGAGGGCTGGAAGACTTATGCAGGTGATGAAAATAAAGCTGTCCAGCCTGCTGACCAATCTTGGATGAAGTCAACAGACACGGTAGCGGTCTTCTCAGATGATATTCGCAATACCTTGAAATCGGGTTATCCAAATGAGGGAACACCAGCCTTTATCACGAATGGCAAGCGCAACATAGAAAATGTCTTCAAAAACATCAAGGCGCAGCCAACCAATTTTGAGGCAGATAGTCCAGGGGACGTGATCCAATACATCGCTGCTCATGATAATCTGACACTCTTTGATATCATTGCCCAGTCGATTAAGAAAGATCCGGCACTAGCTGCCAATTATCAGGAGATTCATCGCCGCCTGCGTCTGGGAAATCTGATGATTCTGACTTCGCAAGGGACACCATTTATCCACTCTGGTCAAGAGTACGGCCGGACCAAGCAATTCCGCGATCCTGCCTATAAATATCCTGTCTCAGAAGACAAGGTTCCAAACAAAGCGCATTTGTTGACCAATGAAGACGGCACGCCGTTTGACTATCCCTATTTCATTCATGATTCTTATGATTCGAGCGACGCGGTCAACCACTTTGACTGGACCAAGGCGACTGATTCGGAGAAGTTCCCTGAAAATGCCAAGAGTCGTGCCTATATGAAAGGCTTGATTGCCTTGCGGAAGTCAACAGATGCCTTTACCCGCAGCTCCAAAGATGAAGTGGAGCAAAATGTAACCCTCATTACCCAGCCTGGCAAGGATGGTGTTGAGAAAGAAGACCTTGTTCTCGGCTACCAAGTGGTTGCTTCAAATGGCGATATTTATGCAGTCTTTGTCAATGCGGACACCAAGGAACGACAATTTAACTTTGGTGAAGCTTACAAGCATCTAGCAGGTGCAGAGATTGTGGCAGATGGCAATACGGCAGGAGTGACAGCCATTTCTGATCCGGCAGGTGTCACCAGAAACAGCAATGGTTTAGCCCTGGCTCCGCTAACAGCGACTATTTTGAGAATTAGAAAAAGTATCCCAACTCAGGAAGAAAAATCTCAAGCTCCAGTAGCCCAAGAAGAGCAGCGGTCTGTCCCTTCTGTATCCAGTACTAAGCCTCAGGCTTTATCCTTGGATGGGCAAAAACCTCAGGCTTCAGAAGTAAAAGAAGCGGCTAGCCAAACAGAAAAAACCTTGCCAAAAACTGGAACCAACACTTCCCTACTGGCACTTTTAGGTGGCTTCCTTGCTTTCCTGGCCGGTCTTTTAACCTTTAGAAAGAAACAGTAATAATTTGATGAATGCCCTGTGAGAAATTTTTGAGACTATGGCTAAATAAAGACGACTTCCAATAATGGAGGTCGTCTTTCATTGTTTATATAAGTTTTAAACACTCTTACCAGGCAAGAGACTGACTGGCAGGAAATAGCCAGTCGTTTGGACTTCTTGACCAGCAATCTTTTTGAGGAGCAGGTCCACAGAGAGGCAGGCAATATCTTTCAGCGGCTGCTTGATTGTTGCCAGCTGTGGGTAGTAGTTCTCTACAAAGTAAGTGCCATCGTAGCCGATGATTTTCAAATCTTTGGGAATCTGAATGTCTAGCTCCTGAGCGACTTTCATAATTAAGATGGCTGTCAAATCATCTGAAGCAAAAATAGCATCCGGTTTGGTTTGACTCAGGATTTGCTTGATTTCCATTTCCTTTCGGACTGGAGAAAAGTCACTGGATACATTGATAATAGGAGCATCAGGCAGGACAGAGGCAAAGCCAGCATGGCGCAGGCCGGTTGGTGAGTTGGAATTGTCATTGCCAGTAATCATGATGATGTTTTGCGCTCCAGTCTTGACCAAGGTCTGAGCTGCCAGCACTCCGCCGCCATAGTTGTCTGAGGAGACAACTGGGATATCTGGCGAAAGATTGCGGTCAAAGGCAATGATTGGTGCGGTCACACGATTGTAGTCCTCGATGCCTAGATTGTGGCTGCCAGAAATGATGCCGTCCACCTGATTGGCTTCCAGCATCTCAAGGTATTCACGCTCCTTGTCTGAATCATGCTCACTATTGCAGATGATGGTTTTATAGCCTTGTTTAAAGAGCTCATGCTCCAGCTTACCAATCAATTCTGCATAAAAGACATTGCTGATATTAGGGAAAATGAGTCCAATTAGCTTGGCTGATTTTCCTTGGAGGCTACGCGCCAGATTGTTAGGCTTGTAAGCCAATTCTCGCATGGCTGCCTCAACCTTGGAAATCGTTTTGTCAGATAAGTAGCCTTTTCTGTTGATGACGCGGGAAACAGTTGTGGGGCTGACTCCTGCTAGTTTTGCTACATCAGTTAGCTTTGCGACCATAATCTAATTCATAGTAAGTACCGGTTGGATTGCCCTTGGTAATGGCAATACCTGTTTGGTCTTCTCTTGGGAAGACACGGCCGGAAAATACTTTCTCTCCTTTATTGATGAAAATTTCAAAAATCGATTTATCGATGAAGATAGTAGCGCTCGTTGCTTCTTTGTCAATATCACAGCTTCGGCTGGTTCCAAAGTCCAGAGCGAATGGCTCACCCGCTTGACTGCGGTTAACGGTCACTTGACCTGCCTTGAGGTCAAAATTGATGCGTAGGCCCTTGCCATCCTTGTCCGCAAAGAGGACGATTTCATGCTTGGTGTCCGCAGCAAGCTTCAGTTCTAGTTCGTAGCTGTTCTTGCTTTCTGCCAAAGCAGTGAAAGGCTGTTCATCTGTTCGCAAGTTCTTGATAGCAGGCACTGGGTATTGATAGAGTTTTCCGTCTTTCAGACTTAATTCCTTGACGAGGGAGAAGGCACCTTGATGGTCGAAGCGGTCAGATGGGTATTCCACATCAGGCAAGCCCAGCCAGCTGACAGCGAGTGCACGACCGTCAGGCGCGTTAAAGGCTTGGGTCGCGTAGCAGTCGAAGCCATAGTCCAGATTTTGGATAGGACTAGGATTAATCAAAGTAGCGTTACTTGTGTCAAACGATTGACCTATTTTATACATGTTTGGATAAATGTTGCCATAATCTAGTACATCCTTAGACAAGCCTTGAGGGCAATAGAGCAGGATTGGCTGGTCGTTGATAAAGACTAGATTAGGACACTCCATCATATAGGCTGTCTTGTCATTGGCGAAGTCCAAATTGCTGACGACTTCCCAGTTGGTATAGTCATTATCAACAGCCTTGTAAAGCTTGATATATCCTTGTTTATCTAGGTTTTGCCCACCGACAATGGCATAGAATTGCCCTTTGTAGTTGAAAATCTGTGGATCACGGAAGTGGTCAGTCGCTTCAGCAGGTTGTTCAATCAAGACCTTGTCAATTTTTTCCAGCTTGCCTGATTTGTCTAACAAGGCACCGATTTGATAAGGATGACGCACCCAGTTTTCATCACGAACATTGCCAGTATAGAAGAGAAAGAGCTTGTCGTCAAACTGCATGGCAGAGCCAGAATAGGCGCCGTGGCTATCTAGAGGAGTATCTGGCAGCACCCGAAGGCCAGTTTCCGTGAAGTGAACTAGGTCATCGCTTTCCATCTGGACCCAGCACTTGAGACCGTGAGCTGCTCCGAAAGGAAAGTTTTGGTAGAAAACCACCCACTTGCCATCAAAATAAGAAAAGCCATTGGGGTCATTTAGGAGACCTGTCTGAGGCTCTACATGGTAGTTAGCCCGCCAAGGAGATTTAGCGATGTTTTCTTTGATCTGCTGTAGCTCTTCCTGAGTCCAGTCTTCATAGCGTTTGTAGCGTTTTTCAGTCGTCCAAGCCAATCTTTTGTCCTCCGAATCATATTATTTCTTATTACTATAGTAAACGTTTTCTGCTGAAAAATCAACATTTAACAGTAAAAAAATATTTTTTCTGCAAAACGCTTGACATATTTTTGAATCATGGTAAAATAATATTCGTAAAGGCGATAAAATCGCTTTCAAAAAGTTAAAAATATTTATAAGGAGATTTTTGCAAATGAATAATACTGACATTGCAAAAAAAGTCATTGAAGCCCTTGGCGGACGTGAGAATGTTAACAGTGTGGCTCACTGTGCGACTCGCTTACGCGTGATGGTTAAAGATGAAGGTAAAATCGACAAAAATACTGTCGAGAATCTGGAAAAAGTTCAGGGTGCCTTCTTTAACTCAGGTCAGTACCAGATTATCTTTGGTACCGGTACGGTTAATAAAATCTATGACGAAGTTGTAGCCTTAGGATTGCCAACTTCATCAAAAGATGACATGAAAGCAGAAGCTGCTAAGCAAGGAAACTGGTTCCAACGTGCCATCCGTACATTTGGTGANGTATTTGTACCAATTCTTCCAGCTATTGTTGCGACAGGACTTTTCATGGGAGTTCGTGGAGCAATTGCTCAGGATCAAGTTTTAGCTTTGTTTGGTACTACTGCGGATGCTTTCAAAGCAACTGACTTCTATACTTATACAGTAGTCTTAACTGATACTGCCTTCGCTTTTTTCCCTGCTTTGATTTGCTGGTCGGCTTTTAGAGTTTTTGGCGGAAACCCAATCATTGGTTTGGTTCTTGGTCTAATGATGGTTAACTCAGCACTTCCAAATGCTTGGGAGGTAGCTGGTCAGGCTACTAAATTTGCTGTTGATCCTTCTAAGGACATTTTAGACAAAATTGCTAATATGGATGTTCTAGGAAGTTTGAAATTTACCAGCGAAGTTACAGCAACAAAAGTTCACCCAATTTACTTCTTTGGTTTTATTCCAGTAGTTGGCTACCAAAACTCTGTGCTTCCAGCCTTCTTTGTAGGTTTGTTTGGTGCAAAATTTGAAAAATGGCTGCACAAGAAAATTCCAGATGTTTTGGATCTTCTTCTTGTTCCATTCCTTACTTTCCTTGTCATGTCTATTCTGGGACTCTTTGTGATTGGTCCAGTCTTCCACATTGTAGAGTCATATGTTTTAAATGGAACAGAGTTCCTTCTTAGCCTTCCGTTTGGTCTTGCTGGATTGATTATCGGTGCTGTGCATCAGCTGATTGTCGTAACTGGTGTTCATCACATCTTCAACTTACTAGAATCTCAGTTGGTATCTCAAACTGGGAAAGATCCATTTAATGCGATTATCACTGCTGCTATGACAGCTCAAGCTGGTGCGACTTTGGCTGTAGCTGTGAAGACAAAATCTAAAAAACTCAAGGCTCTTGCTTTCCCAGCAGCACTTTCTGCAGGATTGGGTATTACTGAGCCAGCTATCTTCGGGGTTAACTTGCGCTTTGTTAAACCTTTTGTAATTGGACTGGGTGCTGGTGCCGTTGGTGGTTGGTTAGCTTCTATTATGGGGCTTGCAGGTACAAGTTTCGGTATCACAATTATTCCAGGTACTCTCCTTTACCTGAATGGTCAATTGTTGCAATATATCTTTATGGTTGTTTTGACAACTGGTTTGAGTTTTGTTCTGACTTATATGTTTGGTTACAAAGACGAAGAAACTGCTGAAGAAAAAGCTGAAACTGAAAAACTGGTCGAAGAAGAAATAACTGGTAATGTGCCAGCTGCTCTCCAAGATGAAACGATTATTTCTCCAATTGTTGGTCAGGCAGTTGCTTTGAGCGATGTTGATGATCCTGTTTTCTCTAGCGGAGCGATGGGGCGAGGAATTGCCATCAAGCCTAGTGAGGGTGTGGTTTATGCACCGGCTGATGCTGAAGTGACAATTGCATTCGCGACTGGCCATGCTTATGGTTTGAAGACAGCTAATGGTGCTGAAATTCTGATTCATGTCGGAATCGACACAGTGTCTATGGGCGGCGAAGGTTTTGACCAAAAGGTTGCTCAAGGCGACAAGGTCAAAGCTGGTGACGTTCTGGGAACATTTGAAGCTGAGAAAATTACAGCCGCTGGTCTGGATGATACGACTATGGTCATCGTTACCAACACAGCTGACTACACTTCTGTGACTCCAGTAGCAGAAGGAGCTCTTGCTAAAGGCGACGCAATTATCGAAGTGAAAGCCTAATGGAATTTAGAAAACGAACAAATCNGCTTTTGTTCGTTTTTTATGTCATAAGTACAGTCTTGTTGAAAAAGCTTTAAAAAAACTATTTTTGGCAAGAAGTCTGCAAGAGATATGCTATAATGAATAGAGTAGAAATCAAATATTAAAAGAGGATTTATAATGACAAAATTGTATGGAAGTTTGGAAGCGGGCGGCACTAAGTTTGTCTGTGCTGTAGGTGATGAACGGTTTGAAGTTGTTGAAAAGACACAGTTTCCAACGACCACACCTATTGAAACCCTAGACAAGACGATTGAGTTTTTTTCTCGTTTTGACAATCTAGCTGGTTTGGCTGTTGGATCTTTCGGTCCGATTGATATTGACCCTAACTCAAAGACTTACGGCTTTATCACGACTACACCTAAGCCGCACTGGGCTAATGTGGATATTGTCGGCGCTCTGCGCCGTGCTCTCAATGTGCCCATTTACTTCACGACGGATGTCAATAGTTCAGCTTATGGTGAAGTAGTAGCCCGCAACAATGCTGGTGGCCGTATTGAAAATCTGGTCTATTATACGATTGGGACAGGAATCGGTGCTGGCGCTATCCAGCGAGGCGAATTTGTAGGGGGGACAGGCCACCCAGAGATGGGACATTATTATGTAGCGAAGCACCCTATGGATGTGGAAAAAGAGTTCAATGGCGTTTGTCCTTTCCACAATGGCTGTTTGGAAGGATTGGCGGCTGGGCCAAGCTTAGAGGCACGGACCGGAGTTCGTGGGGAAAACATTAAACTCAATAGTTCTGTCTGGGATATTCAAGCTTACTATATCGCTCAGGCGGCTATTCAGGCGACAGTGACTTTCCGTCCAGATGTCATCGTCTTTGGTGGCGGAGTTATGGCTCAGCAGCACATGCTGGATCGAGTTCGTGAGAAATTCACAGTTCTTCTGAATGGCTATTTGCCAGTTCCTGATGTTCGTGACTATATCGTGACACCGGCTGTGGCTGGAAATGGCTCCGCAACGCTGGGCAACTTTGTACTGGCTAAAGAAGTTAGTGAACGCCACGCAAAATAAGCTTATAGGGTCTGATTTATCAGGCTCTTCTCTATGAGGGAAAGCAATGGAAAAAGCAATTGTCAAAGATATTTTCTTTCTGCAGCAGCTGTCTGAGCGGGCTAGCAGAGAAGACCTTTATCTGGCTCAAGACTTGCAGGATACTCTGCAGGCCAATCGAGAAAACTGTATAGGGCTCGCAGCAAATATGATTGGTGTCCGTAAGCGGGTCATTATCTTTCTATATGGCTTGGTGCCGGTAGTCATGTTTAATCCGGTGCTGCTCTCTAAGTCAGGCCCTTATAAGACAGAAGAGGGCTGCCTGTCCTTGGTTGGAAGCCGTCCCACTCAACGTTATCAGGAAATCACAGTCGATTATCTGGATAAACATTGGCAGCAGCAGACCATGACCTTGAAAGGCCTGCCTGCCCAAATCTGCCAGCATGAATTGGATCATTTGGAAGGGATTTTGATTTAAGAAAGTAATTCAGCCTGAGAAGGGCTGAATTTTTTGATCGAAAAATAGTTCTCATAGAAACTTTTTTCTTGACATCTTTCTTCTATGTGTTAAAATAGTTCTCATGAAAACTAATTAGTTCTCACGAGAACCAACCTAGGAAGGAAGTTTTGATGGAAAAGCCTTTATTAGAAATGAAGCGTTTTGGACGAAAGATTCATCTCATAGTGGAAAAGCTTGCTAAGGAGCAAGGGATTGAGTCCATGGCTGGGCCGCAGGGGCAGGTCTTGCATATTGTCGCCTGCCGTATGGAAGAGGGGAAGGATACCCTTATCAAGGATATTGAGCAGGAGTTGGATATTTCCAAATCGGTGGCCTCTAACTTAATGAAAAGGATGGAGAAGAATGGCTTTATCCAGCTGGAAATGAGCAAGACAGACAAGCGGGCTAAATATATCCGTCTCACTCCGCAGTCGCAAGAAAGAATGAAGAAAATCCGTGACTTTTTTGATGAAATGAACCGTTCTATTTTGAAAGGTGTTTCTGAGCAGGAACTGCTGATTTTTTCTCAAGTCATGGCCAAGTTTTATCAGAATATCGAAAGTTTAGAAAATGGAGGAAAAGATGTTTAAGTTATTTAAACGGCTGACGGCAAGGGAAGTGAGCATGATTGTTCTCAGTGTGCTCTTCACCTTCCTAACGGTATATTTGGAATTAGAAGTTCCAACCTATATTTCGACGATTACAGAGCTATTGCAAACGCCGGGGACTGGTTTGGCGGATCTGTGGGAGCCAGGTCTGAAAATGATCGGCCTGTCTTTTGCTAGCTTGCTGTCAGCCATTGTGGTTGGCTTTTTTGCCGCTCGTATAGCTGCCAGCTTTACCCAGAGTTTGCGGAGCGATATTTTCAACCGTGTGCTGGACTATTCGCAGACGGAGATTAAGAAATTTTCAATCCCTAGTCTGCTGACTCGGACGACGAATGACATTACCCAGGTACAGACCTTAATTACCATGGGACTGCAGGTGGTGACTAGGGGACCGATTATGGCGATTTGGGCTATGACCAAGATTATTGGTAAGTCCGAGAACTGGCTAACTGCAGTTCTTATTGCTGTTATAGTCAATATCCTGCTGACAGTAGTTTTGGTGACATTGGCCTTTCCCAAGCAGTCAGTGGCGCAGCGCTTGGTCGATAAGCTAAACAGCGTCACTAGAGAGAGTCTGACTGGGATTCGCGTGGTCCGGGCTTACAATGCTGAGGACTATCAGGATGAGAAGTTTGCGGCGGCCAATGATGAAGTAACCCGACTCAATCTTTTCATCGGTCGTCTGATGGCTATGATGAATCCAGTTATGATGGGGATTTCCAGCGGCTTGACACTGGCGATTTACTGGATTGGTGCTTACTTGATTCAGGAGGCTGGGCTGCAGGAGCGTCTCCCGCTCTTCAGTGATATGGTCGTCTTTATGTCCTATGCTATGCAGATTGTGATTGGATTCTTGCTCATGGGTGCCCTCTTCATCGTCCTGCCTCGGACCATTGTATCCGCTGGCCGGATTAATGAAGTTCTGGACCTGCATTCTTCTATCACCAGTCCGGAACAGCCTAAGGCAGCAGCGGATAGCAAGGGAGAGGTGGTCTTTCGAGACGTGTCCTTCCGCTATTCCAAGAATTCAGAAGCGGTCATTGAGCATGTCAGCTTTACAGCGCAGGCTGGTGATACTGTGGCCTTTATCGGTTCAACCGGTTCAGGGAAATCCACGCTGGTCAATCTCATTCCTCGTTTCTATGATGTGACTGAAGGAGAGATTCTGGTAGATGGTGTCAATGTTCAAGATTACCAGTTGGAAGACTTGCATAATAAGGTCGGCTACATCCCGCAAAAGGCTGTGCTTTTCTCTGGCGATATTGAGAGCAATCTGGACTTCGGCCAAAGCAAAGAAAGTCCGCTGGATGAGCAGAAAATGTGGGATGCTCTTGATCTAGCACAAGCTAAGCCCTTTGTCCAAGAGAAGGAAAAAGGGCTCAAGTCAGAAGTGGCTCAAAGCGGGACCAACTTCTCTGGTGGTCAGCGTCAGCGCTTGGCCATTGCCAGAGCCTTGGCTCGTAAGCCAGAAATCCTCATCTTTGACGACTCCTTCTCAGCGCTAGACTATAAGACAGACCGCATTTTGCGCAAGGAACTGGCTGAGCGGACGCAGGATATGACCAAACTGATCGTGGCGCAGCGGATTTCTACTATCATGGATGCGGATCAAATCTTGGTCTTGGATGCTGGTAAGGTAGTCGGTCAAGGTACTCACCGAGAACTTTTGGCCAGCAACGAAGTCTATCAAGAAATTGCTTACTCACAACTATCCAAGGAGGAATTAGAAAATGGAAAATAAGAAGCCTTCATTATTTAGCCAGATACGGCCTTATCTCAAAGGCTTCCAGCTTCCTCTTGCTTTGGCATTTGTGGGAGCTGTCTTGTCAAACATTATTACGGTCTATGGGCCAAATAAATTAAAAGAAATTACCAATCTCATTTCTGATGGTCTGGCTACCAGCATTGATTTGAAAGCTGTGTCTCAGATTGCCCTTCTGCTGACCGTGCTCTATGCAGTCGGAGCCCTGCTCAACTATGGCCAGTCCTTTATCATCAGTACGGTTATCCAGTATTTTTCCAAGCGGCTGCGGACGGCCATTGCAGAGAAGATAAACAAGCTGCCGTTGGGCTATTTCGATGGTCATTCTCAGGGGGATACTCTGTCGCGCGTGACCAATGACGTGGATACGGTCGGCCAATCCCTCAACCAGAGTTTGGGTAACGTCATCTCTGCCAGCCTGCTCTTGGTTGCTGTGGTTTTGACCATGTTCTTCATGAACTGGATCTTGGCCATGGTAACTATCTTGGCTACTGTATTAGGTTTTGTCTTTGTTGGTCTCATCATGGGCAAGTCCCAGGGTTATTTCACTGCCCAGCAAAACGATCTGGCTGCGGTAAACGGTTATGTGGAGGAGATGTACTCCGGTCATAATGTTGTTACCAGCTATAATGCCATTGAGCAGTCTAAGGAGCGCTTTGCGGTTCTCAATCATAATCTCTATAACAGTATTTGGAAGTCTCAATTTATCTCTGGCATGATGATGCCGCTCATGTTCTTTACGGGGAATTTTGCTTATGTGCTGGTTATTTTGGTCGGTGCTGCTCTGGCGATTAATGGCTCTATTAGCATCGGAATTATCGTCGCCTTTATGGTTTATGTGCGGACCTTCTCTCAGCCTTTGTCACAGATTGCCCAAGGTATCACTGTCTTGCAGCAGGCTGGTGCAGCACTGGTTCGTGTCCTTGACTTTCTGGCTGAGCCTGAGATGGAAGACGACCAGCATAAAGAGCAGCAGCTTACTGCTGTCAAGGGAGATGTTGCCTTTGAAGATGTCTTCTTTGGCTACAAGCCAGACCAGACGATTATTCATGATTTCTCAGCCCAGGCCAAAGCCGGACAGAAGATAGCCATTGTCGGCCCAACGGGTGCTGGTAAGACAACCATTGTTAATCTGCTCATGAAGTTCTATGAAATTAATAAAGGGCGTATCAGCATTGATGGTATAGATATTAAGGATATGAAACGCTCCGAGGTTCACGATGCCTTTTCAATGGTCTTGCAGGATACCTGGCTCTTTGAGGGGACGATTCGGGAGAACTTGATTTACAATCAGGAGCATGTGGCAGATGAAGCAGTTATCGCTGCAGCGAAGGCGGTCGGTGTTCATCACTTTATCATGACTCTGCCGCAGGGCTATGATACAGTGTTGGATGACACGGTCAACTTATCGGTCGGTCAGAAGCAGCTGCTGACCATCGCTCGTGCTCTGCTCAAAGATGCACCGCTCTTGATCTTGGATGAGGCAACTTCGTCAGTCGATACGCGGACGGAGGAGCTCATTCAAAAGGCTATGGACAAACTCATGGAAGGCCGGACTTCCTTTGTCATTGCCCACCGCCTGTCCACTATCCGTAATGCAGATCTTATCTTGGTCATGCGCGATGGAAATATCATCGAGCAGGGCAACCATGATGAACTCATGGAGCAGAATGGCTTCTATGCGGATCTCTATAATAGTCAGTTTGTAGAGGAAGATGCAAGTTGATGCTTAAATAAAACATCAGGAATGTTCGTTTTCCTGATGTTTTTTAAAATTTAACAGAATTGTAAAAAATGCTCAGTTTTCAGTGAAGACGCTCTAAAATTCTGACTTTTTTCGCAGATGCTCTAGGAAAAACTTGACAGCTTTTGTCGTTTATATTAAAATAAATTTAATATAAGAACTGAAAGCGAACACAACGGGGTGTTTGTTCTACATATAAGTGAGCAACGGTGCTACAAAAAAATAAAAATTCCTTATTTTTTTGTAGTACTTTTTTTATCAGCGAATCTGGAGTAAAGCGATGAAGCAATTTATGCTAGCTGGTGTTTCCAGCGGTGTTGGAAAGACTACAGTTACCCTAGGGATTTTGAAAGCTCTGGCAGACAGAGGTTATCAGGTCCAGCCTTATAAGGTAGGACCTGATTATATTGATACAGCTTATCATAGTCGGATTACCAAGCGACCGTCGCGGAATGTGGACAGCTTTATGATACCGGACGATCAGAGTCTGGCTTGGTCCTACTATAAATGGCATGGAGATGCGGATGTGGCAGTGGTCGAAGGAGTCATGGGGCTCTTTGATGGTCTGGGAACAGACAAGGACTGTGCGTCCTCTGCTTCTGTTGCTAAGAAGTTGGGAATTCCGGTTGTCTTGATTATCGATGGAAAGGCGACATCAACCTCGGCGGCAGCTATGGTCCATGGATTTGCGACTTTTGATCCGGACTTGGATATTGCTGGGGTCATTATCAATCGGGTGGCTTCGCAGACTCACTTTGAACTTATCAAGGGCGCCATTGAGCGTTACACGGATGTCGAAGTGCTGGGCTATCTGCCTAAAAATACAACAGCAGAGCTGCCATCGCGTCACCTGGGTCTAATCCCAGACGTAGAAATGGATGATTTGGACCGTCGATTTGAGGAATTGGGATCGGCAGCGGCTAAGCATATAAATCTAGACAGGCTGCTGGAAAATGCAGAACTGCCCGATAAGCAGATGACCAATCCTTTTCATATCCACAATGATCAGCCCTTGACTTTGGCTTATGCTTTGGATGATGCTTTCCACTTTTACTACGAAGATAATTTGGACTTTTTAAGAGAGCTCAAGGTCCAGTTAGTACCTTTCAGCCCTCTGAAAGATAAGGAGCTGCCAGCTGCAGACGCTTATTACTTTGGCGGAGGTTTTCCGGAAGTCTACGCTCAGGAGCTGATGGCAAATGATGACTTTCGTGCTTCGGTTAAGAAAGCACACGAGCAGGGCCGGCCAATCTACGCAGAATGCGGTGGCCTCATGTATCTGGGAGAGTTGCTGGAAGTAGAGGGTCAGGTCTATGAGATGGTCGGTATTTTCAAGGGCAAGAGCCTGATGACCCCCGGCCTGAAAAGCTTTGGCTACTGCCAAGCAGAAACGCAGGTAAATAGTCTTTTTGGTCCTAAAGGTACAGCTGTCAGGGGACATGAGTTTCACCATTCGGTCTTTGAGACGGAGGAAGATACGGTCCTCAAGCTCGAGAAGGTCAGAGACGGTCAGGTCGTAGCTGCCTGGACAGGCGGTTATCAAAAGGGCCGAACCTTTGCCAGCTACCTGCATGTTCATTTTTATCAGGATGAGCAGCTGCTGGCCAACTGGCTGAACTATATCAAAGAGGCGAAGTGATATGACACTCATTGCAATTTTTTTGGCCGTCTTACTGGACTGGCTGATTGGCGACCCCTATAGCTGGCCTCATCCGGTCAAGTGGATGGGTTCCTATATTTATTTATGTATGCACTTGCAGGAGAAAAGGCAGTTTTCGCCCTATCTATTTGGCTTTTTTCTCTGGTTGACAACAGTTGGATTGGCGCTGGGAGTAAGCTACGGGCTACTTTGGTTGGCTGGTCTTGTTCATCCCGTCCTCTACTGGATTGTCTGGATCTATCTGGCCTATGCCAGTTTGGCGACTAAGAGTCTAGCTTTTGAGGCCCGAAAAGTTTACCATACGCTCAAGTTTGGTAGTTTGGAAGAAGCTAGAAAGCAAGTTGGCATGATTGTCGGCCGTGAAACTTCTCATCTGACACCAGAGGAAATCAGTAAGGCGACGATTGAGACGGTGGCTGAAAATACCAGTGACGGGGTTATCGGACCACTGCTCTGCCTCTTTCTGGGAGGACCTATTCTAGCTATGACCTATAAGGCAATCAATACCTTGGACTCTATGGTGGGCTATAAGACGGAGAAATACCGCAAAATCGGCTTGATATCTGCCAAGATGGATGATCTGGCCAATCTGGTTCCTGCGCGTTTGACTTGGCTTTTCTTGATTCTCAGTAGTCAGATTTTACTGCTGGATATCAAAGGAGCCCTGCGGATTGGCTGGCGGGATCGCTATCAGCATGCCAGTCCCAACAGTGCTTTTTCGGAGGCAGTTGTAGCTGGAGCTCTGGGGATTCAGCTAGGCGGACCGCACGTCTATCACGGAGAGCTGATTGAGAAGCCCACCATTGGAGAGGCTTCCAGACCGGTTGAGGTAGATGATATTCAGACAGCTATCTCTCTCCTTTATACAAGCACCATGACAGGTTTAATCTTGTTCACTCTTTTTTATTTAGTAAAGCAAGCATATTTCTAGGAGTATACTATGACATATATTCAAAATCCTTCTTCTATCGAGGAAAAGAGCTTTCAAATTATTCAGTCTACGATTACTGAAAAAGATCCTGATTATGTCTTCCATTCGGAAATGGAAGAATCCATTATCAAGAGGGCTATCCATACGACAGGAGATTTCGATTATCTCTATACCATGCGCTTTGAGCATGACGTCCTTAAAAAAATAGAAGAAGTAATTCGAGCTAAGGGAACCATTCTACTGGACTCTAATATCTCTCTCAACGGGATTAACAAGCGCGTTCTTGACCAGCTGGGTGTGAGCTACCGCTGTTTGATCAGCGATGAGGAAGTGGTTGCGCTGGCCAAGGAAAAGCAGATTACCAGAGCCATGGCAGCTGTTGAGATAGCAGCCAAGATTGAAGGCCCTAAAGTATTCGCCTTTGGTGGTGCTCCGACTGCCTTGTCTTATCTGATTGAACTAGCAGAGCAGGGACTGGTAGAACCAGACGCTGTGATTGGGGTTCCGGTCGGCTTTATCAATGTCGAAGAATCCAAAGAAGAGCTGCTTCAGTCAGGTCTTCCTGCCCTTGTCAATGTCGGCAGAAAAGGTGGCAGTACGATTGTGGTAGCCATTATCAATGCCATTATTTATCAGCTGAGAGAAGTGGTGACGGATGACTATGTCCGCTACTCTACCCCGTCCAGTAAAGAAGGAGGAAAGAACTAGATGTCCTATCTAAAAGCAGCGCACAAGATTGAAGAGGCTAGTTTTAGCAAGATTCAGGAAATTATTGACCAAGAGCATCCAGATATTCAGTTTTCGGATCCTTTCGAAGAGGCAGTGCTCAAGCGGGTGGTCTTTACCAGTGCAGACTTTGACTACCTCTACAATATCAAGTTTTCCAATCAGGTGATTGAGAAAATCCTCTACGTCCTCCGAAACAAGGGCACGATTTTTACGGATACGACCATGGTCTTGGGCGGTTTCAATAAAAAATTGCTGGATGACCTAGGTGTTTCCTATCGCTGTCTGGTCAATGAGCCAGCAATCTTTAAGGAAGCTAAGGAAAAGGGAATTACTCGTTCCATGGCTGCTGTTGAATATTCAGCCAAAGTGGACGGTCCAAAGCTCTTTGTCTTTGGGAATGCTCCAACTTCTATCTTTAAGGTTTTGGATATGGTCGAAGAGGGAAGCTTGCAGCCGGATGCGGTTGTCGGGGTTCCGGTCGGCTTTGTCGGAGCGGCAGAATCCAAGCTCAAACTGCATGAAAGTTCTGTGCCTTCTATCGCGGCACTGGGGCAAAAAGGCGGCAGTACCATCGCAGCAGCTGTGGTCAATGCCATTCTCTATCAGCTCAAGCTCGACACTACAGACTATGAGCGTTACAGTGTTTCAGATAAAAAGCAGGCTCCGGAGAAAGGAGAGGGCTGATAATGGATGAATACGCTTATGTCAATGGAAAGAAATTAAGAAAAGGTTTTACGACTGGCACTTGTGCGACAGCGGCGACCGTTGCAGCCTTGAGTATGATTCTAAATCAGGAAAGGGAAGAAAAGGTTACTGTTCATACGGCTTCAGGTGTGGAAGTGACCATGGATGTTCACAATCCTTCCTTTGGACCAGAAGAAGCGACAGCAGCCATTGAAAAAGATGGTGGTGATGACGCGGATGCGACGCACGGCCTCTTGATTTATTCGACCGTGACCCTTCTGCCAGATCAGACGGAAATCGAGATTGACGGTGGTCAGGGCGTCGGGCGTGTAACCGAGAAAGGACTGGCCTGCGATGTCGGCATGGCAGCCATCAATCCGACTCCTAGACGGATGATTGAGCAGCATGTTCGTGAGATTATCGGTCCCAACTGTGGAGCACGGGTTATCATTTCCGTTCCTGGCGGCGAAGAAACGGCCAAGCTGACCTACAATTCCAGACTAGGTATTGTCGGCGGCATTTCAATCTTGGGAACGACAGGGATTGTCAATCCAATGTCCGAGGACAGCTGGAAGGCGTCTATCACGATCGAGCTAACCATGCTCTATAATCAAGGACATCGCTCAGTCGTCTTGGTACCGGGGAATTACGGTGAAGATTTTGCGACTAATACTGTGGGGATTCCAGCTGGGCGCATCGTCAATATGAGTAACTTTGTTGGCCATGTCCTCAAAGAAGTGCAGCGGATCGGCTTTACCAAGGTTTTGATGATTGGCCACATGGGCAAGTTTGTCAAAGTGGCGGCTGGGATTTTCTCTACCCACAGCAAGGACTCGGATGCCCGTATGGAAACGCTGGTGGCTAATCTAGCCCTGATGGGGGCGCCTATTGAGCTGCTGGAAAAGGTTGACAAGTGCTTGACGACCGAGGCAGCTGGGACAGCCATTAAAGAATTTTCTTATGAGGGTGTCTATCAGGTCTTGGCGGATAAGATCAAGGCTAGAAGTGAGCGCCTGCTCCGCTATCGTAAGCCAGAAGTCAATATTGAAGTGGTCGTCTTTGGGACTGAGGAAGGCTATTTGGCATCAACCCAGCCTTTGGAGCAGATAAAGGAGGAATGGACATGATTTATGTTATCGGAATTGGTCCGGGAGATCCTAGCTATGGTCTTCTGGGACAGGAAGCCTATTTTGAGAAGGCTGACCGTATTTTGGGCAGCGAGCGGCATCTGGAAATTTTACCACCGGCTTATCGGGATAAGGGCCTAGTCCCGCCTAAAAAATTAGCTGCGCTGGCAGAATTGCTGGGGAGCTTTGGTGAGGATGAAGAAATTCTATATCTGGCCTCAGGCGACCCGCTGATTTATGGCTTGGGCAAATGGCTATCAGAGAAGTTCAAGGGGCGCGTGGTCATCTCACCGGGTATCAGCGCCATGCAGTATCTGGCCAGCAGAATTGCCCTGCCTATGAACGACGCTTATCTGACGAGTAGCCATGCTAAGGTGCCTAACTTTGACTTGATTATGAGTCTGTCAAAAGTCTTTATGGTGACCGATCAGAAAGTTGGCCCCTACGAGATTGCTCAAGAGGCTGTTAAAAGAGGCTTAGATAAGGTGCTGGTCATTGGTGAGCAGCTGAGTTATGAAGACGAGCGTATTACCATTCTGCCTGCGAGTGAGGTAGAAGATAGAGAATATGAAATGAATGTGGTGGTGGTGTTAGATGAGGGATTCGGAATTTATCAGGGCTAAAGTCCCTATGACTAAGGAAGAAGTCAGAGCCATCAGTTTGGATAAGTTGGAGCTGCATCGAGCCAAGCGCATGCTGGATGTCGGCTCTGGAACTGGCAGTGTTACGATTCAGGCAGCCCGAACCTATCCAGAACTGGAAGTGGTGGCAGTGGAGCGCAATGAAGATGCGGTGGCCTTGACGCAGGAGAATATCCAGCACTTTGGCTGCCACAATGTCCATCTCCATCAAGGACTGGCTCCGATTGAGCTGGATGGCAGCTTTGATGCCATTTTTGTCGGAGGGACCGGGGGCAATATGCAGGAGATCTTCGACTGGTGTGCTCAGCTCATGGAGCCGGGCGGTCGGCTGGTCTTGAACTTTATCCTACTGGAGAATGCTCTGGAAGCAGCTCAAATAGCGGAGCAGATGGACTGGGAGAATCTAGAGATTGTCTCCGTTCAGGCTAGTCGCTGGACGGGGATAGGCAAGGGGCACTATTTCAAGCCTCAGAATCCGACTATTATCGTTTCCTGTAAGAAAAAAGAAAGAGAGGCTAATTGATGTCCAAAGTACATTTTGTTGGAGCAGGCCCAGGTGATGTGGAGCTGATTACGCTCAAAGGTTACAAGCAGTTGTCTGAGGCTGATGTGGTCATTTATGCAGGCTCCTTGGTCAATCCAGACCTGCTCAACTACTGTAAGGAAGGGGCTGAGATTCACGACAGCGCCAGCATGCACTTGATGGAAATCATCGATGTCATGGAGGCTGGAGTCAAGGCTGGTAAAGATGTGGTTCGTTTGCAGACGGGAGATTTCTCCATCTACGGCTCCATTCGAGAGCAAATCGAAGAGATGAAGAAGCGGGGCATTGAATTTGACTGTACGCCGGGCGTCAGCTCTTTTCTGGGAGCTGCTTCCAGTATCGGGGCAGAGTATACCGTACCAGAGGTTTCTCAGAGTCTCATCATCACTCGGATGGCTGGCCGGACGCCTGTGCCAGATCGGGAATCCCTGAAAAGTTATGCTCAGCATCGGACCTCTATGGCCATCTTCCTGTCCGTTCAAGGTATTGAAAAGGTCGTCAGTGAGCTGATCGAGGGTGGCTATCCTCCAGAAACGCCTGTGGCTGTCATTTACAAGGCTACTTGGCCGGATGAAAAGAAGGTCTTTGGCGATTTGACAAATATTGCTGAGAAGGTCAAGGAAGCTAAGATTAGAAAGACAGCTTTGATTTTGGTCGGTGACTTTTTAGGTCAGGAATTCTACTATTCCAAGCTCTACCATGCAGATTTTCAGCATGAGTTCAGACGGGGGAAGAGCAGCCATGCCAAGTAATTCTCAACCTCGCTACGCAATCGCAACAGTGACAGCGGTCGGCAAGGACTTGGCTCTGACTCTGCGAGAAAAGCTGGGCAAGGAAATCCCTATCTATACGACACCTCGCTTGGCAGATGACAGGGTCATTGCCATCGAAGGACGTGTGATTGAGGCGCTTGGTCAGCTCTTTCAGGAAGTGGATGTTCTCATTTGTATCATGGCTATCGGGGCAGTTGTGCGAGCTATTGCACCAGTCTTGAAAGACAAGGCGACTGACCCAGCAGTGGTTGTCATGGATGAGAAAGCGACCAATGTCATCAGCCTGCTGAGCGGACATCTAGGCGGAGCCAATCAAGTGACGCTAGACATCGCAGAACTGCTCGGTTCAAATCCTGTCATCACGACAGCGACAGATGTGCAGAATGTAACAGCTCTGGACAATCTGGCTCAGTCGGTCAATGGCTGGCGGCCAGAATTGAGAGAATTCATCAAGCCTTTCAACAGCTATCTAGGCAGCGGTCGAACAGTCTATTTCTATCAGGAAAAGGACTGGGTTACGGACCTTCGCGGCCTAACTCTTGTGAGTGAAGAAGAGCTGGTGGCTGTTCTCAAGGGAACAGACCCGCTGATTCTGCTGACTGCAGAAAAAAAAGACATTCAAAGAGAAAATCTGGCTCTCATCTATCCTCAACCCTATATCTTAGGAGTTGGAGCGAGAAAGGATGTGGCTCCTGCTGTCTTGCGAGAGGGCTTTGAGGAATTTTGTCAGCAGCAGGGAATTTCTGCCAGTGAGATTTCTAAAATCGTCAGCATTGATGTCAAGAAGGATGAAGCAGCTATTCTAGCCTTGGCTGAGGAATTGGGCTGTCCCTTTGAGACCTTTAGTAAGGAGGAGCTGTCTGTCGTAGCAGACCGCTATCCTCAGTCAGAATTTGTCAAAAAGACAGTCGGAGTCGGCAGTGTCGCCTTGGCCAGCGCAGATCTGGCCAGTCAGGGGCAAGTCCTGACTGAGCGCTTTGCCAAGAATGGCTGTACCTATGCGCTTGCAAAAGCAATAACCAAAAAGTAAATAAAAAAGAGCAGACGGTCTTATGAACCAACTGCCCTTATAGAATTTTATCATACCCATAAAGGAGAAAAAATATATGTTATACGTTATCGGATTAGGCCCAGGTAAAAAAGAATTGATGTCGCAAGAAGCATTGGCTGCTATAGCCGATTGTGAAATTATCGTCGGCTACTCGACTTATATGCGATTGATTCTTGATTTGGTCAAGGACAAGGAGCTCGTAGCGAATGGTATGCGTCAGGAAATCGACCGTTGTCAAAAGGCTATTGATTTGGCTAGAGAGACTGGCAAAAATGTCGGAGTTGTTTCTAGTGGAGATGCCGGAGTCTATGGAATGGCTGGCTTGATCTTAGAATTGCTGGGAGATGCCAGTGATGTAGAAGTTAAAGTGGTTCCAGGTATCACAGCTAGTCTGGGTGCAGCTGCAGCGATGGGAGCTCCCCTCATGAACGACTTCTGTCATATCAGTCTGAGTGACTTGATGACGCCTTGGGAAATGATTGAAAAGCGTCTGCATGCCGCAGCTCAAGGTGACTTTGTTGTCTGCCTTTACAACCCTCGGAGTAAGGGACGTCCAGACCATCTAGCAAAAGCACTTTCTATCATGTCTGAGTATAAGTCAGAGGATACTATTGTCGGTATCGGTAAGGATATTGGCCGTAAGGATGAGGAAATCATCTTGACGACTATCAAAGACTTGGATGAAACTTTGGTAGATATGACGACAATCGTTATCGTTGGTAACAAAGAAACTTATGTTAAAAACGGACGCATGATTACACCTCGAGGATATACTTTATGATGAAATTACTGCTGGGAGGGACATCCGACAGCACCGCTATTTTAGAAGTGCTTGACCGCTTGAAAATCGATGTGACCAGCTCTGTTGTCACAGACTACGGCCGGCACTTGGCTTCCAAATTTGGCCAGCCGGTCATTCAGGGCCGGCTGACAGCCGAGGATATGGTTGCCTTCATCAAAGAGAATGATGTGGATGAAATCATTGATGCGACCCATCCTTTTGCGGACATCGTATCTAAGGAGGCCATTCGGGCAGCAGAGATGGCCGGTGTATCTTACCTGCGCTTTGAGCGCCAGGCGACCTTGGATTTGAGTGGAGCTATCGTGGTGCATTCGACCCAAGAAGCGATTGAAAAGATTGCCAAGCGCGGCTACAAGACAGTCTATCTGGGAACAGGCAGCAAGACCCTGCCGCTCTTTGTCAAGGGCCTACCAGAGCAGCGGATTGTCGTTCGCGTTCTGCCGACTTCGGAAGTGCTTCTGGCTTGTGAGCAGCTGGGACTGGTAGCGGATCAGATTGATGCGATTAAGGCCCCATTTTCCAAAGAGTGTAATAAAGAGCTCTTGCTGCGCTCAGGAGCAGATGTCTTTGTTTCCAAGGAGAGCGGTACCGTCGGCGGTATTCGTGAAAAGATTGATGGCTGTCAAGAGCTGGGGATGGACTGCATTATCATCTCTCGGCCAATTGTGGCCTATCCGCAGATGGTTTCTAACTTGGAAGAGTTAGAGGCTTATCTGACAAAATAGCTAATAAAAGGAGAAAAAATGTCCGGTTTAGTAACATTACTGGGAGCAGGTCCAGGTGATGCGGAGTTGCTGACCCTCAAAGGAAAGAGACGGCTTCAAGAAGCAGATGTCTTGGTCTTTGACCGCTTGGTCAATCAAGAGCTCTTTCAGCATCTAAAGTCTGACTGCGAAAAGATAGATGTCGGCAAAAAGCCAGGCCAGCCCTGCATCCGACAGGAAGAAATTGAAAAGATTCTTATCGAAAAAGCCCGTCAGGGCAAGCGGGTAGTCCGCCTTAAGAGTGGCGATCCCTATATCTTTGGCCGAGGCGGAGAAGAAGGAGTCAAGCTGGTGGAAGCTGGTGTGGACTTTGAAGTGGTGCCAGGCATCACCTCTGCTGTGGCTGGTCTGACCTATGCTGGGATTCCTATGACTTATCGGGATGTAGCGACTAGCTTCCATGTCTTTACAGCCCATCTCAAGGATGAGACAGAAATGCTCAACTGGGAAGCCATTTCTGAGCTCAAAGGAACCTTGGTCTTCCTCATGGGCATGAAAAATCTGCCTTCCATCGTCCAAGAGTTGACGGCTAGAGGCTATAGCAAGGACAAGCCAGCCGCCATCGTTGAATGGGGAACCCATCCTCAACAGCGCTCGGTGGAAGGGACCTTGGGCAACATAGTCGAACTAGCAGAAGCTGAGGACTTTAAGGCGCCGAGTGTCATCGTGGTAGGTGATGTCGTGGCCTATAGACAGCAGCTGAATTTCCATGAGAATCTGCCGCTTTTCGGCCGGAAAATCCTCATCCAGCAGTCAGAGACGGGCAGACTTCCGCGTTTACTTAAGGATGCTGGAGCTGCGCTGACTACTTTCCCAGCTAGAGATTTGGTTGAAGAGTTAGACTTGCAGCTGCCGGATTTGGAGCAGGTAGACGGACTCCTCTTTGCAGACATGCAGAGCTGGCCGCTCTTCTTGAAAGCCCTCCGCAAGGCAGGCAAAGACTTGCGCAGTCTGCCGCACATCCGCTTTGCAGCTATTGGTCATCATACGGCCAAGTCTATCGAAGCGAGCGGGATTGTGCTGGATCGGATGACGCCTCAGCAGTCGGATGCGGATTTTGCAGTTGCTCTGGAAAAAGAAGGCGGTAACTGGTATATTCTGACAGCTGAGCATAAGATAGCCAGTCTGGCAGAACTCTATTCGTTGCCGATTATTGCTAGCCACAGGCTGGCCTTTGACAGTCAGATTAGCAGTGCCAATTGGTCAGAGATTGAAGTGGTCTGTCTTCCGAACTCAGCTGCGGCCATGAACTTTGTAGCAGCCAGTCAGGAAGCTGGATTTGACTGGAAAGATGTCCCTGTCGTTGTCATGGGTGCTAGTACGCGGGCTGTTTTAGAGGAAGCAGGCTTTAGCAAGATTGTTGAGACAGATGAAGCGACGATTGCTTCCATCATTGATAAATGTCGGGAAATTCTCTGAAAGGAGGTAAATCATGAGTAAAGCTATAGTAGTTGTCAGTTTCGGAACAACCTATCCCAAGACCAGACGCAAAACAATCGAGGCTTGTGAGCAGGCTATTCAGGAACATTTTCCAGACTATCCGGTCCACCGAGCTTTTACTTCCAATGTCGTTAGACGGCGGATTAAGAAGCAGGAAGGGCTAGATATTCCTACGGTCAAAGAGGTTTTGGAGCAGCTCTTGGAAGAGGGGACTGAAGAGGTCTATATCCAGCCTCTCCATGTCATTTTGGGCAGCGAGTATGAAAAGATTATCGCTCAAGCCAAAGAGTTTGAATCTGTTTTTAAAAAGCTGGTCGTTGCCAAGCCTCTGCTCAACAGTCAGGAAGACTATGAGGCTGTCAAGGATATTCTGCTGGAACGGTATGGCCATGAAGGTCATGATGCAGCAACCGTTCTGATGGGGCACGGCAGTCAGCATTATGCCTTTACAGCTTATGCAGCCTTAGATCATATGATGAAGGGAAACTCAGTCTATATCGGATGTGTAGAAAGCTATCCTCCGGTTGAGCTGATTGAGCAGGAACTGAAGAAAGAAGGTGTCCGAGAAGTTCATCTAGCACCCTTCATGCTGGTAGCGGGTGACCATGCGACCAATGATATGAGCTCAGATGAGGAAGGTTCTTGGTATCACTTCTTCAAGGAGCAGGGATATGAGGTTAAGGCCCATCTGGTTGGTCTGGGCGAATACCCTGAGGTTCAGCAGCTCTACATCCAGCATTTAGAAGAAATCATCGAATAGGAGGAAGGAATGGCAAAATTTTACGGAATTGGTGTGGGACCGGGTGATAGCGAGCTAGTGACTATCAAGGCCAGTCGGCTTTTGGAAGACTTAGATATTCTCTATACACCAGAGGCTAAGAAGGGGAGCAAGAGCTTTGCATTAGGTATTGCAGAACCCTACCTGAAAGAGCATCTGGAAATTAAGCAGCGGCATTTCCCTATGGTTCGTTCCAATTCGACCAAAGAAGTCCAGTGGCAGGCCATCTCGGCTGAAATCGCAGAAGATGTCAAGTCTGGCAAGAATGTCGGCTTTATCACACTGGGTGACCCCATGGTCTACAGCACTTACAGCTATCTGCTGGCCCTGCTGGAAAAGGAAATCGACTGTCAGACCATCCCTGGTATAACCTCTTTCTGCAGCATGGCTTCTGAGCTAGGTCAGCCCCTGACTATGGATGAGGAGTCTCTGGCGGTCATGCCGGCTACGGCTTCTGCTGAGAAGATTGAGGCGGCGCTTGAGCTGCATGACTCGATTGTGCTGATGAAGGTGGCCAATCATCTGGATACCGTCCTGCCCCTGCTCGAAAAGCTCGGTCTCTTGCAGCAGACTTTTATGGTCAGCAATTCTTCGACGGATAAACAGCAGACTCTGCTGGGACTCGAAGGAATCACACCAGAAACCAAGCTGCCTTATTTTACTACCCTCCTCGTGAAAAAGAAGATTTTTTAATATCAGAGCCCATGTTCGTGGATAAACATTTATCCTTTTGAGCTTAGGTTCTTAGTAAAGGAAAAAAACATGAAACTATTGAAAAATAAAAAAGTAACTTTTGTGGCCTTGCTGGCTATTTTGGCGGTACTGAGTACCCAGTCTGTGTCAGCTATGCATATCATGGAAGGCTATCTTCCACTCTTTTGGTGTATCTTCTGGTTCGCCGTATTCCTGCCTTTCTTTGTGGTCGGCTTGATGCGCATCAAGAAAATCGTTGCAGAGGATCCAAATTCCAAGACCATGCTGGCCTTGTCCGGTGCCTTTATCTTTATCCTGTCTTCTTTGAAGATTCCATCTGTGACAGGATCTAGCTCTCATCCGACAGGGGTTGGTCTGGGAACTGCTATGTTTGGTCCATCCGTTATCAGCGTTTTGGGAACCATCTGCTTGCTCTTCCAAGCTCTTCTTTTGGCTCATGGTGGCTTGACAACTCTGGGTGCCAATGCCTTCTCAATGGCCGTGGTTGGTCCATTCGTTGGTTATTTCGTTTACAAGTTTGCTAAATCGCTTAAGCTGTCTACACCGGTTTCTATCTTTATCTGTGCTGTGATTGCTGACTTGGCGACCTATGCGACAACTTCTATCCAGCTCGGTTTGGTCTTCCCAGATGCTAACAGCGGTTTTGTTGGTTCTGCGTTGAAGTTCATGGGTGTCTTCTTGACCACTCAAATCCCGATTGCTATCGTAGAAGGATTGCTGACAGTTGTCCTCTATAACTTGATCTCAGAAAATATCAAAGAAAGAGCAGGTCTGTTCAAATGAAAAAATATAAGAATCTCATCTTGATCTTGGCTGCAGTAGCCATCACTCTTACTGCCTTTGTCTTTGCCCCTAAGGGTGTTGAATATAGCGGAACAGATGACGCTGCTGAGCAGGCCATCAGCTCTATCCAAAAGGACTACGAGCCTTGGTTTTCACCGATTTTTGAGCCAGCTGGTCCAGAAGTAGAAAGTCTGCTCTTCACCCTGCAAGGCAGTATCGGAGCGGGTATCATCTTCTATGTCATTGGCTACCACAAAGGAAAAAAACAGGGCCAACAAAAGGAAAACTCTGAACATAAATAAAAGTATTCAACAGTAAGAGCGAGCTCTGGTTCTTGATAGCGATTAAGTTGTCTGGAACCGGAGTTGCTCTGTACTGTGGTATTGCAAAACATAGCTAGAAAGGAGAGTCTCCTCTTGTTTGCGATTGATAAATACGCCTATCAAAATCGGCTGAAAAATCTGCCGGTTGCTTATAAATTTGTCATTTATGTGCTCTTGTTAGCTGTTAGTTTTTCTGGTGTCAGGAGTCTGCAGCTAGGGCTTATCGTCTTGGTGGCGCCTTTGACCTGTTATGTGGCACGACTTCCTTGGCTGCGCTATCTCAAGTGGCATCTGCACGCCAGTATCTTTATCCTGATTAGTCTCTTGACCTTTGTCTTGACTTATCAGAATAGTCAGGAGCAGCTCTTGCTGGCCTTGCCTTTGGGTCAGGGCTATCTAGGCATCAGCCAATCCTCTGTTCAGCAGACCATTTTTATCCTCCTGCGCATCTATTCATCCCTGGTTTCGACTTATTTCTTTGTTCTGACGGTACCTTTTGCTCAGATGCTGCGGCTTTTTAAAGCCATGCACGTGCCACGGGTACTACTAGACTTAATCGTCCTCATGTATCGCTTTATTTTCCTGGTCTTCTATGAGTTTGTGACCATTCGGGATACCTTGGACTTGAAATTCTCCTTTTACAATAAAAGGAAGCAACACCAAGCTTGGGGCAGATTAGCCAATACTCTTTTTGTTAAATTGCTAGATGATAATCAGCATTTAAATGAAGTACTGACGCTAAGATTTGATGCAGAGCACAGTGAATAATGAAAGCGCATTTACAATAAGACTGCTTTTATACTATAATGGAAAGTAGATAGGAAACATAGATGTTACAAGTAAAGAATATTTCTTTTTCGTATGACGAAAATCCAACGCTGCACGATATTTCTATGGACTTCGAAGAGGGCCGGATTACTGGCATTCTGGGAGTCAACGGTTCAGGTAAGTCTACCATCATGAAAATCATCACCCGACTGCTCCAACCGCAGAAGGGCAGTGTTTTATATGATGGTCAGCCTGTAGGCGACTCTAAGAAGGCCTTGTTCCAGTATCGGCAGCATGTCAATATGGTCTTTCAGAATCCAGAGCAGCAGCTCTTTTATACCATTGTGAAGGACGATATTGGCATGGCCTTGGAAAACTTAGGCTATGAAGAAGACGAGATAACCAGCAGAGTGGCAACGGCTTTAGAGATGATGGACATTTCTCATCTGCAGGACAGACCGCTGCAGTATCTGAGCTATGGCCAGAAAAAGCGGGTGGCTATTGCTGGCATGCTGGCCCTGCAGCCCAAGTATCTGCTGCTTGATGAGCCTACGGCAGGATTGGATCCCAAAGGGCGGGACCAGATGGCAGCGACCATGAAAAAGCTGGTTCAGGCTGGGACAAACATCATCGTATCCAGCCATGACATGGATCTGATGTATGACTGCTGTGACTATGCCTACCTGCTGCAGAAGGGGCATTTGATTGCGGAGGGCAGCAAGTTTGATTTCTTCCAGCAGGGAAATCTGCTAGTAGAGGCAGGCTTGGCTGTGCCTTGGATTGTCAAGCTTCATCAGACTATCCAGACGCCACTGGCAGAAAATGAAGCTGCTTTCTTTGAGCAGCTAGGAGGAAATGTAAAATGGTCAAATCATTGATGGTACAGGGAACTGCCTCAGATGCTGGGAAGAGCATTATTGCGGCAGGGCTCTGCCGGATTTTCAAGCAGGATGGCCTAGAAGTGGTGCCTTTTAAGTCGCAGAATATGGCGCTTAATTCCTTTATCACCAAAAAAGGAGATGAAATGGGCCGGGCTCAGGTCGTTCAGGCTGAGGCAGCTGGCAAAGAGCCGGATGTCCGCATGAATCCAGTCCTGCTCAAGCCCACCTCTGACCGCAAGTCCCAGGTTGTTTTTCTAGGCCGGGTACTGCGGGATATGGATGCTGTCGAATACCATGAATACAAGCAGCAGCTCCTGCCTAAGATTAAGGAAGTCTATGATGAGCTAGGTGCTGAGAATGATATCATCGTCATTGAGGGCGCTGGCAGTCCAGCTGAAATCAATCTCAATGACCGAGACATTGTCAATATGGGCATGGCCAAGCTGGTTGATGCGCCAGTGATTTTAGTGGCGGATATTGATAAGGGAGGCGTCTTCGCCTCTATCTACGGAACGATTGAGCTCATGCCGCCTGAGGATCGCAAGCGGATCAAGGGGGTTATTATCAATAAATTCCGTGGCGATGTGGCCCTGCTGCAGTCCGGTATTGATATGATTGAGGAGCTGACCCAGGTGCCGGTTATCGGAGTCGTGCCTTATGCTCAGCTGGATATTGACAGCGAAGACAGTGTCGCACTGGTACAGAAAAGTCGGCGCTTTGATAGCAGAAAGAGTCTGGATATCGCAGTTGTCAGCCTCAAGCGCCTGTCCAACTTTACGGATTTTCACAGTCTGGAAATCCAGCCGGATGTTTCTGTCCGCTATGTCCAGCCTGGTGATGCGATCGGTCGGCCGGATCTCTTGATTCTGCCGGGCAGCAAAAATACCATCGAAGACATGAACTACCTGCGCGAGTCTGGTCTTGAAGCCGAGATTCTCGAGTGTCTGGAGCAGGGCGTGCGAATCTTTGGTATCTGTGGCGGCTATCAGCTGCTGGGACAGAAGATTAGCGATCCGCTGCACCTTGAGTCCGATTTAGAAGAGACTAGGGGTCTGGGAATTTTAGAGACAGAGACGGTGCTTCAGCCGGTCAAGCGGACGACTCAGGTCAGAGCCCTGCATGAGGGACAAGAACTAGAGGGCTACGAGATTCACATGGGGGAAACCCAGCTGGCGGATCGTCTGGAGCCATTTTCCATCATCAAGGAGCAAAATGGTGAGGCAACCGAGCGTCCAGATGGAGCTGTGGCTTATGGCGGGCAGGTGCAAGGAACTTACCTTCATGGGGTCTTTGACAATCTAGAATGGACTCGTCAGTATCTGAATGAACTTCGTCTGGCTAAGGGCTTAGAGCCGCTAGAGGACCAGCTTGTCAGTATCAAAGACTTTAAAGACAGAGAGTATGATAAGTTGGCAGACGTCCTACGCCAGTCTTTGGACATGGAGCAGATTTATCAAATCATCAACAGAGAAGAAAAATGAGAATTTATACGAAATACGGAGACAAAGGGTTTACTCGGCTCTACGGTGGGGATCGAGTATCCAAGACCCATATTCGGGTCGAAGCTTATGGAACGATGGATGAGCTATGCTCTCATCTAGGCTATGTCGTATCTGAGATGCGCGACTATCCTATCTTGGATGACCTACGTCTGGAATGCGAGGAAATCCAGCAGCATCTATTTGACTGCGGCAGCGACTTGGCTACGCCGCGGGAGTTACGCCCCTACAAGCAAGAACCAGCCAATGTCAGCTGGCTGGAGGAGCGGATGGATGAGTATATGCATATCCCTCCGAAAATCGACCGCTTTATCATTCCGGGCGGCCATCGGATTGCCAGTCTCCTGCATGTGGCCCGCACCATGACCAGACGTCTGGAGCGGCGTATGGTAGCTGTTATAGAGGCAGATGAAGCGGTCAATGAGATCGGCTTGATCTATATCAACCGTCTGTCGGATTACTTTTTTGTACTGGCTCGATTGGTCAATGACCGTCTAGAGGAGCCAGATACAATCTACAAACGCAGCGCGAAAATCTTTCGGGAAAAGAAATAGGAGAAGCTAGCATGTATCCAGTCATGATTAATATCAGAGAGAAGAAAGTCGTGGTAGTGGGAGGCGGCAAGGTCGCAGCGCGGAAGATTAAGACCCTGCTGGCTGAGCAGGCTGCTGTGACAGTGGTCAGTCCGACTCTGCATGCTGACATTCCACAGGCGGAGATCCAATGGCTAGCTAGACCCTACCAGACAGGCGATTTGGAAGGCGCAAAGCTAGTCTTTGCCTGTACAGATCAGGCGGAAGTCAACCGTCAGATTATGGAGGATGCGGCACCCAGTCAGCTGGTAAACAATACGGGCGACAAGACCTTTTCCGACTTCTACAATGTAGCCATTGCGAGAAAAAAGGACGTATCTGTCATGATCTCGACCAATGGCCTCTCGCCCAGCCGTTCCAAGGAGATTCGCAAGAAGATAGAAGCAATTTTAGACCAACTTTAAAAGAAGGAAAGAAACATGCACCTATTATATGTGGGTTTGACCCATCAGGAAACACCGCTGACAATTTTGGAAAAAGCACATTTTTCAGATCAGGAGGGGCTTAAAGCTCTGAAGCTCCTGAAAAGAGAAAAAAGTATCTTGGAAAATATCATCCTGTCCACCTGCAATCGGACCGAGCTCTATCTGGTGGTGGACCAGCTGCATACTGGCCGCTACTATTCCAAGCATTTTTTGGCGGACTGGTTTCAGATTCCTGTCAAGGAGCTGGAAGAGTATTTAGTCTTTCGTGAGGGGGATGAGGCCTTGCGGCATCTGCTGCGGGTCTCCATCGGCCTGGAATCCAAGATTGTCGGTGAAAGTCAGGTCTTGGGCCAGCTCAAGCAGGCTTTCTTGACAGCGCAAGATGCTGGTACGACTGGAATTGTCCTCAATCAGGCTTTCAAGCAGGCGCTGACCTTTGCTAAGCGCATGCATGATTCTTATCGGATCAATGACCGGCCTATTTCCATCGGTCTGACGGCCATCCAAGAATTGGACCGGCTGGGGCTGGATTACAGCACTAAAAAGGTAGCCCTTATCGGTTTGGGAGAGATTGGTCAGCTGGTGACTAAGTATGCTCTACAGCGGCCATTCGAATCAGTCATGCTGCTCAATCGGACGTTCAGCAAGGCCCAGCCTTTTCTGACAGAGGACAGGGTATCTGCCCATGGCTGGGATGAATTGGAAGCAGTACTGGCGGATGCGGATGTGGTCTTTTCGGCAGTTAAAACGGAAGAATACATTATCTTTCCCTCTATGCTTAAGGTGGATGCGGTCGTGTTTGACCTCTGTCTGCCGCGTTCCTGCCATCCGAGCTCATCTCTGAAGCTCTATAATATCGAAAATCTGACCAATCAACTGGAGCAATACAAAGCGGAACGGCAGGAGATTGCCGGTCGGATTGCTTTGGAGATTGATGAGGAGCTGGTCAAGTTTGCTGATTGGCGTCAGCAGTTGGGCATTATTCCTCTGATTCAGGAAATCAGGGATAAGGCTTTGGAAGCTCAAGCTTCGGCCATGGAAAGTCTTAATCGTAAGATTCCAGATTTGACAGAGCGGGAGCAGAAGCAGATTTCCAAGCACATGAAGAGTATTATCAACCAAGTCTTGAAGGAGCCAATCTTGCAGCTCAAAGAGCTGTCAGTCGGTGAGCATTCAGACTATGACATTGCCTTGATTGCCAAGATATTTGGCTTGCACAGAGAAAGGGGAAAAGATGAAGGTCATTAAGGTAGGAACCCGCAAGAGTAAGCTGGCCATGACCCAGACCCAACAGTTAGTGGACCAGCTCAAGGCGCTCCATCCAGAGCGGGACTTTGTCCTTGTTCCCTATACTACAAAGGGAGATCGTTTGACCCATGTCAGCCTCCAGGAAATTGGCGGCAAGGGAGTCTTTGTCAAGGAAATCGAGCGGGCTCTCTTGGCTGGTGAGATTGATATGGCGGTCCACAGTCTCAAGGACATGCCGGCTAAGCTAGCTGAGGGCTGTGCGCTCGGTGCGATTAGCCAGCGAGAAGATGTCCGGGATTGCTTGATTTTCCGTCAAGCTGGCCAGACGCTGGCTGACCTGCCTGAGGGCGCTCTTATAGGAACCAGCAGCATTCGTCGACAGGTTCAGCTGCAGGCTCAGAGACCGGATTTGACTTTTAAGCCACTTCGGGGCAACATTGATACCCGTATCAAGAAGCTGGAAGAAGGCGAATACGATGTGATTGTCTTGGCTATGGCCGGTCTTAAACGTTTGGGCTGGCTGGACCAAAGCCGTCTTCACATTCAGCCTTTAGAGACCAGTCTTTGTCTGCCAGCTATTTCTCAGGGCGCTTTGGCGGTGGAATGCCGGGAAGAGGATGAGGAACTGCGGCAACTGTTAGCGGCTGTTCAGGATGATAAGACAGCTGCTGAAGTAGCAGTTGAGAGGGCAGTTTTGGCTCAGATGAATGCAGACTGTACCTTCCCTATCGCTGCTTTTGCCCAGAAAAAAGGTCAGGCCTATCAGCTAGAGGCCATGCTGGCCAAGGAGGACGGCCAATGCGTCTTTGTCAGCCTTCAGGGGCAGGATGGTCAGGAATTGGCAGAGCAGGCTGTGCGCCAATTAGCCGATAAGGGAGCAGTAGGAATGCCATGGTTAAAAAAATAATCTTTACCAGAGAACAGGCGCCGGACTCTGCCTGGCTAGAAAAGATCAGACAGGCTGGATTTGAGACGCATCATGTTCCTCTCATTCGCTGTCAGTCTTTGCCTTTGCCAGAAGCTGTCCAAGCAGTTCTGCCAGAAGCTGACTGGGTCTTTTTTACCAGTGCTGTCGCAGTAGAGGCTTTCAGTCCCTATCTGAAAGAGGACTGCCAGATTGCGACCATTGGGCCGCAGACCAGTCAGGCGCTGGACAAGCTAGGCCGAGCCTGTGTTTTTCAGGCCAGCAGCCACTATGGTATTGATTTTATTCAGGAGTGGCTGGATTTGGCTCTGCCGACGCAGAAGATTTTGCTGCCTCAGAGCAGCCTTTCCAATCCCAGTCTTGCTGAGAAATTAAAAGAAGCAGGTCATGATGTCTGGGCTTGGCCTATGTACGAAACGACCTCAAACCCTGCTGGTCAGGACCAGCTCGAGACCTATCTGTCCCAAGAGGATGTGATTTGGACCTTTGCCAGTCCATCGGCTTGGCAGAGTTTTTGTGCTATTAAGCCCCATCTAGCATCCAGTCATCAGATTGCAGTGATTGGCCAGACAACGGCTCAGGCAGTCAAGGAGTCCGGCTATGGGGTAGACTACCAGCCTCAGAGTCCTTCTGTTGAGGAAATGGTCAAGGAAATAATCAAGAAAGAAGAGAAGAAGCATGGAATTTTATAGACATCGCAGGCTGAGAAGAAGCAGCGGTCTGCGGCAGCTGGTCAGAGAAACTAAGCTGTCTGTGGATGACTTTATCCAGCCCTTGTTTGTCAAGGAAGGGTTGACTGAAAAGCAAGAGGTAGCTTCCATGCCGGGAGTTTATCAGTTCTCCCTCGAGGATTTGCTGCCAGAAGTGCAGGAATGTGTGGACTTGGGCATTCGGGCTTTTATCGTCTTTGGCATTCCGTCAGAAAAGGACGAAACAGGCAGCCAAGCTTCAGCTGAAAATGGCATTGTCCAAGAAGCTATCCGTCTGATCAAGAAGCATTTCCCTGAGACGGTCGTCATTGCAGACACCTGTCTCTGTGAGTTTACCAGTCACGGGCATTGCGGCATTTTACGAGGGGAGGAAGTGGACAATGATCTGTCTCTGACTAGACTGACAGAAGTTGCTGTCAGCCAAGCCAGGGCTGGAGCAGATGTCATTGCTCCTTCCAATGCCATGGACGGTTTTGTGGCGGCTATCCGTCAGGGGCTTGATGCGGCGGGGNTTGAAGACATTCCAATAATGTCCTATGCCATTAAGTTTGCCTCTAGCTTTTATGGACCTTTCCGAGATGCAGGTGAGAGTGCTCCGGCCTTTGGCGACCGCAAGACCTATCAGATGGATCCGGCCAATCGCTTGGAGGCTTTGAGAGAAGCCAAGAGCGATGAGGAGCAAGGAGCAGACTTTCTCATGGTTAAGCCGGCTCTGGCCTTTCTGGATATCCTCAGAGAGCTACGACAGGAGACTAAACTGCCTCTGGTGACCTATAATGTCAGTGGAGAATACGCTATGGTCAAGGCAGCAGCCCAGCAGGGCTGGATCAATGAAAAAGCCATTGTCATGGAAACTTTGACCAGTATGAAGCGGGCTGGTGCAGACTTGATTATCACCTATTTTGCCAAGGATGCGGCCGGCTATCTGAGAGAAGGATAGAGACTGCGGAAAATCAGCAGTTTTCTAGATAAGGAGGACCAACTTGAAGAGAGAACATTCCAACCAATATTTCACAGAGGCTCAAAAGCTCTTTCCAGGCGGGGTCAACAGTCCTGTCCGGGCTTTTAAGGCCGTTGGAGGCCATCCGCTTTTTATCGAAAAAGCCAGCGGAGCCTATCTGCATGATGTCGATGGCAACCGCTATATTGACTACGTCCTGTCTTGGGGGCCTATGATTTTGGGGCATGCTCCTAAGGATGTGTTGCCAGCAGTTGAGGAAGCTATTTGGGAGGGGACCAGCTTTGGTGCTCCTAGTCCCAGAGAGATTGCCCTCGGCCAGCTGGTGCAGGAGCGCCTGCCTTTCATGGAAAGAATGAGGATGGTCAATTCGGGAACGGAAGCGACCATGAGCGCCATTCGGGTAGCGCGTGGGGTGACCAAGCGTTCTAAAATTGTCAAATTTATCGGCTGCTATCACGGCCACAGCGATTCCTTTTTGGTTCAGGCTGGTTCAGGCTTGGCCAGCTTTGGGATTGCTGATTCTGCCGGAGTCATTGCTCAGGTAGCTTGGGAAACTCTGGCTTTGCCTTACAATGATACAGATGCTCTCAAGACTTGCTTCGAAAAGTACGGAGACGACATTGCCTGTGTCATTTTAGAAGCAGTTGCGGGCAATATGGGCTTGATTCCAGCGGATGCGGATTTTATCAGTACTATTCGCTCCCTCACTCAGGAATACGGCTCTCTCTTTATCGTGGATGAGGTCATGAGTGGTTTCCGGGCTCATTATCAGGGGGCAGTTGGCCTCTATCAGACAGAGCCGGATCTGGTCTGTTTGGGCAAGGTTATCGGTGGCGGCTTCCCAGTCGCAGCCTTTGGCGGCAAGGCCGTCTATATGGATCAGGTAGCGCCTCTAGGCAGCATCTATCAGGCTGGTACCCTGTCGGGCAATCCAGTTGCTATGACGGCCGGTTATGAAACCCTGAAACAGCTGACACCGGAGCTCTTTGCTGAGATTGAAGAGAAAACAAGCTACCTCTGTGATGGCTTGCGAAGTCTAGCCGATAAGTACAGTATTGATCTGCAAGTCGTATCAAAAGGTACCATGTTTGGCTTCTTCTTCAGTCAGAAGCCAGTCCGCAATTTTGAGGATTCTAAGGCGGCTGACCATGCTCAGTTTGCACGATTGCACGGTCTCTTGCTGGGACAAGGCATCTATCTGGCGCCATCTCAGTATGAAACCAACTTTATGTCCAGTGCCCATACTAGAGCGGATCTAGACCAGACTTTGGAAGCCTTCGAGCAGGCATTTCAAGCAATGAAAGAAGAAGCAAATGGCTAAGATTGTGTTAGTGACAGGCGGTGCCAGAAGTGGCAAGTCGGCATTCGCGGAGGATCAGTTAGCTGACCGAGAGGAAGTCTGCTACATTGCGACTGGCCTGCCCCGAGGAGAGGATCCAGAATGGCAGGAGCGGATTCGGCTGCACCAAGAGCGGCGGCCGGCTTCCTGGACAACTCAGGAGCAGTATGCAGGGCTGGCGGACTGGCTGCGAGAGCAGTCGCATCCAGTTTACCTGCTGGATTGTGCCACTCTCCTGACCAGCAATCGCCTCTTTGATTTGATTGCCCAGCATTTTCCAGACAAGCTGGAGCTGACCGAGGAACACTTTCTCAGTCGGCAGGAGCAGTCTTTCCTGCTGCAGCTCTTGGAAGAGGAGTGGAAAGAGGTCCTATCTACAATCCGTCAGACTGATGCTGAGTGCTGGATTGTAACGGACGAGGTTGGACTGGGCATTGTCCCGGAGACCAGACTAGGACGCTTTTTCCGTGATGTGCAGGGCAAGATCAACCAACTGATTGCAAAGGAGGCGAGTGAGGCTTATCTCGTTATCTGTGGCCTCGCTCAGCAGTTGAAATGATAAAGGCATTGATTATCTATACCCAATTTTTTAGCCGGATTGTGATTCCAAAGGCAGTGGATATTTCCTATCTGCGACGGGGACTTCCTTTTCTGACCCTCTTTGGCCTCTTGCTGGGTTTGATTTCAGGTGGATTTTATTTCCTGATGAGTCTAGTTCTGCCTGGAATGGTTGCTTGGGTTCTGACCCTTGCTTTCGATGTTCTGCTGACAGGTGGTTTTCACTTGGACGCTTTAGCGGATACGGCAGACGGTCTCTTCTCCTCTCGTAAGAAGGAGCGGATGCTAGAGATTATGAAGGACAGCCGCATTGGCAGCAATGGCGTTCTGGCGCTCATTCTCTACTATGCTCTGATGCTGGTTCTCTACTCTTATCTGCCAGAGCCTCGCTGGTTTATCGTGGCTAGTCTGACCATGATTGGCAAGGCTGGTCTGAGCCTACAGCTCTATCGGATGACCTATGCTAGAGAAGGTGGCGGCTCAGGAAATTTCTTCAGTGGCAGCAAGACTAGTCATATCCTGCTTGCCCAGCTTCTCCCCTTACTTTTATCTCTGTTGGTTTTCGGTTGGAGAGGTCTTCTGGCTTACGGCTTGGTATTTCTGGGAGCAATCGGCTATCGCCGGTTCGTTTATAATAAAATTGACGGCCACACAGGCGATACGCTAGGGGCCTATGTTGAAATTGCCCAGCTCCTCTATCTCTTAGGATTGGTGGTACTAGGATGAAAAGATGGTATCTGATGCGGCATGGTCAGACAGACTACAACCGCAGGCGCTGTTTCTATGGCAGCCATGATGTCTCTATCAACGGGCAAGGCCGAGCGGACGCCAAGCAGCTGGCGCTACTGATGCAGGAGCACCCAGTTGATGTGATTTACACCAGTTGTCTCAAACGGACGCAGGAAACAGCCCAGCTAGCTTTTCCAGACAGGCAAGTCCAGGCCATAGCTGATTTTGACGAGCGAGGCTTTGGGCAATGGGAAGGCTTGACAGCTGATGAGATTGAAGCGGCTTTTCCAGAAGTCTGGCAAGCTTGGTTGGAGGCCCCCTTTGAGGTCACGCCTCCTGAGGCAGAAGTTTTCTCAGACTTTCAGACCAGAGTCTGGGCAGCAACAGACCGCCTGCTAGATAGGACTGATGAGTCAATCGCTTTAGTGGCTCATTTGGGAGTCCTTCGCTTGATTTACCAGCATTTGGTTGACCGAGAGGCTGTTTTTTGGAACATTGATGTCCCCCAAGGACGAGTGCTGCTCTTGGAAGAACGGGACCAGAATTGGCAGGCGACCTTACTCTAAGGCTCTATTATTTAAAAACAAACGACATGATTTATCTTGGGAAAGAGGTGAGCAGATGAATACACAGATTCAGGATGAATTCACTTTTAAAAATGGCCAGGCCATGCGCAATCGCGTTGTCTTGGCTCCTATGACCATCTGCGCTAGTGAGCCCGGTGGCTATGTATCTCAGGCAGATATTGACTTTTTTGCCCGTCGGTCTAGGTCGGTTGGTATGGTCATTACTGGCAGTACCTATGTCCATCCTCTGGGCAAGTCCTTTGCGGAGAGCTTCAGCGGCGCCGAGGACGATAAGATTGAGGGGCTTAGCCGTCTGGCCAAGGCCATCAAGGACCAAGGGGCTCTGGCTATTGTTCAGCTCTATCACGGTGGTCGTATGGTTCTGCCTGATTTGATTGACGGTCAGCCAGTAGCACCCAGCGCTGTCAAGGCTCCGCGCGACTATCTGGCAGAGCCGAGGGCGCTCAAGAATTCTGAAGTGGAGCAGGTGATAGAGGATTTTCTGTCAGCTATCAGACGGGCCATTCAGGCTGGATTTGACGGAGTCGAGCTTCATGGCGCCAATACCTACCTGATCCAGCAGTTTGTCTCTCCTCATTCCAATGTTCGTAAGGACAAGTGGGGCGGCAGTCTTAACAACCGCCTGCGCTTTCCAAAGACCTTGCTGAAAAGAGCCAAGCAACTAGTCAAAGAAGAGGCCGACCGCCCCTTCCTGATTGGCTACCGCTTTTCTCCAGAAGAGATTGAAGAGCCAGGTATCCAGCTTTATGACACCCTGCAGTTGCTGGAGCAGCTCATCTATCATCAAGTGGACTATCTACATATTTCGACCTCTGATGTCTGGCGCTCGTCTATCAGAGATTCTCAGGACTCAGAGCCAGTGATTCAGAAAATTATCAAAAAAATTAATGGTAGAGTACCCCTTATTGGTGTCGGTCAGATAAAGACCAAGCAGGATGCCCAGCTAGTATTGGATGCGGGGATTCCGCTCTTTGCCCTCGGCAAGGCCCTGCTCCTAGACCCAGACTGGGCTGAAAAGGTTGTCTCCGGCCGAGAGGAAGAAGTCATCCGAACTTATCGCGATGAGTTGCAGGCTGACCTGGCTTTGCCAACTGCCTTTGTCGAAGATGCTAGAAGCTATCTGGAAGGAAAAGATTAAGACAAGCACATCCCCAAGGAGGAAAGAGGATGAGCAATCATTTGTTTTTCACTCGTCTGCTCTCTCATCTTCAGGACATAGAACCACCTTAGACAGAGAGCGAAGCGTATTTAGATTTGACTAGGACAGAACGTCTAAAAGTAGTTTACAAAATAGAAAAGGAATTTGAATATTTTATGAAATATTTTAAAAAAATAATGGTTTTAGCCTTGGCAGGCCTAGCCCTAGCTTCCTGTGTAAACCCTAGCAAAACCAGCGAGTCTGCTAGCGATGGTGACAGCAAGACTGTAACTATCGGCTATACTCAATTTCCAGAAAATATTGACCCAGCAGCGGAATACAATGGCTGGTTCACGGTCCGTTACGGAGTGGGAGAAACCCTCTTTAAGATGGACGACAAACTTGAGGTGAAACCTTGGTTGGCTGAGAAAATCGAAGCAGTATCAGACCTAGAGTGGAAAATTACCCTCAAGGATAAGGTTGTCTTCCAAAATGGTGAAAAAATGACCGGTGAAAAGGTCAAAGCTTCTCTAGAACGCCTGGTTGAGAAGAGTGAGCGGGCAGCTGCCGATCTGAGCATTGACAGCATATCTGCAGAGGGTCAAACTGTGACCATCAAGACAAAGGCTGTGCAGCCGATCATGGCTAATCTCTTGGCAGAGCCCTACTCCGCTATTGTGGATACGACTGGCAAGAGCGCATCTGATAAGGCTCCTGTCGGAACTGGACCTTACATGGTGACCAAGTACACTCCTGAGAGCGGAGCAGAGCTCAAGGCTTATGACGACTACTGGGATGGCAAGCCCAAAGTTGCTAATCTGAAGATTAAATACTTCTCTGATCCGACAGCTATTTCTGCAGCCCTCAAGTCTAAGGAAGTCGATGCCGTCTATGGTCTGCCTTATGCAAATCTAAGTACTTATGCTTCCGATAAGAACTACAAAATTTCTGAAGTAGAAGGTTCCCGCTACCTAGCTTACTATTATAACTTCGAAAATCCTTACGTAGCAGATGACAAGTTCCGTCAGGCTTTAGATACCTTGGTAGACAAGAAGACCTACTCTGAATCCCTCTTTAAAGGCTCAGCTGTGCCAGCTGTTGGACCTTTCCCTACAGGCTTTGCCTTTGCCCTGCAAAAGAGCGTCCATGAATTTAACGTAGACAAGGCTAAGAAACTCTTGGATGAAGCTGGCTACAAGGATACTGACGGCGATGGCTACCGTGAAAAAGACGGTCAAAAAGTCAGCATTGAGCTGCTGTCCTTCACTCGTCTGCCTGAAATGCCGCTGGCTGTAGAAGCAAGCCAACAACAGCTTAAGGAAGTCGGAATTGAAGCGACTATTAAGAAAGTTGAAGTCAGTGCCGTTGCCAGTGAAAAGGACTATGCCTTCACGCCTTACGCAGTAGTAGCAGCTCCTATTGGTGATCCGTATGCCTTCTTCAACAGCGCTGTTAAGACAAACGGAGCAGCTAATATCGGTCACTACAGCAACCCAGAAGCAGACAAGAAAATCGAAGAGCTGGCGACTGAAACGGATCCAGCTAAGCGCAATCAGCTCAGCAAGGAAATCCAAGAAATCATGGATAAGGACTACGGCTTTACCATTATCGGCTTCTTCAAGGTCGCTCTGGTAATGGACAAGTCCGTCTCTGGTTTGGAATCCCATCCAACAGACTACTATCACGTCAGCAACAAACTATCAAAGGAATAAAGCATGCTGGAAATGAAAGATCTGCTGGTGCAGTCAGCAGATAAAGTCATTCTCGATCGGGTCTCCCTCTCTCTTGCAGAGGGGGAGTCCCTTTCGATTGTGGGCGAGAGTGGCAGTGGCAAGTCTACCCTGCTCAAGATGCTGCTGGGCCTCCCTCATAGGGGGCTGACAGTGACAGAGGGCAGTATTACCTTTGAGGGGCAGGAAATTCAGCCCCAGGACCACCGCATTTATCTGCCTTTTGTGGGCCGAGAAGTGGCCTGGATTAGTCAGCATGCCAGTCTCAGCTTCAATAACCGCCGTAAGATCAAAAAGCATTATCAGGACTTGGTGAAAAATCAGGGCCAGAAAGCAGCAAATCTCCGTCCCTTGGAAGAATGCCTAGAGATGGTGGGGCTGCTGCCTGAAAAAGTCGTCAATAAGTATCCTTTCGAGCTCAGTGGCGGTATGATGCAGCTGGTCGGTGTAGCGCTAGCTCTAGCCAGCAGGCCCAAACTATTGCTGGCTGATGAGCCGACTAGCGCTCTGGATGTCCTGTCGAAAATGAAGCTGCTTAATCTCTTGAGCCAGCTTCATCAAGAGGAAAACATGGCCATTCTCTTTGTCACACATGATATCAGCGTAGCTGAGCATCTGGCGCAAAAGGTAGTGGTCATGAAGGAAGGACAGATTGTCGAAAGCGGTCCAGCCCATCAAGTTCTCCGCCATCCTGAGCAGGCCTACACCCAGAAATTGCTGAAGGCTGTGCCCAAGCTGGCAGAGTTTAGAGAAGGGGAGCAGCTATGAGTCAAGTATTGGTCGGTCGCCAGCTGACCTACGAGTATGGTCAGATTGGTAATCGGAGAATTGGTGTCTTTGATATTGATATTAGCTTGGAAAAGGGACGAGCTATGGGGCTGGTCGGAGAGTCAGGATCTGGCAAGAGTACCATTGCCAATCTTATCTGTCGCTTTTTAAAGCCAGATCAAGGGGAGCTGACTCTACTAGGCAAGCCAGTCTCTGCCTACAAGGATAGGGAATACTATGCTCGGGTCCAGTACATTGCCCAGCAGCCCCAGTCGATCTTTCATCCCAAGCGCAGCATTCAGCAGAGCCTAGAAGAGGTCTGTCGAAACTTTTCTTTCTATCAGCAGCCGTCTGATAGGAAGCAAGTCATCCATGACTTGCTGAGATCGGTTGGTCTGACACCTGAGCTTGCTCAGAGGCTGCCACACCAGCTGAGCGGAGGAGAATGTCAGCGGGCAGCTATTGCCCGTGCCTTGCTGATTAATCCCGATGTGCTCATCTGCGATGAAATCACCAGTGCTCTGGATGTGACTGTTCAGTATGAAGTCATGCAGCTGCTGGCAGATATCAAGAAGCGTTCGCAGACCTCCTTTCTCTTCATCTCTCATGACATCGCACTGGTCAGCAATTTTGCGGAAGATTTGGTCGTCCTCAAGGACGGAATCGTGCAGGAGAAGGGCAGCATGCGAGAGGTCGTCTCTGCTCCCAAGAGTGACTATACCAAGCTCCTACTCAGTCAGTACAGGGAGGATAAAGATGAGGATTAAGCAACAACTAGACTCTATGGCTCCATGCAGTAGCTATCAGGGAAGTCTGCCTATCACGGATGAGCTGGCTATCCAGTACACTCTGCTCAAAGGACAGGCCTCCCAGCCCTTGCTGACCATCAGTGCTGCAGTCCATGGCTGTGAGTATGTCGGGGTTAAGGCGCTGATGGACTTGGCGCATGAATGGGACTTTAACTTTCAGGGCTCTGTCCTCCTCCTGCATGCAGTCAATGTCAGCGGCTTCTGGGCTCGGGAGACGACACTTGTACCTGAGGACGGCCTCAATCTGAACAGGATTTTTCAGGATCAAGAGCCAGTTTCCAGCCTCAGCTATCAGATTCGGTCTGTGATTGAGAGTCAGGTCTTTAGTGTCAGTGATTTCCTCATTGACCTGCACAGTGGCAATCGGGAAGAACTGCTGACACCGCATGGTTACTACTCTCTGCGGGCAAATCCAGAGGTGATGGAAAAGTCCTATCAGATGCTGCAGGCTTCTGGGACACCGATAATCTACCAATCTCAGGACCGCGGCAATCTCTACCACGCTGCCTCAGTAGACTATGGACTGCCTAGCATCCTGCTGGAGCAGGGGGAAAATGGCACCTGTCTGCCAGAGGATGTTCTGGCTATGAAGGAGTCAGTCAAACAAGTCGCCCGCTATCTTTTTGAAGGGACCATGCCTTATTATAAGCAGGCGCCGCTGATCTTTGACGACAGTTACTATCTGACCTGTCAGAGGTCGGGCTGCTGGATGTGCTTTGTCCGGCCCAATCAAACAGTACAGGCTGGTCAGGTCATTGGCGAAATCTGTGATATTTATGGCAATATTTTAGAAAAGGTGACTGCCAAGGAAGACGGTCTGGTCCTCTACCAGAAAGCGACCCTGGTCGTCCACCAAGGCGAAGTGCTGCTGGCCGTTGCCAGCAAGAAGCCTGAAAGCTACCAGACATCTGAAAGGGAGGCGCATGATTAAATTTATTATCAAAACGATTCTGCAATTCGTCCTCATCCTGCTCTGCGTCAGCTTTATCTCCTTTTTGCTGGTTTATCTAGCACCGGGAGATCCGGCTGAGAGTATCCTCAATGCTCAGGGTATTCCTTTTACCAAGGAATTGCTGGAAATCAAGCGGGCTGAGATGGGCCTGAATGGCAGCTTTATGGAGCAATATCTGGCCTGGCTGGTCAGGATTGTCCATGGCGACTTTGGTGTGACCTATAATTCCGGAGCTTCGGTCTGGGAGCAGCTGGTTTTCTATTTTCCCAATACAGTCTACCTAGCTTTTTATACCCTGCTAGCAACTCTGGGAATTTCCCTGCCGACAGCTCTCTACACATCCTACCATGCTGGAAAGCCGGTTGACCGCTTCTTGATGGCAGGTCTGGCTTTTCTGAATGCCATTCCTAGCTTTGTTATGGGGATTATCCTGATTCTGATCTTTTCTGTTCAGCTGCACTGGCTTCCCATTCAGGCAACGGCCAATGAGCTGGGCTTAGTCTTGCCAGTCATAACACTGGCCATGATCATGTCCACTCGCTATATTCCGCAGCTGCGGACCGCTTTGATAGAAGTGTTGCATTCGCCAGAAGTTGAAGGTGCGCGTGGTCGGGGGATTCGAGAGGGGCATATTCTGCTGCATGACGTGATTTACAATGTCCTGCCCTTTCTTCTCACCTTAGTCAGCCTTTCTCTTGGCTCGCTCTTGGGTGGTGTAGCTATTATTGAGCATCTCTTTTCCTGGCCGGGCATCGGTAAGATGCTGATTGGCGTAGTTGCCAAGCGGGATTATCCCCTCATTCAGGGTGCGGTCCTCTTTATCACAGCTGGGGTCTTGACTGTAAATCTAGTCTTTCAGCTGCTCACGGTTTGGCTCAATCCTCGCGTCCGACTGACTCAGGAAAATCCCAAACTGCTGCCGCGTATGAAGAAATTAAAAGCAAGCAAGGAGGGTTCGTATGGATAAGAAAATCAATCGAAAACTCCTGGTCTTGGGCGGTCTCATCGTCCTGGCCCTGATCCTATCCTCCTTGGCTCCTCATCTCTTGGGTGACAGTTTAACCAAGGTCAATCTGGGCCAAGCCTTGCAAGGGCCGAGCAGCAGTGAGTGGTTCGGAACGGACGCTCTGGGACGGTCTGTCTTTGCGCGTGCAGTGAGCGGGGGTGCGGAAACAGTCCTGCCAGCCCTGATGATTCTGATGCTGATTGCGGCGGTAGGCTCCTTTATCGGGGTAACCAGCGCCTTCATCGGCGGGAAATTCGACCAGCTCATCTTACTGGTTATCACGGCTTTTCAGTCTTTCCCATCTATCATTTTGGTCATTGCCATCGTCAGTATCTTGGGCATCGGTCTCCAGCAGACCCTCATCGCTATCTGCCTGACGGCCTGGACCAAGTATGCCTACCTGATGCGCTCCATGACCCTGCAGTTGAAAAATGAACCCTATATCCAGTCCTCTAAAATGTATGGCAATAGTTTTTGGACAACTCTGAAAAACTATTATTTCCCTAGTCTATTTCCACAGATTCTGACGACCATGAGCTTTGACATCAGCACCATTATCATGGAAATCGCTGGTCTCAGCTTTGTCGGCTTGGGAGCTCAGGCACCGTCGCCTGAGTGGGGAGCCATGATTAATGACGGCCGGATTTACATTCAGGAAGCCCCTTGGATTGTGGTCTTTCCTTGTATCTTGCTGATTCTGACCATTCTCCTCTTTACCAAGTTCGGAGATGCTCTCAACAGCAAGTACAATCGCATGAGTTAATCATCAAAAAAACATAAACTGCAGCCCCCTATCTCTTGGGACTGCGATCATAAAAATATGAATACAAGAAAGTGATTCAATAAAAATGAGAAAAAAACTATTTTTATTAGTTGTCCTCTTGCTGCCTTTATTCTTGGTAGCCTGCCAGCAAAACTCAAACTCTTCCAAACAAGCCAATGAGAAAGACAAACTCACTATGGTCTGGGGAGAGGACTTTGGGGATGTCAATCCTCACCGCTACAATCCAGACCAATTTGTCATTCAGGATATGGTCTATGAGGGCCTAGTCCGCTACGGTGACAATGGGAAAATCGAGCCAGCCTTAGCTGAAAGCTGGGATATCAGCGAAGATGGTAAAACCTATACCTTCAAGCTGAGAAAGGCAAAATTCTCAGACGACTCTGACTTTAACGCAGAAAATGTCAAACGGAATTTCGATACTGTCTTTTCAGAGGAAAACAAGAAAAACCACACTTGGTTTGACTTCACCAATCAGCTGGAAAGCTATCGAGTTGTAGATGATCATACCTTTGAGATTAAACTCAAACAAGCCTACAGTGCGACTCTCTATGATTTATCAATGATTCGTCCGATTCGCTTCATAGCTGATGCTGCCTTCCCTGACGGAGACGACACGACCAAGGACAATCTCAAAAAGCCAATCGGAACCGGTCAATGGGTTGTCAAAGACAAGAAGCCAAACGAGTACATTACCTTTACCCGTAACGAAAATTACTGGGGCGAAAAGCCTAAACTGAAAGAAGTAACAGTCAAGATTATTCCAGATCCACAAACCCGTGCTCTTGAGTTTGAGTCTGGCAATGTTGACTTGATCTATGGAAATGGCGTTATCGGTCTGGATAACTTTGCCAAGTATGCCAAGGATGACAAGTACACGACAGACGTATCTCAGCCAATGTCCAGCCGCCTCATGCTTTTGAATGCTAAACAGGAAATCTTTAAAGACAAGACTGTCCGTCAGGCTATGAACCATGCGGTTGATAAGAAGTCTATCGCGAAAGACATTTTCCGCGGAACAGAAACACCAGCTGATACCATCTTCTCTAAATCTACCCCTCACTCTGACGCCAATCTGACTCCCTATGAATATGACATCAAACTGGCTGAAAAGATGCTGGATCAAGCAGGCTGGAAGAAAGGCTCTGACGGTATTCGTGAAAAAGATGGCAAGAAATTAAGTCTAAATGTTCCTTATATTTCGTCTAAGGCGACAGACAAGGACTTGGTTGAGTACTTCCAAGGCGAATGGAAGAAAATCGGAATCGACGTTCAGCTTAAAGCGATGGAAGAAGATGACTATTGGGAAAATATTAAGACTGGCGACTTTGATTTGATGCTAACCTTCTCTTGGGGAGCACCTTGGGATCCACATGCTTGGATGACTGCCCTGACTTCACCAGCTGACCATGGCCACCCAGAAAATGTTTCCCTAGAAGCTCTGCCATCTAAGCCAGAAATTGATAAAATTATCAAGGCAACTCTGGTCGAACCAGACGAGGCAAAAGTCGATGAAGGTTATAAGAAAGTCCTCACCATGCTCCACGATGAAGCTATCTATATTCCAATCACTTACCAGTCCGTTGTTTCCGTCTACCGCAAGGGAGAACTCGAAGGCATGCGCTTTGCCCCAGAAGAAAATGCTTTCCCACTGCGCTATATTGAGAAAAAATAAAAGCTGACTTCATAACTGCAAATTTTAATATAAAGGGAGTAGTGCTGCTAAGTTGAAAAGCTTATCAGCCGCCCCTTTTCTTTTAAGGACTATGAAAAAAGATTTATTTAAAAAAATAGTTTCTTTCTTAGCTGCTCTATTGATGATATCAGTATTGACCTTTCTCTTGGCCAAGCTATCCTCGGCGGATCAAGCAGAAAATTATCTAAGGGTATCTAAGATTCAAGTGACTCCTCAATCCTTGGAAAAAGCCAGAGAATATCTGGGACTCAATCAACCTTGGCCCCAGCAGTATCTAGGCTGGCTGACTAAGGCTCTTCGTGGGGATTTTGGGACATCTTATCTATTAAAGGTTCCTGTCCTGCCCCTGGTGTTGGAGCGTTTCCAGTCCACCCTTTCTCTGGGCTTGACTTCCTTTGCCCTCATTTTGCTTACGTCTATTCCTTTGGGAATTTTTAGTGCAGTCTACAAGGGTTCTCTCTTTGATAAGGTCAATCGCTTTCTATCCTTTTCCAGCGTTTCCATGCCCAGCTTTTGGCTAGGTTACATGCTGATTGTGATTTTTGCTGTTCAGCTCAGATGGCTGCCAGTTTCGGGCAAGCAGGATTTTAGCAGCTTGATTCTTCCCAGTCTGACCCTTAGTATGTCATTGATTGGCCAATATACCGCCTTGATCCGTAAGGCCGTGATAGAACAGATGAAGAGTGTCCATGTTGAAAATGCCCTCCTGCGCGGAGTCAGCAAGTTCTTCCTGGTCAAGAATCATCTCTTGAGAAATTCCCTGCCAGCCATTGCGACAGGCCTGAGCCTGACCTTGGTCTATCTTCTGACAGGCTCCTTGATTGTCGAAGAAGTCTTCTCTTGGAATGGTGTCGGCTCTCTCTTTGTGGATGCTTTGCAGGCTGTGGATCTACCCATCATCCAGTGCTGTATGCTTTTATTTGGCCTATTATTCTTGGGAAATAATATTCTAACCCAGCAGCTGACGCTCTGGATAGACCCTAGAGTCAGAAAAAGGAGGAGCAATGTCTAAACGATTTATTTTTTCAAGTGTCATTTTGCTGGCCCTCTTCATCTGTGCTCTCTTTGCTCCCTATCTATCGAGTTTCGACCCCCAGCAAGTAGAGATCTCAAACAAACTAATGGCACCTGATGCTGTTCATCTGCTGGGAACCGATCAGCTGGGCAGAGATGTCTTGTCTCGTCTGCTGCACGGGTCTCGTTATTCCCTCTTTTTATCTTTGACTATCAGTCTGCTGGAAGTGGTCATCGGTGTAACAGTCGGCTTGCTGATCGGATGGTACCAAGGAAAGGCGGAAGCGACCTTCTTATGGTTTGCAAATGTTATTTCCGCCTTTCCTAGCTTCCTGCTATCGCTAGCTACAGTTGGGATATTGGGACAGGGAATGACGAATATGATTTTAGCCATTGTCATCATAGAGTGGGTCTATTATGCTCGGGTGACGGCCAATCTAGTCAAGAGTGCCAAAGAGGAAGCCTATGTCATTTCTGCCCAGACCATGGGACTCTCTCAGATTCATATCCTCAAAACTCATATCCTGCCCTTTATCTACAAGCCTATTTTGATTATTGTGCTGATGAATATTGGGAATATCATTCTCATGATTTCTGGTTTTTCCTTCTTGGGAATCGGTGTACAACCCAACATTACCGAGTGGGGCATGATGCTGCATGACGCTAGAAGCCATTTTCAAACGGCAACTTGGATGATGCTGGCGCCCGGCCTGGCTATCTTTCTGACGGTGGTTGCCTTTAATCTTTTTGCCGAATGCTTTGAAGAGAAAGGCTGGAAACAGATATGGAAAAAATAGCAGTAAAGAAACTGACAGCTCAAATCGAGCAAAAGACCATTCTGCAGGACATCAGCTTTGAAGTGGAGGCAGGGCAGTCTCTGGTCATTATTGGGGAAAGTGGGTCTGGCAAAACCCTCTTGACCAAGATATTGATTGGCCAGCTGCCTCCATCCTTGAGTGTGCAAGGAGAAGTTCACTACGGTTCTATGTCTCTGGAGCGCAATTCTCTCAAGGACTGGCAGCAGCTGCGAGGCAGTCAAGTAGCCTATATGTCTCAAAATCCGATGGCTATGTTCAATCCCTTTCAGACCATTCAAAGCCATTTTTGGGAAACTCTGCGCAGCCATAGCAAGATTTCAAAAAGCGCTTGTCTGGCTAAGGCCGTAACCTCTATGAAAGAGGTCAGACTGGGAGAGCCGGAAGAGCTTTTGAAGAAATATCCTTTTGAGCTCAGCGGCGGTATGCTGCAGCGGGTCATGCTGGCTATCTTGCTTTGCTTAGAGCCAGAGATCATCATTTTGGATGAGCCTACTTCGGCGCTTGACATCCACAATCGCGAGCAGATTATCCTCATCTTAAAGGAGCAGCTGGCTAAAGGAAAGACTCTCATCACAGTGACCCATGATTATCATTTGGCGCAGGAGCTGGGAGGTAAAATGCTTGTCATGTATCAGGGGGCTATCATGGAGGAAGGGCCGGTATCCAAGCTCCTCGAAAATCCTTCGCAACCCTATAGCCAAGACCTTATCTTAGGAAATCCATACGAACGGTTGGTGAGACAAGATGCTGGAATGTAGACATGTATTTAAAAAATTCGACGGCAAAATGGTTGTTAAAGACTGCGATTTCACCGTCCAGAAGGCTGAAATTATCGGTCTGATGGGCGAGAGCGGCAGTGGCAAGAGCACACTGGCTAAATTGCTGATTGGTCTAGAAAAGCCCAGTCAAGGACAGGTCTTACTGGATGGCCAGCCCTACTCAGTCAAAAAGTCTGGGGTGAGAATTCTGCTGGTCTTTCAGGACTCGCTCCATTCAGTCAATCCACACTTTACAGTCGAGCAGGTCTTGACAGAGGCTCTGCCAAAAGATGTGGCTAGAGAAGAGATAGAAGCCATTCTAGAAGACGTCGGTCTGGATAAAAGCTATCTGACTCAGCCAGCGCGCCAGCTCAGTGGCGGCCAGCTCCAACGGATTTGCATCGCCCGTGGCCTGCTCTTAAAGCCAGATGTTCTCATCTTTGATGAGGCTCTGAGCGGTCTGGATCCCATTGTTCAGGGAAGGTTGTTACGCCTCTTATATGATTTGTGGGAGAAATATCAGCTGACCTATCTTTTCATCTCGCATGATTTCAAGCTGAGCTACGCTCTCTGCCATCGGATTTTGGTCATGGCAGACGGGGAAATCGTTGATGAGATAAAGGACTTTGAGCTTCCTATTCAAGCTCATCACCCCGTGACAAAAAAGTTGATAGGCGACAAGGGATATTTTAGCTGATGCATACCCCAGCCAGCTGATCTATTTTAAAATTAAAAATAAAGGAACATATATGAAACGTACTTTTGAAACGAGAAAACTTTACTTCGGCTTTCCGGTCTTCTTTTTAGGCTATAAGGACGATGTGCACGGTTATAATATTTCGACTTCAAGCTCGGTTTATTCCTTGGGCAGTATGATGGTTATTGCCATGCGTACCAAGGGAAATGCCATTACAGAGATTACCAAGCACCAGCAATTCACAGTCAATGTCCCAGAGAAGGATTTGACCAAAGAGTCTGAAATTGCTGGCTTCAACAGCCGCAAGGACAAGTTTGCCCTGACCGGTCTTAGCTATACAATTGGCGAGACGGTGGATGCTCCGCTGGTAGACCAATGCCCTGTATCCATTGAGTGTCAGGTGCTGGATATGGTCGAATGCGGTGCCTTGACCAATGTCATCGCCCGTGTCACTCGGCGTGTGGTAGATGAGGACTTGATTGATGAGAATGACGCTTTCCGCAGTGACCGCTTTTCTCCTATCAGCTACATGGGAGATGGCGATGGACGGCTTTACCGCTATTTCAGCGACGAGTCAGTCAAGATGGGATCCATTATCAAAGAAATCCGCAAACAAGAAGAAAAATAAAGAAACCGCTGAGATATTTAGGTCTCAGCGGTTTAGTTTTCTATCACTAGTTTTTCTTTTAGGCCAAATTTCTCTAGAAAACGGTCTTGCTCTTCTTGGATTTGCGGTGTTGGATTTTTGATGCCCATGACCAGTTCTATCATTTCTGGATGTACCTCACGCGCCAGCTGACCCAGAGCCCAGATAGCTGTAGCGACATGAATCGGATTTTGCCCCTTGTCGATAATTTCCAGCATTTTGGGAATGGCAGAGCGATCATTGGCATTTGCCAGAGCTATAATGGCATTGCGCTGCAGGATGTTTTTCCCCCGCCAGCTGCCGGCCACATGACCGAATTTCTCCTTAAACTGACCGTTGGAAAGCTCCAAGAAAGGCAGGAGCTCGGGATGAGAAAGGTCGGGGTCAATTTCTGTTGCCAGAGGATTATCCAATCCTTTATTGTAAGGGCAGCAGATTTGGCAGATATCACAGCCATAGATGACAGTCTTAATCTTCTTGCGAAATTCCAGATCCATGACGCCCTTGTCCTGAGTCTGAAAGGACAGACAGCGCTTGGCATTCATGCTGCCATCGCCAATCAGGCAGGAAGTAGGGCAGGCTGTCACGCAGCGATTGCAGTCTCCGCATCCGTAGTCGACAGGCTGATCAGGCTCGATGTCCAGATTGGTGATGAGCTCTCCCAAAAACATATAGGAGCCAAATTCCTTGGAGATGACCAAGCCGTTCTTGCCGATAAAGCCGATTCCTGCTCTTTGGGCTACGGCGGTATCGACCAAGGCGCCCGTGTCCACCATGCCCTTGTATTCAAAGTCAGCGGTCAGTTCCTCAATTCCCTTGGCAAGCCGGTCCAGCTTGTCCTGTAGGACATAATGGTAGTCCAGCCCCCAGCTGTTAGGGGTAAATTTCCCACGTTTATAGGCCGTTTTCTGAGGCTGCTGCTTGAGCTTGTGGGGGTAGGCGACTGCGATAGAGATGATAGTCTTGGCTGAAGCCAGACTCAGCTTGGGCTTGATTCGTTCCTCAATATTCTTGTGTTCAAATCCTGAATTTCGCCCTTCGTCTACAGCCGAGAGCAGTGATTTCTCCAGATAGTCGAAATCATCCGCTGTCGTAAAGCCAATCTTAGAAATCCCAATGTCTTTTGCTAAGTTAATAATTTCTTCTTTGATGTTCATCCCTACTATTATAGCGGAAAAATGCCAACTTGGCGAATGATTGAGAAAGGGAACTATCCTATAGAACTATACCTATAGTTTTATAAGACTTCCTTAGCCTATATACTGTATGATATAATGAAATGTGGAATTTTTTTATAGAAAATTTCGCGAAGTTTAGGGGAAATTTTATAAAGTTAAACAATGGGAGTTTACAAAATGAAAAAGAGATATTATGAATTTTTGAATGTTCTTGTTACGGATTGTAATCCAATCAGAAACTTAGATTTTTATAAGGCTGGTTTAGTTGAGTTATTTTTCATCTCACTGGTATTTATCGTTTCTATTTTCTTACGTGGTGAGATGCATCATCTGAGCATGATAGTCATGAATTTTACTATCGTTCACACGCTTATTTTGTTCCTGGCCTTTTTACTCTTCCAAAAGTTTTTTGATATTAAAGCCTTGCAGCTCATTCCGACCAGCTCTTACCTATTTCTGCATTTTGAATTGCTTTTTTGGGGCTCCATCTTTTTTGGTGAGAACCACTTAGCATTTTTTATGATTTTTATCATACTCAGCTTGTCTTATCAGTTGATTAATTTGCTCTATCAGATGGTGATCGTTTCAAAATTGAGATATTTTGAACAGAAACAAAAGATCAATATTTTGCAGATTCACGCCATCGTCCTGTGCTGCTTGTCAGCAGCAGTAGCAGTCATCACTCGCTTGTTTATGCTGTCAGGACTCTATATGATTATTGCCTTGGTAGGCTTGAGTATCGCATTGACGCCCTTGTATCTATTGGGCTATGCACAAGTTTTCACAGGCTGGAGAAATCAAGTGCCTGAAAAATGGTAGAATTAAAGGGGATTGTTGAAGAAACGATTTCCCTTTTTTTATTAAGAGGGAAGCTGGAAATATGAACGTATCCTCTAGAACTAGATTGTTTATCAAGAATGATTTAAAATGGATAAGAGTAATTAATGCTGAGAAGTTTAGAAGAAACAAAAATATCAATACAGGAGTTGCGAAATGAAGAAAAAATATTACGATTTTTTGAATATGATTATTATAGATTATAGTCCAATAAATAATTCAGATTTTTACAAATCTTTTCTAATAGAACTAATGGCTTAAACTAGTGGAAGGGTGGTCTCGTTAATGGTAAAGATAAATAGAAAAGATAAAGTAAATATCACTAATATAGAAAAAGAAAGATACCATGGTCCATTGATTACACATGGTGTCAGTTTAGGTTATATTAAATTATATCCATGGATTGGTTTGGCATTAAGCGGTTTTATGTATTTGGTTGGAAGTTATGAAGATTATCTAGGTATCTTTAAAGGGCTTTCTTTGCTTTGCGGTGTTGTGAATATATTGGGTATTATCATTTCTTTTATTTCCTATTTAATAAATGCATGGAAGGTTTTAACATATTATTTAATAGCCCTCACAGTGTTAAGCTTAGTGATAGGTCTAAATTTTATTGGTTTACTAATGGTTATTTCAGACGGTAGTCCTATAGGAGGCAAGGAGATATATCAATCCCCTCTCACTCCATTTTATGT
>NZ_RJMM01000002.1 GCF_003943655.1 Streptococcus sanguinis
GATTTAATTGATCAGATAGAAAGCAAATATAATCTAAAAATAGACAATAATGACAATCTTATTTGGCATTTGCATAATACAGCACATCTGCATCGCCAGGAACTATCTACAGAGTTTATTCTGTTTGATCAAAAAGGCAATACAATCAAGAACTTTCAAAATATTTTCCCTCAATTTGTTTCAGATATTAAAAAAGGAATTGAACATTATCTAGAGACTTTGGATATCCCTAGCACACCAATGAAAGTTAACCATCTATCCTATACTTTTATCACTCACAGCAAACATTTAGTGCTGAATCTTTTACAAAATCAGCCTAAATTAAAAGTTTTAGTCATGAGTAATTTTGATCAGTATCATGCAAAATCAGTAGCAGAGACCCTTTCTTATTATTGCAGCAACAATTTTGAACTTGAGGTTTGGAATAAATTAGAACTATCAATCGATTCTTTAAAAGAATCACCTTACGATATCATCATTTCTAATTTTATTATTCCACCCATTGAGAATAAGAGACTGATATATTCCAATAATATTAATACGGTCGCACTCATCTCCTTACTTAACGCAATGATGTTTATTCGCTTAGATGAGTGATTTAGACTATTTTGATAACAAAAAAACCGCAATCAAGCGGTTTTTATTCATCTATTAGGGCGATTTGAAGAAAAAGGACATAGTCCTATTTAACAGAGAACTAGAGACTTTTGATCATTAATTGTCTAACTTTGTGGGAGCCGTACATTATTTAGTACATATTCTTTCTCTTGTTTTTACAAAACTCTGAGCAAGCCTATTCAAACAAGCCATAGTAATCTGCAATGGTCATCTTGGCTTTCTCGTCTTTGTTTAAGTCCTGAATAATCTGCCCGTCTTTCATAACGATTAGTCGGTTACCGTATTTGAGGGCATCCTCCATGTGATGGGTAATCATGAGAGCTGTGAGGCGGTCACGATTGACAAACTCATTGGTCAGCTCCATCAAGGCTACACTGGTCTTGGGATCCAGAGCTGCAGTATGCTCATCCAGAAGCAAAAGCTCTGGTCGCTTGAGCGTTGCCATGAGCAGACTCAAAGCCTGTCTTTGCCCGCCAGAAAGAAATTCAATCGGTGTATCCAGATGCTTGTCCAGACCATTGCCGATTTTCTCAATCGTCGCCTGAAACTCTTCCCTGTAACTGTTGAGCCCACGGGGCACCAAGCCACGCTTTTCGCCTCGGAATTTGGCGATGAGAAGATTTTCCGCTACTGTCATCCGCGGAGCCGTTCCCATCTTAGGATCCTGAAAGACACGGGACAGATACTTAGCCCGCTTTTCTGGTGAAAAATGAGTGACATTTTCACCCAAGATATGAATGCTGCCGCTGGTTAAAGGGAGAGTGCCGGCAATGACATTGAACAGGGTTGACTTTCCTGCACCGTTTCCGCCTAAAATCGTAATAAAATCATGCTCGTGAATGTCTAAAGAAACATCATTTAGGATGATTTTTTCTTCATCAAAGCCGCTCTTTACAAGCTTGGTTGCATTTCTTAATTCTACAATCGCTGTCATTTGCTTAACTTGGCTCCTTTAAAGAATTTATTTTTCAGGGTTGGAATCATGAGACAGACGGCCAGAATCACCGCACTATAGAGACGGAGATAGTTGGTATTAAACCCGAGAGCAATAACGCCCCAGATCAAGAACTGATAGGCAATCGCACCAACTACAATGGTAATCAGACGCTCTGCCAAGGTCAGACTCTGGAAGAGCACCTCGCCGATGATAAGACTGGCCAGACCGACAACGATTACTCCAATCCCACGGGAAACATCCGCATAGCCTTCCTGCTGGGCAATCAGCGCCCCAGCCAGAGCAATCAAGCCATTTGACAGAATCAATCCCATCAACTCCATACGGCCAGTATTAATACCAAAACTGCGAGCCATATCCGGATTATCTCCGGTCGCGATATAGGCCTGCCCTAGCTTGGTATCCAAGAAAAAGAGCAGGGCCACAATCACTAAGCTGACAAAAATTAAACCAGTCAGCAGGTCATTGACTTCCCCTGAAAATGGTAGAACATCCTGAATCTTACTGCTGCCTAAAAGCCCTAGATTGGCACGACCCATTAACATCAGCATGATAGAGTGGCAGGAGGTCATGACCAAAATCCCAGAAAGCAGAGTCGGAATTTTCCCCTTGGTATAAAGCAGGCCTGTCACTGCACCCGCTGCACAGCCCGCTAAAACAGCTGCTGCTGTTGCCAGAAAAGGATTGACTCCTTTGGTAATCAAGGTAACAGCCACCGCCCCGCCCAAGGGGAAGGAGCCTTCTGTCGTCATATCAGGAAAGCCCAGAATCCGGAAGGTCATAAAAATACCTAGACCTAGGACGGCCCAAACCAGTCCCTGAGAAATAATGGAAAGAATCATAACATTGTCCTAACTAATTAAAATCGTTTCTCTATTTTAACATAAAAAAGGAGCCAATTTCAATGCCGATTCGCAGACAAAGAAATTGACTTCCTAACTATTCCTCAACAACTGTCATCCGACCAGTATCTACATCATAAACCGCTCCAGATATTTCTACATCAGCTGGAATCAGCGGTGACTGTCGCAGCAAGGCCATGTCCTCGCGCACACTTTCCTCTACATCTGTAAAGGGCAAAAAGTCCTGATTGCTGACATCGACGCCTAGTTCTTTATGAAGATAGGCCGTAAAATCCTCATTCTTGAAGGTCTGTGCCCCGCAGTCTGTATGATGTAAAACTACGATTTCCCGCGTTCCTAGCTGCTGCTGCGAAATAACCAGCGAGCGAATCATGTCCTCTGTTACCCGACCGCCGGCATTGCGCAAGATATGGGCGTCTCCTAGTGCCAGTCCTAGAGCCTGAGCCACGTGGAGCCTAGAGTCCATGCAGGTCACGATGGCTACCTTGGTCTTGGGCTTGATCGGCAGATGTGCCGTTCCATGCAGATCGACATAAGCTTGATTGGCCTTCATAAAGTTTTCAAAATATGACATTTTGACTCCTGACTAATTATATTGTTTGATGTTCAAACGAATTAACCTTATCATACTAGGTTTTGGCTTTAGAACTTCCCTAACTTCAAAAAAGAGAGAACTTATATGAACTGCTCTCTGTGCTAGCTTTTATCACCCGCTACAGTTGACAAAGAGCCGTGAGTTATAACTTCTTAAAGTAGCGAGCAACTGGCCATTGTTCAAAACCAAAGTTCTCATAGGTTTTACGAGCCGGTGCATGACCTAGATCACCACCCGTCTCAACCATGACCATTTCCATTCCTTTTTGTTTAATCTGATCACAAGCATAGGTCATGAGCGCCTTTCCGATACCTTGACGCTGATATCTTGGAGCAACAGCCAGGATATAAATCTCACCCATCTTATCCTCAGGGTGCAAGCGAATGTGAGTCCAACCAGCTAATTCTTCCTCCAGAAAAGCTAACCAGACAAACTGACTCTCTTCATCTAAGACCGCTGTTAGGTCATTGATTTGCCTTGTTTCCCACCCTTGAGGATAAAAATTGTCATAAACAAACTTAGGAACTCCTGTTTCCATTTTTGGAAAAACTGGAGACCAAGCCTGAATTGATAATTCTAAAACAGCCTCTTTATACGATTTCTGGTAAAGTTTTATAGTAATTGTCACTTTATTCTCCTAACCTTTCTTTAGCCCGCCAAAGATTCAACGAACAAGTTCGTGTCCGATGATGCGAACAGCCACATTATAAAGGCAGCATTAACTTTTCAAGGGTTGATTGGCCTTCATAAAATTTTCAAAATATGACATTCTTTCCCCTTACTGGTACTTTGATATTCAAATAATTTTATATTATCTTACCATCTTTTCTGCTATTTGTCAGCTGTCCGCTTTGTTATAAAAAACTAGGACAGATAAATCCAGCATTTAGCCTAATCTTCTGTCCTAGTTTTATTTCTTATGAGCTTCTTGGAATAAACTTGCTGAGTGAGCCTGCAAAGGTTTGAAGATTGAGACTTTGAACATAGACTTCACCAGTACCTTGGAAGGTGTTGACCACTCCTTCACCTGTTCCGATAGACTGCCAGAAGCCATTTTCCAGATGGATGTTATAGTTCAAAGATTGGCTCCAAGCTACTACATGGGCATTGTCAATTGTCACTTCTTGGTTATGAAGCTCAATTTTTTTAATAGATCCAAAAGCATTGGCCAAAAGAGTGCCCTGGCCTTGGGTTGTCATGACGAAGAGACCGCCTTGGCCGCCGAATAGTGCTTTCCCAACAGACTGGCGCTCCATGGTATAGTAAGCCGTACCATCAAGGGCCAAGAAAGCACCATCATTTAGGCGATATTGCTTTTCACCTAGCTGAAGAGGAATGACTTGACCAGGAGAATCTGGTGCCAAAGCAAGGTAACCATTGTCAGACTGGGCAACCGCTTGGGTAATAAAGGTACTTTCGCCAGAAACCATCGAACGCCCCACAGCCTTGACAAAACGTCCCAAGCCAGAACCGCTTGCATTGAGCTGGGTATTCAGGGTCACATTCGGCGTGTGGTAGACCATGCTGCCACGCTGGATAAAGACGGTTTCTCCTTGATTGAGCGACAACTCAACCAAAGGAAACTGCATATTACTGTCCATAGAAAATCGCATAAGAAATGCCTCCTTCTTATTATGACTTGATTATAACATTTTCCTACATTTTGAACAAAGGAAAACTGAAGGATCCAAAAAATAAGAGACCCTCCAGTCTCTTCTGAAATTTTTCAAGAATTGTCAATATTCAGGTGTGGGCGAAGAACATTTGCAAAGGTTTCAATATTGAGACTTTGGATGTAAATTTCTCCAGTTCCATGAAAGGTATTGACTACTCCTTCGCCAGTCCCCATGGACTGCCAGAAACCATTTTCTAAATGAATATCATATTCCAGCTCTCGACTCCATGCTACTACGTGGGCATTGTCAATCGTTATCCTATCATTATGCAGCTCGACCTTTTGAATCGAGCCAAAGGAATTTACCAAGAGTGTCCCCTGACCTTGGGTACTCATCACATAAAAGCCTCCTTGGCCACCAAAGAGAGCTCGACCTACCGACTGCCTCTCCAAAGTATAAGAGGCAGAACCATCCATAGCCAGAAAAGCCCCATCATTCAGGCGGTACTGCTTTTCTCCTAACTCCAGAGCAACAATCTGACCAGGTACATTAGGTGCTAAGGCTAGACGACCGTTATTTGATTGGGCAGTTGCTTCAGTGATGAACACTCCTTCGCCAGAAGCCATAGAACGGCCTACAGCTTGGATTGTCTTGCCAAAGATTGATTGAGACTCTGCATTCACTTTGGCATTCAGGACAACGTTGGGAGTGTGGTATATCATGCTCCCAGTCTGAATACGAACAGACTCTGATACATCTAAGGCAATCTCCGCCAAGGGAAATTGAGCATTATTGGTAATAGAAACATTCATACGATGATCTACCATGGTTGATTATCCTCCTAAAAAATCTGGAAAAACAACTTATAGGAGCTTTCCAGACAAATCCTAATTTTTTCTAGCAATATTATAGCACGCGCAATAACTTTTCGCAATACTACTTTAATCAAGAAAATACTTTCTTTAAGACTTCCCCAATCGTCGTCACACCGATGACTTGGATATTGTCTGGAACTTTGAGACCGTTCAGAGAGTTTTTAGGAGCGTAGACTTTGGTGAAGCCCAGCTTTGCTGCTTCGTTGATGCGCTGCTCGATGCGATTAACCCGACGGATTTCACCAGTCAGGCCAATTTCACCGATAAAGCACTCCTGAGGATTGGTAGGCAGATCCTTGTAGCTGGAAGCAATGGCTACCGCTACCGCCAAATCAATGGCTGGTTCATCTAGCTTGACACCGCCAGCTGATTTGAGATAGGCATCTTGATTTTGCAGGAGGAGTCCTGCTCTCTTTTCCAGAACTGCCATGATGAGGCTGGCTCGGTTAAAGTCCAGACCAGTCGTGGTTCGCTTGGCATTGCCAAACATGGTCGGTGTCACCAAAGCCTGCACCTCTGCCAAAATCGGCCGCGTTCCTTCCATAGTCACGACGATAGAAGAGCCTGTCGCGCCGTCCAGACGTTCTTCCAGAAAGACTTCACTGGGATTGACAACCTCAACTAACCCGCCAGATTGCATCTCAAAAATGCCAATCTCATTGGTTGAGCCAAAGCGGTTCTTGACTGCTCTCAAGATACGGAAAGTGTGCTGACGTTCGCCCTCAAAATAAAGCACGGTATCCACCATGTGCTCCAAAGTTCGAGGACCAGCTAAGGTTCCTTCCTTGGTCATGTGACCAACGATAAAGGTCGCGATATTATTGGTCTTGGCCAGCTGCATGAGCTCAGCCGTCACCTCTCGGACCTGAGAAACAGACCCTTGAACACTGGAAATTTCCGGTGACATCACCGTCTGAATGGAGTCGATAATCAGAAAATCTGGCTTGATTTTCTCAATCTCTGCACGGATATTTTGCATATTGGTCTCGGCGTAGAGATAAAACTCACTGTCAATATCACCGAGCCGTTCCGCCCGAAGCTTAATCTGCTCAGCTGATTCCTCCCCGCTGACATAAAGGACTGTGCCCTGATGAGAAAGCTGGGTGGATACCTGCAGAAGCAGGGTGGACTTCCCGATACCAGGATCCCCGCCAATTAGAACCAAACTGCCAGGCACTACGCCACCACCCAGCACACGATTGAACTCGTCCATTTCTGTCTTGGTCCGGTTGACATCAATTGAAGTGACCTCAGCCAACTTCATGGGTCGAGTCTTTTCGCCTGTCAAGGAAACGCGGGCATGCTTGACTTCTGCAACCTCTACTTCCTCAACAAAAGAAGACCAAGAGCCGCAGTTGGGACAGCGGCCTAGATACTTGGGAGAATGGTATTCACAATTTTGACAGACAAAGGTCGTTTTTTTCTTAGCGATGAGATATCTCCTTTATATTTCTAATTCACATTCAATAAACTGGCAGAAATCAATAGTTTCATCTGGCACAAACTGACGGATGAGCATGCGATGGGCTACAAGAGCCACCGTATCGTAGTCTCTGTATTTGCTTAAGGCACGGAAAAATCGGTCTTTCATCTGCTCAGCCATTTCATACTGGACAGGACTTCTTGCAGGAAGACAACCATGATTTTCAAAAAATAACTTCCGAGCCTGCTCAAACTTTTCTGTCCCACTCTCATATACCTGCCATTCATGCAGCAAAGGCTCCACAAAAAGCGGCAGTTGGCGGTCTCGAATCAGATAGGAGGCTGTCTCCAAAGCCCGCGTCACAGAAGAGGAAATCAGAATTTCCGCCTGTTCCAGCAAAGGATTAGCAGCGGCCTCTGTCGCCATCCGACGACCAGTAGCCGACAAGGGAGCCAAATCTAGTCCAAAGCCAGTATAGCCAGCCTCTTCCAAAAGTGAATAATCTGGCTCTCCATGACGGATAAAAATAATTTTCATATTAAGATCCCCATAAAACTATCCAATCTTGATTCCGCAATCTTGCCACTGCTTCAGTGTTTTAGAGAATTTCTTCTGGTTGGCAACTCCGACAGCAGACAAATCGACAGAAACCTGATAATTCTCCTTGACAGCAGCCAAAACGGAAGCCCTGACACAGCCATTGCCATCTACCCCTATAAACTCTATGCTTTTAGCACCGTTTCCCTCTAAAAAATCTTTTAAATCTGGATTAGTAAAGCAAGAAGTCCGACGCTTCTCAAAAATACGAGAAGATACAACCATCAAGCCGGTCGCAAATTTCTTCTTTCTATCTTTTCTCTCCCAGAAAAAACGATTGAGAATATAGATAACTCGGTCGCTGGGATAGGTAGCAATTTTGTCATTTACAGCTGCAGTCAGTTCTTCATGATATGCTTTTCCTACAGCAACATAATCTGACTGCATGTCTACAACTAATAAATAGTCTGCTATTTTATTCCTCTATTTCCCTGTCGACCCAAATCCGCCTGTTCGCACTCCGTCTGCCTCATCTCCGTCGGCAATCAAAAATGGTGCAAAAACAGCCTGCACAATTCGGTCTCCCTCTTCTAGCACGACCTCCTGATCCGTGATGTTTTTCATCTGGGCAAAGATATGGCCTTCGTTTCCAGAATTGCCATAGTAGTCGCCGTCAATGACCCCAACGGAGTTAATCAAGACCAAGCCTTTTTTACGAGGATTGGATGAGCGGTCGTAAAGATAAAGCACCTCACCCGGCTGCATATAGGCCTTGACACCAGTCGGAACCAGCTTAATCTCCCCTGGCGCAATAGGGGTGCGCTCTGCCACTTTCAAATCGTAGCCAGCTGCGTGAGCCGTCTCTCTCTTAGGCAGCAAATCTTCATTTGTAAAGCTGGACACCAGCTCGAATCCGCGAATTTTCATGCATTTCTCTTTTCTATTTTTGCTGTCCCTATTATACTAAATTCGCAAAGAACAAGCAAAAAAACCGCCAATTGGGCGGTTCTCCCTAGTATAGATCTCTGATGATCTCTCCATTATCCAGATAGGTAAACTGCTCCGTCAAATCTGATGTGAAAACTTGATACATTTCTTTAAAGCTCAAGGCCAGCGAGTGGTGATCAAGATCTTCGCGTTTAATCCAGAACACTTCTCCTTCGTCGGACGAGACCAGCTCTCCTTCAAAACGATTGGTTTTGTAAAGAAAAACGATATAGCGCTCATCTTTTTCAGTATAAAACTGCTTGACACCACACAAGCGAGGCTCGTATATGGTCAGTCCCGTTTCCTCTTTGACTTCACGAATCACTGACTTAACAAAGGACTCCCGATGTTCAACATGGCCGCCTGGAAAGCAAAGGCCGGTCCAATCATCATTTACTTTATTTTGTACTAAAATGCGGTCCTCATCATAAACCATACACATATTTGTTAAAATAACTCGCTCCGCTCTTGACATCTCTGCTCCTCCATCTATCGACCGATTCGCTCGGCCTACTTGTGACTCATTATAACATAAAAGACATCAAATTGATGAAAATCTAGATTTCTCAGCCTTTCCAGCAAAAAAACCGCCAATTGGGCGGTTCTTATAGGGAGATTATTATGAAAAAGAAAAGTTTTAGGATTTCTAAACAAAGTTAGGAGGTCTTTGTTTATGGTCTTAGTATAGAACACTTATCTTAAATTTTCCTAAAAGTAACTTAAAAAAATGAAATTATTTTTTTACAGCTCTTGCAAGAGGTACTGAAACAGCTCCAAATTGCCTTTTTCTTCGTTTATTAAAAACTCCGGATGCCATTGAAGACCGATGATACGATGATTGTCAACCGATTCAATCGCTTCGATGGTATTGTCTCTTGGATCAAAAGCTGTCGCGCGGAAATTAGGTGCCAAGTCCTTGATGCTTTGGCGATGAACCGAATTAATCTGGCTAGCCTGACCAAACAAACGCTCCACAACGCTGTCTTTCTCCGTGCGAATGGAGTGCGAAGTACCAAATGGCAAGCCCTGCCAGTGATTATCAATGTGCTGATTGAGAGTGCCGCCAAAAGCAACATTTACCAACTGCAAACCGCGGCAAATAGCCATAACTGGTTTGTTTTGGCGCAGGGCTTCTTTCAAGAGCGCCAACTCAAACTCATCGCGAACAATATTGTAGTCGTCACTATCGATGGTCTTTTCTTCCCCATAAAACTGCGGGTGAACATTTTGCCCGCCTGACAAAATCAGCTTGTCAATGGTTTCTACGTAATCCTGGACTAAACTTTTATCCCCAACAGGAATCACCATCGGCAGGCCACCAACCATTCGTACGCCGTCCACAAACTTGCGTGAAACAGAGGTGTGAATATTCTTTCCAGCTTCATCTACTGGACAAAGATTGGCTGAAATTCCAACAATTGTTCTGCACATACCGTGATTCCCCCTTATTTTGATATAGTATATCTTACCACGCCTTTTCTCAGTCGTCCAATAGATTTTTTTTAAGCTGCTCATAAAAATTTTTTATCAAAGACTCTGCATATCTCTCAAATAAAAAACTCTCAAATGCGCTATAAACACAAAAGAGAGTCTAAAAATTCATTTCAGTTTCCTACTCAAACACAAACTGGTTATGATAGAGTTCTGAGTAGAAGCCGCCAAGTTTAAGGAGTTGGTGATGATTGCCCTGTTCGATGACCTCTCCGTCTTTGAGGACGATAATCTGGTCAGCATTGAGAATCGTCTTGAGGCGGTGAGCAATGACAAAGCTAGTCCGGCCAGCCACAACGGCTTCCATGGCTTGCTGAATCTTGCTCTCCGTCACCGTATCGACATTGGAAGTCGCTTCGTCCAAAATCAAGACTTGGGGATCTGTCAGCAGGGTTCTAGCAATGGAAATCAGCTGTTTCTGTCCCGTTGAGAAAATATTCTGATCATCATCTACCAGGGTATCATATTTTTCCGGAAGACTTTCAATATAGTCATGAATATGAGTCGCACGCGCAGCCGTTTCTACCATCTCCTGACTAGCATCCGGCACACCGAAGCGGATATTGTCCCGAATCGTGCCACTAAAGAGCACCGAATCCTGCAGAACAATCCCCACATGGCTCCGCAGACTGTCCAACTCATAATCTCGAATATCGTGACCGTCAAACTCAATGCTGCCATTATCCACATCATAAAAGCGATTGAGCAGGTTCATAATGGTCGTCTTACCTGATCCAGTAGGGCCAACAACAGCTGTCATCTTGCCCTTAGGAGCTAAAATAGATACGTCTTTGAGAATAGGCTTGCCTTCTACATAAGAGAAGTCCACATGCTTGATCTCCACGGAGTCTGTAAGCTCTGTGAAAGCAGGTGCATTCTCTGGCCGGACTTCCTCTGGTGCATCAAACATCTCCTGAATCCGGTCAGCCCCTGTAAAGGCCAACTGCAAACTGCCCCAGCTGGCTGCAATCTGGATGATGGGCTGATAATACTGCTGAGAAAACTGAGTAAAAGTAGTAATCAGGCCGACTGCAACAGCCGTTTCGACATTGGGATCGCTCAGTAAGACAGCCGAACCAACAAAAATAACAATAGCTGTATTAATCAAATTCATCCCGTTCATGATAGGGAAGAGAAGGCCTGAAAAGGTCCGGCCTTTAAAAGTTGCTGAGCGTACTCGGTCATTCTGCTCAATGAACCCTTTGATGACCTTCTCCTGCATTCCCTGAACGATAACAGCCTTCTGACCGGAAATGGTCTCGTCCATATAAGCATTGAGGCGGCCGACTTCTTTTTGCTGAAGATTGGTGTACTTTCTGGCCAGCCTGACAATGACCACTAGAAGAAGAAAAGCAACCGGTGTGCTGGCTACCGTTATCCAGGCCAATCTAGCATTTTGGACAAACATGATAATCACGAGGCCCAGATAGAGTAAGGCATTGCTCATAACCTGGATCATACTCTCGTTTAGAGCTTGCAGGATATTGTCCAAGTCACTGGTAAAGCGCGATAAAATGTCGCCGTCCTGATGGCGGTCAAAGAAAGCAACTGTCATCTTGGATAGCTTGCCAAACAAGCCCTTGCGCATCTCATTGGTCGAATGGGCAATAACTCGGGTCATCAAAAGCATGTAAATCAGGCTGGAAACAGACAGGCAGACAAAGGACACCAATACACTGCCCATGACGCTGCCAAAAGTTGACAGAATCTGATCAGTCTCACCCTTCTCAGCAAAAGCCCGGCCTAACTCAACCAAATGCTGGACAGCCTGACCGACATAAACCGGAAAAAGGACCTGAAAAACAGTCGCTGTTACCATCATCAAAAGGACAATGACAAAGGATAATTTGTAACGCTTAAAATATTGCCAAAAAAATGCAATCGTCCGCATCTTAGTCCTCCTTTCCTTTCTGAGTTTCGTAAATTTCGCGGTAGACATCGTTAGTGGCGACCAATTCCGCATGCGTCCCTTGGCCAATCAGCCGACCCTGATCCAAGACCAGAATCTTATCTGCATGAACAACGGAGCTAATCTTTTGAGCAATGATAATCGTCGTCGTTCCTTGCAGATCTTTGTTCAAGGCTTCTTGAACCAGCTTTTCTGACTTGGCATCCAAGGCTGAAGTCGAATCATCTAAAATCAAAATATTAGGATTGTTGACAACACCTCTAGCAATGGACATCCGCTGCTTCTGACCGCCAGAGAAGTTGCTGCCACGTTCCTCCACTGCACTGTCAAAACTTTCTTCCATACGGCTGATAAATTCACTGGCTTGGGCAATACGAGCCGCCCGCTCCATCTCAGGCAGTGAAGCATTAAGCTTGCCCTGTCGAAGATTGTCCGCAATGGTCCCGCTAAATAGAATCGCCCGCTGCAGCACGATGGAAACATTTTTACGAAGAGTTCCCTGACTAAGCTTTCGCAGATCCCGGCCGCCAATCTTGACAGAGCCTTCCTGCGGGTCAAAAAGACGGGGAATCAGCTGGGCCAAGGTAGACTTACCAGCCCCTGTCGCACCGACAACGCCAATCATTTGCCCCGGCTCAACCTCAAAGCTGATATCCTTTAGCATTGGCTCGTCATCATTGGGATAGGAAAAAGTCACATGCTCAAAGCTGAGGCTGCCTTCTAGTTCTTCATCAGGTGAGTCTGGGAAAGTCATAGCTGGCTCCGTCGCCAATACTTCCTTGATCCGACGGATAGAAATGATCCCCCTCGTCACGCCGTTTCCCAAAAAACCAACCATAATGATAGTGAAAATAATCTGGCTCAGATAACCGATAAAAGAAGCGATAGAGCTGACCAGCCCTGGCTCCGCCTGAATCATGCCAGATAGAGTCCAGATAGCCAAGTAAACAGAGCTGTAGCCGACCAACATCATCATTGGCTCAATGATTGAAAATGCATAGCCAATATAGAGATTCTCTGATAAAAGTTCATCAGACACCTGACTGAACTTATGAAACTGGTCTTCCTCCCGAACGAAGGACTTGACCACTCGCACACCACGAAGATTTTCCTTGGCAATGGCATTAATCTTATCCAAAAGAGTTTGGAATTTCTTAAAACGAGGACCCATCATCCCCATCATGACAGCCGTTAGACCAGCTATGAGCACAATCAGCAAGAAGATAATCCACCAAAGAGAGGGCATGGTCACAATGGCCAAGATGACTGATCCGATAAAAAGGATGGGCAATCGAAGAAGAATTTGAAAGAGCATCATAGTTACATTTTGAATCTGATTGATGTCATTCGTCATCCGCACGACTAGATTACCAGCGTTGAATTCCTCGATATTGGCATAAGAAAAGGTCTGAATCTTGCGGAAAGTCTCTTCACGGAGATCTGATGAGACAGCCTGGGCAATGTAAGCTGCCAAGGTCACATTAATCCCTCCTGCTACTAGCCCGACAAAACCGATGCCAATTAGCCAACCGCCCATACTGTAGATGGTCTGGCTATTTTGCTCCTGCAGAGCATCTAAGATGTGCTTTAAAAACCAGGGCAGTAAAAGAGAGCTGGCAATCATCAGCGAGGTCATCAAAAGCGAACTCAGGGCATACCATTTATACCGTAATAGACTTTTAAAAAACATGCTTCCTCCTACTTTTTTCATATTTGACTTAGTTTCCTTACTATATCACAGATAAAAACAATGTCAAGCAAGAAATTTCTTATATTATATGGTAAAATGAGATATAGAACTCTAAAACTGATTTAAATTCAGACTCGGAATTTCATCATAAGGAGAAGATATGGATAAACAACGAGTTGCTGTGATTGGTCCTGGTTCTTGGGGAACAGCCTTATCACAAGTGTTAAATGACAACGGACATGAGGTTCGTATTTGGGGAAATATCGCTGAGCAAATCAACGAAATCAACGACGAGCACACCAATAAACGCTATTTCAAAGACATTGTACTGGACGAAAAGATCAAGGCCTATCATGACCTAGAAGAAGCTTTAAAAGATGCGGATGCTGTGCTTTTTGTTGTGCCGACCAAGGTAACCCGTCTGGTAGCCGAACAAGTAGCTCAAGCTCTGGACCACAAGGTGAAAATCATGCACGCCTCCAAGGGACTGGAGCCCAATACCCACGAACGGATTTCAACTATCCTGGAAGAAGAAATCCCTGCAGAGCTACGCAGCGAGATTGTCGTTGTCTCAGGTCCCAGCCATGCTGAGGAAACCATTGTACGCGATATTACCCTAATTACCGCTGCTTCTAAGGATCTGGAAACAGCTAAGTATGTGCAGGAGCTCTTCAGCAATCACTACTTCCGCCTCTATACCAATACCGATGTCATCGGAGTCGAGACTGCAGGAGCTCTGAAAAACATCATCGCAGTCGGAGCTGGTGCTCTCCACGGACTAGGCTATGGTGATAACGCCAAGGCAGCTATTATCACACGCGGTCTGGCCGAAATCACGCGTCTAGGTGTCAAGTTAGGAGCCAACCCTCTGACTTACAGCGGCTTATCTGGTGTCGGTGACCTGATTGTCACAGGGACCTCTGTCCACTCCCGCAACTGGCGGGCCGGCAATGCTCTAGGACGTGGCGAGAAATTAGCTGATATTGAAGCCAACATGGGCATGGTTATCGAAGGAATTTCTACCACTAAGGCCGCCTATGAACTGGCCCAAGAGCTGGATGTTTATATGCCGATTACCCAAGCTATCTACAAGGTTATTTATCAAAATTGTAATATCAAAGATGCCATTTATGAAATTATGAACAATGAATTCAAGGCTGAGAACGAATGGACTTCGTTCTAATAGAAAGGAAATAATTATGTCAAAAGTTAAGAAAGCCGTCATCCCTGCAGCTGGTTTAGGAACCCGCTTCCTGCCAGCCACTAAAGCTCTGGCCAAGGAAATGTTGCCGATTGTCGACAAGCCAACCATCCAGTTTATCGTTGAGGAAGCTCTCAAATCTGGAATTGAAGATATTCTAGTTGTTACAGGCAAGTCAAAACGCTCCATCGAAGACCACTTTGACTCCAACTTTGAATTAGAATACAACCTCAAAGAAAAGGGTAAAGACGACTTGCTCAAATTGGTCGATGAAACCACTGGTATCGGTCTGCACTTCATCCGTCAGAGCCATCCACGCGGACTGGGAGATGCTGTCCTTCAGGCCAAGGCTTTCGTAGGAAACGAGCCTTTCGTTGTCATGCTGGGCGATGATCTCATGGACATCACCAATGATAAGGCTGTGCCACTGACCAAGCAATTGATTGATGACTACGAAGCTACTCATGCTTCTACCATCGCTGTCATGCAGGTCCCTCATGATGAAGTTTCTTCTTATGGTGTGATTGCCCCTCAAGGTGAAGGTGTCAAAGGTCTCTACAGCGTGGAAACTTTTGTCGAAAAGCCAAAGCCTGAGGATGCACCAAGTGATTTGGCTATTATCGGCCGCTACCTGCTGACACCAGAAATTTTTGAAATCTTGGAAAAGCAAGCGCCAGGTGCTGGAAATGAGATTCAGCTGACAGATGCGATTGATACTCTCAACAAGACGCAGCGCGTGTTCGCTCGCGAATTCAAGGGCGATCGCTATGATGTCGGTGACAAGTTCGGCTTTATGAAGACTTCTATCGACTACGCCCTCAAGCATCCGCAGGTCAAAGACTCCTTGAAGCAGTATATCATTGACTTGGGTCATACATTAGAGAAAAAACAAGAGAAAAAATAATGGCTTCAAACAACTAACGTTGAAAATAAAATTTTAGCTATAAAAAAGAGGTTTTCAACCTCTTTTTTATATATCGTTAGTTATTTATACACACTTGTCAAATCAAGGAATGATGAAAGCCTAGAAAAATTAGAAGGGCAGCCAAGGCTAGATAGCCTAACAAGACTAGCCAGCGCTGAGCAGGTTTAAAAGCATTGCTTGAGCCTTTGATAGGGAGAATGACCGCACAGAGTATGCCACCAATCAAACCTCCCAAATGCCCAGCCAGGCTGATACTAGGCATGAAACTAAAGATGATATTGACCACAATCAAGGTCATATAAGACTGCCCCAGCTGCTGAATGTAGCTGTCGCGAACGACATATTGCAGGGTCACGATAGAGGCAAAAAGTCCAAACAAGGCGGTTGAAGCTCCTGCTGATAGAGCATCCGGACTGAAAAAGAAGACAAAGATATTTCCCATTAGGCCAGACATCATATAGAGCAGAAAGAAATTTCGCGAACCAAAAATGTCTTCTGCCTGCCGTCCAATAAAATAAAGAGTAATGACATTTACCACAAAGTGCTCCAAGCCAATATGCACAAAGATAGCAGAAAAGAGTCGCCATATCTGAATGGGATTCATAATAATAGTTGGAGAATACACTGCTCCAAATTCAAAGACCGTTTGTGCTTCAGCATAAGAAAAGCCACGTAAAATAAGCATCCCAACAAAGACAAGCGTTGTCAGAATTAGCAAAATACTGGTTACAGGATATTTTTTATCATAGATGTAGTTCATAAGTCAACACTTCCTTTACTGCTATATCGTGATAATCGGGCTCAAAATCAGACTGTTGAAAACTATAGATGCTGCTGATAGACGCTCCAGCAAAATCAACCAGATAACGGTCATAGTAGCCGCCGCCGTAACCAATCCGAAAGCCTTGAGAATTGAAGACCACGCCCGGCACATGAATCAAATCAATTTCTGTCTTGTCCACAGCCTCCTCACTTATCGGCTCCATAAGTCCAAAAGAGCTTTTTTGCAGGCGGCTTTCATCATAATCCACAAATATCATCCGACCCTGACCATAGGTTTTGGGCACTAAAACCCGCTTGCCGTCCAACTGAGCCTGCTTGATAAAGACTGCGGTAGAGACTTCATGCGGCATAGAAAGATAGGTAGCGATAACCTGAGCTTTTTGATAAGCTGCTGAACTGAGCAAGTGCTGGGTCAGCCAGCTATCTGCCTGCTCTTTTTCTTNTCCTGTCAGTTTCTTCATCTGGTTCAGTACAGTTTGTCTCAGCTCTTTTTTCATGCAGCTCGTCCACCTTTTTCTTATCTTTCGTTGATTTTATAATCTAGGAATTTCCCAATTTTTTCAATAGCAAAGGGCAGTGCTGCCTCGTCCGGTGTCATCTTGGGATGATGGAGGGCATAGGGACTATCCACTCCCAGCCAGAACATGACGCCCTTGACCTTGCTGAGCAGATAACCGAAATCCTCACCTGTCATAGCCGGCTCAATATCAATCAGCTGCACTCCTTCTTCCTTCTGGAAAAAGTCCATCAATTCGTCTGCCAGACCAGGATGATTTTCTACAGGCAGATAACCTCCTTGCTTGAGTTCCAAGTCCAATTCCAGACCGAAACTTTGGGCTAGACCCTCTGCTATTTCCCGTAAGCGCTTCTGGGTCAAGAGGTTCATCTCCTGAGTCAGAGTCCGAATGGTGCCATGCAAAAAGGCCGTTTCTGCTATGACATTGTTGGTCGTGCCAGCATGGAGCGAACCAAAGGTCACAACCGCTCCCTCGATAGGATCGACATTGCGGCTGACAATGGTCTGCACCTGGGTGATAAAGTAGCTAGCCGCCACCAAAGCATCATTGGCTTCATGAGGAAAGGCCGCATGGCCCCCCTTACCCTTAAAAGTCAGCTTGACTTCACAGGTGCCAGCAAAGAGCGTTCCTCTATTAGTGGCAATATCACCAACTTTAAGGTCCGGTCGCACATGAAGTCCGTAAAATTCATCTGGCAGCCAGTCGCCAAAGGCACCATCTTCATACATGAGCATACCGCCAGCTTCATTTTCCTCAGCAGGCTGAAAGAGAAAGAGCAGATTGTGGGTAGGCTGATCGCTCACAGCTTTCTCCAGTAGGCCAAGAGCCACCGTCATATGCATATCGTGTCCACAGGCATGCATCCGACCTGCATGGGTACTGGCAAAGTCCAGTCCTGTATCCTCCACAATTGGAAGACCATCGATATCCGTCCGCCAGCCAATCGTCTTATCCGGTGAACTTCCCTTGATAAAGACTAAAATACCCGTCCGCCAAGTTCGGATTTCCACAAAATCTAGACCTGCTGTCAGTCCATCAATGACCTGCATCAGGTAGGCATGGGTCTTGTATTCTTCCAGACCGATTTCTGGTATCTGGTGCAAATCACGGCGAATGTTCAGATAATCAAGCATTTTTCTTTCCTTTAAAATCTTGTAAGACCTGTCAAAGTTTTGGGCCACACCCAATCAATTCAAATTTATGTTATTTTTAAAGAGTACGCAGTGCATCTTCCAGAGCGGTCTTCTGCTGGGTCTTCTCGTCAATGGTCTTGATAACTCGTGCCGGAACGCCAGCAACCACTACGTTTTCCGGAACATCCTGGGTCACAATCGCACCAGCTGCAACAACGGAACCACTGCCAATTTGTACTCCTTCAATCACAACCGCATTGGCACCAATCAGCACGTTATCGCCAACCCGAACTGGCTCAGCACTAGCTGGCTCAATAACTCCTGCCAGAACCGCACCAGCACCGACGTGGCTGTTTTTGCCGACAATAGCTCGACCGCCCAGAATAGCACCCATATCAATCATGGTCCCAGCACCAATTTCCGCACCGATATTGATGACCGCTCCCATCATGATGACAGCATTATCGCCGATTTCGACTTGGTCACGGATAATAGCACCTGGCTCAATGCGGGCATTGATGTCACGCTTATCCAAAAGCGGCACCGCTGAATTGCGGGCATCCTGCTCTACGACATAAGTCTTATTTTCCTCTAAGTTCGCTAGAAGTGGCTTAATTTCTTCCCAGTCTCCAAAAAGAACATTGCCTAACTTCACAACAGACCAAGGGATTGTTCCATGCAATTCTCCATCAAAGGTCACCTTGACAGGAGTTTTTTTCTTAGCTTCAGCGATAAATTTGATAATTTCTTGAGCGTTCATTTTAGTAGCAGACATAGCTTTACCTCTTTGTTCTTTTTATTTCTTCATTTAGAGAAAGATACACTCTCTCCTAGCCATCTAATATTTATCTATTATAACACAATTCCGGTGTTTAGTTTGCACTTTCTTAGGACGATATTATTATTCCCTATTCAGAGGATTGGATATTTTTCAAATAAAGTCTCCTATCTTTATCCTCCTCAAATTCCAAATGACAGTAGATTCTATCTAACATAGACTCAGATTAATGTCCACTTTGCAATATGTATTTGGAAGCTCCAAATGTTTTAGGACTTCCCAGATACCCGATTGTGATAAGACCCATTGCGATTGGTTCCATCTATTCCTTAGACTTTCACTTCCCCAATGCCTTTCTGATACTCTCATCAGGATTTTTTTAGTTCTATTTTCGCCAGCCTCTTGATTTTTAAAGAAGATTCTGCCGTTTCTAGTCTATTTTCTCAGACCGTGCTTGTCATCATACTTTTCAGACGGTAAAGCCCATTCACTTCGTCAAAAAACAAAGAAACTGTCATATTGTCCGTGGTTGAATATTCAAGAAAAAGTGAATCAACTTGCCACTTAACTGGTTTAGAAGCATAAATAGTTTTAGGCATACCCAGTTCTGCTATGGCCTGTTTTACTTCCACTCCTTCTTGCTTATCTTGAGGAATAAGGGTTCGGTAATCATCGACCGATTTCGTAACTGGTCCCCAAGCATCACGGAATAGTCTAACGTATACCGTTGAGAGCTCTGTTCGACCTTCAATATCCCTAAACCTTAAGGTAATAGCTCCTTTTTCTCCTATTAATTTATATGTCAAATCTACTAGTTGGCTGCCTTTCACGCGATTATCTATACTACCAGAACTGGCTTTTCCATACTTCGCGACAATATCCTGTGGAAATACATTAGGTTCTTTCATCGTTTTTACCATCTGGAGTATATCTTCTATTTGAAAGTCTATTTGTCGATTCTCGTCAACAAGATCAGAATCTGCCTCAGTCAGCTGCTTTATCTTGTTTTCTGATTCATTCTGAACTGTGCTAGTTGAGGCTAGCGATGATTGATTTCGTGCTTGCTTAGACCTTGGCCACGTATATGATACAAGGATTGCAAAACAAGTAATTAGCACTAGACCTGTAGAAACTACTAACAAAGAGGCGTATCTAGACTGACCTAAACTTGATATAAGTTTAGATTTTCGATTCTCAGCCAACTTTTTTTGCTGTTTTTCTTTAGCTGTAGCCTCAAAGACTTCCCCTTGAGGACTGTTATCAGAGAACACACTAGTTGCTTGCTTGTTTAATCCTGGCTTCTTTGACCACTCCCGTTGAACTTTTCGTCCTCTTCCCATGCTCTTCTCCTTAAATAAACCAAATTCCTATTTTTTCTAGCAATTATTTTTTCAAAACAAAGAATACCGTCTGTCCACTTTTTCTTAATCTGACAAATACTATCTATTCAATAAAATGAACCTTGGTCGCACAATAGCAGATATCTTCAGTTTCCCCAATAATGAATACTCATAAGAATCTCAGACTACTGTCTATCGATAACTTTTGCTCTCAAGATAGCTAACATCAGGTGATATGTTTTTCGTAAAGAAGATAATCACCGGACTGAGAAACTGTGAACCAGAGACTTACATATTTCCCATTCTCCAACTTATAGAGAATATTCAGCTTTTGACCACTCTCGCCACCGGAATCAATTTCTATGTATTTTGATAGACCAAACTTCTCTAAAATTTCCTGATAACTAGTTCCATCTTCATTGTGAAACTCTCTACCAAGGAGAAGATGTTCAAAATCTTCCTCTTTTAGATCCGTTCGGCTTTGAGCATGCTGCGAACTAGCAAGATTATAAGAATAAATACCTGACAACTGATATTCATTATTTATTTTTTCAAAGTAGAAAGACAAACGCTGCCGCGGTTCTTCCCGAAAATAGAAGAGGCTCATACGTCCATCGCCCTGATTCATGAAAGGAGCCAAATTACCTGACTGTGCTTTACCAAATTTCTTAACAATATCCTTGGGGGTTAGTCCAGACCCGCTTCGCTCATCAACATCACTTTTTTTCTGTAGTCGAAGCTGACTAATATCCTCATAAGTCCAATCAAAATGGTCGTTCCCCTTATCCACATATTCGTCCAATACTCTCTGAGGGGATGAGAAATATTCAAACCGTTCCACCAAATAAGGAACTGACAAAAGCAAGATGATGGACAAAAAACCTACTGATAACCACAACACTTGTTTATTAACAAGCTTGCGTCCAAGAATTCCTTTCCCGTCTCTCTCAACCGGAGTAGAACTCTTGTTTTCCACCCTATTCTTCGCGCGCTCTGCTTCAGTAATAACCAGTTCCTGTTCCTCTTGAACTTTTCCTGCTCTCTTCTGACCCTGTTGAAATTTAGTTTGACGCTTCTGGCGCAGACTCTCCCAGTCTTTTCTTGGCATCATTCTCTCCTTCATGCCCCAACTATCATATCATCCTCAAACAAATAATCCTAAACCGTAGAACAAAAATCTTCTTATCAATAAACATACTTCCGAGTCAGTCGATAATCTCCTGTCTTTGATAAGGCAAAGTCTAAGTAAAGATAGCTTTTATTCGTCAGCTTATATTTGAGATAGACAATCGTTCTGTCTTTATAGTCTACAGACTTGTTGATAATTTGTGGCAAACCAAAACGAGACACCACATCTTGAATGTGGGTACCTTGACCAAACTCATCTGCTTTCAAGTCCTGGAAATCTGCTTCAGTCAGCGTTTCTGAGCCACTTGAGTAAAGCGAGCTGCTCAGTTGGTTACCACGGATTGTGCTCAGTCGGTACTTGCCATCAATTTTTTTAAACAAAAGGCTAGCTGTTTGTTGTCCACTTGATTCACTATAAAAAAGATAAAGTGTATCATCGCTACCGTTGTTATTCTCTCCTCCTGAAGTTGCCTTCCCAAACCGTTCGATAATTTCCTCAGCAGTCGGGGCGTCTTGTCCACTTACTTGCTGCTCAGATGAATAGGCTTGAAGAGCGAGAACATCATCAAATGTCCAAGTGAAGTTAGCCGCTTTCTTATCAACATAAGCTGTCGCTTCTTGAGAAGTCTCATCCTCGGGAACCTCCCATGAGCGAGACGATGTTTCCGAAAAAGAGTCACTCCCACTTTCCTCGCTAGAAGACCAACTAGATTGATAGGTGTTGCGTTCCTGGCTTCCCTTATTTGAAGAAACATACCGAAAAATAGAAATAAGCACCAATATCAATAAAAGAATTGCCCCGCTTCTCCAGACCCACTTAAAATTTCTTCTTCGCTTCTCTACAAACTCCCCTTGCTTCCAATTATTTTTTGTTTCAGATTTCTGATTTCCTGTTAGTAACTGTCCTGATTCTTCCTTCGTTTCATCAATATCAGGGCTTATTTGAGGTTCTCGCTGATCTTTCTTAGCTGACGCCGATTTTCCTCCTGTAAATTTAGCCTTGTGCTGTTGTCTCAATGACTCTAAATCTCTTTTTTTCATCCATTCTCCTATTGTATTTTTTATTTAAACTCTATGTTTTTAGCACCTTGAACAAAATTAGCTTCTACATCGAGCGCTAAGTGTTTGTTTCTCCTGCTCCATCCTCTAAACCAGGACTTTTTTCTAATATATAATCTTGAGAATCAGAGACTTCAAAAGAAAGATTAACTATTTGGCCATCAGATAACTCGTAACTAATAGATACTTTGCTAGAAGATATGTAATTTGTATAGATAGAAAGACTATCTGGCAATCCCAATTGACCGACAACTTCTTGGTAGGATTTCCCTTTCTCTATACCAGAAAAATCTTGACGAGTTAATTGAGAATTTCGATTTGGTAAACTGTTGCTGCTAAGATGATGACTGAACAGAGAATCTAATTTAGGCGTTCCCACACTACCGTAACTAGAAAAAGAAATTGAAACCGAAGCATTTGATCCTATATCAGGATAATCTAAATTCAGTGTTATTATTTGATTATCATAGTTATGTTCCCTCCCAGATTTTGCTTTTCCTAACTTAGCAACCACTTCGTCTGCGGTTAAACGAGAGGCAGTTCCTTTAAAATCCGCAAACAAAAGTGCGATATCATCATAAGTAATATGAAACTGATATTCTTCTCCAGCAATCAATTCTGAACGATTGGTAGAAGTTAAATCCTTTTCGCTGTTAGATGACGTTCCCCCCTGATAAATATCAAAAGAATCATTATAAATATTGTTTGTTTTAGAACTCGGATAGGAAACTAGCCCTGCAGCTCCTAGTCCTATGAGTAACATGAAAAACGCCCACATAAGTTTCCAACCCATAGAACTATCCGAAGAAGACTCCGAATTTTCCTTCCAAAAAGTCTCATTCTCTTCTTTTTTAGCGAGCTCCTCAGCACTAAATCTCGGACGAAGCTCATACTCTTCTGCTTCAGATACAAGTTCTGAGTCTGGACGACTAGTTTCATCCTTAAAATAGAGTGATTCTTTCTTCTTAGATTTCAAGGATTCTAAAGCAAAAATAAGGCGAGATAACTCTCTCCCCCTCAGGTGCAAGAAGTCATCTGACTCAGCCGTTGAAACTCGTTTAATCTCTGTTTCAGTTCTCAAGCCGTCTGGAGTCTCTGAAACATCCTGATAGCTGAACTGAGCTCCACTATCTTTGTCGCTTACATTAATTACTGGATTAGAGTAGGATTCATTGGACTCAATGTTTTCGACTAATTTTTTCTCAGTCATTTGTGATTGAGCTAAAACCTGAGATTTATCTTCTTCAGATTTTTTGGATGGGGATACAGAATGATTGACGCCCCCTCTTTTAGGCTGAACCTTGTTAAATTTTGATTTATGTTCCCGTCTTAAGGCTTCCAGATTTCTTTTTTCCATATATTCTCCCAATCATATTTTTTTAACTAATCAGCATTAATAAGATAGCATTTGTCATTCATTTCGATAGAACTACTCGGAAAGACAGACACTAACTTCTCTTTCTTCAATAAGCTAAAAATACTATATCTGTATCAATAACTTTTTTAAAATATCATTTACTCTTTAGATTATTTTGCAATAAAATAACTGATATGAGACTTAAAATGAATAGTCCCTTTAACATCTTAGTTCAGACTTTCCCTAAAGACTCTGAAAAGGCAGTTCTTCGCTAAGACAGTCTTGTTCCAGTATATCATATTTTGAACAGGTTTAGCTCTAAATCTACAAGGAAAAAGGCACGAACTCTCGTTCGTGCCCAACAAAGCAATTCCAAACTATATACCAACAATATTATTTAATTCTTTCGTTCAAAATGTTCCCACTGTTGGCATCAATGGTCATTTTGATCTTTTGCGTACCGTTCAGAGCTTCTACCTTGTAGACTACCTGACCGCCCCAAATATCCAGCTCTTCGTCATAAACATGGGCTTGAGGATATTTTTGCTGCAAGATCTTCTCAGCATCTTCAAAGGTCAATTGCACATTAGTCTGAGTCAGTTGCATGTCCTCATTGTCATCAATTGGCTCTTCCTTGGCTTTGAGAATGCTTCCTGTTCGAGCATCAATCTTGTACTCTTTTTCTGTAAAGCCGTCCAATACTGTTACATCATAGTATACAGCACCAGCTTTATTTCCGTCTAAATCAATAGAAACGACTTTCCCTGAACCAGCTGTCTGCAAGGCAATCGCCTTAGCGTCTGAAAGAGTTACGGTTGCTGCCTGAATCCGAGTAGCTTGCTTATACGAATCCGCTGAAACAACAGTTGCTGCTCCACCTGCTAAAATTCCTACTGCCAAACCGGCTAATAAGATTCCTTTTAGTTTTTTCATGGCTCGTCCTTCCTTTCTAAAACTTGACCCTAGAAATCAAAATCAGGCGAGGAAAACACCGTTCCAGTTAATGCATCCTAGACCATTCTTTTCATTTCAAAGGGGAGAGCTATCAAATGTTATTCATTTGATACTTATATTGTACAAGGACTAAATGAATCTAAAATGAATTTTGAGGAAATTTAAAAATAATGCGAAAAATCTTTATTTCTTCTCCAGCTGGAAAGTCAGGATAAAGCGACTTCCCTGGCCAAGCTTTGACATTAGCTCTATCTGGACCTGGTGCAAATCGGCGATTTTTCGAACCAAGGCTAGTCCTAGGCCGCTTCCCTCTCGACTGTTTTTATTTCTGGCTTGATCGACTTGGTAAAACCGATTCCAGATTTTATCTGTCTCAGACGGAGCAATACCAGCACCATTATCTGTCACCGTCAGCTGACAAATGCCATCTAGCTTACGTAAGGAAAGCTCAATGCGGTCCTTCGTAAATTTCAAGGCATTGCTAATCAGATTATCCAAGAGACGGTGAAGCAGAAGCTCATCAGCAACAATCCAGCAATCCTCATCTATGGAAGCTTCTAAAACAAGCCCACGCTCCTGACTTAGCTTCTGGAAGTCTGTCATCTTATCCGTCAGTAAGTCAGACAGAGACAGGGATTTTTTGACGAGAGCTGGCTGATTCTCAAGCCTGGACAGATCCAAGATATGGCTAATCATCTCCTTCATGCGCTTGGTCTGACGGTTTATGATTTCAAAAGATTCCTTGGATTCATCCAGATTTTCTGCATAACGAAGGCCATACTCACTCTCCGATAGAACAACCGCCACCGGTGTCCGCAGCTCATGAGAGACATCATGGTTAAACTGCTTTTCCCGCTGGAAGGAAGTCTCCAGCGAATCCAGCATGAGATTAAAAGCCTTTCCCAGACGATGCAGCTCATCATCCTTATCTTTCAGAGCCAGCCGCTTGGAAAAGTCTCCGCTCTCGCGAATTTCTAATGCCGTCTGAGATAGCTGATCTACCGGCCTCAGGGCTTTTTTGAGAATCCAGCAACCACCAGCAATAATCAAGATTAATAGAAATGGGGAAATGAAGACCAGGGACGTCAAATAATCAATCCATTCATGATTACTATGACTGCTCAGAGTTACCGCCCGTAGCCACTGACCGCCATTTTTCATCTCAATGTCAAAATAGAGATAGGTCTTTTGATCAACTGTCGCCGTCGTTACAACAGATTGGTTAAAAGGAAGAGTCTCATCAAAGCCAGATGGCAGACTTTTTCTGACAAGGTTTCCCGAACTATCATAGATTGAATAAAAAATTCCATCATCCATAGCCTCGTACTCACTGGGCTGCTGGCTTATTTCCGTGGCTGACTCAATCAGCTCCCGCTTGGCTGCTGCATCTGCCAGATTGCTGGATAACAGAAAGGCCAGACCCAGCAGCACTAGAATAAAGACAAAGAGAAAACTGCTGTACCAAAGAGTAATGCGTAGAACAATGCTGCCTTTTTTCTCCTTATTCCGAGTTCCAGATAACATAGCCTACTCCCCTCTTGGTGTGAATAATGGACTGCTTCTTGTCCTGATCGATCTTGCGGCGAATATTTTTGATCAGAACATCAATGATATTGGATTCTCCTTCATAGTCAAAATCCCAGACATGGTCCCGAATCTGCTCCCGCGACAGAATATGATCTTGATTGCGAGCTAGGTATTCCAGCACTTCATATTCCTTGGCTGTCAGCTCCAAGACCTGGTCATCTTTCAGGACAGCTTTTTTAGTCAGATCCAAGACGATATCACCTAGATCAATCTTCTGGCTAACCAACTCACGCTGCTGGCGCCGCAAAAGAGCCCGCAGCCGCGCCAAGAGTTCCTCAAACTCAAAAGGCTTGACCAGATAATCATCTGCTCCCAAGTCCAAGCCCCGAATCTTGTCTTCCAAGCTGTCACGGGCCGTCAAAACCAAGACGACGACCTGCTTTCCAGCCTGACGGATCTTCTCCAGAAAGGCAAAGCCGTCCATACGAGGATCATAATATCTAGAATGATTAAGTCATAGTCCACCATTTCCAAAAATTCCAGAGCTTCCTCTCCATCAAAAGCACTGTCCACACTAAAATGCTCTTTCTTGAGAAGCTTGGTCAAACTGCGATTCAGATCCGCTTCATCTTCCACCAACAATAACTTCATCAGGACTCCTTTCCAATCTTGGTCTTTCGTTTTTCAAAACCATCACAAGAATAGCAATCACATCTAAAAAAACTGAGCTAATTGAGTTTCTAGCAGCTAGATGAAAGTCTAGCATAATACTGCTACATCTCCTCCGATTGTAACATATAATCAGGGAAAGGAAAACTGCTGCTGTTCAAGGGTCAACAAGCCAAGGATAGATTAATTGACTACGAATTTCTTGGAGTCACAAAAAGAGCGCAGATCTACAAGCCTCAACCAGCTGTAAGATAAGCACTCCTATTCATTTATTCTATTTAGAAAGATTACTCAATAGGTACTGTCCGTTTTCCTGACGGATAAAAGTCAAAGTTATCTCCTTATTTGAAGAAGTTTCATAGTTTATAAGCATCTTCGGCTCTGATTCACCATCCCCATAAACTGAGATATGTTGATATTCTGGGTATTCCTTGATTACTTCTTTAAAGGAAGAACCGCCCTCGCCTGTTTCCGCATCACCCATCTTTAAGCTCTCTGTAATCTGGCTAGATACATTTTTATTATAGTCGTCACTACCGGGCATAATACTCATACCCTGAAGATGATAGCTGCCATCCTCGTGTTTCATAAAGGTCAGAGTGGTATAACTAGAGTCAGGTAACCAAGACAATGAGAGCCCTTCTTCCTGAAACGTCACACTGCTGGCCAAGCCAAAATCTTTGACTACTTGTTCTGGGGTCAATCCTTCATCATCCGCACTAACAATGTTCAGCTTTTCAAGGTCTTTCACTTCCCACTCATATACATCCTCTTTTGACGGAGCCACAAAAGAAGCAACATCACTTTGATGTCCCTTTCGAGACAGACTTGGCACACTTCCACCACCCATAAAATCATTTAGGAAATAGCCGCCAAGACCTCCTAATAATAGTCCCGCTGCCAGACCTATTCCTAAAAATCCTATCAGCTTGCCCGTACTATTTTTCTTTGGCTCTGGACTTGGCTGGCCAGCGAAGTTTGCAGCTTGCTGTGGTCCGGTAAAGTTCTGACCAGCTGGATTAAATCCCTGAGGAATTTCTTTTTGAAAAGCAGGATTTCCCCAATTATCCTGCTGAGGCATCTGCTGCTGAGGAGCATCAAAAATGGGTTGCTGAACACCAAAATCTTGATTAGGATTCGGCATTTCAGGACTGCCCCCTTCTACTGGGAGAGGCTGCCCCTCTGTTGAGTTAGCCGCAAATTGTCCTGGGTCTGATGACTGGGGTTGCTGTGGATAGGGAGCTAATCCTTCTAAAGATTGTTCCTGCGGTTTATTTTGTTCTGACATCGTTTCTCCTTTTATTATTTGAGTTCTATTTTATTTATTGGCAGTAGCGGACAAAAGATAGTTTCCATCCTCCTGCTGAACGAAGAACAACCTATAAGTACCATCATTAGGAGCATCATAAGCCGCCTCCATAATGGTTTGACTAGTATCCTCACTGAAATCTTCATCTACACGAATATAGATACTCCTCGGACTGCCATATTCCTTAAAAACTTCCTTATAGGAAATGCCGTCCTTACCAGTCTTTGCATCGCCTTTTTTCAGTTTTTCAAAGTAATCAGCCGCCATCGCTTCGTCCTCAGCATTATGCTTGCTTCCTTCAAAGCGAATATTGTAGATATGAAGGCTATTCAGATAGAAACCATCTTTTTTCTTCTCGAAATGCAGAGAAGCGGTTTGATCTGTATAATAAATTGGCCACTCTTCCTCATCATCAGAAGTTTGAAACGTTCCCCACTCTAAATCCAGACTCTTGCTAGAGATCTCCTCTTTTAAGGCCTTGCCATGCTTATCGAGAATATCTTCCACAGAAGTACCATTCGTATCTGTCTGAATAGTATTGAACCGTAACTCTGACAAACTATCAATATCCCACTTGAATTCAGTAGTATCTGGGTCAATGTACTGATCTGATTGATCTCTCTTTGATGCTCCGGCATCAGCCAAAGGATGCAGCACAGGATATTCCCCTTTGATGACATCCGCCACTCCTATACCATAGCCCCAGATTCCCCCTCCGATTAGTCCAAGACCAAGAGAGAGCAAGGCTCCGCCTATCAGGATTCCTTTCCAAGATTTATTCTTGGCCAAAGGTGGGGTTGGTTCCTGCGGACTTGAAACATGGCCTTGCTGAGGTTGAAAATGATGCGGGAATCCCTCTTGCGACTGAGCATTCTTTGAAGGCTCAAAAGAATGCTGTGTTTGCTGTTCTGTCAATCTTCTTTCCTCTTTCTTGTTTATTTCCAATAGTCTTATCAGTTCTCTTTTAATAACGAAATGCTTTGAAAGCAGTCAGTCACAAAAGATAAACTAAATAACTAAAAACTTACATTTCCTCTGACTTTATATATAAGAAATTTCCATCTGGCTGGCCTACAAACAATAGGTATTCATAACCATCTTCTGTTTTATAAGTCACCTCAGCAATCAGACGGTTGGAGATAATCTTATTATCTACGTCACGTTCGGTTGTGATGACAATTTCTGACGGAACAGGATGCTTCTTCAGGACCTCTGATAAAGCTGTTCCTCCTTCACCCGTTTCCTTGTCTCCTTCTTTCAAACGTTCAAGGTCTTTGGGAGATAATACGCTCCAATCTGTCGTTTCCTTCCCTTTTCTATATTCTTTAAAAGAATCTCCAACTACCACTTGCCTCAGATAGTAGTTCTGGTCAACTTTATCAAATTGAAAAGAAATATTTTGCTCCTTGTCCCTAACAGAAGGGCCCCATCTGAGTAACAGACGATTGCGATCATATTCTGCTGAACTAGCCAAGCCATAAGTTTCAATGATTTGATCAGCCGTCAGACCTAATCCCTCATCATTTGTATAGCTCAACCGTCCCAAGTCTTCCAATGTCCAATTAAACTGAACCGACTGCCCGTCTGTAGTAAAGCTGTCACTCTTGTCTTTGGCTTCTTCCTGAGCCTTACTCAGACGCTTAATCCTTTGTATATCCTTATTTGTCTGCGCCTGCTTGCCGATAAAATAAGCTGAACCGCTGCCAATCAAAAGACCAATTATGAGAGCAAAAATTGAAAGTCCTATGACTTTTCCGATATTGCCCTTCTTATCAGGCAATCCTTGCGGCTGAATCTGCTGGAAATTCCCTTGCATTGGCTGGCTAGGTTGATTTTCTTGCCAAGCCCCTTGCACTTGACCTTGTCCATCTTTATCTGACATGGTTTTCTCCTTATAAATTTTATTGATTTGTCATATTGCGAAAACATTGAAAAATAATGACAAATTTTACAATATTATAACATAAATTATTCTTCCACTCAAAAAGGGAGTGGGAAAGAACTTCAAACAAGTTAAAAAGTTCGTCTTCCCACCCCCGCACAGTTGATCAGGCAATCTTTGGGGCTTAAAAAGCGAAGGAAGATGCCAATCAACCACTGCGTCATCTATTTTTTCTAATTTAGACNCAAAAGCCTGGACTTTTGCCCAGGCTCTGAATCAAGTTTTTAGACTCTTATTTTTCTAGTATTCTTATTTAGATATTTTATCCTAATTGAGCTACTTCAAAAATCTGAATGGTAGAGCCTTTTTCAATTACTACTGCTTGGTCTGCTGCGACATGGAGTGTACCAGGAAGGCTCCCCTCTTTTGAACCATCAAAAGAAATCGTGATATGGCCCAGTCCAGTTAAATTTTTTTCTACTACATTTCCCACGGAACTAATCGAATATTCCTGATTATCTACCACCAGCTTGCCGCCTTCTAGTATTGAACCTAGCAGATTTTTGTTATCAATCTTAAAACAATACTCTGCTAAATCTTCCGGCGCTTCTTCTCCAAATAAAATGAGCATATTGGCATCTTGAATCATATTCTGAGCTTCAGGCCCCACTTGAATTACTTTAGCTTCAAAAATTTTCTTCATCTAATTCCTATTTATCCTTTCTCTAATTTGTCTTAAACTTATGCTTATAGATAAGTTTAACATAATAGTTGCTTTGTTTACGTGCATCTATCAAAGGTCTATTGATAAAGACCAATACTAGCTATCCAAGCTACTAGCACCCGCGGAACACCATTGAGAAAGCGTGAATAAAGCACAGAAGGGACACCAACCTCAACTGTTTCAGACTTGGCTTCAGATAGACCGAGTGCTACAGGAATGAAATCACAACCGTTTTGAGTGTTGATAGCAAATATAGCTGGCAGAGCCATTTGGGGCGGAATATTCCCTTTTCCGATTTCGACTCCAATTAAGGTTCCGATAATCTGACTGATAACAGCTCCGGGGCCTAACAAAGGAGATAGGAATGGCAAGGAACAGATAAAGCCAATCAAAATGAGTCCCCAGATGTTCCCCGCTAGGGGAACCATTAATTTTGCCAGCCAATTTCCAACACCTGAACCTTGAATAACCCCAATCAGCAAGGAAACAAAGGCCATGAAAGGAATGATTGTGTTGAGCATTGTTTGGATGGCTTCACGAGCTGCCTGGTTGAAAGTCGCAACGACCTTCCCAGCGCCCATCCCAATTCTTGCTACAATACTTGTTTCAGCTTTTTGCTCTGTAATTTTTTTACTAGTATCGTAAGTTGGCTTTTCTGTTACCACAGTTGTCGCTTTTTCGTCTTCATTAGCAGCAGAAATTTGATTAAGGCCAACTGCTGACACATAGATTTCCTCGGTGATATATTGTGCTAGAGGGCCACTTTTCCCTGTAGCGACAATATTGATTGTAGGGATCCCCTTTTTAGGATAAATACCGCAGCGAAGAGTACCGCCGCAATCCACGATTGCTAAAGCAATTTCCTCATCAGGGATAGAAGTTTTAAACCCATTAACAGCTTCCATACCGGTCAAATCAGCAATTTTATCTACAATATCTGGCTTTTCTCCGCCGCCAGTGATATAGATAAATTTATGCTTAGCCTCACTAGGGGTAATGACCAAAGGTCCTCCGAAACCGCCATTTCCTTTAACAACTTTTATACTCTTATATGACATAATTTCACTCTTTCTATCAATCAAATGTTTTACTCAAGGTAACACCTTGCTGTTTTGCTACATAAGCAGTTGTAAAATCGGTTACCCAACCGCCTACAAAGTTCATGACAAGCCCAACAAGCATGTAACGAATGGCTAAGTCCATTTGACTTAAACCTAAAGTTTGAATTCCTGTTGCAATTCCCATCCATACAAACAATTCCCCAGGATTGATATGCGGGAATACCCCGTTTGAAGTATGGCAGAACTGCATCTGAGCTGCTACAAAACTAGGTTTATAATATTCTGGCAAGAAGCGTCCCATACTGATCGCCATCGGATTCCCCAGCATAAAGGCTGAAATGAAAGGTAAAATCATATAACGGCTAACAGGATTTTTGGCAGAAATCTTAGCCAAGGAATTGACCTTTTCTTCTCCCAAGAAAGCGATAAGGGTATTCATTGCAATCAATAGCATTAAGACAAGCGGTACAATATTTGTCATCCAGCTAATAAAGGTTTCTCCACCTAATTGGAAGAGTTTCATAAAACTCTCTGCAAATTTTGTAATGTGATTCATAAGGAACTCCTTTTCTTATTTTTTTTAAATAACTGTTTAATAGATAATTGTAAGTAATTCGCATAAAAGCCGAATCCCAGAAAAGAATCAGATGAACTTGTCTCTTTCTCAATACCTGCCTCATGCCAAAGATAGACTTTTCTAGCATCTTCTATGGCTGATTGCATCAACTTATTTTCTTTTCTCACAAGAGGATTATACTTGTCAAAATAATGGATGTCTTCTCCAACATAATCGTCCATATTTTGAAAACGCGCTAAGATTGTGACTCCTTGCATTTTGCTAGCTTTAAGAACCCGACCGTTTTCATCAACCGCGAACATGACAATCGTACCGGATTTTATTCTTCCGGACTTCCTGCCAATCGCTACGCGCCCCAGTTTTCGGAGCATCGTATAGGTCTTATTGAAGTCTTTTAGTTGCTGCCAGCCGAGGAACATTTGAAATATATAAGCTGCCATGACAAATACAGCGAAAATTATTAGCGAATTCATTAAAATACTCCTTTGCTCTTAGAAAATGATAGAAACTCAGTCTCTGTTTCTACAGCCCTCAATGCTTCTTTTAAAGAAGGCTCTCCTGCAATTCTAAAAATATCATCATACAATTCCAGTAATTCACTTTCCATTTTTGTTTCAATTTCTGAGGGAATAGCGACTAGAAAGATAAATTCAATCCATTCATCTCCTTTTTTATAAGGTTCTTCAAGCTTTCCAAACATTAAAATAGTCTTTGCATAACCCTGGTTAATTGTATGGGGGAAGGCAATTCCTCCACCAAAAATGGTTGATTGCTTTTTNTCCCTATCAATTATCCGTTCTCTAAAACCTTCATCAATCATCTGAAGTTTCCCTAACTCTGCAACCATATTTAGCAAGTATTGCTGATAGGTTTTTTGGGGGCTTAATCGAAGAAATCGTAAGCTGACTGTTTCTAGATTTTTTTGATGAAAAGCATTGGCTCTCTGCCATTCTTCCTGCAGCCATTGATCATCAAAAAGATGATTAACTTGAATGACTGGAGATTTAGAATCTTTATATTTTAGAGGAACTGTCGTAAAAATCGCGAAATAGTCCTGATTCAAATCCACATTAAAATCCTCTTCAGAATACTGAGTAATGTCTACATCATTTCCAAGGACTCGTCTGAGTTGCTGAATAATCATCGCAGCTGTTCCTCTTCCTGTTGTGCAAACTACAGCTATCTGCTTGCGAGAACCCTTAACAGCAGAATTTTGCTTTCTTAAAATCATTTCAAAATACAAAGCCAGATATCCGATTTCGGATAATTCTAATTCAGAACCAAAAATTGCAGATAGTTCTTCTCCAGCTATTTTTGCCATTTCAAAAGCAAAAGGATATTGAGTTTGAACCTCGCCATGAAATATATCATTAGCTTGCACATGGAAAATCAGTCGATTGATTAAGGGGCCTAGATGAGATTTGATTTCTTCAAATAATTCTTCATCATCAAAGTGAACNAACATTGTTTCTTTGACTTTCTTGACAATCCCTTGAAAAATCTTTGCAAGCTGTTCAGATTGATAAGATGTCTTGCTTAAAGTGTCAATAAAACGGACATTAAACGGAAAACACAAAAAGTCTATCTCAAACTGACTGAGGGAAATCTTATAAGTCATTTCAATATGATAGATTAATTTCTCAGCTAAAGGTGTCTCTGTTAAATCATTCCTATAGTAAGGAATAGGACAATTCAACACTCTAGATGTATGAATACGCTCCACCATAATTGAAATGGTCTTTCGAAGGAGTTCCTGTGTTTCTTTAGGGATTTTATAGTCCTGAACTAGCGTCTCCAGAAAAGAAGATGTTGCCTCAGTGAGTGTCCTTCCTTCAAAGTAAGGAGCCACTTGGTGAATATAGAGCAAGCGCAAATTCAGCTCGCTCCCCAAGACCTCCAGCCCACGGTTGGGCTTTCCTGAAATAGTGATAGAGTAACTCTCTGCCAAAGATTTTACTTGTTTTAAATCCTTATTAAGGGTACTTCTACTAACACCTACTTCCTCAGCCAAGTCGTCAATAAGAAGAGGGGAGGTTGACTCAATTAAACGTTTTAGCAAATAGGCAATTCTTTTACTGGAAGAATTGAAGTCACTCTCCTGTTTTAAACTACCAGATAAAATCCTTTCCAACTCTGTATAGTCATACACTTCTAACATTAACTGATCATCTTGTACGATAATCTGGATATTAGGAGACAAAACATCATTTAATTGTTGGATACTCTTTTGCAAGGTTTGCAAGCTAATATCCAGTTCTGAGCGCATATCTAACAAGGAATAAGTTGGCTGCGAGACCATTTTATCTAAAATATTATACCACCGATTTACTAAGGTCAACTCTCTTCCCTACCTTCATTGTTTTAACCGCGAGTTTTACCTCCGGCAATATTTGTAGTGACACCTGTTATATAGCTAGAACGGTCTGAAATATAGAACGCTACAAGATCAGCTACTTCCCGTAGTTTCCCACTCCGTCCCAATGGAGTCGTTGAAGTTGAAGCATAACCAGCTCGAATATCTTCTACAGTCTTTCCTCGTGTATATGCCAGTGCTTCTTCATAAGAAAGAGTTCGAAGACCCGTAGCTTCCATAATTCCTGGAGCAATTCCAACCACACGTACACCATGTTTACCAAGCTCTTTCGCCCATGAACGAGTGTAACTATAGACTGCCGCTTTCGTTGCAGCATAGGCACTTTGTCCTTCAGAACCTTCCAAGCCTGCTTCTGAAGCCATGTTCACAATTACACCTTTCCCATTTTTCACTAAAATACGTCCTACTGCCTGACTAACCAAATACAAACCTTTTTGGTTAATCATTGTTACTTTTTCGAACGTCTCATCGTCCAACTCGTAAGGACCTTTAGGATTTTCTGCATCGATTAATAATCTAGGGACATTAATCCCTGCATTGTTGACTACCGCATCAATATTGCCAAATCTTTCAACTATTTTAGCGACTCCTGCTTCTACTTCAGAGCGAGAAGTTACATCAACTTTTACAAATAATAGATTCGGGTGACGCAAATCGTTGTCGCTAAGGTCAAAATTCGCTACATTGACACCTAATTCCAGCAATTCTTCAACGATTGCCTTACCAATCCCAGATGACGCACCCGTCACAAGAACTGTTTTGCCTTTTATGTCTAACCAATCATTCATTTTGATACCTCTCAAATTTTATTTACAAGGCAATTATACAGCGCTTTCATAAAAGAATTAAGACACTCTTTTTTTCACTGTTCAAAAAAATAATAAACTAATTAAGAGGCTTGTACTAAAAAATCCACAAGAAATGAACTTGTGGATCTTTTTATATTCTAAATGAACTCAGAGCATATGAGAATCAAAGGCGTGCATTCAACTCAGCACCCAGCTCTTCAAAGCCTGGTTTCCCAAGAAGAGCAAACATGTTTTTCTTATAAGCCTCAACTCCTGGCTGGTCAAATGGATTGATACCATTCAGGTAGCCAGAAAGAGCAATAGCTAACTCAAAGAAGTAAATAGTATAGCCCAAAGTGAACTCATCTTGCTCAGGCAGGGTCACAAACATATTTGGCACTCCGCCGTCTGTGTGAGCTAACAGCACTCCATCTGTTGCTTTCTTATTGACAAAGTCAACATCTTTTCCTTGCAGATAGCCAAGGCCATCCAAGTCTTCTGCTAATTCAGGAATCAACACATTTTTGCGAGGCTTATCTACACGAATAACTGTTTCAAAGAGGATACGAGTTCCTTCTTGAATAAATTGCCCCAAAGAGTGCAGGTCTGTTGAGAAGTTGGCTGAAGTTGGGTAGATACCTTTTTGGTCTTTACCTTCTGACTCACCAGCCAATTGCTTCCACCATTCTGAGAAGTATTGCAAAGATGGTTCGTAGTTAGCTAGAACTTCTGTCAGATAACCTTTACGGTACAAGATATTGCGTACAACTGCATATTGATATGCTTCATTTTCAGCCAACTTATCAGAAGCATAAGCCTTGCGAGCAGCATTTGCTCCTTCCATCAACTTGCTGATATCAGCCCCTGCAGCTGCGATTGGCAAGAGTCCCACTGCTGTCAATACTGTAAAACGACCACCTACACTATCAGGCACTACAAAAGTATCCCAGCCATTAGCATCTGCTTCAACCTTAACTGCACCTTTAGCGCGGTCTGTAGTTGCATAAATCCGTTTATTTGCTTCTTCCTGACCATACTTCTTAACCAAGAGTTCCTTGAAGACACGGAAAGCAATAGCAGGCTCTGTTGTTGTTCCTGACTTAGAAATAACATTGACAGAGAAATCTTTGTCTGATACATAGTCTACCAAATCAGCCAAATAGCTTGAAGAGATAGAGTTTCCAGCATAGAGGATCTGAGGTGCCTTGCGTTCTTCTTTGCTTTGCAAGTTTGCAAATGAATTATTCAAGAAATCAATAGCTGCACGAGCTCCTAAATAGGAACCACCAATACCGATTACGATCAATACCTCACTATCAGATTGGATTTTAGCAGCAGCCTTTTGAATACGAGCAAATTCATCTTTGTCATATTCTTCAGGCAAGTTCAACCAGCCAGTCATTTCTGCCCCAGGACCTGTACCATTTCGCAGAGCAGAATCTGCTGCAGTCACTTGAGGCTGCATATAATCTAGTTCATGTGGTGCTACAAATTTATCTAATACCTTTGAGTAGTCAAATTTAATATGTGTCATGTTTATCCTCCAATTGTTCTTTTCTTTTATGATAACGCTTTAGGAAAAAATAAGCAAGTGCTTTTACTATTTTAAAACGTTTACATTTTTTATTCTATACTATTTTTCTAAATAAGCTAATCCTAGGACATAACTGAAAGCAATCGTTTGCGTAAGTCAACAAATTTTAGCCATATATTGAGAAGAATATTTTTGATTGACAAAGAGCCCAATATTCTATTTAAGATTGGATGTCAGCTGAATTCATTTCAGGTCCGTTCGAACTTGATTTACTGCTCCAATATCCATCTGCGCCTTTCAGGCTTGATTCATTTAATTTCGGAACCTAGTTCTCGCTTCGCTCAAACTGCGTCAATGTACCTATACCCATCTAACTTCTTCGGAGTTGATTCGTTAAGAGCAATAGAAAAGAGCACACAGCTTACTTCGCTTAGGGCTGCTGGATTCCTCCCCTGACCCGCTTCACGCAAAACTGTTGCTCCACTAATTAGTATAACACAAACTTTTGATTTTGGCTAATTTTATTTTTTCCTTCTCTGTCTGAAAAATTCCTGCATAATTTGAGCGCACTCTTCTTGGAGAACACCTGTCTCCACTTCTACTCGATGATTCAGACGCTCATCTGTCAAAATATCATAAAGGCTGCCAGCTGCTCCAAATTTCTGATTTGCTGCTCCATAGACAACGTGAGGAATGCGCGCTAGACCGATCGCTCCGCTGCACATGACACAGGGCTCAATGGTCACAAAAAGCGTTGTATCAAGCAAGCGCCAGCTATTTTCGTGCCGATTCGCCTCTTCGATAGCCATTATTTCCGCATGCATAACAGCCCGCTGCAGCTCCTCACGTGCATTGTGACCGCGGCCGATAATCTTTCCCTCTTTAACCAAGACACAGCCGATGGGAATTTCATCATAAGCTAGGGCAATCTCCGCCTCCTTCAAAGCTTCCCGCATAAATGCTTCTTTTTCTTCAATCGTATAATTCATCATTGTCTTTCTAAATCTGTAGTCGTCTATCCCATTATACCACAAGCCTGCCGCACTTCTCAGAAAAAGTAAAAGCCACCACTAGGGTGACTTTCAGGAGATTATTATGAAAAAAGTTTAGGATTTTTAAACAAAGTTAGGAGGTCTTTGTTTATGCTGTTAGTATAAAATATATATCTTAAATGAGTCTTAATATGAAATTTTCTTACAAAAAAGCACAAGAAGCAATTTCCTTGTGCTGACTTTTTTATAAATTTGACCAGACGCTTTCCAAGATGTTTGTCTGCTCGCGGCCAGGACCGACTGAGAAGGTAGAAATACGAACACCAACCAACTCACTCACTCGGCGAACATAGTTGCGGGCATTTTCTGGCAAGTCTTCCAGACTGCGGACACTGGTGATGTCCTCTGACCAGCCTGGCAGCTCTTCGTAAATCGGCTTGCAACGCTTGAGCTGTTCCAGACTAGCTGGGTAATGGTCAATGCGCTGACCATCCAAGTCATAGGCTACACAGATTTTCACTGTATCCAGACCGCTCAAAACATCGATGGAGTTAAGCGAAAGATTGGTAATCCCTGAGACACGGCGGCTATGGCGCATAACAACCGAGTCAAACCAGCCTACCCGACGCGGACGGCCAGTGGTAGTGCCATATTCATGGCCGATATCACGAATGCGGTCACCTACTTCATCGAAAAGCTCTGTTGGGAATGGTCCATCTCCGACCCGACTGGTGTAGGCCTTGCAGACACCAACTACCTTGTCAATCTTGCTCGGACCAACACCGGAACCGATGGTGACTCCCCCTGCAACTGGATTAGAAGAAGTTACAAATGGATAAGTCCCTTGGTCAATATCCAGCATAACCCCTTGAGCCCCTTCAAAGAGCACTCGCTTGCCTTGATCCAGGGCATCGTTGAGGATAACAGAGGTATCGGTCACATACTGCTTGATTTGCTGTCCATATTCATAGTATTCTTCAAAAATATCATCAAAGCTGATTGCTGTACTATCGTACAATTTCTCAAAGAGGCGGTTTTTCTCAGCTAGATTCCGCTCCAAGCGCTCTCTGAAAATATCTTTATCCAAAAGGTCAGCAATGCGGATACCGACACGAGCAGCCTTGTCCATATAGGCAGGACCGATTCCCTTGATTGTCGTCCCGATTTTATTGTCACCTTTTGCTTCTTCCTGCAGGCGATCCAGCTCGATATGGTAAGGCAAGATGACATGCGCTCGATCAGAGATACGAAGGTTATCCGTCGTCACACCCTCTTCATGCAGGTAGTTCAATTCTTTGACCAGAGATTTGGGATTGACCACCATTCCATTTCCAATGACAGAGATTTTTTCTGGAAAGAAAATCCCTGACGGAATCAGGTGCAGCTTGTACTTCTTGCCGTCAATCACGATAGTGTGTCCGGCATTGTCACCACCCTGATAGCGGGCAATCACTTCGGCATTGGCTGAAAGGAAGTCTGTAATCTTCCCTTTTCCTTCATCTCCCCACTGGGTTCCTACAACAACTACTGATGTCATAATTTTGTCTGAGCTGAAGCAGCTCTTCCTTTCTTGAAAAGCAGGCAGGAATCTCACCTGCGATTATGTTTTATACCTCATTATATGAAAAATTTAACAATTTTTCAAGGTGGGATCCATTCTTAATTTGCTTTTTCCCTTTTGAAAACGAATTAAATTTTCACAAAATCTGTATTTTCTGAAATTTATTAGTTTATTAAAAATAAAAGTTCGGAATTTTTGTAAAATCGTAGCGAAAATTTGTTTTCTTTTTCTGTTTGTAATAGACTAAAATTACTATCATAGGACGGTGAAACGATGACGATTAATCAATTACTGCAGAAACTGGATACAGCAAGCCCCATTCTCCAAGCGACCTTTGGTCTGGAGAGGGAAAATCTGCGGGTGACAGCTGACGGGCACTTAGCTCAAACTGCTCATCCGAGTCAGCTGGGTTCCCGCAATTTCCACCCAACCATCCAAACAGACTTCAGCGAGCAACAACTGGAACTAATTACACCTATCGCTCACTCGACTAAGGAAGCACGACGCTTACTGGGAGCTATCAGCGATGTGGCTGGCCGCTCGATTGACCAGAATGAACGCCTCTGGCCTCTGTCCATGCCACCACAGCTGACGGAAGAAGAGATTGCCATCGCCCATCTGGAAAACGACTATGAGCGCCACTACCGAGAGGGCTTAGCGAAAAAATATGGCAAAAAACTACAGGCTATCTCTGGCATCCACTACAATATGGAGCTAGGAAAAGATCTGGTCACTTCTCTCTTTCAAGTCAGCTCCTACCATTCACTCAAGGACTTTAAAAATGACCTCTATCTCAAGCTGGCTCGAAACTTTCTGCGCTTCCGCTGGATTTTAACCTATCTCTACGGGGCAGCCCCTTTGGCAGAAGCTGGCTTCTACATTCAGGACATTCCCCAGCCTATCCGCTCTTTTCGTAACAGCGACTATGGTTATGTCAATGACGAGAATATTCAGGTGTCCTACGCTTCTTTGGAGCAATATGTAACTGATATTGAAAACTACGTTCAGTCAGGCGAGCTCAGCGCTGAAAAGGAATTTTACTCAGCCGTTCGCTTCCGTGGACAGAAGCACAATCGTGCCTATCTGGAGCAAGGCATCACTTATCTGGAATTCCGCTGCTTTGACCTCAATCCTTTTGACCATTTAGGCATTAGCCAAGAGACCTTAGATACTGTCCATCTCTTTTTACTGAGCCTGCTCTGGCTAGATGATGTAGAAAATGTTGATACTGCATTAAAAGCTGCCCACGACTTGAACCAAAAAATTGCTTGTAGCCATCCGCTGACTGCCCTGCCCGATGAAGCAGACAGTTCAGCCCTTCTCCAAGCCATGGAAGAGCTCATCCAGCATTTTGAACTGCCGACATACTACCAAACCTTGCTTCAGCAACTTAAAGAAGCACTTCTGAATCCTCAGCTAACCCTATCTGGTCAGCTCCTGCATCATATCCAGCAGGACTCCTTAATGGCCTTTGGACTAGATAAAGCGGAGAAGTATCACCGTTATGCTTGGACAGCTCCTTATGCCCTCAAAGGCTACGAAAATATGGAACTGTCCACTCAGATGCTGCTCTTTGATGCTATTCAAAAGGGGCTTAATGTCGAAATTTTAGATGAAAATGACCAATTTCTCAAGCTTTGGCATGGTCACCATGTGGAGTATGTCAAGAATGGCAATATGACCTCCAAGGATAACTATGTCATCCCTCTGGCTATGGCCAATAAAACCGTCACCAAAAAGATTTTGGCTGCAGCTGACTTTCCTGTTCCGGCTGGAGCAGAATTTTCTTCCCTAGAGGATGGACTGGCCTATTACCCTTTGATTAAGAACCGACAAATTGTCGTCAAACCCAAGTCAACCAACTTCGGACTGGGCATCTCTATCTTCCAAGAACCAGCTAGTCTGGAAGCTTATCGCAAGGCTTTGGAGATCGCTTTTTCAGAAGACGCTGCTGTCTTAGTCGAAGAATTTATCGCTGGAACGGAGTACCGCTTCTTTGTCTTAGACGGTCAGTGTGAGGCAGTCCTCTTGCGCGTGGCAGCTAATGTCATCGGAGACGGTCAGCATACCGTGAGAGAATTGGTTGCCATCAAAAACGACAATCCGCTGCGCGGGCGAGACCATCGTTCACCACTCGAAATCATTGAACTGGGGGACATTGAACTGCTCATGCTGGACCAGCAAGGCTATGGCCCCGACGATATCCTGCCTGCTGGAGTTAAGGTTGACTTGCGGCGCAATTCCAACATTTCTACCGGCGGAGACTCGATTGATGTCACAGACAGCATGCACTCATCCTACAAGGAACTCGCTGCGGACATGGCACGAGCTATGGGAGCTTGGGCTTGTGGCGTCGACCTAATCATCCCTGACAGCTCTGCTATTTCCACAGAGGAAAATCCCAACTGTACCTGCATCGAGCTCAACTTCAACCCCTCTATGTATATGCACACCTATTGTGCTGAGGGACCGGGACAGAGCATCACCCCTAAAATATTGGCAAAACTTTTCCCAGAAATGGACTGATAACATAAGAATCGCAGGGCATTCCCTGCGATTTTTGTTTGCAGGTTAGGATTCCTAATCTTTAAGCCGAGCTTACTTTCACGATAAAATAAAATCGCACCAGAAAAACCAAGCTTATCATAGAAACTTTTCAATCTTTATCCTTCAAAAACCAGCTTTTATGTTAAAATAGAGATATCACATTGATAAGAAAGAGAAACGTCCATGTCGAGGAGAAATGATGATTCCAACCAGCAACCAGAATGGTTTAGCTGGATTTGGATACTGGTATTTGTATTTGGTTCTGGAGCTGTAGCCAGCTATCTAATTCCCATAGCTATTCTGGGGGCTATTGGTTACGGAATCTATCGCCACCAAAGCCAGAAAAAAGTTCGGATTGAAGCAAAGCAAGCCAGCATTGGCCGTATTGAAGATTTAAAATCAGAGATTGGTCATGCTGACCGTCGCATTAAAGAATTGGAAGGCTACCAAGAAGATGGGGACCAAGAAAGCTATCAGAATTTAGCTCTAGAAATTCTTCCCCAGCTAACCTATATCAAAAATGCTGCTAACGACCTACGAGGAGAAATTCCTACTTCTGTCTACCAGCGAATCCAGACCAAAATTCGTACTGTCACCGATGAAATCGATGAACAACTGAAAAAGATTGAACGAGAGAAAAAACGAAAAGAAGCGCAGCCTAAGAAAACTAGTCTAGAAGAGCTAGCCCCAGAATTGGTCGCTACGGTTCGCAATATTCAGATTGACCATGAGGCCATTCTTCAAAAAATCTCTCAATCCGAAAGCAACAATAAGGAAGAGCTGACTGCCATTCATCAGTCCCAGATGGAGCACTACGAAGATATTTTAGAAGGCTACCTCAAAATCAAAGCTTCTCCCAAAGATTTTTACAATGCAGAGGAGCGGCTAGCCAAGGCCAAAGCAGCTATAGAGCAGTTTGACTTGGATCTAGACGAAGCGCTGCGCCAGTTAAATGAAGCTGATTTGAGGGACTTTGACATTAGCTTGCGTATCTTAGACAAAGAAAAGCAAACAGACACTGGTCTTTAAGCTATATAAACCAAAGGAGAAACTATGAGCCAAGAATTTAATTTTGACATTGATAAAATTGCTAACAATGCCATCAGCAAAAGCGACAAAACAACAGAAATCATCGAAGCCAATACGACTCAAGAAAATGGCCAGCTAACTTTTCTGGAAAAACTGACTCCTGAGCAACAGAGTGCTATTACGGCTAAAGCTCCACAGCTGGTGGATAATTTCGTATCAGACCAAANTGCCTTGCTGGACTTTGGTCAATCTGCTGTAGAAGAGGTCAACGGTACTGTCAATCGTATCTTAGCCGAGCAGAAAAAATTACAAATTCCCCAGGTAGATGAGCTCTTAAAAAACACTAACAAAGAACTCAATGGCTTTGTTGCAAAATACAAGGATGCTCAAGTAGCAGAACTGGACAAAAAGCCTAATTTTCTGGAAAAACTCTTCAAACAGAGCAAAAACACTCTTCAAGAATTCTATTTTGACTCACAAAATATTGAGCAGAAAATGGACGGCATGGCTGCAACCGTTGTCAAGCAAGAAGACGTTCTGGCTCGCAATATTGTTTCTGCTGAAATGCTGATTGAGGACAATACCAAATCGATTGAAAACCTAGTTGGAGTTATTTCCTTTATCGAAGCTGCTCAGCAAGAATCTGGCAATCGAGCGCTCAAACTGCAGGCTGAAGTCGCTCAGTTAGATATGACAACTGTTGACTACCAAGTCAAATCGCAAGAATTAGCTCGTATGACAGAGGTGGTCAATACCCTAGAGCAGCAACACACTGAATATGTCAGCCGTCTCTATGTGGCTTGGGCGACAACGCCTCAGATGCGCAATCTGGTCAAGGTTTCCTCTGATATGCGCCAAAAACTTGGAATGCTCCGTCGCAATACCATTCCAACGATGAAACTGTCTATCGCTCAGTTAGGCATTCTCCAGCAATCCATGAAGTCTGGTCAGGTAGCTGACGCCATCTCGAATGCCAATAACGCTGCCCTGCAAATGCTCGCCGAAACGAGCAAGGAAGTCATTCCTCAGCTGGAACGGATTTCCCAAAGCCCTACCATCGCTGTTGAGTCTGTCACCAAGCTGGCAGAAAGCCTCGTCGCACAAAATCAAGGCATTATCGAAGCCATTGATAAAGGACGGGAAAAACGCGCTCTGCTAGAAGCTACTGTTATCCAGTCTGCAGAGACCATCAACAACTCTGTCAAACTGCGTGATCAAAAGATTATCCAAGCCCTGTTGGACCAAGGCAAGGAAGCCCAGAAAGAATTAACTACAGAATAAGTAAAAGAGCCTAGATGGCTCTTTTAATGTTTTACTTTTTAAATGATCAATACAGTCCTGTCTTCCGATTATCCCTTTAAAACAAGCAGCTTTCCAACAGTTCTTTATTGGGCAGCTGGGCTAGCCAGTTATCAGGAATCCCTTCCAAACCATAGATGATGCCAGCCAGGCCGCCAGCAACTGCTGCTACTGTATCAGTGTCATCGCCCAAATTAACAGCTTTCAAGACAGTTTCCAGATAAGAAGTGCTAGTCAGCAGACACCACAGTGCTGCTTCCAAGGTATCCACCACATAGCCAGTAGAGCGAATGTCATCTTCGGTCAGCTCTGCTAAAGTTTGCAAACGAGCATAGGTCGTGCTAGTCGCTAAGTCTGATAGTATTTCCGATAGTTGCTGGCCTTTTAAGAGCTTACGAGCAATAGCCACATAAAGCAGGCAGGCCTCTACGGAAGTCGCATGGGCATGTGTAATACTGGAAACAGCCTCAATATCAGACGGACCAGCTGCAGTAAAGGCTAGGGGCAGAATCCGCATCAAAGAACCATTTCCATTGGAATATTCATCAGATAGACCGTGTTCTCTTGTCAAGGCTTCGCGAGTCGCATTTCCTACATCAAAGGTCAAACCATCCGGTGTGTATGCTCCCTCGAAGAGCCAATTTTTAAACCGCTGCTGCATATCGACAGGGTCAATCTTACCTTTTTCCCTAATAGAATCACAGGTCGCCAAAACAAGGCTGGTATCATCTGACCAAGTCCCAGCCGGTTGCTGATGGCTGCCATAACCCACCATCTCAACCGCTTTAAAACTGCCTCGGGTTAAAAATTCATACGGAACGCCTAATGCATCAGCTACTGCCAGACCATAGACTGCCGCTTTCAAAGATTGGTTCATACTAGTCTCCTATGCTTTTTATTTTATTATACTATTTTTGCTCTTAAAATTCTTCCTAACCCCAAAAAACAAGCGCAGTCGCGCGCTTGTTTTTCTATTTTGTGTTAAAATAAAAGGTATGGACAAAATTATCAAAACTATCTCAGAAAATGGTTCTTTCCGAGCTTATGTGCTGGATAGCACAGAGACGGTTCGGACCGCTCAAGAAAAACATCAAACTCAAGCAAGCTCTACCGTTGCACTTGGCCGCACACTGATTGCCAGTCAAATTTTAGCTGCAAATGAAAAAGGCCAGACCAAGATTACCGTCAAGATTCTCGGGACCAGCACACTAGGCGCGATTATCACAGTGGCAGATACCGAGGGCAATGTCAAAGGCTATGTGCAAAATCCCGGTGTAGATATCAAAAAGACTGCCACCGGTGAGGTTCTAGTTGGTCCTTTTGTCGGCCAAGGAGAATTCCTCGTCATCACGGACTATGGTACTGGCAATCCTTACAACTCCATGACTCCTCTCATCTCTGGGGAAATCGGTGAAGACCTAGCCTTCTACCTGACCGAAAGCCAGCAAACGCCTTCTGCAGTTGGTATCAACGTCCTCTTGGATGAGAATGATAAAGTCAAGGTTGCTGGCGGCTTCTTGGTACAAGTTCTGCCTGGTGCTAAAGAAGCTGAAATTGCCCGCTTTGAGAAGCGGATCCAAGAAATGCCTGCTATCTCAAGACTGCTGGAATCCGATGACCATATTGAAGCTCTGCTGGCTGCCATCTATGGTGATGAGCCATACAAACGCCTGTCTGAAGAGAAAATCCGCTTCCAATGCGACTGTAACAAAGAGCGCTTCATGAATGCCTTGGCTACCCTGCCAAAGGCTGACTTAGAAGAGATGCGTGACCAAGACCAAGGAGCTGAAATCGTCTGCCAATTTTGCCAGACAGCCTATCACTTTGACCAAAACGACCTGGAGGAACTGATTCGTGACAAATCTTAATACCCCTTTTATGATTGGGAATGTTGAAATTCCCAACCGCACAGTTCTGGCACCTATGGCCGGCGTAACCAACTCTGCTTTCCGAACCATTGCCAAAGAGCTGGGAGCAGGCCTGGTCGTCATGGAAATGGTCTCTGACAAGGGCATCCAGTATAACAACGAAAAAACCCTCCACATGCTCCATATTGATGAGGGAGAAAATCCTGTTTCTATCCAGCTTTTCGGCAGCGACGAGGATAGTTTAGCACGCGCAGCAGAATTTATCCAAGAAAACACCAAGACGGATATTGTCGATATCAATATGGGCTGCCCGGTCAATAAAATTGTCAAAAACGAAGCTGGAGCTAAATGGCTCAAGGACCCTGAGAAAATCTATAAAATCATCAACAAGGTCCAGTCCGTTCTGGATATTCCCCTGACAGTCAAGATGCGGACGGGTTGGTCCAACAGCTCACTGGCTGTAGAAAACGCTCTAGCAGCCGAAGCCGCCGGAGTCTCCGCCCTGGCTATGCACGGCCGCACCCGTGAGCAAATGTATACTGGTCATGCTGACCTTGAGACCTTGCACGACGTAGCCCATGCTCTGACTAAGATTCCTTTTATCGCTAACGGTGATATCCGCAGCGTCCAAGATGCTAAACAGCGTATTGAGGAAGTCGGCGCCGATGCCGTCATGGTAGGCCGAGCTGCTATGGGAAATCCTTATCTCTTTAACCAAATCAACCACTACTTTGAAACTGGCGAAGTCCTACCAGACCTCAGCTTTGAAGATAAGATGAAAGTCGCTCACGATCACCTTTCTCGCTTGGTGAATCTCAAAGGAGAATATGTAGCCATCCGCGAATTCCGGGGCCTAGCTCCGCACTATCTGCGCGGTACTGCAGGAGCAGCCAAGCTCCGCGGTGCTATTTCGCAAGCTGAAAGTCTGGCTGAAATCGAAGAACTCTTACAAATTCAAAAATAAAGACGAAAGGAAGCCCATTGGACTTCCTTTTTTGTTCTGTTTAGGGTTGAGTCACCACAACACTTGTTACTGAGCCATCTGCTCCTGTTGTAATCTGCAGATTGGCATTGCCTTGCCCGCTTAACTGCGCATTGTATTTGCCATCATCCAGCGTATAGGAGTAAGAAGCGATGGAATAATTATCTGTTTTTCCATCTGCAGACTGGACTGTGAATTGACCATTACCTGATACAGTCACAGTATTTCCATTGGCATCCTTCCAAGTTCCAGCAGCGGCTGAGAAATCCCCATCCACCATAGTCAAGACACCTTTATAGCGAGCATTGCTGGCTGCCTGCTTATTCTGAAGCTGGCGATTGCTTTCGGGAGCTTGGGCTGGTTGAGTTGCTTGACTCTGAGTGTTTTGTCGACCTGAAGCTTGCTGTGGCTGCGGTTGTTGGACTTGAGGAGCTTCGACAGTAGACTGTTGCTGACTGGCAGGAGCTTGGGCTTGTCCAGGCTGGCTAACTGCTCCTTCTGAAGAAGCGCTATTGCTAACCTTAGGAGAAGCGCTGACCTTACTGGATGACGCAGCTTTTGAGCCAGAAGAAGCTTGAACAGTCTTGCTAGAACTAGCACTTGTTGCACTTTCTTCTTTCTTACCACATGCCCCTAAAAGCAAACTAGAAGCCAGAACTGCAGCTGCCATCATTTTTGTATAAGTACGTGTTTTCATCTTTTGTCTCCTTGTAATATAAAGAAATCTTTTTGTAACATTATTGTAACACTGTAATTTTTCTATGTCAATCATTTATGCAAAATTCTTAAAAAATTTTTTTACTCAAGCGAAGTTCTGTTTCTCAATCTGTTTCTTTTGTCATGAGAAACTCGCTCCTACATATCTATTCGTAATTAAAAACGAAAAAACAGGACAAATTTGTCCTGCAAGAGAAATATATGATCAGCTTTCTTTTAATCTGGTTTTTCTGCCTTCAGCCGATACACTTTTCTCGGCTTCTTCTTTGGCACGCGCTTAACGCCAGCCTCCTCTAGGTATTCTCCAAATTTCACTAGAAAATTATTGCTGACAATAGGTCGTCTAGGCGTGATGAGATTGACCAACTCAGTCCCTTCATAAACAGTAAACGGTGATTCCAGCAAATGGAGAAAAGTTGGATTCCAGTCCAGTCGCCCCTGAATCCGCTTGATAGATTCCAGCAGGATTTGGTAGTGGTCAAAGGCAAAGTCCTCTGCTGTCAGGAGCCGCTCACCGTCTCTAAAACTCCTTGTCTTAAAGTCTACATCAAGAAAGGTGACTTCCTTGGCATCATCCCCAGCTTGTACTTGGTCTACTGCTATGGCCGGCAGATAGACCAGATGGGCAATGGTGATGACCCATCCGCGTGGATCACGCCCTGGAGTAGATACCGTCATCAGCTGTTCCACCTTTTCCAGCGGTATCTCCAGCCCCACCTCTTCCTTTACTTCCCGAATGCAGGCCTGATAGGCATCCTCATGCTTGTCTACAAAACCTCCGACCAAAGCATATTTATTTTGATAAGGGTGAGCCTTGCGCTTGATGACCAAGAGTTTTATCTGACCTTCCACGAAACAGTAGGCTACCATATCCGCTGTTACGCTGGGCGTCTCGTACTTTGGCAAATCCTGTGTCTTGTACCATGCCAAAAAGGCGGACTCATCCGCCATGGTTTCATAGTACTCTTTTTCCGACATTCCCGCTGGGATATCCTGTTTGGTCATGAGTTTCTTCCTTTCCTAAGCTATTTTTTCTATCAAAAAATCTCAAATCTTAGTCTAAGCTTTCTTCACCGCCTTGGTCCACTGATACCATCCAACGATACTATTGAGGGTATAGACCCAGTACATGGCCTGGATATGAAGGTTGCTCCCCCACCAGAGATAAATACTGAAGAGATTGGTCGCAATCCAGAAGATCCACTGTTCGCGGTAGAGACCAGTCATGAGAAGCTGACCGATACCATTGGTCGCATCTGTCACGCTATCACGGAAAGGCCGGTGACTGTGAATGCTCTTATAAGCAAAGCCCATACCAATCCAAATCAAGGCAGTCAAGGCCAAATATTTAAGCCAGCCACGCCAGTCTAACTTCTTAGCTTCAAAATGAGATGGCTCTTCCTTATCTTGTTCATTAACCCGGTTGGACAGCCAAGTATAGAGGCCAATCGGCTGCATAATAAAGAAGTAGACCGTAGTCAGCACTTCTCCATAAAAGCTAGCCTGAAAAGACAATAGGAGGTAAATTGCTGAATTAACCGCTCCAAAGAGGTAATTGCTGGCCCGTCCCTCGGCTACTAGAATAACGCAAACGATGCCTGTCCAAGAAGCAAAGAGTCCCAGCCAGTCATGCTGCTCCTGGCCACTGGTGAACTCCAAAATGAAAGGCAGACTAGACAAAGCAATCAAGTAGAGCCATTGAGTCAAGCTACGCCCGCCAAATAAATCCTGCCAGAGCAATTTCGCGATTCCTTTTATCCCCTGCTTTTTAGCTGCTGCACAGACATTGCGGAAATTCCGAGCAAAGGTTTGAAATTTTTGTTTCAGTCCTGCGTAGAGAGGTGCAGGAGAGAGTTTTTGATTTTTTACTACCATTCTATTTTACCACTTTCTTTTTTAATCCGTTTGATAAATCATGTCGATCGCTTCTTTGGCCGCCTGATAATTATCCAAATAACTACCAGCTAGATAGACCGTCGGAATATGAGCCAAACACTGGTCTTTCAGCCTTTTTAGATGGCTTGAAAAATCACTGCGGATAGCCTCGTCCGCCATGCTCATATCACGAAAGCCATCGTTAACATAGGTGCCGATCGGCTCAGCAAAGAGAATCAAATCCCATTTTTCCTTGGACAAAATGCTGGCAAAGAGATTATCAAAAGTATCTGTTTCTTCGTCCTGAACCGGACTTTCTTTCAGATAGTAATCATAGTAAGCCTTAGTTACCAGCGAATTTGTATCAGCCACGACCAGACCACGGTTGGCGCTGCTGTCAATCAAGCGAGAAGTCTGAGCATATTGTCCTAAGAGCAGATAATAGTAGTCTTTAGGAGTCAGCTCATCGTCTCGCACGTTATTTTGAATCTGGTATTCTCGAGCATATTCCAGACTAACCGGAGCATCATAAAAGCGAGCCAAATCCTTAGCCAAGGTCGTTTTACCATTGCTGGCACTACCCATAATCAGCACTTTCTTGGTAAAGTGACGGCGGAAAGGCTGGGCGATATATTTCCAATAACGACTAGGATTTTCCCGAATCATCGTTGCTGAAATCCCAAACTGTCGCTCTTCCAAACAGGTTTCAAAACCACGCTTTGTCAGCTCCGCTTGATAGTCTGATTCTCCGACAAAGAAAATCAGTTCCTCGCGTTCTGAATCATAGCCCACCAACTCCAATAAAGCCGGCAGCCACTTGTCCCAACCCAGAGGATAGCGGGGAAAGGAAGTTTCATCTAGCTTATAAACCTGTGTTAACTCATCATCTGCGAAAGTCTCCCGCGTATATCGAAAACGCTTCTGCAGAGACAGACCCACTTTCTGCCCACGGTCTCCCTGATAACCAGAAACCACCACGCGCACCTTATCATAAGAACGCTTAGCCTTCTGTATCAAGTCGATATGCCCCTGATGCAAGGGAGCAAATGTTCCAAAGACGATTGCAATTTTTTCTTTCATACGTTTAACCTTTTTATTGTTTTTTATATTTTTATGCTTCTATGATTTTATTATAAACTATATTTTTCTTTTGTCAATGGTTTTTTATAAAATTTTATAAAAATACTTTTAAGACACTTTAAAACTGTATCAAGGGCACAAAAAAGAACCTAATGCCTTAAGCATCAGATTCTTTTTTACAAGATTTATTGCTGATAGACTTCTTGGTAGAATTCCAGCTTGTCTCCATCCTTGACAGTGATTTGATTGGCTGCCTTAGGAGCCATTTCTCCGTTGACCTTAAACATCCAGTAGAGGCCCTTTGCTTCATCTTGAGTATGACCGTCAATAGAAGTGATAAAACCATCTTTTTCTTCGACCTTATAGGCCTTCTTCAAAGCATCCATAGCTGTCTTTCCTTCTTCAACAGCCACCGTTTTCTCGCTCTTCTCCTGACCTTCTGGTGCAATACTGATGCTGATCTTCAGTTCCTTTTTAACAGAAGAATCAGCAGAGCTAGAGCTCTTGTCAGTATTTGTCTGGCTGTTACCGCAACCAACAAGGAGAAGGGCAAAAGCAAGTGTGAGCAAACTAAAGATTTTTTTCATTATAGAGCCTCCTTAAAATAGGGTACAAGAGTGGGTAAAAAAACAAGGTCGACAGTCCGTGCGCTATATTGAAAGTCAAAGCGTTGATAATCGCATAAGACCACCAGTGATAGTTGTACAGCAAGGCTGTCAGTGTATCGATGGCAATGCCATAGCCAAAGGATAGGAGAGCTGCTGTTATTCCCTGTCCCACTAGATTTAACCTAGGATAGAGCAGCCGCCAAAGGCAAAGAATCAGTCCAAAGGACAGCAACTGAAAGAGGACGATTGGGCTCATCCCCAAAAGAAAAGCTGATGTAAACATCGTCACAGCCATCACTAGGAGCGAAGTCGGCAAATCCTCAAAGATAACAATCAGGAAAAAGATAGCTGAGATAGGCTGCACATTGGGCAGAAAGGAAAATGCATAGCGAAAGGCCACACATAAAGCCGATAGGATGGCAATTTTAGCCATTTTACGAGCGGACAAAGGTACCTCCTTTTCTAATTGAGTGAATCAAGAGAAGTTGGACTAGGTATGCAGCTCAACAGCATCCCAGTCTTGGGCCGTATTCAGCCCCAGTAGCCAGTCAAGGCCAGACCGTCTCTCCAGAACAACACTTTCATCAAGGCTTGCCGGTGCTGGCTGGTCATGAATCCGAGCATCAACACAGGCCCAATGATAACGATAAATCAAATCATCTTCATCCAGTAATTCTTCTAAGCTGCGCGGTTGGCATTTACCCAGAAATTCCTGAAAGTCAACCGCACTAGCGACTGCATCAATAGCAGCATCACAATCACAAATCTTATCTGGAAACGGCAAAGCATCTACTAGACCCAAGTACCAAATCAGGGACCAATAGGCCTCATATTTCCAAACCATATTAATAATAGCTGCCGAGTCGGCACAATCTTCCAAGACTGCCCTTTCTTTGGGCGTCAACTCTTCCTGCACCCCGTATTGCTGCAGTTTATCCTGCAGCCAATGGCGGCTCTCCTCATTATAATTATTATTTTCGATATCCAAGGCCGCCTGAATAATCAAGAGGCTGGTAATAGCTCGACGCGCAATTTCTTCTAGCGAGCGCGGTCGCACCTGCTCAGCACCTTCGATAACTGGCAAATGCTCGATGTAAGGAATACCTTCCTTTTTCAAACGCTGGATACTAGCCGCCTTGCGCTCTTCTGGTGTTTTCAATTTGGCTTTCTTGCCAGCAAACAAATCTTTAAAAAACGACATCTCAGCCTCCAATCCTTCAATTTCCCAGTTTCATTGAATGATGAAATAACTGTTCGGTATCTATAGGTATGATTGCTATCAGGGATTAACCGCGAGCACTCAACTTTCCATTAAAAGACTGCACTTTCTAGGCCACTTCGAACTTGAGTTGGCCAGCCTTGACCCCGACCTTAAGAGTTTGACCCGTCATCAAATCTCCTGTCAAGAGGAGTTCAGATAGTTTGTCCTCTACCTGGGTCTGCAGAGTGCGGCGCAATGGCCGTGCCCCCATTTCCACATCGTAGCCTTCCTGAGCCAGCAGCTTAAGGGCACTAGCCTGGAACTTCAGCTCAATTCCCTTCTCAGTAAGACTGGCAATGAGCGGTTTGACCATAACCTTGACCACTTCCTGCATATCTTCTGCAGATAAGCTGTGGAAAACTACCTTTTCGTCGATACGGTTGATAAACTCTGGTCGATAAGCTTTCTTAAGCTCTTCCAGCATCCGTTTTTCCATATTGGCATGGTCCAAGCGAATATCCCGCGCTCCAAAGCCCACCGTCTTATCATCCCGCAAACTAGTTGCCCCCAGATTGCTGGTCATGATAATAATCGTGTTGGAGAAGTCCACCTTGCGACCCTTGCTGTCCGTCAGCTGACCATCATCCAAGACCTGGAGGAGGACATTGAAAATATCCGGATGCGCCTTTTCCACCTCGTCAAAGAGCAGGACAGAATAAGGTCGGTTGCGTACCTTCTCCGTCAGCTCCCCTCCTTCTTCATAGCCTACATAGCCTGGAGGCGCTCCATTGAGGCGGCTAGCCGCGAATTTCTCCATGTACTCACTCATATCAAAGCGGATGAGAGCAGATTCGTCATCAAAGAGACTTTCAGCCAAGGCCTTGGCTAGCTCTGTTTTTCCGACTCCTGTCGGACCTAGGAACATAAAGGAGCCAATCGGCCGCTTGCTGCTGCGGATACCAGACTGGTTCCGTCGGATGGCTCGGCTGATAGCTGAAATCGCCTCGTCCTGACCAATCACGCGTTTATGCAGTTCTGTTTCCAAATTGAGGTATTTCTTCGCATCTGTCTGAGTCAGCTTCTGCACTGGAATACCAGACAAGCCACTCAGAGTAGCCAAAACATCGTCTTCTTCCACTTTCAGTTTATAGAGCTTGGGTTGCTGCTCTTGCTCAAGCAGTTGTGAAACCTTTTTAAAGTCCGCTGCCATCAAGGCTTGATCCACTGGCGTCAAATCCGACTGCTCGTAATTTTGCGGTCCTCTATTCTGCACTGTTGCACTGGCTTCGTCCAAAAGATCAATGGCAGAGTCTGGCAGATGCTTGCTAGTCAGATAGCGATGGGCATATTTCACCGCCGTCTCAATCGCCTGATCACTAATCTGCACCTTGTGATGGTCCTCATAGCTCTTTCTCAGACCTTGTAAAATAACAATGCTGTCAGCCATATTTGGCTCTTCTATGCTGACCTTGGCAAAACGCCGAGAAAGAGCCGCATCTTTTTCAATATGTTTCTGATACTCTTCCTGCGTCGTAGCACCAACTGTCCGCAGAGTGCCGCGAGCCAGAGCCGGTTTCAGAATATTGGCCGCATCCAAGGTCGAGTCAATACCGCTGCCAGATCCCATGATAGTATGCAGCTCATCGATGAAGAGAATGACATGACCATCTTCTTCAATGTCATTGATGATGTTGTTCATCCGCTCCTCGAAGTCTCCGCGAAAGCGAGTGCCAGCAACTACATTCATCAAGTCCAGCTCCAAAACCCGCATCTTAGCAAGTTCAGCCGGAACCTGACCAGCCGCTACACGCTGAGCCAGTCCTAAAGCCAGAGCTGTCTTACCAACCCCAGCATCGCCAACCAGCACTGGATTGTTTTTAGTCTTGCGACTGAGAATCTGAACTATTCGTGAAATTTCTTGATCGCGGCCAATGACGGGCTCCAATCGGCCATCTCTAGCCAGCTCCGTCAAATCTCGAGTGTAGTCTTCTAGCCCCCCGCTGGTAGAAGCTGGCATCCCCATCATATTGGCCATGGTCTGCTTAGCGGCCATTACTCCCTTATTCAGACTGCGAATAGCCTTGATATCTTCCTTGCCCCAGCCAGCTCGCTGCTCCAAGACCTTTCGCAAATCACTGATTTTCGGCCCCTGCTCTTTGTCCTCGTAGCTAAAGCCGGTAAATTCCAGAATACGAGAGGCCAAGGTACCCCGGTCAAATAGCATGGCCAGCAGCACATGCTCAGTACCTACATGCTTAGCCCGAACAGCTTCTGCAATCTGCCCCGCCTCCTCAAACAACTCCTCTAAGCGATAAGAAAAAGGCAGCAGCTCGAAGTGACCGTCTTTCTGATAAGCCTGACCAGTAATCTGAAAAGCCGCTTCTTCAAATCCATCAACTTCCACAGGAAACTCATTGAGAACTGAGCCAGCAACGCTGTAGGGATTATTAGCCAGAGCAATCAGCAGATGCCATGATTCCAGATAATCTGTCGTAAAATGGCCGGCCAAGAGCTGGGCTGCTTCCAAGCTTTCTATTAAGGCTTTTGAGTATTTCATTTATGATTCCATTCCTTTTCTGTCTAGTTGTTGTAAAATCTTTTTTAATATTCGGGCACGAATCACCGCAGCCCCATCACCCAAAATCGAGTCCGATGCTGTTGACAAGATTAGATTGCCCTCACGTTCAGTCATAATCTTCTCGTCAAAAAGAAGCTGAATAACATCTGTGAAAACCTGCTGGCTGACACGCTCCCCCACACTGTCGTACAGGCCGCAAAGCATCTGATGCCGGTCGGAAAATTCAATCTTTCCAATCCGAATATAGCCGCCGCCACCACGCTTGCTCTCGACGATATAGCCCCGACTTTCCGTAAAACGAGTCTTAATCACATAGTTAATCTGACTGGGAACCACCTGAAAAACATCAGCCAGTTCACTGCGTTTCAGTTCAACCATTCCCGCCTGAGCCAGAATAGACTTGATATATGCTTCAATACTGTCCGATGTGTTTTTTGCACCCATAACTTCCCTTTCCAGTTGAGAATTTCAGAATAAATTTCTTTTTTCCTTGCTTCTCTAACATTGACTATCTTTGACTAATATTATACCGGAAAAGTCTCTATTTTGAAAGAAAAAGGGATGACTGAAAGATCTGACAATTCAAACTAGTGAAAAAGCTTTGCTATACTTGTGTGACCGCTTGCTTTTTGCTTTTAAAGCGTTATAATATAGGTGGAAATCCACAAGGAAAAGACAGACAGAAACTCCTGCCTGCCAACTATCATCTAAACAAGGAGGATAATCCAATGAAAATGGATTGGCTCAACTATTCTCGTCATGTACTCAAATGGCTCTTTGCAGCTCTGAGTATTTTCACCATCTTTTCGGCTGACTATGTTGATATTCCTATCGGAGCTCTCATCGCCTGTCTTTATGCTCCCCTGCTCTTCGAACAGGAGCTGGTCAGCAACCGAGTCAAATGGTATAGCTTTCTGATTATGATGGTGGTTACTCTGCCCCTTTTGTTTATTACCAAAGTCTACCAGTTTAGCTTGACTTACCCCCAAACGACAGCTCTTCTCTTCCTCTTGGCAGTATTGATTTTTACCAATGGCTTGATTGCTCATAAGGAAGAAAGAGAAAAAGCAGCTAAGTGATGCTGCTCACCATTCTAAACTTGATGTTTAAAAACCTATAAAAAGGTCTGAGATTTTTTCTCAGACCTTTTTATCGTTCTATTTTTAAGCTAAAAACGATTAGTTTTGACCAAGAGCAGCAGCCATTGTTGCAGCTACTTCGTTTTCAAAGTCGTTAGCAGCTTTTTCGATACCTTCACCAACTTCAAAGCGAGCGAACTCAACTACTGAAGCATTTACTGATTCAAGGTAAGCTTCAACTGTCTTGCTGTCATCCATGATGTATACTTGTGCAAGAAGTGTGTATGCTTGGTCAACTTTAGTGTTGTCAAGCATGAAGCGATCCATTTTACCTGGGATGATCTTGTCCCAGATCTTTTCTGGTTTGCCTTCAGCAGCCAACTCAGCTTTGATGTCTTCTTCAGCTTGAGCAACAACTGCATCAGTCAATTGAGCTTTAGAACCGTATTTCAAGTGTGGAAGAGCTGGTTTACCAACCATTGCACGGCTTTCGTTGTCTTGATCGATGACGTGGTTCAATTGTGCCAATTCATCTTTGACAAATTGCTCGTCCAATTCTTTGTAAGAAAGAACTGTTGGTTTCATCGCAGCAATGTGCATAGAGATTTGCTTAGCAAGAGCATCGTCTCCACCTTCGATAACTGAGATAACACCGATACGGCCACCGTTGTGTTGGTAAGCACCAAAGTGTTGAGTATCTGTCTTTTCAATCAAAGCAAAGCGACGGAAAGAGATTTTTTCTCCGATAGTTGCAGTTGCAGATACGTATGCAGCTTCAAGAGTTTCACCTGAAGGCATTGTCAAAGCAAGTGCTTCTTCGTTGTTAGCTGGTTTGCCTTCAGCGATTACTTTCGCAGTTGCATTTACCAAGTCAACAAATTGAGCGTTTTTCGCAACGAAGTCAGTTTCAGCATTTACTTCAACAACAGCGGCAACATTGCCGTTTACGTAAACGCCTGTCAGACCTTCAGCGGCAACACGGTCAGCTTTCTTAGCTGCTTTTGCCATCCCTTTTTCGCGAAGCAATTCAATCGCTTTTTCGATGTCACCATCTGTTTCAACAAGTGCTTTCTTAGCGTCCATGACACCGGCACCAGATTTTTCACGCAATTCTTTGACAAGCTTAGCTGTAATTTCTGCCATTTTTCTTCTCCTATTTTTTAATATAAATAAAGGAGCTGGGCTGAGCCCTGCCCCTTTAGGTTAGTTTACTGATTATTCGTTTGAACCTTCAACAACTTCAACGATTTCTTCAATAGAATCTGCTTGAGTTTCAGTTGCAGCCAATTCTACTTCTACTGATTCAACGCTATCTTCACCTTGACGGCCTTCGATAACAGCATCAGCCATTTTCGCAGTGATCAATTTAACCGCACGGATTGCATCGTCGTTAGCTGGGATGATAACATCAATATCATCAGGATCAGTGTTAGTATCAACCATGGCAACCACTGGGATACCTAATTTCTTAGCTTCCTTAACAGCGATTTGCTCTTTATGAGGGTCAACTACGTACATCACATCTGGGATACGAGGCATATCTTCGATACCGCCCAAGAATTTTTCAAGACGAGCACGTTGTTTGTTGAGAAGAGCGACTTCTTTCTTAGGAAGAACTTCGAAAGTTCCGTCTTCTTCCATGCGTTTGATTTCTTTCAAACGAGCTACACGTTTTTGGATAGTAGACCAGTTTGTAAGAGTTCCACCCAACCAACGGTGGTTGATGAAGTATTGACCTGAACGTTCTGCTTCTTCTTTGACAGCGTCAGCAGCTTGCTTTTTAGTACCAACGAAGAGGATAACTGCATCGTTAGCAGCGGCATCACGCATAAAGTCGTAAGCTTGGTCAGCATACTTTACAGTTTGCTGCAAGTCGATTACGTGGATGCCATTACGCTCAGTGAAGATGTACTTAGCCATCTTAGGGTTCCAGCGACGAGTTTGGTGACCAAAGTGAACACCAGCCTCAAGAAGTTGTTTCATTGAAATTACTGCCATGAGTAAATTCTCCTTTTTGTTTTTTTCCTCTTTTAGATTTCAGCTCGCAGGACCACCCGAGGGCAACAGTCCCACAATTCATCTAAAATGAGTATTTTGCCATTTACACGGCACCCTCTATTATAACAAAAGGGCAGCTCTTTGACAAGGCATTTACCAGATTTTTTGCCGCTATCTGCCTCTAAGAATGAATTTTACCTCTCAGTAGAACATGTACTTCCCGAAGAGTTCTGAATGACAGCGTCTAACATTTTCTGCTTTGACTATGAAAGACTCTTGACGAAAGCAAGTATTTACGATAGAATAATAAGAGTTGCGGCGGTATAGCCAAGTGGTAAGGCACGGCTCTGCAAAAGCTTGATCGTCGGTTCAAATCCGTCTACCGCCTTCGTAAATATATTTCTAGAAGCCCCTCAAAGGGCTTTTTTATTGCATATCCTATTGTTTCTAGCAAACTTTGCTGATATAATATTATAAAAATANCATTCATCATCAGCGAAAGGAAAAAAGATTGATTATGAAAAAAGTCAGCTTCTATGCCCTCAGCCTTCTCTCTCTGCTAGCTCTCTCAGCCTGCATGCCTGCCAAGCAGACGCAGCAAAGAAAAAAGACGCCTAGCTCCCTCAAAGCCTCGAAAAGTTCATCCTCTACAAGGGAATCTAGCAAAAAAAGCTCATCTTCTAGTGAGGACGATGAAGATTACTCTACTTCTTCCAGCTCTAATACTCGCAAGGACCCAAATGCTCAAATCAGCCTAATTGATCAAGGAGAGGCTTTGGAAGCCCTTGGGGATATCCCTGAAATTCCAAAATGGGCTGAATTTAAAACCATAAAAGTTGAGTCCCTTATAGGATCTGCTGGTCCTACTCCCAGCACCAAAGATGAGGTTGTCAGCAAAATGGGACCCGCTGACTCAGATATGGGAAGTGGCGGCTTTTGGCGAGGAACTGATTACAGCATCTTAATAAGTTTTAGTGATCAGGGAGCGGTAACTAATAAGACAGCCAGCCTCCCCAATCCCAAGAAAATCAGCAATCTCAAGGATGTGCAACCTGGGATGTCCGCGCAGGAGGTCGTTGCTAAGCATGGACGTCCAGAAACAATCGCAGTCTTTGGCCACTCAACTGTTTTTGGATGGGAAGGTCAGGATGGCAAAGATTACAGCGTCATGTTCGATCAAGATAAAGTCTATCAAATTGTTGAACCGTAAAATGTAAATTTACTATTTTAAACTTTAGATTTTATAGAACTCTATCAGTTTCTCTACCCAGAACAATCAAATCGTTGGGGTAATGTCTACCTATCAAATGAAACAAACTAAAGACATTATTGACTCTGTCATTAAGGATAAGTAATCTTACAATTGGCTCCAAAAACACAAAAATCCAAGACGTTTTTAGTCTTGGATTTTATTTTTGACGAGAATAACGGCTTCGTCAATTAAAGCTCTGCAATCTGGCTAAGATTAACTTCGGCCACGGTGTCATTACCAAACATGGAAATAATCATCTTGACCTTGTTATTATCAATCTCCGTAATCTTACCTGTATAGTCAGTAAAGGCACCATCAATGATACGAACGGTATCCCCAACCTTGACATCCAAGTCAAATTCCTGCACTGTTTGACCCATGGAGATGAGAATGTTGCGGATCTCTTCTTCCAAGAGTGGTGTTGGTTTAGAGCGGTTTCCGTGTGAACCGACAAATCCTGTGACATTCGGAGTATTCCGCACGACAAACCAAGCTTCGTCTGTCATTACCATTTCCACCAAGACATAACCAGGGAAGCGATTTTCTTCGATTTCCTTGGTCTTGCCATTTTTCTCTACTTGCACGGTCTGAGTGGGGATTTCCACGCGCAAGATATTTTCCAACATATTATAAGTCTGAGCGCGCTGCAAAAGATTTTCTTTTACCTTGTTTTCATAACCTGAATAGGTCTGCAGTACAAACCAGCCTTTGTCAAAACTGTCCATGAGTTCATCCTTTCCTAAATAAAAAAGCCTGCGGGCTTCTGCTTCTTTCTAGCCCTATTATACCATAAATTCCTCAAATGCAAAGGAATTTATTAACTTTTTCCCATACAAATCAAAGCCTTGCAATTCTGCCCAAAAATTCTTGAATCAGCGTTGTCTAGTATGAGAAATTTTTATTTCAAACGATGAATTATAGATAGATTTGATTTTTTTGAAGCTGAGTGAAATTGTCAGCGCGTAAATAAGGACATACGCCAAAAATCCCACCTAATCACAATAGGTGGGACTTTGAATGATATATCTGTCGCAGTATTCTTTTCTATTTCCTCTACAGTTATTAAGAGAAAATATTCAGAATCTGGAAAAGACCGCTTGCCACTACTTTGTCAAAGATATAGATGATGACTACAAAGAACGCAGTGTATTCCATAACAGAGATAAAATCTGTCCATCTCTCTTTTCGGGTAGGCCAAGTTGTATCTTTCAATAATTTAAAAACATCTTTAAAGAATTTCACAACAATCTCCTATCTAGTTTCTTTATGCAGCGTATATTTACTGCAATGCTTACAAAATTTATTAACTTCTAAACGCGTTGGTTTTGGAGTGCTACTGAGCTTAACCGAGTAGTTCCTAGAACCACAGACTGTACACGCTAGACTCGCTTTTTTTAATGCCATAACGCCTCCATCTTTCTTATTATAGCAGGATTCTATGCTTTTGACAAGCCGTTCAGCTCTTTTAAATCCTATTGAAACCAGCTGGTAACAGTATCCCAGAGGTTTTTCGCTTTCTCAGGAATACCAGTGTCATCAATTGCCTTCTTGGCTTCATCCACCAGGTTTTGAGCTCGGTCCTGAACATCCTGCAGGAAGTCTTTATTTTCGGTTGTAGTACCCGTTTCCTCGGTACCATAGGTGTCGACAGGGGCAATGCCGTTGGCAGCATAGGCATTCTTTTGCCCTTCAAAAGAAGTTCCTTCTGTATATGGCAGGATGCTATTGGCAACATTTCGGAAAACAGCCGAGGCTTCATTCGCGCTGGTCCCAGTCAGATAGTGGGTCTCATCAGTTTTTGGAAAGCCTAGCCACTGGCTGATGACCACATCTGGCGTATAACCAATAACCCATTGGTCGCCTGATAGATCTGGGTTAAAGTCCGTTTCAGTCGTACCGGTTTTACCAGCCATAGTGTAGCCATAAGGAGCCGCATAGATACCTGTACCGTTCGAGAAGGTCCCCAGCATCATGCTGTTCATCTTGTCAGTAGTTGAGCCATTAAGAACCCGAGTAGAGGTTTGGCGGTGGGTCTTGACGACCTGACCACTGGCATTTTCAATTTTGGTAATGAGATGGGCATCGTTCATCACTCCGCCGTTGGCAAAGACTGAGTAGGCCTGAGCCATCTGCATTGGATTGGTCGTGACTCCGCTTCCTAGGGCTACTCCCAAAGTCTTATCAACCTTGTCCATATTCAGACCAAACTTTTTCCCGTATTCAAAGGCCTTGTTGATCCCCAGTTCGTCCACAGTTGAAACAGCCGGAATGTTCAGAGATTCTGCCAAGGCTTGATACATTGGAACTGTAGGTGAACTTTGGATATTGCCGTAGTTGTTGATGGTATAGTCGCCAAAGGTGGTTCTGGTATTATCCAGCTCCTTATCTGTCGGCCAACCAGCAGCGACGGCCGGACTGTAGGCAACCAAGGGCTTGATAGTAGAGCCGGGACTACGAGAAGACTGGGTTGCATAGTTGAAGCTTCTGAAGCTCGAGCCTTCTGCACTATTGACTCGTCCAACTAATGCCCGCACACCGCCAGTTTTTGGATCTAAGGCAACACTGCCTGATTCAGCCATAGTGCCATCTTCTGCTACAGGAAAGAGAGAGACATTGCTGTAAATAACCTGCATGCTGGCTTGGTAGTTTTGATCCAACTCCGTGTAAATGCGGTATCCATTATTAACAATCTCTTCTTCTGTCAAGCCGTAGTCATTGACCGCTTCATTGATGACCGCATCGAAATAGGATGGATAGCGATAGTCTTCTGACTTACCCGCATAAGCATCAACCAGCTGACCACCGATTCCTACAGCGGCAGCCTGATCAGCTGTTCCCTGATCAATAAAGCCTGCAGCAACCATATTTTGCAGCACCGTATCGCGGCGATTGGTCGCATTTTCAACCGAATACAGCGGATTATAAATCTCTGGTCCCTTGAGCATACCAGCCAGAACAGCCGACTGGTCCAGACTGAGCTGGCTAGCCGAAACTCCGAAATATTTCTTAGAGGCATCCTCCACACCCCAAACACCATTCCCAAAGTAAGAGTTATTGAGGTACATGGTCAGGATTTCCTGCTTGCTGTATTTCTTATTGATTTCCAGAGCCAGGAAAAATTCCTTGGCCTTCCGCTCGATAGTCTGGTCCTGAGACAGATAGGCATTCTTGGCCAGCTGCTGGGTAATGGTAGACCCCCCACCCGAGCGACCAGCTGTCAGGATAGCTAGGATAAACCGACTGTAGTTAATCCCGCTATTCTCATAGAAAGTCCGGTCCTCTGTTGCGATGACAGCATTTTGCAAGTCTTGACTAATCTCAGTCAGTTCGACATAAGTTCCTTTCTGACCAGACAGGCTCCCTGCTTCATTGCCATCCTTGTCAAAGATGAGCGTGGTAGCTTTGAGGGCATTCTGCAAATCCTTGACATTGGTCGTCTTAGCAACATAAAAGAGATAGCCACCGACTACCAGACCAAAGGTCAAGCCGAGAATCAGGAATATCTTGGTCAGATGAAACCTGCGCCAAAAACGGCGGATAGGGTGCTGAGAGAGAGGTTTCTTCTTGGTCTTGCCCGAACGGCTGAGACCAGACTTAGCCTGCTCTTCTGTCAGCTCTACCTCCTCTGCTGCTTCTTTTTGAGGTTTCTGTATAGTAAAATAATCTACTAATTTTTCAAACAAATCTTTTAAATTCTTCATAAATCTTATTTTATCACCTTATTTAGGTGCAGACAAGAAAGTACCCTATTTCCCGTCTGATTTTTAGTTATTTTTAAGAAAAAGAGTATATTAAATAGCCTTTTAAAAGCCTCTGCAGCAAGTCTTATCCGACACTGCCTATTTTCAAAGTTCTGGCTTTCTGCTACAATAAATGTATGAAATTTACACTCCCTATCCCAGATGGACTGCCTGCCATGACAGTCAAAGAGCTGCTGGAAGAACAATTTCTCATTCCGCGAAAAATCCGGCACTTTTTACGGACCAAGAAGCATGTGTCTGTCAACGGTCTAGCTATCAACTGGCAGACTGTAGTCAAACCCGGAGATGACATCTGCCTGATATTTGACGAGGAGGATTATCCTCAAAAGACAATCTTGCTTGGAAATGGCGAACTCGTAGAAGAGCTCTACCAGGACCAACACCTCATCATCGTCAATAAACCTGAGGGTATAAAAACTCACGCTAATGAGCCAAGAGAGTTGGCTCTGCTTAATCATGTTTCCGCCTATGTCGGTGAGACCTGCTATGTCGTTCACCGGTTGGATAAAGAAACCAGCGGTGCAGTCCTCTTTGCCAAGAACCCCTTTGTCCTGCCCATCCTCAATCGACTGCTGGAAAAGCGAGAAATCAGCCGCGAATATTGGGCTCTGGTCCAAGGCAAGTTCCCAGCTAAAAATCTTATCTATAAAGACAAGATCGGCCGCGACCGCCATGATCGTAGGAAACGGCTGGTCGACCCCCGAAAGGGACTCTATGCAGAGACCCATGTGACTCGGCTCAAACAGTTTGGGCAGGCTGCCTTGGTCAAATGCCAACTCAAGACTGGCCGCACCCATCAGATCCGTGTTCATCTCGCTCACCACGGACACCCACTTATCGGTGACCCCCTTTATCATCCGCAGCCCAAAGGGCGGCTTATGCTCCACGCCCATCGGCTGACCTTCACGCACCCTTTTACGCTAGAAAAAATAACAGTCGAAGCCCGCTCTGACAATTTTGAAAAAGTATTGAACAGTCTGAACCCCAGATAGACCAAGAAAAGCAACAGTATTCTGTTGCTTTTAGTTTGGAGTCAAAGCGAGGATAAGCTATGACAGCTTACATCACTGAGCCGGAAGTGCACTGATAAGTCTGGGCCTGATGGCTTTCTGAAAAGCTATGCTCAGCAAGTAAGATAGCAAGAAAATGATAAAAAAGCCAAAACTATAAATGCTATTCCGAGGCATTATCGACCTGAAAATGAAGATAATGAAAGGATGAATGATATAAATCATGGTGGCATACTTCTTAGCGATATTGTTCAAAACAGGAATGTCAATATCGCTCCCATTTCTGACCGCATAGAAGAAAATTGCACTGGATGAAAAAAGAGTGCTGGGATAGAGGTCATATTCCGTACCCATGAAACAGTACTCAAACAAAATCAAACCCGCTATTCCCAAGCCAATCGCCCATTTCCTGACAGATGACAAGTCATAGGCTAAAATCCGATCCCGATGCTTGGCAAACTGCATCCCTAGAATGAAAAAGGGAAGACCCATAAACAGGAAGTTGCGATAGTAAAATTCGCTATCTGTATTGAACTCGATACAAAAGGCCAGGACCAACAAGAATAAGGACACACCAAAGCTAGTTAAGCGGTGGAAATGCTTATAAAAAACCAGATAAAGCGTGTAGATATAGGAGATAGCCAGCAAATACCAAGTCGGCGTAGCAGCCGAGCCAATCAAGTCTCGGGGACTGTTAAAGAGGAAAAAGTCCGCAAAATCAGATAGGTCTATAGCTGCCATCTTTTCTGTTAACTCTCTTGTCAGCAGCAAGTTGACAAAATGCACAATCGTGTAAAACATCAGGCTGGCAGCAGTCAAAAGGAGCATCTGCTTGAGACGATACTTGACCTTATCTCTGGAAATATTAAAGGAAAAATAGCCCGACAGCATCATGAAAAAGGGAACTGCAAAGCGGGCCACAATTTGATAAAAAACGCCAAATTGCCCCGGCAGCAGAAAGTGTAAGGAAACAATACTAAAGCAAGCTAGGGCCTTAAAAGCATGCAAAGTTGTGTTTTCAGTCTTCATGCAAACATTATAGCATGTTTATTATTACAGCTCATCAAGACCAGATTACACGACCATTAAAAAACATATCAATTGATGACATTCTTTAAAAAGTTCTGCATCTGAGGAAGAAGGCAGCTCTTATACAGAAAAACTCTTCTGCATTATTGCAGAAGAGTTTTATTCATCTAGCGGATATTCTACATTAGCCTTCATAGCCATTAGGATTTGAACTTTGCCATCTCCAAGAATCTTGCATCATATCTTGGAGAGTTTTCTCAGCTTTCCAGCCCAAAATATCATTCGCTTTACTTGCATCGGCATAACAAGTCGCCACATCTCCAGGTCGTCTATCCTTGATAGCATAAGGAATTTTCACACCGTTGACTTTTTCAAAGGCTTTAATCATATCCAGTACACTATAACCAATCCCTGTACCAAGATTGAAAACAGCGACCCCCTTGTTTTCTAAATTATGTTTCAAAGCCAAAACATGGCCCTTGGCTAAATCGACTACATGGATATAATCCCGCACTCCTGTACCGTCATGCGTATCATAATCATTTCCGAAAACGCTAAGCTCTTGTAAATTACCGACCGCAACCTGAGTAATATAAGGCATGAGGTTATGGGGAATACCATTTGGAGCCTCACCAATCAGACCAGACTCATGAGCACCAATTGGATTGAAGTAACGAAGATTGGTTACAGACCAATCTGAATGTGCAAGAGCAAGATCCGTCAAAATCTGTTCCATCATCAGCTTGGTGTAACCATATGGATTGGTCGCTGAAATAGATAAATCTCCTGTCAAGGATGAACAATGATTCATTCCATAGACCGTGGCACTGGAGCTAAAGATAATATGTTCTACCTTGTGCTCTTCCATAACATCAAGAAGAGAAATACCAGCACTGACATTATTTTCGTAATATTTAAGTGGTTCCCGCACCGATTCTTCTACTGACTTATAGGCCGCTAAATGAATGACTGCATCAATGTGATTGTCTTTGAAAATCTGGTCCATCAGATTTTTATCAGAAATCGAACCCTTGAAAAACGGAATATTCTTACCAGTGATAGTTTCTAAGCGCTCTAGCACTTCTGGAGAGCTATTCGAAAAGTTATCCACGATAATGGCTTCATAGCCTGCTGCGACTAGTTCAACCACTGTATGACTTCCAATATACCCCGTTCCGCCTGTAACTAAAATTTTTTTCATAGGCCACCTCTTCTTGCTAATCCTCAAGTTCTCTTTAATTTTACTATTGCAACTAACAGATACTTCTCTTCTCAAAGTTGACTGCCAAATTCTGCACTTACTAAAAACACCAAAACCTAGTCCACTTTGCTACCCTATTGCTCTGCTCTCTTGATGATTTTTGCAGTCTCTTCATGATAAAATAACTTGCAAAATCATTTATATTTAGAGTCATAAAGAACGGAATTAGTTTAGCTAATTTCTAGTTATTCTAAAAAATACCATAATCCGCAATAAATTACTGGAAAAAATGCCTTTCATCTCCACTATATAATATATAGTTCAGCAAACTGATTGTTGCAAGAGCAACTTTATAAGTTACTTTGTTTGATAAACCTACATTATAAACGTAAAAAGCCCAGACAGGGCTTAGTATTTAGATTGAACTATTTATAATTTCTCAAGCATCAACGAGCCCGAAATTGTTGGAGCAGGCCTTTTAAACTTTGGTATTTGTATATGCTATAGGTCAAATAGACAAATCCGTAGGCTGCTGCAGCTAGATAAACTGATAAAAACCAATTCGAAGCAATAAACACAAGCGTCATTAGCAACTCAACCCAGATATCTTTGACGACCTCGATCTGCATCCTCTTGGCTAAGATTAGCTCTGCCAATATACTCCTAGTCGCCAGCAGCAGTACGATAGACAGCACTGTAGCATTCAGATTGCGCATAAAAACTGCAAAAATCAAGGTAGCAGCAAAGCTTAAGAGCATGGCAATTACATTTACTTTAAAAATCTGCCTCTCCATTCGTAAGGCTTTTAAGTAGGTATTGATAAGCAGAGCCATTTTGCCCTCGTAGACAGACATAGGAAAGACTAGAGCCATAAATATCAAGGACTCTCTGTAAGCCGGTAGCCAGCTGTCCAAAGCTATTTTCAGGGGATAATACAGCAAAAGCACTCCAAACATAAGAACCATAAGGACATTCCGCAACTGATTGTAAATCTTAGGCAACTTGCTTTCGTCCGTCCGTTTCAAAATCGGAAAGATGACCAAACCGATAGCGTTGATAAAGGTCATAAGCAGATTGGAAATGCTCAGGGTCAAGGATACTTTCCCAAATGTAGCAATGTTCCATACCTTTTGAATCCCCATTCGAACCGTCCCGATAATGAGCATACTGGCTACATTTGATAGCATCAGATTGATCCCGACAGCAATATTGCGAACCGTTTCCTGCATATCAAGCTTAAACTGATGGAGAGGTCGCAGGGCCATATCTCGGCATAGATACATGGCATAAAAAAGAGAAACAACTCTACCAATCAAATCTGCATAGACCATAATCTTGAAATCTCGAAAACCCACGAAAATAAAGACCAGTAAAAGCAGTAAATAGAGGAGTCGGTCTCCACTGACAACATAGGAACTCTCCTTTAGTCGATTAGTCATCTGCAGAATGTACACAAAGAGAAAGCGCAGATTGGTGACCAACATGGTATAAACCAAAAGTATAAAAACAAACCGACTGCTCTCATCTCTAATAAAGGCAGAAGTCCCTAAGAAAAATAAAATTCCAATTCCTGTCAGATAGATCAAAAGCATGAGAAACTGAGAGAAAAACTTTTCTTTATCCAGATCATCATACTCCAAACCACCGTAGCGCAGGTAGATTCCGTCCACCCAACCCAGATGAACAAAACCGGCATAAGATAAATAAAAAATATAGAGTTGCCAGTAGCCATACTCCTCTACACCCATAATCTTAGGCAAAATCAAGACAACCAGTGAAGAAACTATTACTGTCAGCAAATTAGACAAGACAACATAGGAAAAATTAGCTACTATTTTTTTAAATCCACTAGACAAATTTACCCTCCTATTTCTTCCTATCTGCTGACATGCTCTCAATCAACCGTAAAAACATGGTTTCTAAATCAGTATGAGCATGCCAGCCCAAACTCTCAAGCTTGTCCGTATTGAGACGAATCTTGACTGTCGGATTATAGCCTAGCTTTTCCACATCCTCTGCTAAATCAAAGACTAACTTTGTTTCATTGCTACCGCTTAGTTCAATAACCATTTCCGCCATCTCACGAATGGAAATAGCCGTTTCTTTATTAGCGACATTATAAGCTTGACCTGCTTGGCCTTTCAGCAGAATGTAAAAAATGGCTTCAATAGCATCTTTGGTATAGCAGTAGTTCCGAACAGTTTCCCCTTTAGTCCGGAGAACAATATCTCTCTTTTCAAGGATATCACGCGCAAACTGTGCAAAAACTCTGTTGTCTTCATAGCTCACACATGGGCCAAAGGTTTGTGACAAACGAGCCATTCTAACTGGCACCTGATACTGATGACAATAGCCTACACACAAGGACTCTGCCATGCGTTTGCTTTCCGAATAACTACTACGGACACTGGTTGGATCCAAATAACCGTAATCTTTCTCGCTAATGCTGGAAGCATCAGGATTTGTCGTCCCATAGACTTCCAGAGAAGAGAGATAGACCATACTGTGAACCTGCTTATTTTTAGCCAGCTCCAACAGTTTTTTCGTTCCATTTACGGCTAGATCAATCGTCTCCACAGGATGCTCAACGAAAAAAGAGGAGTCCGTCGCACTGGCTCCATGGATAATATAATCCAAATCCTCCTCTATCTGCCAATCTGACAGCAAGTCAGCATACACTAGCTGCAGATTCTCACTATGTAAAAAATCCTGAAATAGATCTTCCGCTTTTTTCTGATTTCGTGCTAAAGCCACTACTCTGACATTGGCATCGTACAAATCATTTAAAGCCATCAAGGCGGAAATACAGTGTCTGCCTATAAGTCCGGTTGCTCCGGTTACCAAGACTGTGACATTTCTCAGTTCTCTGAGAATAGGACTGACAGTAGCTAGGTCTTCCATATCTTTTTGTAAAATTGTATTATTTCCCATATCAACCAAAAATTTGTGCATTTTCACGCGCTTCGTAAATCGCTCTAAAAATATAAAAATCAGATGGAGTCGTAATTTTGATATTTTCACTGCCCCCCATGACTGTATGCAGAGGGAGTCCAAAATAACGAGCCAACGTCGCAGAATCCGTCATATCAAACTGATTCTCTGCCTGAGCTTTTAAATGCAGGGAGTGAATCTTCGAAAGCGCGAAGGTTTGAGGGGCGACAGCTGTCTGACAAGTGGAACGCTCGATAACTTGATTAATAACATCCGCCTCGTCGACCTGAATGACCGTTTCGATAACCGGTTTAACCGTAATAGCTGCCCCATACTTTTTAGCTGTTTCAATATTTTTAGAAATAATTCCCCCGTCAATCAAGGGGCGAACACCATCATGAATCAAAACATAGTCGTCATCGTTCTTGTATTTTTCCCGTAAAACAGCAAGACCATTAAAGATAGACATTTGACCAGTCTCTCCACCAGGAACCACTTGACTGACTTTTTTAATATTGAATCGAGCTAATAAATCTCTGCAGTAGTCCAGCCAGCCGTCTACACAGACAACCACAATGTCCGATACTGCTGGATGGTCTTCAAAGTGCTCAATCGTATGAATAATAATGGGCTTACCGTGCAACTCTAAAAACTGCTTGGGCAAGGTCTTAGTATTCATGCGGCTGCCTGTGCCGCCTGCAAATATCAGAGCCGATGTCGTCATACCGATACTTTCCTTCCTCTCGTTGTAAATCGTACTCTACTCAGTAAATCAGCTGCCATATAAATCACAAAAGCATAGATAATCCGATTAATGTGGGTTGTCAGCAATGACAGCAATGTTTCCTGAAAGAATGAAATGACTAAAGGATACGCAAATAAAGCGAAAATAATAACCTTTAGCGGGGTGAAATAGCGTTTTTTGATAGAATAGTAGAAACTTCCATAAAAGAAGCCATATAAAAGCTGAAAGATGAGGACTGAGAAATAGCCAAAATCCTTGATAAAGTAGTAATAAATTGTGTAAACATTGGTTTTATCGTCGTTGAAATGAACAACAGGCAAGAAAGGTGTCAGCTCATGGCTAGACAGACCGAGGGATTTCAATGTTCCATAGATAGCAATAAGAGTATTTTCTCCAAAGACTTGATTATCGCTATAAAGAGTAGGATTTTTCAGATAATAGTCTAAAGCCTGAATGGGTGAACCCATATATTTAACCAAATTATCCAAAATTCCGAACTCTGCCCGACTATCCACTCGATTGAGAACAAAGGTTCCAACCGCCATGAATAAGACAAGGAATACAAAGCCAATTNTCAGCAAAGAGCGAAAAAGCTTTACACCATACCTGCTGTCTCTCCACGAATAATACTTCGAGAAAAACAACATATACACAATAGCATAACCTGCAACCAAGCCCAGCAATTCCGTACGTCCGGTAGACAAGAGAGAAATACCTAAAGAAATCAGACTAACCAGCAGTAACTTGCCCTTGTAAAAAATGCCATCTTTTCCTGAAAAAAGAGATTCACAGAAAAAGTAGAAGAAAACAATTCCTAAGGAAAAGTTAACCCGCAACAAATTAAGGCTAAGACGACTAAGAGAGAAATCATAATTTGTAGTCATATGCCGAGCCAATTCAATGGTTTTAAACAATCCCCCAGGTACCTGCTTGCTCTGCGCCGCCAAGTAAAGCAAATCGGAATAAATAAATCTGACCGCATAAGCCAAAAATAAGAGAACTAAAATAATGAAAAAATTACTCACCTTTATTTGACTAGGTTTGGCGTCCAACTTCCTCTCAGCAAACAAATTCGATGACAAGAGGACTCCCATTAAAAAAATGGCATTTCCAACAAAGATAACAGTGACCGTTATCAGAGAAAGTCCCTCTCCCCATTTGGATGAATAAAATGCGGTAAAAACACTTGCTATCATCCATATTGCCAAGTATATAAAAGCCGGGTTAGCATAGTCTCTTCCTACTGTTTTGATTGTCAAAAACAATAGGAAAAGGCCACCCAAAATTAGTAAAAAAACCATTATCTTCCTTCTATTAATTCAACCCAATTATCTCTCAGTCTGACATGACGTTCTGTCTGTTCTTTTTTTTCAGGCGGTGTCATGTAATCACCGTAGCGATTAGTCAGATACTTGTCCGCATCATTAGGTCCATCGAACTCATAGCCTTCAAAGGAATACTTCTTAGCTGGATAGAAACTTTCATAATCGATTGTCTCTCCCAAATAGCCTTTGACACCATAAGCAATTGTTATTTTTGAAGTCTTCTTATTAGACTGGATGAGTTTTTCCATCAACTTATACATATTAGCCGGCCCCATGATAAAAGAAGGGAAGCCTATCAGTCTTCTAATCCAAAGATTTTGTCTGAGTTCTTTGGATTCTTTAGCCATATAGGTCAGATGCGGAGTAAACTTCGTATAACAGCGCGAACTATTGTGTGACAAATCCAAGGCTCTGAATAGAAGACCCTTGAGCTTGCGAAGCATGTTATTCTCTGGGACAAAGTCAATTGGCAGCATATCAAGATAAAGATGTTTCTTTTTACTGAAACCTTCTCCCAAAACATCATAATAGGTCAGTGACTTGCTCTGCAGCTTTAGAACCTTAAAGACACTGTCTGTCGCATCCGCAGGAGAGATCAACTCGAAGTCCTCGCTGTCCGCAAAGATTTCCTGCAGACGATTGTAGTCCTCTCGGAACATCACTAAGTCGATATCATCGTCCCAAGGGATATAGCCCCCATGTCGCAAAGAACCAATCAAGGTCCCTGCAACCATGTAGGAATGAATATGATGCCGACGACACTCTGCATCAAATTTTTTATACATTTGTAAATAGGCTTTTTGCAAAACCTTTAATTTATCATCCGTAATTTTCTGATACATGGGGCTGAAGCGTTCTCCCAAAGCCAACTCCCATTCAATCTTACTGGTTCCTCTCATTTTTCTTACCTCCCAAACTTTTTCAATAATCTCCTAGCAAGTCCATTCAGTGAGTAGGTGTATACCAAATCACTAATGAAATCTTTTATTGTTCGATACTCCCTTATTTGAAACATTAGGCCCAAAGCCCAAAATGGATTTCTAGACTGTAATAATTTCAGTCTAAGATTGGTCAAGGCCAAAGCCCTAGTAACCTGGCGATGATCCGCCTCAGAAATCTGTCGCTCCTCTGCGATTTTTTTCACAGACTCATAGCGACTGATGACCTTCTGTAAATAGTTAATCCTAGATAACCTTGTTTTGTTAAAACTAAGCGACGACGCAGACTGGGTTACATTCGCCTGATGAATGCGATGCTGATCTAGAAGCTGGTCCAAGCAAACAACTTTTCCATACAATGGAGCCAGCATACCAAATAAAACATCATGATAATCAAATCCAGGATAATCCGTATACTGCTGCTGTAAAATATCCGTCAGTACCGACTTTCTAAAAGCTGTCTGATAACCTGACGGCCATTTTTTCAGAAGCCAGGCTAGATCTCTTTCTTGCCTTTCTCCTGAAACCTTGGGCTCCTTGATGACCTGACCATTTTGATCAATCAAGTAAGACCGGCCATACACCATAGCAGCGTCCGTTTCTAACAGCACTTTCTGCAAGGCAGCTGTTTTATCAGGCAGCCATTTATCATCCTGATCAGCGAAAAAAACAATATCGTGCTCAGCCAAACTCGCTAATTTTATAAAAGTTCGATAATGACCCAAATTTTCCTGATTTTCAATCAACTGCCAATCAGTCAGTTGGTGCTTGGTGATGTAGTCCTTGATTAGCGCCACTGTCTGATCTGTCGAACAGTCATCACAGATAATGACCTGATCAGGCTTCAGCTTTTGAGTGCGGATAGAGTCTAGTTGCTCCAAAATAAAATCCGCCCCATTATAGGTCGCCATCACGACAGAAATCATTTCTCCCTCCTTCCTAAACTTTTCATCCTATATCCCCCTAACTCCTAGCTTTCTCCCTGTCTAAGCTAGACTGCTCTGTCTGTGAAGAAGATTACTTCCTTCTAAGCAAATACTTATAAATAAACGCTTTTATCCAAATAGGCGTTCCCACAAAAGCACGAATCATCAACATGTTTTGATAATATTGCCCTCGGTTCAACATACCATGTGACAGCAAAAAAGTATTGACTACTTTCCAGCTGGCAATCTGCTCTGTCTGGCTTCTTCTCGTATGCATGCCATTTCCGACGCGAGCATAAACCAAGACCCGATTAAGATTGGCGAAACGACAGCCCTGAGCAGCCATTCTCGCCCAAAGATAATAGTCTTCCACTAAAGGCAAGGGCTTGTAATTGCCTGCTTTTAAAACAGATGATTTCTTAAAAAATACTGTCATGTGACAGAAAGGATTTCTCCGCTGCAACCTTTTGATAATCTCTTCATGGGAAAGCGGCATTTGTTTCTCTGCCACTATTTGATCTGGTTCCGAATCAAATTCTATGATATTGCCACCCAAAACATCTAACTGCGGATGCTGCTCAATATAGTCCACTTGTTGCTGGAAACGGTCCGGTGTCGCAATGTCATCTGTATCCATTCTAGCAATCCAGTCATAAGAGCAAGCCTCAACACCCCGATGCAAAGCTTCTCCCAATCCGACATTTTCCTTTAAAGGTAGAACTTTCATCTCTGGAAATGTTTCCTTGAAATCTTGAATCGTCTGATACAGCTCTTCTGTCAGCGGCCCATCCTCTACAAGGACAAGCTCATCTGGCTTGCGGCTCTGCTCTATAAGAACGCTATTTAGGCTCTTTCTTAAGAAATCCGGATTCTCCTTCTGATAGACAGACATCAATACCGAAAACTTCACTAACAATCCCCCCAATCATCCTAAACTAGTTTCCCTTCTCCGTCCTCTCAATAGACCTCCTAAAATCTGCCACCTGATAAGACTGAGGATAGCTAGACATCTCTTTTTCATAAGTTAAATCTGAAAACAGTTTATTCAGAGTCGAAACATGGCGAGATAGTCTTTTTAAAATCCAGTTAAATGCAGGCAGCAAGGCTACTCTCTGACCATGAGTCCTTTTTATTTCTTTGACTAGCTGAGAGGTATTGACATAGTCCTGATTTTGAGGATAGAAAACACCGCTGTCTTGATTCTGAACAATCAGTCTGATAAACTCACAAAGGTTATCAATATAAATCATACTACGTTCATTCTGAACCAAAGGGAAGACTGGTAGCTTCTGAGCCAACTTTGACAGTCGCTTATAATTTCCCTTAGTTTGATGACCATAAACCATGGGCGGCCGTAAAACTGCTAATTTGAAATCTTCGCTCTCCAATTCCGCTAGAAGTTGCTCAGCAGCTAGTTTGCTTTTGCCATAAAAAGAATCAGGACTCTCTTGTGTCTCCTTTGTGATAACCCGATCTCCCAAAATTTCGCCATAGACACTCATGCTGCTCATAAAGATAAACTGTTTGACACCTTCGCCTTTAGCTTTTTGAGCCAATTCATAAGGTAGCTGAGTATTGACTTGATTATATACCGATTCCATCTCTTTTGATGGGTTGGAGATATGAACAATCGCCGCCAAATGCAAAATTACATCAAAAGACGAAAAATCTTTCTCCTTCCAGGTTTCTCCGCGGACGTCCAGCTCATCAACCTGAACATCCTCCCGTGAAGAAACATACCTCTTAAAGCTCCGGCCGATATAGCTACCCTCTCCCGTAATTAATATTCTTTTCATCAGCCTTTAATCTTTCTTTTCCATATTTCCCGTGCCGCCTTCGACAACGCCTTCGCTCTTAGCAACACTCTTAATGGTCCCAAAGAAACAGCGGACATCCAATCCAAAAGACAAATGCTGGACATAGTAGCCGTCCAATTCAGCTTTCTTGGCAATCGGCAACTCATCTCGCCCGTGAATCTGAGCCCATCCCGTCAGACCTGGCAAAACATCATTTGCCCCATAGCGGTCTCGCTCTTCAATCAAATCATACTGATTCCAAAGAGCCGGTCTTGGACCTATGATACTCATGTCACCCACAAAAATATTCCAAATCTGAGGCAACTCATCCAGAGACGTCTTCCTAAGAAACTTCCCAACCTTTGTAATCCATTGCTCAGGATTTTCCAGTAAATGAGTTGGGATATCCTTAGGTGTGTCAATTCGCATCGTTCTGAATTTCAAAATATAGAAATGTTTCTTATGCAGACCGACCCGCTTCTGTTTGAACAAAACTGGTCCTTTTGAATCCAATTTAATAGCGAGTACTAGAAGCAGAAAAAACGGTGATAAGACAATCATTCCTAAGAATGACAAGACTATATCTAATGTTCGTTTAAAAAATTTATACATGATTATCCTAAAAACTTATTGTTGTGCAAACTTTACCAAGCTGTCCTTGAGGTCATTTGCACCAAGAGACAGAAGAGAGTCCACATAGGAATCCACCTCTATCTTAGGCAGCGACTGAACATTCCCTACAAAAATCTTTTCATAGACTTGATCATTGACCTTTTCCTTGGCAGACAAGAGCTCTTCATATAGCTTTTCGCCCGGTCGAATGCCTGCTTCCTGAATCTGAATCTCCTCTTCAGTATGGCCACTGAGTGTGATCATCTTTTTAGCTAGGTCCAAAATTTTCACAGGCTCGCCCATATCCAAGACAAAAACCTCTCCCCCTTGCATCAAGGCTCCAGCCTGAATCACCAAGCGGCTGGCTTCTGGTATCGTCATGAAATAGCGTGTCATTCGAAAGTCCGTCACGGTGATAGGACCTCCCTTGGCAATCTGCTCCTTGAACAAAGGAACAACACTACCTCGGCTGCCCAAAACATTCCCAAAGCGGACAGCTGAGAAAAGAGTCTTTCCTTCTTCATTTAAACTGGTTACGACCATTTCTGCTACACGCTTAGTTGCCCCCATAACATTAGGCGGGTTAACCGCCTTATCTGTAGAAATCATGACAAATTTCGCGACACCAGCTGCTTTTGCTGCTTCTGCTACATTTCGTGTGCCGTAGATATTGTTTTTCACCGCTTCTGTCGGATTATACTCCATCAAGGGAACATGCTTGTGAGCTGCTGCATGATATACTCGATCAGGACGATAGGTTTCCATAATATGGAAAATCCTCTCTCTATCTTGAATATCTGCAATGATTGGAATCAGCTCAATATCATCTTTATAACGGCTTGACAGCTCCTTATGAATCAAATAAATTGAATTTTNTCCATGACCTAGAAGCAGGAGCCTAGCTGGGCAGAATTGAGCAATCTGACGGCAAAGTTCCGAGCCGATAGACCCACCGGCCCCCGTAACAAGAACTGTCTTGCATTTAATATTGGACTTCAAACTTTGCTGATCCAGCTTAACTTCTTTACGCCCTAACAGATCTGCAATATCAATTTCCTGAAGTTTGCTGACAGATAGTTTCCCCGTAATCACCTGTTCATACTTAGGCATGGCATTGACCTTGACCTCCGTTTGTTGGCAGTACTCTACGATTCGCTCGTAATCATCCGGAGCCAATGAAGGAATGGCAATGACAATTTGTTCGACTTCATAATTTCCCACAATTTCAGGTATCTGCTCGGTTGTTCCTACAACTTTTACTCCATGAAGATAGGTATTTTGCTTATTCTTATCATCATCTACAATCGCAACAATCTTTAAATCTTTTGATTTTTGCTGGGCTGTCTTGATAAAGAGACTAGCACCATCCCCTGAACCAACAACAAGGGTCTTCGTCCCATCTACTTTCTTACCCAGTAAGGCTGACGGGTGCTGCACGAATTCATGAATCTCCCGCCAAGTCAGCCTTGAAGCAATAACCAACAAAAATGATAGCAGCATAGAAAGGACAATATATCTACTGTTTGTGGATTCATAAAAAATTTTCTCTGCAATGTATACAATTGAGTAAGCTCCCAAAATTGAGCCCCCCACTCGAAACATTGTTTTATAATCTGTATACCTTGTAATGGTAGAAAAGACATTCGACAGTGTTGCAAATGTCAAATACAGTATAATAATCCCCATTAAAATAGAGACAAAAGACAAATCCGTTATCCCGACATATTTTGCTAAGAAGAATTTTGAAATCCCCTGACTTATACTGAGCAAAATAATATCAACAATAATTAAGATGACTCTTTTTCTCGCTCTTGTCATGTTCCTAATCTCCCAATTATCCTAAAACTCTTTAATCCCTATTTCCCATAATTGCCATAGCTGCCGTATCCCCCATAAGTTCCGTAGGCGCCATAGCGTTCCAAATCAATGTTATATTTATTGAGGACAACACCCAAAAAAGGAGTTCCCGTTTGTTCCAGCTGCTCTTTAGCTTTCATCACTGCTTTTCGTTTGATATGACCTGCTTGTGTCACCAAGAAGCTTGCATCGCATTTCTGAGCGATGATAGCCGCATCAATGACCAGACCAATCGGTGAAGTATCCACAATGATGTAGTCATAACGAACACGTAAGTCCGTCAAAAGCGCATCAAACTGCTTGCTTTGCAAAAGCCCAGTCGGATTAGGTGATACTGGACCAGACAAGATAACATCTAGGTTGTCCAGATCTGTATCATTGATGACTTCGTGCAGGGCAGCCTGTCCTGACAAATAGTCCGTCAGTCCTGATACTTTTCTCTGACTGCTAAACACACCAGACATGACTGAGTTGCGGATATCCGCATCGATCATCAAGGTCTTATGACCAGCTCTGGCAAAGGCGGCCGCGAGATTCACTGAGGTTGTAGACTTTCCTTCATTTGCCGTCACCGAGCTTATTTCGACCATCTTGATATTGGCGCCACTCAGCTGTACATTAGTACTTAGAGCATTGTAGTATTCCTCGGTTAGTTTTACAAGGTTCCTTTTTTTCCTAACTAATTCTAAGGTTGCCATTTTCTCTCCCTTACATTCTGTTCATATCTGGGATAACGCCCAACAGCGTCAAGCCCATGACTTCTTCAATGTCCTCTGGCTTCTTCACCCGATCATCCAGGATTTCGACAGCGATGATAAAGATCGACATCAGGACGCTGCCCCCTAAAAATCCTAAGATAACATTACGCCGAATATTTGGTGAAGAAGGCTCTGCTGGGACTGTTGCTTCTTCCAAAGTTGTCACATCAGAAACTTTTGTCACTTCAATAATTTTCTCAGCAGCGATATTCCGAAAGGCATTGGCAATGCGAGCCGCTTCCTCTGGATTGTCATCTTTAACCGTAATCGAAACGATACGAGTATCCGCCGGAACGGAAACGGTGATGTGACGCGTCAGCTCTCTTGGTGACGTTTGCAGTTTCAACTCACTAATTGCCTGTGACAGAACCGCCTGTGACAGAATGATTTCCTTAAAGTCCTTAACGAGGTATGAACCCGCCTGCAGGTCCTGATTAGTCAAAGCTGCCTGTGTTTCGTTCTGACGGCTGACCACATAGATGCGTGTGGTGCTCTGATACATTTTCTTAGCAATAAAGACGCTGTAGCCAAAAGCCAGCAAAGAAAAGAGCACCGCTCCCAATACGATGGTGAACTTTTTCAGCCATAAGGCTCTCAGCAAGGACAAAATATCGATTTCTACGATTTGCTTTTCTTGTTTTTCCATTTTTCCCCTAAATCAATTCATTTTTCAATAATAATGCTTGGTTGCCGCCAAAGAGGGCTTCTGCCCGGCGAGAACCGTATTTCTTAGCGACGATGTCAAAGGCCTCCTTCATAAAGGGCGGTCTCTGGCTTAGATTGTGCATGTCGCTGGCAACAAAGTGGACCAAGTCCTTCTCCAAAAAGAACTGAGCCCGTTTTTTCATAAATTTATGCGAGTCTCCAAGCAGCTTAGGTTTTAGAACACTGGAGCTGTTAATCTGAGTATAGCAGCCCATATTAATGAGTTCCTGCACCTTCTTTTCATCATTTTCCAGACAGTGATAGCGCTCAATATGAGCAAGGACAGGTGTTAGACCTAAGCGCAAAATCTGAGCCAGACCTGCATGGATGTCTTTATAAGGCGTTGCCATGCTAAACTCAATCAGCACGTAACGTGTGCCAGCTAGACTGGGGAAAATCCCCTTTTCCAACTTATCCGCCACATCACTGGTGTAATAAATCTCTGCCCCATAGAGAACCGTCAAGTCAGGCGCTACAAGCTCTGCCAGTTCTTTTACCATTTTAAAGTTAGCTCTAATGGTCTCCTCAGGCGTTTCAAACATGCCCTTTCTGCGATGAGAGGTAGAGATAATAGTCCGAACTCCCTGTCGATAACTTTCTTCCAGCAGTTTTTTGGAATCCTCAAAATTCTTAGGACCATCGTCCACATCAAAGATAATATGAGAATGGATATCAATCATGGTGTTTTCCCTTCCATTACCTGCTGAATCGCTGCCTTAGCATTATCAAGGCTTTCTGGCTGGATTTCCATCATGTAGAGATTGGAATCTGGCATAGCGTAGGATGGTAGATCCATGCGTCCGTTTCCGCTGATAGCTTGTGACTGAACCTGATAGTTTCCACCTGACTCCAGCTGGGTATTGACCAGATTCATAAGAACAGGCAGCTCCATATTGGTCTGGATAGAGTCCTGCAAGCCGGAAATAATCTCGTTGTAGTTCTTCAAAGCACTGGTTGAAGTCAGCTTTTTAATGACTGCTTCGATAACCTTTTCTTGATTTTTTCCGCGGTCATTGTCGCCCCCCTGAAGAGAGTAACGCTCGCGAACAAAGCCAAGTGCCTGATCTGAGTTCATATGGACTTTCCCTACTGGGAAATGATGATTGCCGTGTCTGCTGGTAAATTCTTGGTCATTTTCAACATCAATCCCTCCCAACAGGTCTACCAGCTTGAGGAAGGAAGTGAAGTTCAGACGAACATAGTAGTCAATGCGAATACCGTAAAGATTTTCCAGCGTATGGACAGAAGCATCTACTCCGTAAATCCCTGCATGGGTCAGCTTGTCCATCTGTTCGCCTCCTCCATCTGCAATCGCCACATAAGAATCACGAGGAGTTGTCGTCAAGAGGACTTTCTTGGTCTTGCGATTGACCGTCATGATGATATTGACATCTGAGCGAGAGACAGATGAAATCGAGCCATAAGTGTCAATACCGCTGACATAGATATTGAAGACATCCGCATCAGCAGCATCGCTGCGCTTGCCTGTCTCTACTTGACGAGTAATTTTATAAGTATAGATTTTCTTTATCTTTGAAGCATAGTCAGCATCGTGAGAGGCCAGCATATCTCCAAACGAGCTATTGAGGGCAATGGCCTCGGTCTCTTGATTGATGAGGGCCTTGTAGGCTGCGATATATGACGAGCTGTTTTCTACAGTTAGTTCTGTCTTTTTAGTCTTCTTGATGTGCTCCAGAAGAGCTGTCACATTGTCCTTATCCCCATTTTCAGTCGGAGCTGTCAGCTTCTTCAGTTGAGTCACATCTGATTTATCGCTGTCTGCTCGGACATAAACCGCCATTTCAATTTCAGAGTAATTTGAAGTGGAGTTCACTCCTCTAGATAAGTCCATCAGCTCCTTGACCCCGTACATAGCTCCTGAGGATACCAGCAAGGTCACAAGCAAAAGCACCGTGGTCAGGACTTTGAACTTATTTTTCCATACAAAGAAGGCTGCCAGTAAAATAACAGCCGCCAAAAGAGCAGACAAAATAAGGTTCAGGTAATGAAACGCCAGAACATTATTTTTAAATATAGAAAAAACAAGCAAACCTGAAACCAAGCTTACCAATGTCAGTAAAGCTGCATTAAAGAGCCTCAGCTTCTTCCCCTTTTTAGAAGCAGGCACATTTCTCCTATGTTGATTCATAATTCTCCCTTTTTCTCCCCTGAGATATAAATACATTTTATTATATCATAAATGCATTATGATACACTAAAATATTTAAAAATATTTTAGTTTTTCCCAAAATTTGTTGACAAAAAAGGACAGTCTGTATTAATTTTCGGTAAATTCTTTCTTTTCTCTCGAAAAACCGATATTTTATACTGTTTTTGACAACAGAAAAAAAGAGGTAAAACCTCTTTTATATAAGTATCTTACTTAGTTTTTAAAGCATCTTATCCCTGTCAACTTGCTCATAGGCCTGGAGGCCATCATTCAGCTTGTCCCAGATGACTACCTTGCCTGACTGAAGGGACTTCTGCACATCAATGATGCGCTGATTGGAAGATCCACGAAACTGTAACATGAGATTCTTCTTGGTAAGGTCAAAACGGCCGTCCACTAGGATGTCAATCAAACTCAGCAGCTCCAGCTTATCCTCCGTTTCCAGCATCATCTCCTCCCAGGTGTAGCCCGTCCAAGACCAGATATCCTTGTCCGGAAGCTCTCTCCGAATCCTCTTGACTAAGGGCAGGAGAATGCCTGTATTGAGAAAAGGCTCGCCGCCTAGGAGGGTCAGCCCCTGCACATAAGGCTCCGCCAAGTCTTTCATAATCTGTTCCTCCAACTCTTGGGTATAAGGAATGCCAGCGTTGAAAGACCAAGTTGCTGCATTATAACAGCCCTCACAGTGAAACATACAGCCGCTGACATAAAGGGAGTTGCGAACACCTTCGCCATCTACAAAGTTAAAAGCCTTATAGTCAATGATTCGCCCCTTGCTCAGCTCCTCACTTTTCCATTCTTGAGGTTTGGGATTGTTCATGACACCTCCCCATCTAACTCTATCCAGTAACGCTGACTTCTGTCTATTGTATTTTCATAAACACCGCCAGCAGAGAGAATCGTGCAGCGGCTGGCTTCGTTGTCTTCATCGCAGGTAATCAGCACTCGTTCTAATCCTTGCTTTCGAGCCTCTGTCAGCCCTAACTCTAGCTGCAACTTAGCCAAGCCCTTCCTGCGTTGACTAGGCCGGATAGAATAGCCAATGTGCCCACCCTCCACAAATAATTTGTCATTCAAGGACAAGCGCAGAGCTAAAAAACCCAGAGGCAAGCCAGTCTCATCAAAGGACAAAAATTGGATGGCAGGAACCCAGCCTGCTGGCAAGTTTGCCACATCTTCCTGCCGTTCTACAATTTTCAACCAATCCTCATAATCCTTTGCTCGCTTCCAAGTGGAGCCCATGCCACCGTGCATATAGGATTTTTCAACATCGAACTCAGCAATCATCTCTAAAATTGCGTCTTTATCTTCCAAAGTTGGTCTTCTTAGCTCCATGTTCCCTCCTTAATCGACATCAATCCAGTAACGCTGACTTCTGTCTATTGTATTTTCATAAACACCGCCAGCGGAGAGAATCGTGCGTCGGCTGGCTTCGTTATCTTCATCACAGGTAATCAGCACTCGTTCCAGTCCTTGCTTTCGAGCCTCTGTCAGCCCTAACTCTAGCTGCAACTTAGCCAAGCCCTTCCTGCGTTGACTAGGCCGGATAGAATAGCCAATGTGCCCACCCTCCACAAATAATTTGTCATTTAAGGACAAGCGCAGAGCTAAAAATCCCAGAGGCAAGCCGGTCTCATCAAAGGACAAAAATTGGATGACAGGAACCCAGTCTGCTGGCAGCTTGGCAGCATCCTCCTGCTGTTCTACAATCTTTAACCAATCCTCATAATCCTTTGCTCGCTTCCAAGTAGACCCCATACCACCGTGCATATAGGATTTTGCAGCATCGAACTCAGCAATCATCTCCAAAATCGCGTCTTTATCTTCTAAAGTTGGTCGTCGTAACCTCATAGGCTTTCCTCAATCTATATCAATCCAATAACGCTCTTTCCCGCCTCGAATATCCTCTAAAGCTCCGCCATTAGCCAGAATCACTGCTCGACTGGCTTCATTGTCACAATCGCAAGTCACTAGGACTCGTTTTATATTTTTACTTTTGGCTACTTGCAAGCCCTGCCGCAGCTGCTCTTTTGCGAGTCCTTTGCCACGCGCACAGGGACGGATACTATAACCGATATGCCCGCCTTCTTGGAGCAAATAGTCATTGAGCCGCAAACGCAGGTTGAGAAAGCCCACAGCCTGACCATCCGCAGCAAAAGAGATTAGTTGGATGTAAGGAACAAAACCTTGCGGCAAGCCTAAACCTACCTCAGCTAGCTGAATAGTCTCCAGCCAGTCCTCGTAGACAAAATCCGCTCCGCCAAAGAAGCCATCCTGTCGGCTACCAGCCGCTTCAAAGTCAGCCAGCATCTCTAAAATCTTTTCCTTGTCTCCTAGTTCCGGTCGTCTCAGCTCCATAGTACCTCCTGATACGAAGAGAGTGAGGCCGCCTTGCGCCCCACTCTGACTTCTATTCTTTCTTGTTCTTTTCTAAAAATTGCTGACGCAGTTTGGCTAATCGTTCTTTTTTGCTGCTGCCGCCCTGCGAATGTTTTTCATGGAAACGCTGCACCTGAGCCTTTCCTTTGTCATCCAATTGATACTTTCCCATCTTAATTTCCTTCGTACTTAATAGTCGAGCCATTCATGTGCTTGACCCGAGCTGATATTTCCTTGTGTCGGCCATTGACCATTGGACGGGCTTGCGGATTTCCTAAGTAGCCGCAGGTCCGCTTGACCACATCGACCGTCTTGGGATCGCTGTTGCCACAGTTTGGACAGGTGAAGCCCCGCTCGGTCGGCGTGAAATCTCCCTCAAAGTTACACTTGTAACAGCGATCAATCGGCGTATTTGTACCTAAGTAACCAACTCGGTCATAGGCATAGTCCCAGACAGCTTCCAGTGCCTTCGGATTTTGCTGCAGCACAGGATATTCACAGTAGTGGATAAAGCCGCCTGAAGCACCCACTTCAGGATAAATCTTCTCAAAGTCCAGCTTTTCAAAAGGCGTTGGATTCTTACGCACATCGTAGTGGAAGGAGTTAGTATAGTATTCCTTGTCGGTAATATCTGGAACAACGCCAAACTTCTCTGTATCCAAACGGCAGAAGCGGTCGGTCAGACTTTCAGATGGCGTCGAGTAGACAGAGAAATGATAGTCATACTGATCTGACCACTCTTGTACCCTACGCTTCATATCTTTGACAATAGCAATCGTAAAGTCCTTGGCTTCTGGATTGGTCTCCCAGTCGCCGCCGTAAAAGACTGCTGCCACTTCATACAGACCGATATAACCTAGGGAAACCGTTGCACGACGGTGAGTAAAGAGCTGGTCTACCTGATCATACTTGCCCAAGCGTTGGCCAAAAGCCCCATACTGATAAAGAATCGGTGCATTGGCTGGACTGGCTTCCTTAGTCCGCTCCACTCGGTAAACCAAAGCATCCTCAGCGATATTCATCCGCTCGTTAAAGAGTTCCCAGAATTTATCTAAATCCCCCTCGGATTCAAGCGCAATCCGCGGCAGATTGACAGTAACGACACCTAGATTCATACGGCCGGAGTTGACTTCCTGACCATTTTCATCCTTCCAGCCTTGCAGGAAAGAACGGCAGCCCATCGGTACCTTGAACGATCCAGTCAAGTCGATAATCTTGTCATAGGAAAGCACATCTGGATACATGCGCTTAGTGGCACACTCCAGAGCCAGTTCTTTGATGTCGTAGTTAGGCGTTCCCGGCTCAAGATTGAGCCCACGCTTAAGGGTGAAAATCAGCTTAGGGAAAATTGCTGTGCGGTGCTCGCTTCCCAGTCCCTTGATACGGATATTGAGAATGGCCTTCTGAATTTCCCGCTCAAAACGATTGGTCCCAAGACCAAAGCCCAGCGAGGTAAAAGGAGTTTGACCGTTAGAGGTAAAGAGAGTATTAATCTCATACTCCAGTGACTGCATGGCATCGTAGATGTCCTTCTTGGTCTTCGCCCAGGCGTACTCTTCCTGCTTATCCAGCAAAACCCATTGCTCCGCATCCTTGAGATGCTTTTGATAATTAAGTTCAGCATAAGGCGCCAAAACTTCATCAATGCGGTCCGCAGAGCAACCTCCGTACTGACTAGAAGCTACATTGGCAATGATTTGCGAGATTTGCGCTGTCGCAGTCTGGATAGACTTGGGACTCTCTACTTCTGCATTCCCAATCTTGAAGCCATTTTTCAGCATGCCGTCAAAGTCAATCAGACAGCAGTTAGTCATCGGTGTATAAGGGCTGTAGTCCAAATCATGGTAGTGGATGTCCCCCTTCTGGTGGGCGTTGGCCACATGAGGCGGCAACATCTTAAGCCCAATGGATTTGCCGACAATCCCAGCTGTCAAATCCCGTTGGGTATTGAAAACATCACTGTCTTTATTAGCATTCTCATTGACTACCGTACGATCTTTGTTGAGAAGCTTGTCAATAGTAAAGTTGATATCAGTCGCTTTTGAGCGCTCAAAATCCCGTTGGGTGCGGTAAGTGATGTAGTTCTCCGCAATAGCGTATTCCTTGGCATTTAAAAGCTCATGCTCAACGATGTTCTGAATCTCATAGATTTTGACATACTTAGCGAAACGACTGCTGATTTCTGCCACAATGCGGTCTGTGATAGCTTCTAATTTGGCTTCCAGCATCGGATTCAGAGGACCGACTTCTTGAGCTGCCCGCACCATAGCCTTATAGATCTTTGACACATCAAAAGCCACCCTGCGGCCATCCCGCTTCTCCACATAAATCGCTGGAGCAGTTTCAAACTTCTCTTCCCGTAAAATCATCATGAACACTTCCTTTTCCTGCCCTTAGGACAAATCAAGTCTCTTCAGACTAGCCGCCTGCTAAGAAATTCCCAAGAAATCTCCGACAGCGGTTTATCCAAAGAACAGTATTTTTTAAATCAGTCGATATAAGTCTCATTATAGCACGTTAAAATTAAAAATCAATATGTTGTGGCAAAAAAGTTATTTTTTCTTTTTATACACAACATATTGATTTTACTACTTAAGTTGATAAAGCTTGAAATGCTTGAGCTTGAGGTCAGCTTCCTTGTAATTTTGGGAAATTAGCTGCTTCACATCTGATAGCAATTTGACATCATTGTTAACCAAAATATACTTGGGCTGACTGTTTTCCAGTCCCTTCTGAAGACCTAGACGATTTTCAGCCGTTCCCACATACAAAGTTGGAGTCAAGAGAGAGACAGCAGATAAGCGGCCGCTCTTTTGATACAGACTAGCCGAGGTATCCCAGGCATAGATAGTATCCCCATCCTTGGTCTTTTCCTTAATATACTGAGCCGCCTCACTTCTTTCAGCAGATACACCGCTGGAAAGGATATACTCATTGACCAAAGGATAGCCAATCAGATAAAAGATGGCTAAGAGCGGCAGAAAGAACTGGCCTGAGAGATAGGAAGTCCACATGGTAGGACGACGGCGATCTCGGCGGTGACGCCCCGGTGCCTGCTGCTTGCCTTTATTGAACCACAAAGCAAAAAGAATCATGGCAAAAGGCAGGGCCGGAAGCAGTTGATAACTGCCTTGATCTGGCAGGATAAAAGCTGCAAAGACAGTAATGAAGAGTCCTAGCAGACCGATAAAGCGCAAGACGCGCAAGCTAGTTGCTTGCCCCTTTTCTCTTGAAAAGAGATTAGCACCCAAAGCAGAAATGAAACCTAGACCAACCGTCAGCAAGCCATAATAAATCAAATTAGAAAGACTATGACTGCCAATCAAGCTGATGGAATCCCAAGCATAGGTCACCTGACTAATCGCCTGGCCAAAGGTTCGATTAGCAACAGTAAAGTAGCCGATAGGATAAAAAATCACTGAGAAGCCAAAGAGACCAGCTAAAAGCTGATAGAAGCCTCGAGCCGCACGCTTGGCTGCGATATTGTAGACCAAAAGCACCAGAGCAGTCAAAGAGTAGAAGACTAGGCTGGAAACCGGATCAATCATAAAAGCGAGGGCTCCAAAAGCTCCATAGGCAATGAACTTTTCATCCTTGATTGAATCCTGCAGATAGCGCACCAAAAAAGATAGATTCCAAAAAATAAAGGGCAGGACAAAAATACTAGAGTAAAGACCGCCAAATCCAAGGGCAAAGACTAGCAGGTAAAAGAGCAGCAGGAGGCTGCGCGATAGATCCTGTTTAGGCTGTAAGAGCACCAAGGTCTTGTACAGAAAAAGTCCGGCCATCCACAGAGCCAGCGTCTGAAAGACCATCCACAAAAGCTGGCCAAAAGCCAGGCTGCTGGTCCAAGCCATCAGATAGTAAAGCAGGCCACTAGTTCCATATATTTGCGAATAAGGCACCTGCCCCTGAGTCATGGCCCAGCCGGCATAGAGGTTCTGGCTTTGTAAATTCGTTGCTAGATTGGTCAAAAAAGGATTGACCACACTCAGCAGGCTGATAGCCAAACTGCACAAGAGCGTCAAAAAATAGGGCGTCGGCTCTGGCTTGATGAATTTTTGCTCAGACCTTTCAGCCCTAGTCAGCTGCTCCTCTGAAACCTCTAAAACTTTTTCTTCCGTTGTATCGTGCATATAAAATATTCTCCTTGATATCAGTCCCATCTAGTATATCAAATTCCTGTCCTCCTGTCAGCTTTCTCTTGACCCTTCTTCTGAGCATTATAGCTTCTAGCCAGCTCCTCCAATTCCCGAAAACAGCGATATTCTCTCGTTTCATAAGCAAGCGGCTGACTGGAAATTTTCTCCATTGTCATCTTAAAAAATTCCTTTATTTTTTACATTCGTAAAAACAGAGCAAAAATCTGTCCCAGTATAAAAGCAAAAATGACAAGAACACATCTCAATACGATTAGAAAAAGCACAAGCAAAAAATCTGAGACTTCCGCCTCAGATTTTCTGTATATTGCTGCAGAATTTGCCAACCTCTGGCATTAGAGCATGGGTGCAAAGAGTTGCATGATTTCTTTGATAAAGCGACGATACCAGCTGCTATCGAGATTTTCAGGAAGAATTTCCTCAGAAGCCTCAAAAATTGCTTCAAAATCTTCCTTGATAGCTGGGATACTCTCCGTATGGTACATCAGGACTGCATTTTCATAATGGTGCACCAGACTGCGGTAGTCAAAGTTAATCGTCCCTACCACAGCAAATTCATCATCAGCCACCACGTTCTTACTGTGGATAAACCCTGGCGTGTACTCAAAGATCTTAACCCCTGCTTCCATTAGATCTGGGTAGGCTCCACGGGTAACAATCTGAATCAGCTTCTTGTCCGGAATGAAAGGAGTCACGATGCGGACATCCACTCCCCGCATAGCAGCATTCTTGATATCCTCCGTCAGGTCATAGTCAATAATCAGATAAGGCGTAGTAATGTAGACATAGTCCGTAGCCTGACTGATAATATTTTGATAGACTGTTTTGCCAACCTGGCCCTTATAAATGGGCTTAGGCCCGCTGCCATAGGGAATGTAAAGCCCTTTGCCTTCAACAGCTTTATTTTCCAGATGGTACTTATCAAAGTCTGTGATTTCCCCGCGGTTGATGTACCAGTTCATGAGAAAGAGCCGCGTCAGAGCCTTGACTGCCCGACCTTCCAAGCGTACACCGCCATCTTTCCAGTGTCCAAAACGAACAATATGATTGATATACTCGTCAGCCAGATTGATACCGCCAGTATAGCCAACCTGACCATCAATCACCAAAATCTTACGGTGGTCACGGTTATTATAGGATACCGTCATCCGCGGAATCACCTTGTTAAACTTATAAGCCTCGATGCCCATCTTGCGCAGCTTACGGGTATAATCGCCCGGCAAAGTAGCCATGCAGCCAATATCATCATAGAGCAGCTTGACTTCAACGCCCTGCGAGGCTTTTTCGACCAAGATATCCAGAACACTGTTCCACATCAGTCCTTCATCGATGATATAAAACTCCAGAAAAATGAATTTCTCAGCAGCCCGCAGATCAGCCAGCATGGCCTCAAACATCGCCTCACCGATGGGAAAATAGCGAGAAGCTGTACCGTCATAGACATCTGCATTATTGTCCATACTCAGCAGTGATTTGATAATACCGTAGGCTGACTTGTTTTTCTTTTTCAGCTGGACACGAAGATCGTAGCTGTTGTCCTCACGAAATTTCATGGAGTCCATATTTTCCAGCTGGATCATTTCTTTTTTAGACAGCCGTCGCTCGCCAAACATCAGATAGAGCAGGAAGCCAAAGATTGGCACCACCGCAATCAGGAGCCAGGTCACCTTGCTCTCCGGCGGCATATTGCGGTTGACAATGGCTAAAATGGTCCCAATATACAGGAAGACAATCATGACCACTGACAGCCAGTTGGGTGCAATCTCATTAAAATAGAAAAACGCAACAAAGACAAAGACCAGCTCCAGCAGCATAATAATAATGCTGAAACCGTATTTTGACATTAATAAGCGGAATTTCCTGAAAGTCATACACTCTCCTATCTCATTGCATATATTCTAGTATATCAGTAAAACTGCCTTAAAACAACGTTTATATCAATGCAAATCGTATTTCTGGCTGATGAAAAACCAAGCACAGCTTTTGAATACCACTATCCTCAAAATTTCACTACAAGATTACAACTGATAAAAGGAAAAGCCCTATTCAAGACAGGGCTCTTTCATCATTGTTTGGTAAAGACCAGTGTGTCATCATCATAAGGCTCTTGGGAAAGATCCTCAATTGTCAGCTGATTGCCCTCAATGCGATAGCGCTTGACATCATCTCCAATGACCATAGTCTGGTTGGTAGCATCAATCTGAACCTGTTCAATTTCCTGATCACCATCCGCTTCGACCTTGGTTAGCTGGCCAGTAGTGCCCGAAATCTGCAAGGTCAGCTGATCGCCTTCATGACTTGTCTGGTAGCTGCCATCCAGCTCACCATTGGCTGCTTGCTCGGAAGAAGACGCTGAAGCAGATGAGCTGTTATTGGCCGCACTTGACGTGCTAGCTACCGACGAAGACTCTGCTGTCTTGCTGGAAGCGACTGACTGAGACTGAGAGGAAGGTGCCGTCTGGTTCTGATTAGAGCCGCAAGCTGTCAAAGCCAAAACAGCCACAGCAGTTAGACCTGAAAACATTAACTTTTTAGAAATCGCCATAGTATTCTCCTTTTTCTTCTGTCTTTATTGTACCAAAGCAGGACTCCGGCGGTCAATTTATAAACTTGTCAAATAAGCTCTGACTTCTGCAATAAAATAGAGAGAGCCCGTAATGAAAAGCAGCTGATTATCGTTTTGCCTCTCCTGAAAATTCTGAATAAGCTGACGATAATCCTCTATGTAGAAGAAGCCTTCCGCTTCGGCTTGACCAAGGGAATCTCCGTCAGAAAAGGAAGTAACCGTCAACTGAACATCTGGCAGAGCCTCTCGCAGATAAGCCAGCATAGCGCTATAGTCCTTACGCTTAAGAGCACCGAAAAGAAGCAAGCACTCTTTGTCATTCTGGCTCTGGATAAACTCTACTAACCTTCCCAGCGCAGGCAGATTATGAGCCCCATCTAGATAAATACCTGGACTGGCTTCTTCCAAACGCCCTGCCCATCGAGTCTCCTGCAAGGCTGTCCGAATCTTAGCAGAATCTATCTCCCAGCCCTGCTGCTGCATGAAGAGCAGGAATGCCTGCAGAGCCAGCCCTGCATTTTCCTCCTGATAGCCTCCCTTAAGTCCCAGTTCAAGATTGGGTAGGGTCATAGTCGAATTGGAAAAAGACTGATTCGTCAGAGAAAAATCACGACCATACTGATAGAGTTCTATTCCCAGCTCCTCAGCTCGCTGTTCACAAACCAATCGCGCTTCCTCTGGCAGCGGCCCGATGACCGCTGGTCGCCCCGGCTTGAAAATCCCTGCCTTTTGCTCTGCTATCGCCGTCAAGCTCCTTCCCAGAGTCTCCTGATGGTCCAAGCCCACAGAACTGATGACCGCAATATCTCCCGTAATGACATTAGTCGTGTCTAAGAGTCCGCCGATTCCCACCTCAATCAGGGCTATGTCCACTTCCTGCTCCTTGAAATAGAGAAAGGCAATCAAGGTCAGAATTTCAAAATAGGACAGCTGGTCATGACTTTTGAGCAGTTCTTGCTCCATCTTTTGCACCGCTTGACCCAGACGGATAAAATCAGCTGGAGCAATCGGTTGACCGTTAATACAAATCCGATCGTGAATACTAATCATATGAGGCGAGGTAAAACTCCCTGTCTTGCGACCATGCCCCGCAAACAGCTGACGCATAAAAGCAATAGTAGAACCTTTGCCATTTGTACCAGTTACATGAATCGTTGGATAGCTCCGCTCAGGATTCCCCAAAAGAGTCACTGCCTGCTGCATCCGCCCTAGACCCGAACGAAAGTTTAGACCAATTCGGCTGTTCAGCCATTCTTCAATTTCATTCATTTTCTTACCCAAAAAAGAGCAGCGAAGCAGAATTCAAATCTGAATTGCAACTCGCTCCTCTTTCTAATGTTTATCATAATGCACGCTGGAAAAGAGCCAAGGCTTGGCTACTTCCTTCTTCTGTCAAGTTTAGCTAGCTTTTCACCCGCACTTGTCCATTTCTAGAAATGAGACTAGGCTAGTCTTACTCCTCCATAAAGCTATTGAAGACTTCTTCAATCATATCCCATTCAGCATCTGAGTCTTCTGGGATTGGCTGCAAGTCACCTTCTGTGCCATCTTCATTTTCGGTAAAGGAATAAGCTTGAATCTCTACTTCACCATTCTCATCTTCTTCCGCATTAGCCGGAATCAAAAGAACATAATTCTTGCCAAACTCTTCCTTACCATCAATGGTCAAAAGAATTTCAAATAAAGTTTCGTTCCCTTGCTCGTCAACCAAGGTGATTAATTCACGCTCTTCATGCTCGTGGTCATGGTTATGATCATGTGTCATACTAGTGTCTCCTTCATTTCTTTTCTAAAAATTTCGATCCAGATAATTCTGCAAAATCAGCTGCGCGGCTAGCTTATCAATAACTTTCTTGCGCTTGCTGCGGCTAATGTCCGCCTGCTCCACCAGCATGCGCTCAGCAGCCACCGTCGTCAGACGCTCATCCTGATAGTCAACCGGCAGACCAAACAGCTCAGCAACCCGCTGGCCATAAGCCTGACTAGCCTCTACTCGAGGTCCGCTGGTATTGTTCATATTCTTAGGCAGGCCAATAACAAACTTATCAACCTTATACTCTTTCACCAGCTCGCCCAAGCGCTCTAGGCCAAATTCGCCCTTATCTTCATGAATCGGAATAATCTCCAGTCCTTGAGCCGTAAAACCAAGAGGATCACTAATAGCAACCCCAACCGTTTTCGAGCCCACATCTAATCCCATAATTCTCATTAGAGATCGACGCCTTGTCCTTTCAAATAATAACGAACCAACTCCTCAACAATCTCATCGCGCTCATATTTGCGGATTTGATTGCGGGCGTTGTTATAGCGAGGTACGTACGCAGGATCACCACTGAGTACGTATCCCACGATTTGATTGATTGGATTGTATCCTTTTTCATTGAGCGACTTGTAGACATCGGTCAAAGTCTCGCTAATTTCCTTTTTATTTGAATCATCGAGATTAAAACGTACTGTTTCATCTGTAAATCCCACAATTACACCCTCTTTCTTTAGAATATCCCTATTATAGCATAATTATAGGCTTTTCACAAATTTAATTCACCCGAATTTTCCTAATTTTTCAATAAGCTTTAGCTAATATTTATCCGAAGTCTGGCTCTAAAATCCAGCAAAAATCCAGCTCTCTTCAGAGAACTGGATGGAAACTTCCTAATTTGAAGACGGCACTTCTACACCGTCGCTTCCCTTAAACTTGTTAAGCAATTCTTCCGGACTCAGGGTCTCGATCTGCTCAAACAGCTGCGCGTAGTTTGGAAGCTTTTTGGCTGCTTCGTAGTCTAGATTCTCAGGATCGATAGTCATCTCCAGAGAAATCTCTTCCGCTGTCATATCTGTTTTCAAGTCAAGACCGGTGATATTCACCGCCTCTTTCAGACCCAGTGCTTCCTCGATCAAAGACAGCATTTCTTTCTTTACAGTGGAAACATCCTGTTTTGACAGAGCTTCCTTGATGTTGTCAGGAATAGCCTTGCTGACATGCAGGATAACCTTATCATACTTCTGTCCGCTGTAGCTGACGGTTAAGATCCTGGTTTCTTTTCCATGTTCTAATTGCTTCTCAGTTTTATAGGACTTAGTGACAACATCTCCTTTTCCAGCCCCTCCCTGTGAGGATGAACTGTTATTTGACTGCTGACTGCAGGCTGTTAAGATGGCCAAAGCTGCCAGCAAAAAGACAATTAATTTTCTCATGTCTTATCTCCTTCAATATTGAGCTGATTTTATCATATCATTATAAAAACGGCGCTGTCAAACTGATTGTCACTCTGTCATTAAAATGTAATAAAAAAGAGCAGCTTATTTCTGCTCTTCTGCTCCATTCATCAGGAGATTGTTGATGTATTCTTCTGGCGTCAGCTTAATCATTTCTTTGAGCTTGAGATTTTGAAAATAAGGCATAGACGCTGCTTTTTCGATATCCAAACTCTCAAAGTCATAGGTGGAAGTCATTTTCAGCTCGTTCTCATTCAAAATTGTCACTGAACCGCTGAAACCTTGAAGTCCACGAGCCTGCACATAGTCTGCATCCTGCTCCAGTGACTCATTGAGCGACTTCTGCGCTTCCTCCAGCCCCATTTGCTTGATGGCTTCTTTCATCTCATCATCAGTCGTAGTCAGCCTTTCAATGACCAAGCGTTTAAAATGCTCTCCCTGATAAGTCACCGTCTGACTCTGCTGGTTTCCTCGTTCATCCTTTGGAAAAACAAGCGTTCGAGTAATCACTTCCTGCTGCTTGGCATTATCAATGATAGGCAGATTATTGCTGATTTCTTTCTTGTCAGCCGCATTCGAATTCGTCTCTGTCTTTTTATGTCCACAGCCTGCTAGCAGTGCCACACTCAATCCCAGTCCTACTAAAATTTTCTTCATCTTCCATCCTCCTCAGAGATATTGTATCACAGTTCTGCCCCTTGTCAATCCATCCAGTCGCCAAAGCCCTCTGTCAACCCGAACCAAAAGAAGAGCCGAGATTCTCTTCCCGACTCTTTCAGTTATATTCAAAGATTAGAGAGCTGCCCGCAGACGAGCTTCTGCATTTTCAACATTGCGAACAGAACGTGGCAGAAAAGCACGGATATCATCTTCTTTGTAACCAACTTGGAGACGTTTATCATCCACTAAGATAGGACTTTTCAAAATACGCGGGGTCTCCATGATGATGTCAAGAACTTCGTTGACACTTAATTCCTCAATGTCAACACCCAAACCTTTAGCATAGCGGTTTTTTGATGAAACAATGCTCGCGATACCATTTTCTGTTTTGGTTAAAATATCCAGAAGTTCCTCTTTGGTGATGCCTTCTTTGCCTAAATTTTGTTCTTTATAAGTTAATTGATGAGCGTTTAGCCAGGTTTTTGCTTTTTTACAACTAGTACAACTTGAGACAGTATAGATTGTGATCATGTAAGTACTCCTTTCGCTACACGATACTAATATCGTAGTCTATTATATCACAAAAACCATCGGTCTTGCGACCTATTTTGCAAAATTACTCTTCAATTTCGATGGCATCGTCCAAATCCAGAGTCACTTCTTCCATCGTTTCCACAGGGCTGTCAGCCTTGCTGCCAACCGCTTCTGCTAGCTCATCGCCTTCAATCAAACCATAGCGGACACGAACCTGACGGTCAATTTCGTCAAAAACTTCTGGATGATCAGCCAAGTACTTCTTAGCATTTTCAGAACCTTGACCGATTTTTTCATCATTGTAGGAGTACCAAGCACCAGCTTTTTTGATGATATCCAAATCAGTCGCAATCTTAATCAACTCACCTGTCTTAGAAATACCTTCTCCGTACATGATTTCTACAAAGGCTTCCTTGAATGGCGGAGCTACCTTATTTTTAACGACCTTGATCTTGGTTTCTTTACCAACATTGGTATCCTTGTCATCGCCAGTTCCCTTGATTTGAGTATTGCCACGGACATCCAGACGGACAGAAGCATAGAACTTCAGTGCACGGCCACCTGGTGTTGTTTCAGGATTACCAAACATAACGCCAACTTTTTCGCGCAGCTGGTTAATGAAAATCGCAATCGTCTTCGTTTTGTTGATAGAAGCAGACAGCTTGCGCATCGCTTGGCTCATCATCCGAGCCTGCAAGCCGACATGGCTGTCACCGATATCGCCATCGATTTCCGCACGCGGTACAAGGGCTGCAACTGAGTCCACAACCACCAAGTCCACCGCACCTGAGTCAATCAGCTTACCGGCAATTTCCAGTCCCTGTTCGCCAGAATCCGGTTGAGACAGCAGCAACTCATCAATATTAACACCTAGAGCAGCCGCGTATGACGGATCCAAAGCATGCTCAGCATCGATAAAGGCTGCGATACCACCTTCTTTTTGCGCTTGAGCAACAGCGTGAAGCGCAACGGTTGTCTTACCAGAAGACTCCGGACCATAGATTTCAATAATCCGTCCCTTAGGGTAACCACCAGCACCAAGGGCAATATCCAAGGCCAAAGAGCCAGAACTCATAACTTGAACCTTTTGCTCTGCCCGCTCGCCAAGACGCATAATGGCTCCCTTACCGAAGTCCTTTTCAATGTTTTTAAGAGCATTATCCAAGGCTTTTTGGCGCTCATCGCCGAATTTCTTTGAGATTTCGTCTAATTTTTTTTGTTTCTTTGCCATTTATTTCTCCTGTTTTTTCTAAAATGTCTTTTGGCCATCTTCGTCATTATACCAAAAATCAGCTATTTAATAAAGTTTTTCGTACTAGGTTGAAGGCGTGCAGAACAGCAATTTTCCGCACATCACGCCGACTGCGTCCAGCAATATTGACCTTAATAATTTCTGTTCCTGAAGCACTTGCTAAGCCGATAAAAACAGTCCCTGCTGGATGGTCTTCCAGCGAATCTGGACCAGCCACACCTGTCAGACTGACAGCTAAGTCGCTTTCGGTCAGCTTTCTAGCCTGCTCTGCCATTTTCCCAGCCGTAAAAGCTGAAACGACACCGTGCTTCTCCAGGTCTCCCAACGGAATATCCAGCATCCGGCTCTTTTCCTCCATGCTGTAGGTGACAAAGCCACCTGAAAAAATGGAAGAGGCTCCAGCAAAATCAGCCAAGGTCGCCTGAAAGAGCCCTGCTGTCAGACTCTCCGCTGCCGAAATCGTCTTCCCTTGACTCTTCAGCAAGTCAAAAGCCACCTGTGCCAAGGAATTGTCATCCCCGTAACCATAGAAAATCTCTGACAGTGACTGTCCCTCAAAAGTCTTATGTACCAAAATTTCCTTTTCCACAGCCTCAAACTTGGTGTCGGCTTCTGCCTGACTCAGAGCCTTGGTGGACAGTCGCAGGGTAACTTCCCCTGTCTTTGCATAGGGAGCAATGGTGGGGTCACTCTGCTGTTCAATCATTTCTGCCAAAATAGTCACTAGCTGACTCTCGCCGATACCAAAGAAGCGCAGCACCCGTGAATACAATTTCTGACCTGTGGATAAGAGGGGAACCAGCTCGTTATTGACCATGGGCTTGAGCTCACTAGGCGGGCCAGGCAGGACTACATAGGTCACTCCGTCTGCTTCTAACAATCCTCCGACAGCTAAGCCGGTCGCATTTGACAACGGAGTTGAGCCTTCGACCAGCTGGGCCTGACGCTCATTATTGGGCGTTCGAGCATAATCCGGCCGGCTAGCAAAAAAGCGATCCAGCTTTTCCACAGCCTGAGGATCAAAAATGAGCTCGCGCTCTAAGAATTTAGCCAAGGTTTGCTTGGTCAAATCATCCTCTGTTGGGCCCAAGCCTCCTGTCAGGATAATTAGATTACTGCGTCCTTGAGCAATTTCCAAAACAGAGAGGAGACGATTTTCATTGTCCCCTACTGCTGTCTGAAAATAGACATCAATCCCCAGACTCGCCAGTTTTTCAGATAAAAATTGGGCATTGGTATTGACAATCTGACCGGTCAGAATCTCAGTGCCCACAGCAATAATTTCTGCTTTCATAGAACCTCCTACCTTACTATTCGGAATTGGCTTTATTTTATCACAAAAAATCTTAAAAAAGTTGATTTTCATTCCAGGAAATAAAAAGAGCTGTCAAGTTCCTTGACAAACTTGTCAACATGCTGTGGAAAACTTTTAAGAATGACTGGTGTTATGCAGAATAACTAGATTGTTAGGAAAATGCTATTGGCAAATGGTTTGAATCTTTTTATAATGGAGAGATAAATTCCAATAAAAAGAGTTTGGGACAAAAAGATTTCAATTTTTAAAAATCTTAATTATTAAGCCCTTCAAATCTATAATTAAATACGAAAAGCGAACAAAGCNGAATTCTGATTACCAGAAAACTAGTTTTGTTCGCTTTTTATATTTGAGGTTGGACTTTTGTCCCAGGTTCTTTTAAATACAACTAAAACCAGCTAAAAAAACTAATCCAGCCCCTGTAAAAATTACTTTCCCTTTGCAAGAAGGTCTGTAAGTCTACTAATTCTTTTGAAGGGGCAGACAATAGATACTGATTTAAAAAAGGGATTAGACGGACACACTCAATTGAAGCATTCTTACCATTTTCAATCTTATAAACAGTAGATAAGATTAGCTGTGAAAATTTCTCATCCTTTTTAGTCGTATCTAAATGGTATACTTCTTGCAATAGATGTAAAAGCTCTTTTTCTTTAGCTTTTCTCACAGCAGCTACCTCCTTATCTATAAACACGCGGTACCCACGGTCCGTATCTAGCCCAACCATCAAACATAACATTTACCATGTGCTGTAAAGTGGGTATTACTTGAACCATTTTCCACTCACCTGTATAAGGATTATAATAAAAATCATAAGGTTTCGCTGTATATCTATAGTAAAACTGATTGGCCGGGTCAGTATATCGTGGAACCTCTCCTTGTATTTTTACCTCTCCGCTGTTCACTATATCAGCTCTGATACTTGCTACAGGTGCAAATAAAACAAATACCAACAAAACAACGGAATAAAACCATTTTATTCTGCTTTTCCTCATTTTTAGTACCTCACTGACTACTTGTTTTCAAAGGTAATATAATTTAATGTAAAGTCTTATTTAGCCTTTTGGGCTCACCCTCCTCTCTTTCATATTTAGACCTATTCCCAAGGCCACCACCATGGAAATACATTAACAATAATCATTACTAGCAAAATAAATTTGCGCTTTGTTTTTCCCACCTTTGCCCTCCTTTCTATTTCATGATATACTATTTTAAAACATTTTTTCAAAACGTAGCTTTTAGTAACATTTTCAAAGAGGGTTCTTATGCGCTGGGATTATGGAAAAATCTATAAAGAAATTAGAAAATCAAAAGGGCTGACTCAAGAAGAAATTTGTGGGGATTTTTTAGCTCGCTCAACTTTGGCACGAATTGAAAGTGGACAAGTCGTGCCAAAGTTCGATACCATGATTTTTTTACTTCGCCAGATAGATATGACACTAGAAGAATTTAAATACATTTGTGATTATTATCAACCTAGTCAGAGACAGAAAATTTTAAATTCTCTTTATAACCAAGGTGAGACTATTGTAGGGACGAAAGGTTTGTTACAATTAAAGAGAGAATGCGAGGCATATCTATGTAAACATTCCGATATTCCGATTAAACATGCTTTAGATAGCATCAATATTACTATTCATCTGAGACAAAATGGAATTTCTGAGACAAAAGAAGTTAATGCTACTACCAATAAAATTTGGGCGTATTTAGAAAAACAGGACACTTGGTATGAAAGTGATTTTCGACTTCTTTCTACTATCCTTTATTTCTTCCCTTTAGAAAATATCAAACAATTTACCCAAAAGATTTTAAATAGTATAAAGAAATACCAATCATTTCGCTATGGGAATAATGTACAAATCGGTCTTTTAGTCAACCTTTCTACCATCTATCTTTATAATGGATTAAAGAGAGAATGCGCTGAAATTACTAAGTACATTTACGATTTGTCAAAAAAAGAAAAACGTTATGATTCCCTCGGGCTTTCACAGATTCGACTTGGAATTTGCAAAAATGATAACGAATTAATAAAAAAAGGGATTGCTCTACTACAACTTGCCGATGAAAAAGAGCTAGTAAAATCTCTAAAAGAAGAAATTGAAAAATACCGTTGAGAATCTTTCTCAAACGGTATTTTTATGTGGATTGAAGTCACAATCCTTTTCATGATCATTGATAAGGCCAGCTGCTTCTAGGAATGAATAGACACAAACGGAACCGACAAACTTGAAGCCATGCTTTTTCAGAGCCTTGGACATAGTTTCTGACAGCTCTGTCTTAGTTGGGGCTTCCTTGTAGTTCGTAATTTGATTGTCAATCGTTTTGAAATCGACAAAGGACCAGATATAGTCGTTAAAAGAGCCAAACTGATTTTGAACAGCTAAAAAAGCTTGGGCATTAGCCCTGGTCGCATAGATTTTCATCTTATTACGGATGATATTAGGATTATTTAAAAGACTATCCAAGTCAGCATCTGTCATCTGAGCAATTTTCTGGGCATTATAGAAATGAAAAGCTTCTCGAAAAGCCTGACGTTTATTCAGAATGGTCTCCCAAGAAAGTCCAGCCTGATAGGTCTCCATGCAGAGCAATTCAAATAACTTCTGATCATCATGGAGGGGCTTGCCCCACTCCTCATCATGGTAGGCTACATACAAGGGGTTGTTCATTTTTACCCAGCCACAGCGTTTGGTCATAGCTTTCTCCTATTTTACCAACATCTTAAGAGCGGACTTGATATAGTTTTCAGCTGTATCCGTCGTGCCCTCAAAGAATTTTTTGATTTTCTTAAGTTCAGCAGCTTTGTAGCCCAGAGCCAGCATGGCTTCCATGGCTTCTTCCAGCTCCTGATTATCCACAGTCTGGACGGGCGCCTTGCTTTCTGTCGGACCATCTGCCGCCACTACCTTGCCTTCTAAGTCCAGCACCATCTGCTGGGCTGTCTTCTTGCCAATCTTAGGAAACTTGGTCAGGTAGGTGATGTTTTTCTGCTCAATGGCTTGCACCAAGCCAGCATTATCATCCGCCGCAATAATGGCCAGAGCAGACACTGGGCCAATACCTGAGACTGAAATCAAGCTAAGAAAGAGTTGCTTCTCCTCCTCGGTCGCAAAGCCGTAAAGGAGCTCCGCGTCTTCTCTCACCACCTGATGCACATAGACCTTGGTTTCCTGATGGAGATGTCCGGAGTAAGCATAGGGGTTGGCCACATGAAGAATATAGCCGATAGAGTTGACTTCCAATACAATATATTTAGCTGTGATTTTACTGATGATTCCTTTAAAATATTCGTACATAATCTTCCTTCTTTTTCTATCATTTTGCCTATCTAGTATATCATATTTTCTGTCTAGAAACTGCAAACAGAAGTGCAACCATTGGTTGACAAAATGTACAGGAAGCTGTATTCTCAAGATAAATAAAAGCTGTTAGGATAGAGTTAGCAAAGAAAAGGAGGCTGCGAACATGAAACTCGCCGATAAATTATTTGNACTAAGAAAAGAAAAAGGCTGGTCACAAGAAAAACTGGCTGAACAAATCAATGTCTCTCGTCAGAGCATTTCCAAGTGGGAGTCTGGCCAAGCACTGCCAGAACTCGAAAAAGTTGTAGAACTGAGCAAGATTTTCCAAGTGACTACAGATTATCTGCTTTTAGAAGAAAGCGACAAGCCGGAAATAAAACCCGTCCTCTCAGAAGACGAAAAAAATCGCTACTACAAGGAAGTAAAATCTTATGGCTTCTGGCAGGTTCTGTATATTTTTATATCTGCCTTGGCTATCTTTCTCTTCTTCGCAGGTTCTAGCTTTCCAGCAAAATTCACTGCGCTAGTCTGGTTGAGCTTTTTCCTCTTAATCGCATCCGCAATGGCTATTAACAAGGCGCTAAAAATCAAGAAAAAGTATCTGGACAAGGTTATAGGCCTTGATGAGGATTCTAAGAAAGAAGGTGCTAAAGATGAAACTAAAAACTGACAATCCCATACCTGTCAAAACGCGTCTGAAAGAACTCTTTGGCGACTGGCTCTTCATCTCAGGCTACCTCATTGCTCTTTTTTTACTAGCTACGGGCTTTTATAATCTGGTTCTAAAAGGCATTCCTGCATTCACTGAAGCCCAGAGCCAGCTTCTGGCTTTTTCTACCTCAGTCCTGCCTCTAACTATTATCTTTGCTTGGCTAGACTATAGAAAAGGCAGTTTTGGCAAGCGTTGGGCAGGTTTACAGCTGATTTACAAGCATAGGAGCCTTGCCCACAGCCTTTTGCGCTCTGCTATTAAGTTTTTCCCTTGGCAGCTGGGTCATATAGGAGCTATCCGTAGTGCTTATCAAGCTGATGGACTGTCAATTTTCTTGTCAACTTCAGCAGGGATTCTCTTCCTGATCTTTCTGCTGATGGGACTGCTTCGCAAGGACAAACGACATCCAGCTGATTTGCTTGCTGGAACACAGGTTCAGCTCAAACATTAAAAAACAGCTCTAGTTCCATGACTAGGGCTGTTTGATCTTCTATAGAGTTTAGTATTTCCCTAACTCCCGTAGGCTAGTATGATTTTCCTGAATGCGGCGGAACATTTTTTCCATATCCGACTTGGTAAAGTTGACCAAGACCGGTCGGCCGTGTGGGCAGTTGTAAGGATTATCACACTGGGATAGCTGAAAGAGCAAGTCACGCGCAGAGTAGTCATCCAGACTGTGATTGGCCTTGATGGAGCGTTTGCAGCTCATCATAATGGCTAGCTCTGCTCGATATTTCTTGATGGAAACTTCCTTGGTCAGGAGAAGCATATCACACATTTCATAGATGCCGGCCTCAATCTCCTCTTCCTTGAACCAAATGGGATGCTCACGGAGGATAAACTGATTGGCTCCGTACTCTTCTAAAAAGATGCCAGCATCTTCTAACAGCTCCATCCGCTGCTTGATTCGCAGCATATCGTCTGCTGGAAATTCAAAGATATAGGGCACCAAGAGCTGCTGCTGGCTATTGTCCACATCCCCTATCTTCTCCCGATAATACTCATACTTGACCCGCTCTTGGGCAGCATGCTGGTCAATAATGTAAAGACCACCCTTGCCCTGAGCAAAGAGATAAGTGCCATGCATCTGGCCGAAATATTCTAACTCTGGGAAGCTTGACTTCTCTTCCTGTTCCAACTTATCCACAGCCCGCTCCAGACTGACCTGATCAAGCTCTGGATGGTCTAGTTGGTCATAGCTAACTGGCTTTCTCTCTGCAAATTTGACCGAAGTTGGTTGTGGCTCTGCTTTTTCATTTGTCGCTTCATGAATAGGCTCCGCTGATTCTTCGAAGGATAGCTGCTGCTCGGCCACCTGTGGCTTGAGGAAGAAGTCATTCTGCTCCTTATCGTAGTAGAGGCGATTTTCTTTCAGCGGGAGGCTGGTCTGTTCGGGCTTAGTCGCACGCTTAACAGTTGATTTGGCTAGATTTTCCAAAGCATCCGGGATAAGATCCTGCTCCTTGAGACTGGTTGCAATAGCTTGCGAAATCAAGGCCATGAGTTCCCGCTCTTTAGAAATTCGCACCTCTTGCTTGGTCGGATGGACATTGACATCGGCCAGATAGGGGTCAATCTGAATATTGATGACCGCGAGTGGAAAGCGACCTACCATAAGCTTGCTGCCGTAGCCGTCCAAAATAGCGCGATTGAGCAGGAAATTCTTAATGTAGCGGCCGTTGATGAGAATGGTAATATAATTCCGATTCGCACGAGTCAGCTCAGGCAAACTGACATAGCCACTCACTTCAAAATCCAAATCCGATGCAGAGATTTCCACCATTTTCTTAGCTGTTGCCAAACCATAGATTCCTGCAATAGCCTGACGCAGATTACCACTGCCGGCAGTCCGTGTCATTTCGCGGCCGTCACTGATAAGGGTGAAAGCCACTTCCGGATGGGCCAGACTAAGCCGATTAATCACATCAACGATATGGGACAGCTCAGCCTGCTGACTCTTCATATACTTGAGCCGGGCGGGAGTATTGAAGAAGAGATCTTCTATCTTGATTTTCGTTCCCACCGGACTGTTGGTAGGCTCATGCTCTTCAATTTCACCGCCTTGGGCAACTAGCAGGGTCCCGTGCTGGCCGGCTTCAGTCGCTGTCTCAATGGTAAAACGCGAGACAGAAGCAATGGAAGGAATGGCCTCGCCCCGAAAACCCAGTGTCCGAATCCGAAAGAGATCCGCCTGCTTCTTGATTTTACTGGTAGCATGGCGGCGAAGGGCCAGAGGAACATCTTCGTGGTCTATACCCTCGCCATTATCCGTCACCTGAATGCTCTTGAGTCCCGCTTCTTCGATTTCGATGGTAATCTGGCTGGCACCCGCATCAATTGAATTTTCCACTAGCTCCTTGACCACGCTGCTAGGCCGCTCAATGACTTCACCGGCCGCAATCTGATTGGCTAGAATTTCTGGAAGTTCGATAATTTTTGACATCTTTTTCTCCGTATTTGTTCTGCTATCTATTATAACACATTGGGCTCTTTCTATCAGAAGGCAGACTTGTATTAACCATTCTGCCCGCAAGCCAAACCAGATAGACACAAATAGCTGCCACATGGTCAAAAGGGCTTGTTTTCTCTGCCATGTTGCGGTTTAATAAAGGTGAAAGGAGGAAGTTATGAAAGTTAAGCTAAGAATCGATTCTCAAGTCACCGAAGACTCCGTCAGCATTGAGGCTCGTCTCATGACTGAAAGCATTCAGGAATTGGTCCACTTTGCGCAACATCTGGATAAAGAGGACAAGATCCATGTCAAGAAAGAAGACAACATCTATCTGCTGGACGCTAAGGAAATCCACCGAGTCTATACAGAAAATCGTCAGGTTCAGGTCCGCACAGCAAAAGACAGCTATCGAGCTCAACAAGCTCTTTATCAGTTGCTGCAGGTCCTGCCGGAGTATTTCCTGCAGATTTCTCAGTCGGAGATTATCAACAGCCGACAAATCAGCCACCTCAAGCTAACTCCAAATGGTCTGATTCAAATATTTCTGAAAAACGGCGACCAGACATACTCGTCTCGCCGCTATCTTAAATCTATCAAAGAAAGGTTGCAATTATGAAAACTCGTCTTAAAGAACTCTTTTTCGGAGGGATTGGAGGGATTTTCATCGGTCTCTTCTTCTCCATGATTGTTTCTTATTTTTACAATCCAGCTTATCTACCGCTTCATCCTCGCTCTCCTATCGGCCACTTCTTTTTGATCCAGCATGTCCATGTTTCCCTCATCATGCTCTACTGCATGCTTATCTGGTTTATCATGGGAGCTATTTTCAGATGGAGCGGAAGCTTCTTTCAAAGAGACTGGAGCATCCTGCGCTCCGTTGTCAGTCACTATGGTGTGATGATTCTGACCTTTGCACTTTTAGCTAACCTAGCTGGATTTTTCCCAAGAGAAAAAATACTCAGCCTGACACTGACTGCCGTTGGGGAATTCACTCTCATTTATCTGATTATTTCAGGAATCATCTATTACCACACCTACCGCAACATTCAAAAAATTAATAGCGGTTTGTCTAGCAAATCGTGAGAAACAAAAAGAACAGACTCGAGGCATTAACAAGTCTGTTCTTTGTTTTTACAACTTCTTCTTGAGCTCGGCCACTGCTGCCATGACTTCCAGGGGAGTCATATTGTAGATGTCCAAGTCTCGTAGTTCAGTCAGGACTGGATTTTCCGTTCCTTCTGCAAAAAGAGACATCTGCTCCGCCACTTGCGACTGCTTCGGTCTGGATGCAGTAGGAAGCTCTGAGCCTAGTCCTGTATCCTGACTCTCCAAATGACTCAAAATGCTATCCGCCCGCTCCAGTAATTTCTCAGGAAGTCCGGCAATCTTCGCCACATGGATCCCGTAGGACTTGTCAGCCGGACCCGGCTCAATCTTATGCAGGAAAGTCACCTGCCCGTCCTTTTCCAAGGTTGCTACATGGACATTTTCCAAATGCTCCAAACTTTCCTCTAAGGCTGTCAGCTCATGATAGTGGGTGGCAAAGAAGGTCTTGGCTCCAGTATAGTGATGAATATGCTCGATAATAGCCTGAGCCAGCGCCATCCCATCATAAGTAGCCGTTCCACGTCCCAGCTCATCAAAGAGAATGAGCGAACGCTCGCTGGCCTGCCGAATGGCCCGATTGGCCTCCATCATCTCCACCATAAAAGTGGACTGGCCAGATACCAGATCATCCGCCGCGCCGATGCGAGTGAAAATCGCATCGAATAGCGGCAGACTGGCAGACTGAGCAGGCACATAAGAGCCCATCTGTGCCATAATGACGATAATAGCCAGCTGGCGCATATAAGTCGATTTCCCGCTCATATTAGGGCCAGTAATCAGCTGAATATCCGTTTCCTGGTCCAGCAGAATACTATTTGGAATGTAGCTTTGGGCACCCATGACCTTTTCCACAACAGCATGCCGGCCTTTTTCAATCTGCAGACGGCGCTCTGCAGTAAAGACAGGGCGCACTAAGTGCTGCTGTTCTGCCACCGCAGCAAAGCTCTGCAGGACATCTACAGCTGCCAGCGTTTGTGCTAAGGCCTGCAAGCGCTGGATGTATTTGCCAGCTTCCTCGCGAATCCGCATGAAAATCTCGTATTCCAAATTAGCAGATTTTTCACGCGCCTCCAACATCTCTCCCTCAATCCGGGCCAACTCCTCCGTTCCAAAACGCTCCGAATTTTTCAGGGTCGCCTTGCGGAAGAAATGACTAGGCACATGAGCCAACTGAGAATTGGTCACATGGAAATAGTAACCATCTTTTTTATTGTAATCAATCTTTAGATTGCTGATGCCGCAGTTGGCACGTTCTTTAACTTCCAGCTCCGCAATCCATCCGGTCCCCTCCCTCAGCACAAGCCGATACTGATCTAAAGTCTCATCAAAACCTGTCCGAATGATATTTCCCTCGGTGATGATATGGGGTGCATCCGGCGAAATAGCTGAGCTAATCAAGCCCGCCAACTCTGGAATAGGATCCAAGCCCTCAATCAAACGAGCTAGATGCGGACTGCCAATTCCTTGCAAGATAGCCTTAATCTGAGGCACATTGCCCAATGTAGCTGCCAGCTGCAGCAGATCCTTGGGATTGGTCTTGCCAAATGAAACCCGACTAGCAAGCCGCTCGATATCATAGACTCCCTTGAGGCTCTCCGTCAAATCACTCCGCTCAAAGAAATGATTCAGAAAAACCTCGACGACATTCTGCCGCTGGCTAATTCGCGCTTCATCAATCAGCGGACGCTGAATCCAAGAGCGCAGCATACGGCCGCCCATGGCCGTCTTGGTCTCATCCATCAGCCAATAAAGACTGCCGTGCTTCTTGCCCGAGCGAGCATTTTCTGTCAAATCCAGACTCGCCTTGGTGGCATAGTCCATTTGCAGAAAGTCCTTGATTTCATAATGCTGAGCCTTCTTTAAATGGCTGAGCTCCCTCATCTGGGTCCGGTACACATACTCCAGCAATTTCCCTGCTGCCTGACGTTCCATAGGAGACAGCTCCTCGCCCAGCAGCTGGACATCGTCCAAGGCCGTCTGTACATAGGACAGTAAAAGATTCATCTGTCCAGCCAAGACCTGCTCCTCAACTTCTGGCAAGGCATAGCCCAGCACCACTTCCCTAGCTTTCAAATTGCGGATTTCCCCGCAGACCAAGACAAAGTCCTCTAGACTGGTCACCTGAAACTCACCGGTCACCAAGTCCATATAAGCCAGACCATAGAGGCCGTCTGAGTAATCCAAAGCCACCAGAAAGTTATTCGCAGAGTCCGGCTTACTGGAATCCACTACCGTTCCCGGTGTGATAACCTGAACCACCTCCCGCTTGACAACTCCCTTGGCTTCCTTGGGATCTTCCATCTGCTCCGCAATCGCCACCTTATAGCCTGACTCAACCAAAACATCAATATACTGCTGAGCCGAATGATAGGGAACTCCAGCCATGGGAATGGGATTTTCTGCATTTTTATTGCGGCTGGTGAGAGAAATCTCTAAAATCTGAGCGGCATTGACCGCATCATCATAAAACAACTCATAGAAATCCCCCATCCGAAAAAGCAAGAATGCATCTGGATAGTCCTTTTTGATATCCAAATACTGCTGCATGCCCGGCGATAACTTTTCTACTGCCATCTCTATCCTTTCTAAAAACAAACGAGGTCAGGACATCCGTCTCAAACCTCTCCATTTTTCCTGAAAAAACTGTGATTCTTACATCACTTCCTGTATTTGCTCCTCAATCTCCTGAGCCGCTGCCTGATCCCGGCAAACTACTAAAAGAGTATTGGCACCCGCAACGGTTCCCAGAATACGGCTATCAAACGAGTTATCCACGACATTGGCCAGCACTGTTGCCTCTCCCAGGCCCGTACGAAGAACCAGACTAAACTCTGCCCTGGCCACACTCTCCACATGCTTGGCTAAAAACTCTATAAAATCAATCTCTTCAGTCTCATGCGCCAAAACATAATAAGTCAGCCCCTTCTTCTTAACCTTGGTCAGGCCGATTTCACGAAGGTCACGCGACAGGGTAGTCTGCGTTACATAAATCCCTTGCGCTTCCAGACGATCCTGAATCTCCTTTTGCGTTCCTAGCTTTTCCTCCTTAATCATCGTTTTGACTAACTGATGACGGTCATTCTTTCTCATTTTTACCTCATTATTGAATATTTAGAAGCTGCATTCATGAAGAATACTCCATCCGATGAAAGACTGCTTCTCCATCAATCTAGGCAAAGATTTGCAGGAATACTGAGAATAAACAAAAAACTTTAACCAAGAGTAACAGAGAAGGAAGCATTTAGATGAAAAGGCCATCTATAAATACAGGTTCTTATCCCTCTTATTATATCAGAAAAATTCCTATTAGCCCAAAAATTATTCCCAAAAAAATTGAAGATTCCTTGAAAAATGTGATAAAATAATAACAAAAGACACAAAGGAGCAAATATGGATAACAAACAGTTGATTGCCGGCGAATTGGCCAAGGTTATTGACAGCCTTGATCAAGACGCTATTTTAAATTTATTGGAGCAGCCAAAGAGCTCTGAACTTGGCGATATCGCCTTCCCAGCCTTTTCTCTGGCAAAGACTGAGCGCAAAGCTCCTCAAATCATCGCTGCTGATATCGCTGAAAAGATTGACACAGCGCATTTTGATAAAGTCGTTGCGACTGGTCCTTATGTCAACTTTTTCCTCAGTAAGGCTGAAATTTCTGGCCAAGTCATCAAAGAAGTCATCAAAGACGGAGCTGATTATGGTCAGCAAAACGAAGGAAATAATCAGAATATCACCATTGACCTGTCCAGTCCAAACATTGCCAAGCCTTTCTCAGTCGGCCACTTGCGCTCTACTGTTATCGGTGACGCTCTTTCCAACATCTTCCGCAAGATTGGCTACAACACCATCAAAATCAACCACTTGGGAGACTGGGGCAAACAGTTTGGTCTCTTGATGGTAGCTTATAAGAAGTGGGGAAGCCAGGAAGCTGTTGAAGCTAACCCTATCGACGAGCTCCTCAAACTTTACGTGCGTATCAATGCCGAGATTGAAAACGACCCATCTCTGGATGAAGAAGGCCGCCTTTGGTTCAAGAAGCTGGAAGATGGCGACCCAGAAGCAACTGAGCTCTGGCAATGGTTCCGCGATGAAAGTCTGACAGAATTCAACCGTATCTACGAACTCCTAGGTGTCGAATTTGACAGCCTAAACGGTGAAGCCTTCTACAATGACAAGATGGACGAAGGGATTCAAATCCTTGAAGACAAGGGTCTCCTGCAGGAATCCAAAGGAGCTAGCATTGTAGACTTGGAAGACTTTAACCTTCCGCCTGCTATGATTAAAAAATCAGACGGCGCTACCCTCTACATTACACGGGATATCGCAACAGCCATCTACCGGGCTCGCACTTACAACTTTGTCAAAAATGTCTATGTTGTAGGTCAAGAGCAGGTCAACCACTTCAGACAGCTCAAGGCCGTTCTGAAAAAGATGGGCTTTGACTGGAGCGATGACATGATTCACGTTGACTTTGGTCTGGTGACTAAAAACCGTCAAAAGCTGTCTACACGTAAAGGAAATATCATCCTTCTCGAACCAACTCTGTTAGAAGCTATCAGCCGGGCTAAGAGCCAGATTGAAGCTAAAAACCCAGATTTGGAAGACAAGGAAGCTGTTGCTCGTGCAGTTGGGGTAGGAGCAGTTAAGTTCTACGACCTCAAAACTGACCGCCGCAATGGTTACGACTTTGATCTGGAAGCTATGGTTTCCTTCGAGGGAGAAACAGGCCCTTACATCCAGTATGCCTATGCTCGTATCCAGTCTATCCTGCGCAAGGCGAACTTCCAGCCTGATGCAGAGGCTACATACAGCCTGAACGATCCAGAAAGCTGGGAAATTATCAAGCTGCTTCAAGACTTCGGTCGCGTTGTCAAGCGTGCTGCTGATAACTATGAGCCATCACTGATTGCCAAATACGCTATTAGCTTGGCTCAAGCCTTTAACAAATATTATGCGCACACGCGGATTCTGGATGAAAGCCCTGAACGCGACAGCCGTCTGGCTCTCAGCTACTCAACAGCTGTTGTCCTCAAAGAAGCTCTACGTCTGCTAGGAGTAGAAGCGCCAGAAAAGATGTAAGCTTAATTTAGAACATCAAAAAACGAAAACCTCACTGGTTTTCGTTTTTTTCAATATGATAGAGCTCCTCAATAATCCCCGCAACCTTCTTAATGTCTCCCAACATGCCGCGCATTTCAAAATCAGCCAAAACCGGAAATCCGAACCGCTCTGAGTATTGCTTGGCTGTCAGACAGTATTGGTTGTTAAAGTTACGATTGCCGCTGCCAATGACCCCCAGACACTTGCTGGCATTCTGACCATAGGCGATAAAATCCCCTACATCGGTTGTCAGAATTTCTACATCGCCATTGTCCACACCATTGCCACCCTCCAGATAAGTCGGCAGAAAAGCGATAAAAGGATTGTCCATTTCAAAAAAGGGAATTCCTTCCTTTACCAGGTCTTTGATATGAATCTTCTCTACTTCTAGGCTTGGATGCTGCTCCAGCAAATAGTCTGTCAGCCGACGGACGAAACTCTCTGTATTGCCGCTCAGGCTGATGTAAACCAAGGAAACCTTTGTCATTTTACTCTCCATTCTAAAAAATAACAGATATTGCTTCTTAAAATTGTAAGCACTTATCTGTTATTTGTCAAATCTTATTCGTTTGCAGCTAGTTCTGCTTTTTCAGCTTCTTTCTGCTGCTGGATTAGCTTAAAGACGACGATGGAAAGGAAGATAAGGCTGATGACCACTGACAGGAGGATGGAGAAATTCAGTCCCGTCATCTGTGCCGAAAGAAGAGTTGAGTCTGAAAAAGAAGAAGCTATAATTCCCTTTGATACCACATAAGCATAGGCTGTCGAAATCAAGCCCACAAGAACATCGGCAATGTAGACAAGATTGGCCTTAAATATATCTTTCCTAAAAAGGAAGAAAAGAGCCACTATTAAGAGAACGATGTGCCCGTAAAAAAAGAAATTATTGGCTAGCGAATTCGCCACTTCTGCACTCTTGCTAAAATAAGTTGCATACTGGGATTTTGCTGGTTCTTCTATCTGCTTAAGAATGCTTTTCACTCCAGCATCAGAAGAAGTGAACTTGCCAAAAAGTCCCCACAAGGTTCCCACGGTTGACAATCCCAGCAAAACATAAAGGTAAATTGGTTTCTTTTTCATGAACGCCTCCTGTAAAGAAATATTTTCACTTATTATACACCGAAAAGAAAAAGCTGACAAGACCAAGAGGCTTTCGCCTTTTCAGAAGCCCACACAATAGCTAATTCCCTATCCACATATTTTATTCAAAAATCAAAGCCGAAACACTGCTGTCTCGGCTTTTTTGATTCAAAGAATATTAGCTGTTCAAGTGCCATACTTCTTCTTCGTATTGAGCGATAGTACGGTCAGATGAGAAGAAGCCAGCTTTGGCGATATTGACGATGACTTTGTCCATCCAAGCATCGCGATCTTCATAGTCCGCCAGCATGCGCTCTTTGACTTGGATATAGTCTTCTAGATCCAGCAGGGTCATGAACCAGTCCTTGCTGATCAGTTCATTGTAAAGACGTTCCAAGCGTTCAGCTTTACCGACTGCCAATACTTCATCGCTGACGATAAAGTCAACCAACGGCTTGATAGCTTCACGTGCATAGTACTCACTAGACTTGTAAGCAGATTTTGCATAGAGGTCAATAACAGTTTCAGAATCTTCACCGAAGATGTAGATGTTGTCTTCGCCGACCAGCTCTGCAATCTCAACATTCGCTCCGTCCATAGTACCAAGAGTCAAAGCACCGTTAAGCATGAACTTCATGTTACCAGTACCAGATGCTTCCTTAGAAGCCAAGGAAATCTGCTCAGAAATATCACCAGCTGCAATCAAGAAGCTAGACGCTGTAACATTGTAGTTTTCTACCATAACTACTTGCAGGTGTGGAGCCACTTGAGGGTCATTAGCAATCACTTCTGACAAGCAAAGGATGAGGTGGATGATGTCCTGTGCAATTGTGTAAGCAGGAGCAGCCTTACCACCGAAGAAGACAGTGATTGGACGAGCAGGGATGTTACCAGCCTTGATGTCCAGATACTTGTGGATAACGTAGAGAGCGTTCATTTGTTGGCGCTTGTACTCATGCAGACGCTTGATTTGGATATCAAAGATAGATTCTGGATTGATTTCCACGCCTTGTGCTTCCTTCAAGTGACGAGCCAATTTACGCTTGTTATGAGCCTTGATACCTTCCAATTTTTCTTTGACATTTGCAGCGCCAGTGAATTCCAACAAGCCTTCGAGCTTAGTTGCATCATGGTGCCAGTCTCGGCCCAGCAACTCATCCAAATAATGAGACAGGCGTGGGTTGGCATGCATGAGCCAGCGGCGGAAAGTAATACCGTTGGTCTTGTTATTGAATTTTTCAGGGTAGATATCGTAGAAGGCTTTAAGCTCAGAATTTTTCAGGATTTCTGTATGCAGAGCAGCAACACCATTGACACTGTATCCGTAGTGGATATCCATGTGCGCCATGTGTACACGATCGTGCTCATCAATGATTTGCACTGCTGGATCTGCGTATTTAGCTTTCACGCGCTTATCAAGCTCTTTGATGATAGGCACCAGGTGCGGCACTACTTCTTTCAAGAATTCCAGAGGCCATTTTTCAAGAGCTTCTGCCAGAATCGTGTGGTTAGTATAAGCAGTCATCTTCTGTACGATAGCAATTGCTTCGTCCAGATCCAAACCACGCTCAGTCAAGAGACGAATCATTTCTGGGATAACCAGAGATGGGTGGGTATCATTGATTTGGATGACAGCGTAGTCTGCCAAGTCGTGCAGGTTGCTGCCTTTTTCAATCGCTTCGTCAATAATCAGCTGAGCACCATTTGAAACCATGAAGTACTGCTGGAAGATACGGAGCAATTCCCCTTGCTTGTCACTATCATCTGGATAGAGGAAGAGGGTCAAGTTGCGAGCGATATCTGTCTTATCAAAGTCAATACCATCTGTGATGATATCTGCATCCACTGAGTCCAAATCAAAGAGACGAAGACGGTTCTTAGTTTCTGTCTTGTAACCTGGCACATCAATATCATAAAGAGTAGATGTCAGAGTGAAGTGAGCAAATGGCACTTGGTAGCTGCGGCTAGAGCGAACCAACCAGTTTTGCTCAGTCAGCCAAAAGTTAGGAATCGTTGTCTGTTCGTTGTTTTTCAAAACCTGTTGGAAAAGACCAAAGTGGTAGTTCAGTCCTACACCATCACCATTGAGACCAAGTGTCGCAATAGAGTCCAAGAAGCAGGCAGCCAAACGGCCCAAGCCTCCGTTACCCAGAGACGGTTCCAACTCAACTTCTTCTACCTCGATCAAGTCTTTACCAGCATCTGCCAACTCTTGCTTCACATCATCGTAAAGTCCAAGGTTGATCAAGTTGTTAGACAAAAGTTTACCAATCAGGAACTCTGCTGAGATATAGTAGAGTTTTTTCTTACCAGTATTGACTGGCTTTTGAGCACTGGCTAATTTAGTGTAGTTTAAAAGAGCCAGATAGAGTTCTTCGTTGCTGCAATCAGCAAGATTTTTTGAATAAGTATTTTTGATATAAGTTTGTAAGTTTGACATGATTAATCCCTTCAAGCCTAGTTAGCTATTCTTTATTTGTTAATTAAATCGGTATTCATACGACGGTAAGTCTTGGTCAAGCTGTAAAGCTCACCTTCGACGATTGGATTCAGCTCTTCAGCTGTCATCCGCCAAGTCCAGTTGCCACCAATTGTGGATGGATAGTTCATCCGTGCTGCACCGTCTAATTCCAGTAGGTCTTGCATGGTCGCAATGGCCATAAAGCTGACTGAAGCAAAGATTGTGCGCAGCATTGCATGAGGTACTGTTTCGTACTCCTTACGGTTGGTGTACTGTGCCATATACTGGCGAGTAGCGTCGTCAATCTCATCCTTGTACCAGCCCAAAACAGTATTATTATCATGGGTTCCTGTATACATGACTGAGTTGTTTGGCGCCAGATGCGGGCTGTCAATGCTTTCATCATCAGGATTGAAGGCAAATTGCAAGATCTTCATTCCTGGGAAACCAGTACGCTCACGCAGCTCGATCACTTCGTCCGTCATAAAGCCTAGGTCTTCTGCGATGATATTCAAATCACCCAAGGCTTCCTTGACTGCAGCAAAGAGCTTGTAGTCTGGACCTTTGACCCATTTACCAGTAGCAGATGTTTCTGAGTCAGCAGGCACTTCCCAGTAAGACTCAAAGCCGCGGAAGTGGTCGATACGGACAATATCGTAAATCTTGAAGCTTTCACGCAGACGCTCAATCCACCAAGCATAGCCATCTTTGTCCATAGCTTCCCAGTCATAGATAGGATTGCCCCAAAGCTGGCCAGTTTCTGAAAATTCATCTGGCGGACAGCCTGCCACACAAGTTGGCTTGCCAACAGCATCAGTCTTAAAGAAGTGCGGCTGTGCCCACACATCAGCACTATCAGCTGCCACATAGATTGGCATATCACCGACAATCTCGATGTGATGTTCATTAGCATAGGCTTTTAATCTTAACCACTGCTTAAAGAAGAGATACTGGGTTACACGATGATAAGTCAGCTTGTCAGCCAGCTTCTCACGATAAGAAGCGAGACTAGCAGCCTCACGGCGGCGGATCGCTTCATCCGGCCACTCAGTCCAAGCTAGATTATCAAAATGCTCTTTGATAGCCATGTACTCAGCGAAAACTTCCAACCAAGCTGCATTTTCCTCCACAAAGCTCTCATAGTCAGACAGATCTTCTGCTTTCAAGAAGCGAGCTACTGCTTTTTCCATGATTGGACGGCGAGCATCGAAAATCTTTGCATAATCCACTTTTCTAGGATCATCTCCAAAATCAGCTCCCTTGACATCTGCCTCGTTCAGCAAACCTTCTTCTATCAGAATATCAAAATCGATAAAGTAGGTATTCCCCGCAAAAGCAGAGAAAGACTGATAAGGAGAATCACCATAACTGGTCGTTCCCAGTGGCAAAATCTGCCAATAGCGCTGCTTGGTGCGAACCAAGAAGTCTACAAAATCATAAGCACTTTGGCCAAAAGATCCGATACCGTACTTGCCCGGAAGGGATGAAATGTGCATGAGCACGCCGCTTTGACGTTTTTTCATTTTGTCACCTCGTTATTTTTCCTCTACGCCTTTTCATTTTTACTTAATGCAAACGTTTGCGTCGACTTGATTATAACCTATTTTTTTTTTTAGTGCAAGGGGTTTTTGAGATTTTTTTCAATTTATTGGTTAATGGATATAATGCTCTTTTAGGACTCTCCTACTGCCCCAATTGTTTACCGTTTTTCTCTTCTTGCAAGCGTTCTCTTTTTGTGTTAAAATGTTCTTACAAACAGAAAACGTTTGCGTTTGCGGAGAAACTGCTTCATACTTGCTTTTTTGACCACAATAGTTAAGCAAAATCACTGGCTACGATGGCTATTTTTGGCACAGGTTTGCATGACTCTTAGAAAGCAAGTGCTTCTACTAGTAGATTTAAAATTGTTCATGTTATCGTAAGGATTTCCAGCAAATGCAGGCCTTTAGGAGGTTTTTATGCGAGTTACTATCAAAGAAGTCGCAAAACTAGCAGGCGTATCACCCTCTACCGTGACCCGCGTCGTGCAAAATAAATCAACCATCAGTGAAGAAACTAAAAAACGGGTCCGCGCTGCTATGAAGGAGCTGGACTATCATCCCAACCTCAATGCCAGAAGTCTGGTCAGCCAGTCCAGCCAGGTCATCGGCTTGGTCCTGCCGGACGACTCAGATGTCTTCTATCAAAACCCTTTTTTCCCAACTGTGTTGCGGGGGATTTCTCAGATTGCTTCTGACTATGACTATGCCATCCAGATCAGCACCGGGCAAGATGAACAGCACCGCTTGGAAAATATGAAGCAGATGATTTTAGGAAAGCGAGTAGACGGACTGATCTTCCTTTATTCTAAGCAGGACGATCCTTTGGTCGACTTTGCAGTCAGAAACAACTTCCCCTTCCTTATCCTTGGGAAAGCTGTCTCACCTTTCATCTCTCTGGTGGACAATGACAATATTAAGGCCGGCTATGACGCGACCAGATACTTCCTTGACAAGGGCTATCGGAAAATCGCCTTTCTGGCCGGGAATAAGGAGCTGGTCGTTTCCCAGGATCGTTACACAGGCTACAAGCAAGCCCTGAATGAAGCAGGCCTGGCTTTTGATGAACGCATTATCAAATTCGCCTTCGGTTTCCTTCTGGAAGACAACAGTTACAAGATTATGGAGGAGTTACCGCTGGATGAGATTGAAGCTATTGTAACCTCTGATACCTTGGTAGCAGAAGGAGCCCTGCACTATCTCAAAGATCAGGACTACCAGATTCCCATTATCACCTTTGACTCTATCAAACCGCGCATCGATGTGGATGCCTATATTGATATCAATGCCCTCGAGCTTGGGAAAGAGTCCTTCCGGACTCTCTTCCAAATCATCAAGGACAATAAAGAAGACAAGCAAATCTGCTATCGCCAGTTGATCCCGCATAGCATCAGCACTCGCTAATCCGAGTGCTTTTGCTCATTCATCAACGATTCACATATCGGCCTTGTCCCAACCAGGGCAGAGCCCTAAACTCAAAACAATTACCCAAAGAGAAACTAACAAAGAAAGAGGAAAAACATGGCCTTTCGTATTTTTCAAGCCTATTTAGATGACGAAAACATCATCACCATCGAACTGGAAAAGAGCTTTGATGCCTACTCCATCCACTTTACACTGGAAGACAAGCACAGCTCCAGCCCTTTAACTATCAAAAACATCAACAATCAGGAAGAGCGGATTATCTACACTGTATCGGCTAATGAGCCCATTGACCTGACGCAGTCCTACAAGGTCTATGACCAAGACCGCAACCATACCGACCTGCAGTACCGCCATATCGTGAAAAAGCCTATTTTCGATGAGATTTTTGACTATGCAGGCGACGATTTGGGAGCTCAATACAGTCCCCAAGCCACTGATTTCAAACTCTGGGCACCTATTTCTGAAAAAGTCCTCCTGTATCTGAAAGATCAGGTTCACCATCTCAAACGTCTGGATAGGGGAGTCTGGCATGCAAGGATTGAGGGAGATTTAGAGGGAGCCTCCTATTCTTATCTCCATAAGATCAATGGCAAGTGGGTGGAAGTCCACGATCCCTACGCCCTATCCTCAGATGTCAATTCGGGCAACAGCTATGTCATCGATCTAGACAAGATTAAAAAGACAATCAAACGAGCGAAAACACAGCTGGATCCGACAGAAGCCGTCATTTATGAAATGAGCGTCCGAGATTTCTCTATGCAGAAGGAAGCTGACTTTTCCTATCCTGGGAAGTTTGCCTCGCTGAGCGAATCTCCAGTCGTCCACGGCCAGAAGTTCGGTCTGGACTATCTGAAAGAGCTAGGTATCAGCCACGTGCAACTCATGCCTGTCTACGACTTTGGCAGCGTTGATGAAAAGCATCCAGAGCTCGTCTACAACTGGGGCTACGACCCTGTCCAGTACAATGTCCCAGATGGCAGTTTTGCCAGCAATCCGAGAGACCCTTATGCCCGCATCTTAGAGCTACAGGCGGCCATTACTGCCTACCACAACGCGGATATCAGCGTCATCATGGATGTGGTCTATAATCACGTCTATGACGCCAACAGCTATGCTTTTGAAAAAATCGTGCCCGGCTATTTTTTCCGGCTCAATGACATGGGCTACCGGACCAACGGAACCTTCTGCGGCAATGATGTGGCCAGTGAGAAGGCCATGGTCCGCCGCTATATCAAGCAGTCGGTCAAGCAATGGGTCATCCTCTATGGCTTTGACGGTTTCCGCTTTGATCTGATGGGGATTTTAGATATCCAAACCATGCAGCAGATAGCTGACGAACTCAAGGCGCTCTATCCTAACATCTATCTCTATGGTGAAGGCTGGCAGATGGATACTGGACTGGCAAGTGAGCGATTGGCTCATCAGTACAATGCTGCTCAGCTTCCGGATTATGGATTTTTCAGTGACCATTTCCGTGACAGTCTCAAACAGACCATCGCCCAAGGCCGGCAAATCGAGAGCAAGACTCCTGCCAGTCAGCTTGAAAATGTCCTGACAGCCAATGTCGGTCTAAAAGGTGAGGCTCATTTCACTGCGCCCCAGCAAGCTATTAATTATGTCGAGTGCCATGACAATGCAACAGTTTTTGATTACTTTGATATCGTCAATCCTGCTATCACCCTGCGGGATCGGCTGGCCAATTCGCGGCTGGCTCTCCATCTCGTCCTCCTGGCTCAAGGTGTACCCTTTATCCACAGCGGTCAGGAATTTTTCCGGACTAAAAATCTGATTGACAACACCTATAATATGCCCGACGAGATCAATAAGCTAGACTGGCTGCGCTCTCTGCATTACACAGAAGACATTGCTTTTGTCAAGAAGCTGATTGACTTCCGCAAGGCGCATCCGCTGCTGCATCTAAAGACCAGCACTGCCATCAAGCAAGCCTGTCAGGTCAACTGGCTGACAGACAGTTTATTGGAGTACAAAATTCAAGACAGCAAGGAGAGCATGACCATTGTCATCAACTTTGGCATCCAAGAGGCTGTCTACGAAAACAAAAACAAGCAAAAGCTACACCTCCAATACCCAGCCATTGATGCCCAAAAACCAATCGCACCACTAGCTGACAGTTACAGCCTAGCTGGTAAGCAGTTGATTGTTTTGAAATAGATTGTAAAACATCAGCCAATGAATAAGCTGATGTTTTTGTTTTTTACAACCCCAAATAATCCTCAACTGCTGCCTGCATTTGGTCTGCAGCGACTGTCGTTTTATGACGCACTGGGGCTGTTTCTAAGCCATCCACGGCTGGTGGAAGGGCTACGCCAGAAAGTTCGTGCAGTTGAGCCAAAGCCTCGAAGTCACTAAGTCCTGACTGACCAGTCACAGCCTCAACAGCCACAACTGGGAATTTATAAGGACTAGCGGTAGACGCGATAACAGTCTTGCGCTGATCGCCTGTCTCTGCCAAGTACTTTTGATAGACAGCGGACGCAACGGCAGTATGAGGGTCTTCGATGTAGTTAGAGGCTTGATAGACCCGCTTGATTTCAGCTGCTGTTTCTGTCTCTGTGGCATAGTCAGCCGCAAAGAGCTCTAAAATCTCAGTGTCAAAGTCCGTCAGTTCATACTGTCCATGCTCATTCAGAGCCGCCATCAAAGCAGCTGTTTTCTCAGCGCTGTTACCAGACAGATGGAAAATGAGACGCTCTAAGTTAGAAGAAACCAGAATATCCATGGACGGACTAGACGTCACCTTGAAGCTCCGCTTCTTGTCATAAACCTGAGTCTTGAAGAAGTCGGTCAGGACATTGTTCTCATTTGATGCGCAGATCAGCTTGCCAACTGGAAGACCGATTTGCTTGGCATAGTAGGCAGCTAGAATATTACCAAAGTTCCCAGTCGGAACTGTAAAGTTGACCTTGTCTCCTGCTGTGATTTCTCCCGTCTTCACTAGCTGAGCATAGGCATAGACATAGTAGACAATCTGCGGCACCAAACGGCCGATATTCATGGAATTAGCTGATGAAAACTGCAGTTTATGCTCCAAGAGACGAGCTCTTAGGTCTGTGTCATTGAACATGTGTTTAACATTGGTCTGGGCATCGTCAAAGTTGCCGTCAATAGCAACCACATGCGTATTGGCACCCGTCTGGGTCGTCATTTGCAATTCTTGGACCTTGCTGACACCGTCTTTGGGATAAAAGACGATAATCTCAGTCCCAGGAACGTCCGCAAAGCCTGCCATAGCTGCCTTACCTGTGTCGCCAGAAGTCGCCGTCAAAATGACAATTTTGTTTTCCAAGCCGTGCTTTTTGGCTGCGGTTGTCATCAAGTGAGGCAGGATAGACAAAGCCATATCCTTGAAGGCAATGGTCGCTCCGTGGAAAAGTTCTAGATTATACTGACCATCCAGCTTGACCAAGGGAGCAATCTCCGCATCATCAAACTTGCTGTCATAGGCATGGTTGATACAGTGGTCCAGCTCTGCTTCAGAAAAATCATCCAAAAAAGCAGACAGAATCAGCTTAGCTACTTCCTGATAAGAAGCGTCTTTGAGCTTGGCAAAGTCCAAATCGACCTGCGGATAGGTAATGGGCGTAAAGAGACCGCCGTCTGTCGCCAAACCTTGTAAAATCGCCTGGCTGGCTGTTACTCTATTCTTTTCGTCGCGTGTTGATTGATAAACTAAGGTCATTCTCTCTCATCCTTTATCTGTATTTCGCTTTATTATACCAAAATTTATCAGAAAATTCTCGCTTTTTCATAGAGAATATAAGAAAAAGCCCATTTCTGGGCTTGTTTTCATCTTATTCATTCATAGATACGTGAACGTGGTCGTAGTGGTTTTCAGTTACGCTGCCGCGGTCAGGCATTTGGTTCCAAGTATTAGCTGGTCCATAAACGCTTTCAAATGGCGCGTAGAACTGTTGCTGCCAGATAACGTAAGAGATTCCTCTTTCAGTCATGTTAGAAGTAACATCAGCTGCGACCTGGTTTCCTAATTCAGTATTGTCACCAACGATAAAGTCAGCCGCCAAGCCTTTACCATGGTCACCACTATCACCTGGGCGGTAAAGACTAAATTCTGTAATTCCATATTTAGCTGCTATCTCTTCTTTCAGAGCAGCAGTCTGTGGCTGAAGACCGGCATTAGCAGAGTTGTTGGTTGCAACGCTGGCTGCATCTGTTACAGCTGGAGCATTGTAAGTTGTTGGCTCAACAGCGGCAGTTGCTTGACTAACTTGGTCTTGGCCTAATTCAGTCACTTCTGGTGCTGCCTCTGCTGGTGCTTCTGGACTTGCAGCTACTGCTGGCTGCGGTGCCGCCTCTACAGGAGCGGCTGCATTTGCTTCCGCAGCTGGGGCTGCTTCACTTGCAACTTCTGCTACTGGTGCAGGCGCTTCTTCAGCAGGCGCTGGTGCTTGGTCTGCTGGAGCCGCAACAGCTTCCTCAACAGCTGGAGCTGGAGTTTCTGCTGCTTGAGCCGGTGCCGCTGGGGCTGCTTGCTCAGTACCAAAAATCTCGTCAGCTGTATAACTTTCTGTTACATATCCTGCGTTATTTCCTGCTTGGTAGCTTTGGATTTCTACAGAGGCAATTTCATTTTGTCCATTTGTTGTAACGGTCAAAACAGTACCTGGGAAAATCAAGTCTGCATTGGCAATTTGATTGATTTTAGCCAATTCAACAAGGTCAATATTCATCGCTTGAGCGATATTTCCTAAAGTATCTCCATATTGAACAGTGTATGTTTGTTGGTTTTCATTGCTTGTAATATCCGCTTTAATTTGCTCAACTGTTCTGGCAGTCCAGTTTTGTGGCTGCTCCTCAGCTTTTGTTGTAAACAAAGGCAATGCTGACAAAGCAACAGTTGAAGCCAAAAGTAATTTCTTATTCATTTTCATTTGCATAATGCACCTTCCTAATCATTCATGATACGAAATCCATCTTACCATAAATCTTCTAAGAAAAAAGCCTTTTTCGACCTATTTAACAGAACTGTCTGCCCCCTGTAATATGGAGATTTGTTTGTAACATATAAATATTTGCAATAAGCAAAAGAACCCCATTTAGAGAGGTTCTGTTTCTTTTGGACTTGTTTGAACTCTTAGTATTCTGCTAAGCTAAACCCGACCCAAACTTTGGTCAAAAAAGATAAGATCTCCTAGAAGTTGTCGCTTCTTCGTCTATTTTTGCTTTGAATATATCTATTCACTCTGGGTTAGCTCAGCTAAATCGAGCTACGGCTAAAAACTCGGAAAAAAGAGAACTGGCTCGGATTCATCGAATCCATCGTCCAGCTCCTATTTTTCAGTCGTTTTTTTAACGCCTACGCATCTTACTTCACCTTCATCATTCGGACGAGGCTGGCCCGTTCGGCTTCTTCGAGTTTCATTTCAATGTAGTAAATCGTTTCTTTGAGGTCAGGGATGGTAGCATACTCTAGTCCGTTGACCCGACGGCGGGTTTTCTCGATTTCATCCGCCATGAGCTGGCAGCTTTTTTCAATCTCAGCTAGTCGCAGCAGGTCAGGAAGCAGATCGCTCATGCTTTCAATGGTTTCATCCATCTGGCTGTTAGACGCCACATAGCTATAAACCACGTCTCCCTCGTCATCACCGTAGGGATTGTCAATATGGGCGTGCATCTTGGGCACGCGCACACTCATGATATTCTCTGTTTCCACATGTAGATTAACTTCTCGCATGGGTACAGCAAAAATCTCCTCGACCATGAGGTCACTCTCCAGTGCCTTGGCCATGACAAAATCCTGCAGGTGACCGACCAGAGCGGATTCGACCTTTTGGCGGAGCTGATTATTTTCACGGACAGACTCAATGAAGCGCCGCATCAGCTCATCCCGCTTGTCCTTGAGCAGTTTATGCCCACGAACAGCCGTTTTGAGACGGGCTTTTAAGTTATTCAGCTCCATCCGAGTCGGCTTGACATTGAGTCGTGTCATCTTTCTTCCTCCTTGGTCTGCGGCAGGTATTGGTCAATCATATCGTCCTTGATCCGCTTGAGCTCTGTTCTTGGCAAGATGGACAGGAGTTCCCAGCCCAGATCCAAGCTTTCCTCGATGGTTCGGTTGGTCTGGAAGCCTTGATTGATGTATTCCTGCTCGAAGCGGTCAGTAAAGCGCACATAGAGCTTGTCCGTTTCGGACAGGGCGGATTCCCCCAGAACGACAGCCAACTCCTTGGCCTGCTTGCCTTGCGCATAGGCGGCAAATAGCTGGTTCATGGTTGCGGCATGGTCACCTCTGGTCTTGCCCTCACCTGAGCCCTTGTCCTTGAGACGAGACAGAGAAGGCAGGACATTGATGGGCGGACGATAGCCACTGTTGTATAGGTCACGTGAAAGGATAATCTGCCCCTCCGTAATATAACCCGTCAAGTCTGGAATCGGATGGGTAATGTCATCCTCTGGCATGGACAGAATCGGAATCTGCGTCACCGAGCCTTTCTTACCGACCAGACGACCAGCCCGCTCATAGAGGGTGGACAGGTTGGTATAGAGGTAACCCGGATACCCACGGCGGCCCGGCACCTCCCGACGAGCTGCGGAAACTTCCCGCAGGGCTTCACAGTAGTTGGTCATGTCGGTCATGATGACCAGAACGTGCATGTCCTTTTCATAAGCCAGGTACTCAGCTGCTGTCAGGGCAATCCGCGGCGTCGCAATCCGCTCGATAGCTGGATCATTAGCCAGATTGATAAAGAGCACCGATCGGTCAATGGCTCCTGTCTCCCGGAGGTCATTCATGAAGAACTCGGCTTCTTCAAAGGTAATCCCCATGGCCGCAAAGACCACGGCGAAGTTTTCATCAGAGTTGAGCACGGTCGCCTGACGGGCGATTTGAGCGGCTAATTCCTTATGGGGCAGACCAGAGCCAGAGAATACTGGCAGTTTTTGTCCCCGAACCAAGGTATTGAGGTGGTCGATGGCTGAAATACCAGTCTGGATAAACTCATCCGGATAATCGCGAGCTACTGGATTGATAGCTTGACCGTCAATATCCAGATATTTTTCTGGCAGGATAGCTGGGCCGCCATCAATCGGCTTGCCCATGCCATTGAAAATCCGGCCCACCATGTCTTCTGACACTGGCAGCTCTAGCGGACGACCGGTAAAGCGGACCTTGGCTTTTTCCAGATTAATACCACTAGATCCCTCAAATAGCTGGACCATAGCCTTGTCTTCTTGGACTTCTAGAACCTGGCCCTGACGCTTGCTGCCGTCATGCAGCTGGATTTCTACCAATTCATTGAAATGCACGCCAGCGACTTGGTCGACAATCATCAGGGGGCCGACAACTTCACTGACGGTGCGGTATTCTTTAATGACGCTCATTGTCTAGTCCTCCTTGGGCAAGAATCTGGTGCAGGGTTTCCTCAATAGTCTGACTGAGAGCCTGAATGTTTTCCAACTGGTCTTCATGGATAAACTTGCTGCGAGCAATTCGGTCACGCAGCTCCACCGTTCCTTCCATGATTTCTCGGAAATAAGCCCCCAGCTCCAAGGCACGATTGGCCTCCGCATCAAAGGTCAGGATATTGCTCAATAAAGCCACCTGCTTTTTGAAAGAAGTATAGGTGTCCACATCATCAAAGGCATTCTGCTGCAGATAGTCCTCGCGGATCATCTTGGCCGCATTCATGGTCAGCCTGTCCTTCTCAGACAAGGAATCCAAGCCCACCAAACGCACGATTTCCTGCAGTTCGCTTTCCTTTTGCAAGATATTCATGGCCTTGGTGACTTTCTCAGCCCAAGCAATCTTCTCATGCTGGTCGATATAGGCTCCCACTTCGTCTAGGTAGAGCGAGTAGGAGCTCAGCCAGTTGATAGCTGGGAAATGCCGGCGTTGAGCCAGCTGGGCATCCAAGCCCCAGAAGACCTTGACAATCCGCAGGGTATTTTGCGTCACCGGTTCAGAAATATCTCCACCCGGAGGTGATACGGCCCCGATAGCGGTAATAGAGCCTTCACGCGCAGTCGAACCGAGCGTCTTGACCCGGCCAGCCCTCTCATAATACTCAGCAATCCGACTGCCCAGATAGGCTGGATAGCCTTCGTCACCCGGCATTTCTTCCAGGCGGCCGGACATTTCCCGCAGGGCTTCCGCCCATCGAGAAGTGGAGTCCGCCATGATGGCCACGGAATAACCCATGTCACGGAAGTATTCTGCTATTGTAATCCCAGTGTAAATCGATGCCTCCCGGGCCGCCACCGGCATATTGGAGGTGTTGGCAATCAGCACCGTCCGCTGCATGATGGACTGGCCAGTCGCTGGGTCGATTAATTCTGGAAATTCATTGAGTACGTCGGTCATCTCATTGCCACGCTCACCGCAGCCGACATAGATAACGATATCAACATTGGCAAACTTGGCTACCTGGTGCTGAACGACAGTCTTACCAGCCCCGAATGGTCCAGGTACGGCGGCTGCTCCACCCTTAGTTACTGGGAAGAAGGTATCGATGACCCGCTGACCTGTCACCAAAGGCTCAACCGGAATCAGCTTCTGAGCAAAAGGGCGCCCACGACGGACTGGCCATTTTTGCATGAGAGTCCCTTTAAAAATAGACCCATCCGCCTGCTCAATCTCGTAAACAGTCTCTTCGACAGTAAAACTGCCAGCAGAGATGTTGACCAAGTGTCCACTGACGCCGACTGGCACCATGATGCGGTGCTCCACCAGATTGGTCTCCTGCACCGTTCCCAGAATATCGCCAGCCTCAACCGCATCACCGACAGACAGACTTGGAACAAAATCCCACTTAGTCTCTCGGTCTAGATTTGGCAATTGGACACCGCGGACGAGGAAGTCGCTCTCCGTGATGGTCTGGAAACGCTCTAAAGGCCGCTGAATTCCGTCAAACATCTGGGAAATCAGACCGGGTCCCAGTTCAACGGACAGAGGACTTCCAGTCGTGATGACCGGCTCTCCTGGCCCCAAGCCAGAAGTTTCTTCATAAACCTGAATAGAGGCTTTGTCCCGCCGCATTTCAATAATTTCACCGATCAGCCCCAAATCGCCAACCCGGCAGATATCCTGAATATTCGCTTCCTGCATCCCTGATGCCAGCACCAGAGGACCAGAAACTTTGATAATCTTTCCTTGACTCACAATCTTCCTCCATTCTTGGGAGATTTTTGTTCCTTCTCAATGAAAATCAAAGAGCAAACTAAGTAACAGTTTGAATTCCATTTCCAAAGAGTGTTTTTTGATCCTTGCCGCGAGTTTGAAATCCTTCTTAGCTAACTCTAGGGCAAGGATTGTTTCTTTTTATTTTAAAAATCAGATAAGGCTTTTATTTGCTGACCCTTTTCGTCGAAATTGTCTGGGCTTAGCCATTTTTCTAGACGACTCTTGACGGCCGGCCAATCCTTGTCAATCATGGACAGCCAGTCAGTATCTCGGTTGCGCCCCTTATATACAAGAGCCTGACGAAACCTGCCTTCATAGGTGAAACCAAGCCGCTCTGCTGCCCGCCTTGACGGCTGATTGAGGGCATCGCATTTCCATTCATAGCGGCGATACTCCAACTCTTCAAAGACATAGCGTGCCAGTAAATACTGGGCTTCTGTAGCCAGCCTAGTGCGCTTCAGCTTGGGCGAATAGGTCACAGCTCCCACTTCGATAACGCGGTTGCCCCGGTCAATCCTCATCAAGGCAAAAGTTCCCAGAGCCTTTCCGCTCTCCTTGTCCACAATCGCATAGTGAAAACGATCCTTTGCTGCCAGCATCTGATCTAGCAGCAGAGACCATTCTTCCTGATTTTGGGCAGGATTTTGAAAGAGATAGGTCCACATATCCGCAGGAGAATCCGGTCCATACACTTCATATAAATCTGCTCCATGCTTATCCTTGGACAAACGCTCAATAATAACATACTGGCCTTCGATTCGCTCCAGGTTGGGCAAGCCCCCCGGCTGAAAATCCGGCAGAGCATCCCCAATGGGTTGGCCTAGTTCATTGATTCGCATAAAAACCTCACAATATATCCTGTCCGACAGCCTTCTCGACATTTTCATGGATCCGCGAAAGAGCCAGTCCCGTGCTCCCCTTATGGGTAGGAATGAGCACAAGAGCAGGAATCTCCAGCTGGTCATAGTAAGCCAGGGTTTCTGGAATATCAGCAGCCATATCCTCCGTCAGATAGATAATGCCGAAATCTTCACGGGCAAGCCGACGCAGGGTATTGACCGTCTCCTGAGCTTCCTTAACCGGAAAGGTCTGAAAACCAATCAGCTTAAATGGGAGAATGGTATCGCGATTTCCCACGACAGCAATCTTGTAGCTAGTCTTGTCCATAAATCGGTCGCATCCTTTCTCTGATAAGCTCTACTGGCAACTGATTGTCCATTCCGGTCAAAATCAGCCGCAGATTCTTGACTTCCAGCTCCTTACCCAACAGATAGCGGGCCAGAGGGAGCGGTCCATCTGTCTCAAACTGACCAGCCGCAAGCAACTTAGCCTGCAAGAGGTCCGCTAGATATTCTAGCTCTACTGTCGTCAAGGTCTGGTTCCGCATTTTCTCCTCATAGGAGCGCAGTTCCAGATCGTAACCACAGGGATTGATCTGGCTAAACCAAGTCAAGAAATCTCCCTGCTCTGCCATGGCAATCCAGTTGGTAGCAGAAAGACTTCCCTCATCAGACAAGAGCTGCCTCATAAAGCTGCGCGGTTTTACCAAGCCAACAGCCCGCTTGACGGTGATGGCATTGTAAAAATCAATAGTCAGATTCACCAGCTGCAGCAAGCTCTCATCTTCCAACTCCTGTGTCAGACGCTTAAGATGCTGGAAATAAGCCATGTCCATGCCAATCTCCAGCACGCGCACATCCTGATAATCCTGGTATTCCTGCCAGGTCGCAAGCACCTCGTCCAGCATGAAATCTGGACAATACTCAGCCGAAAAGGCCATAACTAGGTGCTCTAAAACCTCCAGCGAATAGGTCCCCACCGGCATCAGCAAATGCTTTAAGGACTGACCTGTCGCCCGACTCTTGAGAAAAACCTTGAGATTGTGGTAGGTATAGCGGAGCGTGAAAATCTCCACTAACTCCTTACTTGGACTGATCTCAAGCGCCCAATTATAAACGGAATACAAATGCTTCATCAGTACTTGCTCAATGGCATTGAGATCCTTAATCGCTTCAGCATCCATGGCATAGACCGTTCCCTGCAGAAGAGCCGAACGGCTGGCAGGATCGTCAGCCTGCAGCAACTGTTCATATTGCTGGGGCGTCAAAAAGGAAGCCTCCTGCACACTAATGGCTGTATTGACTTGAGAGAAGCTTGTTTCACTCATGGTCCGCCTCCTATTCTGCCTGGTCTTTGAAAATATCCTGAGCCAGACGGTAGCTTTCCTCCTGCCAGACAGAATCCAGCAAGTCACGATAGAGATAACTATCATCCACTCGTCCTTGGCTTAGTACAAAGCCTGCCTGACCGGCTATGGACTGGTCTGAAAAATGCACTCGCGGAAAGGCCTTTTTCAACCCTTCTAACTGACTGGAGCTGAATTTCTCATCTGATAGAGCACCGAAAACCAGTGTCATCTCTTCCTCTTGGTATTTAGCCAGGACATTCTTCAGAAAATGCTCTTCCTCAATCTGTGACCAAGCTGCCATCTGAGCATAAGCCTCTTCAAAAAGCTCTCTGAGAACCCGCTGCTTGATGACCAGAGTAGACTGGCGCTTTTGATTTTCTAACTGCTGAATATCGCGCTGACTGCGACGGCTGATTTCTTTGAGCTGCTGCTCCCGCTGTCCAAGCTTTTGCCGAACCAGCTGGGCCTCACGTTCCTTGGCTTCCTGCTCTATTTTCTCAGTAGCCTCGGCTAAGAGCAAACGCCCCTTCTCGTGAGCCTGCTCCAAGACAGAAGCTTTGAGATCTGATATGTCAGACATAAAAGCCTCCTTACTTCACATTCAGAACCATGATGAAGGATACAACGAAAGCCAAGATGGCGTAGGTTTCAACCATAGCCGCTAGGATAACCCCTTTCATGACCTCTTCCGGACGCTTGGCCAAAATCTGAATACCAGCTGTCGCCACTCGTCCTTGATGCTTTGCTGAAAAGTAACCAACAATCGCAACTGGCAAAGCTGCTAGGAAATAAGCCACGCCTGACTGCACAGCCAATTCTGGCTTGATATTAAAGAAGACGGTAATCCCGATAACAAAGCCATAGAGACCTTGGGTACCTGGCAAAAGCTGTAAGATCAGAGCTTGTGCGAATTTTTCTGGCTGTTCTTTCAAGAGGGCTGCCGCTGCCTGACCGGTGCTTCCAACACCTAGAGCTGAGCCCATTCCGCTGAGAAAGACCGCCAAAGCTACTCCCAGACCTGCAAAAAAGGCGCCGCCGTAAGTTCCAAAATATGATGCTAAATGTTCCATGATTTACTCCTATGAAAATGCTGTAATCGTCGTAAAACCAACAGCTAGTTGAATGAATGTTGCTTATTTTGATGTTCTAGAAAATGTATTTCAAAAGATGAGTTTCTCATCTCTTATCATAGTCCCTAATCTTTATTTCTTGCTTTGCTGAACGTATTTTTCACTAGGCTTGAGCGGAGTGAAAGGCTTGCCGCCGCCGTCGTAAAATTTCCCGAAGAATTCCACGAAAATCAAACGTGCTCCGTGCACATAGCCGGACAGAAAAGATAGAAACATATTGACCAAATGCAGGGCAATAAAGAGCAGAATACCAATGCTAAAGCGAGCGACAGGTGGAAAGAGGCTGACAATCAAGTTAAAAGCCGAGCCAATGCTGGCCCCCGAAAGCCCCAGAGCCATCAGCCTTGTAAAGCTGACAAGGTCTCCTACATAACCACTGACATTGTAGAGATTAAAGAGACCTGACCCCAGCCCTGCCAAACTCTTAGCACTGACAATGGATACTGCCAGTATGCCCAGAGCGTTGATGATGGCCAGCCATTGACCAATCGTTGCCGCAAAAGCCAAGGATGGGAAGAAATTCCCCAAGGCCAAGAGCAGCAGCCCCAGCAAAATCAACACCCAAGCAAAGCCTGCATTATAAGCTTCTGCATAATCCTTGAGGCGAATATTTTTCAGACCGCTGAGGAAGAGGCCCGCCAGCACTGTAACAAAGCCAAAGACGACCGAAATAACCAGAATCGTCATGGCATCGGAGCTGGTGCTAATCAGAGCGAAGGGCAGTTCAAAGCCAAAGAAAGAGCCATAAACCAGTCCCCAGATGATGACTGCCACACCCAACAAGCGGAAGAATCGTAGATTCTTAGCCAATCCCGGCTTGACATGCAAGAAGTGCAGCGCCAGGCTGGTGCCCACAAAGAGCAAAAGGCCGTAGCCGATGTCCGCAACCATCATGCCAAAGAATACAAAATAAAATAGGGAAACGACGGGGGTTGGATCCTTATCACCGTACTTAGGCAAGGAATACATCTCTGTCACTAGCTCGAAGGGCTCCACCAAGGCATTGTTTTTTAGCTTGGTCGGAACTTTATCTTCCTCATCCGGTCGAATCTCTCTGGTCTGGATGAGAATGCTCTGGCCAAACTGCTCCGTCAAGCAAGCCTCAAGAGCTTGAACTTGATTGCTTTCGATCCAGCCTTCCAAGGCCGCCAGATTTTGCGTACTGGCTAACTGATTTTTACTTTCTTGGCGGGAGGAGAGATTGCAGAGATAGTCCAGCTGAACCTTGAGCTGATCCAGTTCATTCTTGGAAGCTGCCAGACTCTTGGTCATAGCATCTGCCACCGCCTCATGCTGTCGAATATTGGCCTTGAGCTGGGCTATCCGATCAGCAGGCAGTTCCTCATGGTCATACTCAAAAGGCTTAAAGCCGTACTCTTTCAAGATTTTGCGAACTTCTTCCAGAGAGCCTGTCTTGTAAAAAATAAGAACCCCGTGCTCCGTATCATCGGTAAAGACTTCCTGAAACTTCAGGTCAGGATGTGCTCCCAGAGTCAGGCGCAGAGCATCGTCGTCAGTATTAGGAATCGTCCCAATCAAAGCTCCCAGATGGCTGAAAGTCGCAGCTGCTTGCGGTGTTAGCTCCAGTGGCTCCCACCTCTCCAGCGCAGCCACTTCCAAGCGGTCAGCTTCTATCTGACCTTTGGCCTCTTGCAAGACCTTGAGCTGCTTGCTGATTCCTTCTAACAGCGCCACCTCATCGCGAGCCTTCCCTGCCTGTTCCAAAGCAGCAAAGGATAATTCCAAAGGCTCTTCTTTTAAGGATTCCAACAGTTTCTTTTTGGGCATAAAGGGCTCCAGCTCTGCAATCAGTCTCTCGAGCTTTTCTTGACGACTGAGCAAATCCTGCTGAGATAGCTGCCGATCCGGTTGGCCGACTAAAGCCTGCTCAAAGGCTGCCTGCCAGTCCTCTTCCTGCCGCAGGTCATGAATCTGAACCGACTCTAACCCCTGTAGGTAAAAGAGAAGCTGATCCAGCAGTTCCTTGGGCAGAAGCAGAGACAGCTGCCGCATTTGACTAATGGCCATAGGCTTCTACCACCTTCTCTACAATGGCTCGCGCCAAGTCTGCTTTTTTGTCCGTCAACGCAGCCGCAACCTTGGCCTCATTTTGCTGGGTTGTCTGCTCCAAGTCTTGCTGCAGGAGCACCAACTTTTGTTGGGAAGACGCGGTTAATTCTTCTGCCAGCTTCTGCGTTTCATTGTCATAGGTCAGACCCAGCTGCCTGAGATTTTCATCTACCTGCTGTCGCAGCTCCTGAGTCTGCTTCCTGTAGCCCATCAAAACTTCTTCTGCAGCAGTTTCAATTTCCTGCATTTTTTCAAGTGTTTCATTGGCCATCTATTCACCCCCTCGTTTTCAAAAACCTTCGAAAACGGATTTTAAAATCTGCATTCCTGGCTGACAGTCCAGCATCTGGTATAGTCATCTTCTGGAATACAGCTTCGTACTTGCATAAATTATATCATATTCTTTCTGAAAACATCTTTTTCAAACAGAGTTTTTCTCCTGATTCAGAAAATGTCGAACAGCGCCTAATCGTCCGGCTTCATTCCCTAGAGCTGCTGCCACTAAGTTTTTAGGCAAAAAGCGCGGATCTACTACTTGCTGCTTCATCAGACTTTCAAGACGTGGCAGAATAAGCTCAGATCTAGCTAATATGCCGCCTCCGACAATCAAGACCTCTGGATTTAGAATATAGGACAGGGTTAAGAGACCTTTAGCTAGGCGGCCCAAGAATATATCAAGTGTTTCCTGCGCCAGCTTATCTCCCTGGTCTACCGCTGCAAAAAAACTACGCCCAGTATGGCCTTGCTCACCTGTCTTTTGGCTGTATAATGCTAACAAGGCAGTTGTTGAGGCCAGAGATTGCCAGTCCTGTCCATCTTCCATAGGCAGATAGCCTACCTCACCAGCGGTATAGGTGGATCCATTGACAATCTTTCCATCATAGATAATGCCACCGCCAATGCCTGTACCGACAGTAATCATAACTGCAGAAGCATGACCTTTGGCAGCACCTAGCCAAGCCTCACCAAGAGCAGCACAATTAACATCATTTTCAATCGCAATCGGTAAACCAAATTCTTTTAAAATCCGACTACGGAAATCCGTTCCAATATAGCCTGGAATGGTATAGCCAGCGTAACTGATTTTCCCAGCCTGGCTGTCAACTACACCAGCAGATGAAATCGCTACTCCATCTAGCTCAAACTTCTCCTTATAAAATGCTATTAACTGGCAAACCTGTTCTAAAATCTGATTCGTTTTCTTTTCAAAGTCAATCTCAGTAGCAACTTCTCGAAATTGATTTAGACTACGTCCATCAGACTGATAGAGATCTGCTTTAATCGTTGTCCCACCGATATCTATTCCAACAATATTCACGATTCATGCTCCTTGTCTTCTTGATTTTCTTCTAAAGCCGAAAGTGTATTTGTAAAGATTTGGCTGCGATGATCTCGGTCTAAATCCATATAATAGGCATAGAAAATGTCCATCACGACTAAAACCGGAAACTGAGGAGAGATATTATTGCCCTGTGCCAAGTGCTTCTTGACAGCTACTAAGACCAGTTCATCACACTGCTGCCTCAAATCGTCGCTGTTATTGGAAGTTACCAGCACAGTCTTGGCTCCGACTTTTTTAGCACTCTGAATAGCCTGCGTGATAATTTTAGTTTCACCAGATATGGAAATTCCAATAACCAGACAGTCTGGATCCAGCATGACTCTATTCACCCGAATCATATGGTCGTCCGTAATGGCCTTACAAACCATTCCCAACCGCATGAAGCGAAACTCCATTTCCCGAGCCACTAAGCCTGAACTTCCCTGTCCGTAGATATAGACTCGGCCAGCATTGTTGAGCATATCCCCCACGCGCAAGAACTGTTCTTCATCAATCAAGGAAAAAGTCTTATTGAGCAATTCGCCATAATCAGACAAGACATTTCTGGTCAAATCCCGACTGACATTTTTACTTTCTGAGCTGGATTCCTGAAATTCAAAGATAAACTGCCGATAGCCTGAAAAGCCACATTTCTTGGCAAAGCGAGTCAGAGAAGGCACAGAGACATAGAGCTTCTGAGACACAGCCTGAGCCGATAAATCAGCTGTCAGTGCCCCGTCAGACAGAAAATAATCTGCAATTTTCTTTTCCAGGTGTGTCAGACTGCCATATACAGACTCAATCACTGGCAAAATGTTTTTTTCCAAAGAAACCATCAGACACTTTCCTCCTGCAACTATTTTCTTTATTTTACCACTTTCTCAAAAGTAATTCCAACCCTTCCTTGCTAGAATTCTCCAGCAGAAAATAAAGTTCAAAACTAACTAAAAAAACTGGGGCAGCATGTTAAGAACAATCCGTCTTTCTCATCCCGCCCGCAGCCTTTTATACAATTTTTACTTTAAAGACAACCTTACGGATGGGGCCGGCTTCTTCAGCTATCAGTCCAGTCTTATGGGCGTCATTAGGATCCAGCAAGAGCAGGTTGCCAGGAGTAAATATCAGGTCAAACAAAGCTTGGCCGGACATCTGCTGCCAGTCTCCCTCCGCATCATAATCCCCTTCTTCCATATTGGACAAAAAGTTATAGTGGATGCGCTCTCTTCCTTCAAAAATCAGATGCACATCGTAAAATTCCCTATGACTTTCCCAGACCCGTTTATCTTCGGTCGTAGTCGTCATTTCAATGACATTGTAAAAGAAATCATCAGACACAGGGTGATTGCCCTTTTCATCTTGGCTGACATCATGTGTCTTTAAAAACTCCAAGACTTTTTTTAAGGCAGGATGCTGAATGTCTCTCTCAACAGCTGCTCCTTTATATTGAACTAGTTCCATTAGTGCCGTACCTCCCAGGATTTATCTGCGTGAATGCTTGCAATATCGTAAACTGTTGTATTCTCTGGCGCAGCCTTGCCTCCGGTTAAGACGGAAACCACATAGCCTACAATCAAGGAAACAACAATTGAAATCAAGGAATAAGCCCAGATACTAACGGCTTCTGCTGGTAGAGCGTACTTGATGACTAGCAGGACAATACTGGAAGCAATCATAGCTGCATAAGCTCCCTTGAGGTTGGCACGCTTGGTGAAGATTCCCAGAATAAAGATTCCTCCCAAGACACCTAGCACCAAGCCCATAAAGCCATTAAACCAAACATAGGCCGATGTAATACCTGTATGAGCCATCACGATTGAAACTACTGTGGAGAAGACTCCTACACCTAGAGAAACATATTGAGCAATTTTAGTCCGTTTCTTGTCGTCCAGATTGCTGGATACAACATCTTGAATATCCAGCGTCCAAGAAGTCGCTACGGAATTAAGACCAGTCGAAATGGTAGATTGAGCCGCCGCATAAATGGCTGCAATCAGGACACCGGTCACCCCAACTGGAAGACCATAGGCAATAAAGTAAGTGAAGATCTGGTCTTGAGGAATAGAGCTGCCCTCGCTGCCTGGATGCTGTACTTGATAATAGACGTATAAGCCTGTACCAATCAGATAAAAGACAGAGGCGATAAAGATTGACAAAACTCCGTTCGTAAACATCATTTTATTGAGTTTCTTCACATTCTGAGTTGTCGTAAAGCGCTGAACGATATCTTGCGAAGATACATAAGAGGACAGGGTATTGGTACCAGAGCCCAAGATAATTAGGAAAATAGAATCTTTCAGCAAGTTAAGATTGAAAATAGTTTCTTTTCCTGAGATAAATTTACCGCTGGCCAGCTCACTAGCAATATCGCCAAAGCCACCCTTGAGATTGGCAATTAGGAAGAAAAGCCCTACAACTGTACCAATCAAGAGTACTGAACCTTGAATAAAGTCTGTCCACAGAACTGACTTGACACCACCGGTATAGGAGTAAACAATGGCAATCGCACCCATCGCGATAATCAAGATATTGACATCAATCTTCGTCAGAGTAGCCAGAGCCACTGAAGGTAGATACATAATGATGGACATGCGGCCGATTTGATAGATGATGAAGAAGACAGCTGACAAAGCCCGCAAGGCCTTAGAACCAAAACGTTTTTGCAGGTAGTCATAGGCTGTATCAATATCCAGACGTGCATAAATCGGCAAGAAGAAACGAATAGCCACTGGAATGGCAAAAATCATACCCAACTGGGCAAACCAGAGCAACCAAGTCCCTGCATAAGAGTTCCCCGCCAGTGTCATAAAGGAAATCGGACTTAGCAATGTAGCAAAAATGGAAACAGATGTTACATACCAAGGTACCGTTCCATCACCTTTAAAGAACTCTTTACCCTGCATCTCCTTTTTCGAGAACAACAAACCTGCTACCAGAACAACTAGTAAATACACAATCAGAATAATCATATCGATTGTGGTAAAACCAACATTTCCCATAGAATTTCTCCATATTATTCATATCCAGAGCGTGGGGTGGGCAGTCTAAGCCTGCCCTGAACTCTGGTGTTACACTCTTTATATTATAAGAAGTCTTCTCTTACCTGCTTAATCATAGCAGCTGCTTCTTTGGCAATTGCATAGTCTCCCTCAGATAGAGGCTCTAACGGTGCTCGAACAGAGCCAATATCCAAGTCCTCATTGAGACGAAGAATTTCTTTCATAACAGCATAGAGATTTGCTCGACCGCTGACCATCTTGTAAATCACACTATTAATCGCATGTTGCAGTTCTTTAGCACGATCCAGATCTTTGTCAATGATGAGTTGGTTGAGCTTGAGGAAGAGGTCAGGCATCACAGCATAGGTTCCGCCAATTCCGGCCTTAGCACCAATAACTCGACCGCTGATAAACTGTTCGTCTGGACCATTAAAGACAATATGATCTTCCCCACCTTCTGCGACAAAGATTTGAATGTCTTGAGTCGGCATAGAAGAGTTTTTAACCCCAATAACTCGTGGATTTTTACGCATTTCCGCATAGAGTGCTGGTGTCAGGGTCGTTCCAGACAGCTGCGGAATATTGTAGATGACAAAGTCAGTATTCGGAGCTGCTGCACTCATATCGTTCCAGTACTTAGCGATAGAATAGTCGGGCAAACGGAAGTAAATAGGAGGAATAGCAGCGATGGCATCAACACCCAAACTTTCAGCATGCTTAGCCAGTTCCACACTGTCCTTCGTGTTGTTGCAGGCTACATGAGCGATAACTGTCAGCTTGCCCTTAGCCACTTCCATGACATTTTCCAAAATCACTTTCCGGTCTGCTACACTGAGGTAAATACACTCACCAGAAGAACCATTAACATAGACACCCTTAACTCCCTTATCAATAAAGTACTGAGTCAAAGCACGCACACGTTCTGGGCTTACTTCTCCTGCTTCATCATAACAAGCATAAAAGGCTGGAATGACACCTTCATATTTTTCTAATTTTGACATATTCTTCCTCTTTTCTATTATTTCGTTGCGTCTGCAAACTTCCTTGTAATCAGCTGCGGCCGTGTAATGGCAGATCCTACTACTACACTAAAGGCTCCCAGCTCTAGAACCCTTTTCACCTTTTCAGGACTATCAATATTCCCCTCAGCAATCAGAGGGTGCTGAATCTCAGCTAAAGCTTTTCGGATGATTTCAAAGTCATTAGCTTCAATCTTATCTCCCTTGCTCTGACTAGTATAGCCTACCAAGGTTGTTCCGATAAAATCAAATCCCATTCGATCAGCTTCCAGCATCTCGTCAAGAGTTGAACAATCAGCCATCAAAAGCTGCTGAGGATATTTTTCTTTGACTTTCTGGAAAAATGCTTTTAAACTCTCTCCTTGAGGTCTGCTGGAATTTGTCGCATCTAAAGCGATAATCTCCGGATGGGCTTCCATCAGCTCATCTACTTCTATCATAGTTGCTGTAATAAAAGCCTGAGCATCTGGATAATCTCTTTTGATAATCCCAATAACTGGCAAATCCACCGCTTCTTTAATAGCCTTGATGTCTATAACCGAGTTAGCCCTAATTCCGCTAGCACCTCCTTCTTTGGCCGCCACTGCCATACGAGCCATGATAAAGTCGCTATGTAATGGTTCGTTTGGTAGAGCCTGACACGACACAATTAACTTATGTCTCAACTCTTCCATTTGATTCCTATCCTCCTTACTTATTTATTGTAAGCCTTTACATTTATTATCTTAACATTTATTGCAATTAGTTTCAATATGATTTTACTTTTAGAAAGTACTTTCCTTTTGAGTATTACTTTTTTTATCTCAGTTTGAAACTTATACAGACGAATATAGCTAAAATATTTTTTCTTTTCGTGGCTGTTCCAACATTTTTCTACAACTAAAAAGAACTAGGCAAATGCCTAGTCCCAGGGGGGAAGCAGTTTTGTAGACTTCCAGTCTTAAAGGAATCAAAGCTAACAAACACTAAGCTCAACTAGCTTATTTAAAACCCCATATTTGAAGTTTAAATCAGCAGAGTGCCAATTAGCAAACCTCCGCACGTATTGATTCCAAAAGGTATCAAAATCGTCGGGCATTTCATCTCTTCCGCGATAATGTAACATTTCTTTAAGTAAAGTAGGGTTTTTCATGTCTTATCCTCCCAACGATTCTTGAGACCTCTTTCATCATACCATAGAAAGAGGAAATCTTCAATAGATTAATATATAGATTTTCTGTTTTTTCTGAAATTTTACCGATTCGCCGCCTAAGAACCCATATGAAGCAGAAGCAGCAAATAAAACAAACTAAATCCTATGTTTAGGCCGGCTCCGTTAAGGTAGGGGCGTCCGATTCTAAGCTTTTCTACCAGTAAGATAGTTAACAGACTGAGCGGTAAAGGAGTCAGCAGCCCCAGATAAGCAGGCAATATTGTCTGACCGCTAACTATTAGCAGTGAGTAAACGAACCAGCCTAGACCTGTCAGGGCGATAGCTGTCCGCCAGGTTATATCTAGAAAGAGCACTGCTTCATTGATAAGCCCGCTGTCTTCGTCTGAGCAGACCTGTCCGTTACTTCGTTTATAAGCCTTTTTGCTGATGATCCCAACGTAGTAAAAGGCCACATGTGCCACGGGTGACAGGGCAAATCCAATTCCTAACAAGGCTATTGACAGATAAGCCCACAAGCCCTTATTTGTCAAACCAAAGAGAGCATAAAGCGAGACTAACATAAGAGGGATTGAGAAGTTAGCCACCAGAGCGCCCAGACGCAGCCGACCGACAGAGCCAGATAACATCAGCATAGCCAGATTCTTATTGCCAATCCGACTCTGCTCCGTAAAAGAGGCATAACTTTCCTTGTCTACCTCAAAACCAACCAGCAGAACATCCCCCAATAACCAGCAAAGACCACTCAACAGCCCAGCCCATAAAGATAAAAAAATCACATTACTCTCCTTTTTTCCATTGTCTCCTTATCTTAGCACAAAAGCTCACTCAATCACAAGTAGTCAGAAGGTTTACGTCTTTTTACCCCAGCAAGCTCCTTTCGTTAAGAGACTTAGCACTCACGTCGCTCCTCTCCTCAGCATCCATGTCTCTATGCCCGGCTTCGACCAGAGGTCTTGCCTGGCTATGTGTTTCTTCAAGGTGTACAGCTTTTGTCCCAAGGGACAAAACTGCATCCACTGCTCTATGACTCAACTTTGTCCTACGGACGCGTTTCATTAAGACACATAGCGCTCACGTCGCTCCGCTCCTCAGCATCAATATCTCTAAGCTCGGCTTCGACCGACGGTCTTGCCTCGCTAAGATACATAGAAAAATCCCCCACCAAAGGCTAGGGGATAACCGACAGACTGTCTTATTTTTAATTGAGGAAGCTGCTCGCTTATTTGCGGCGTCCTGGGCGTTCCTTGTAGCCATAGTAAGCGTCTTCGATGATTTCCTGCATGTGGTCAACCATTGGAAGGCGTGGGTTGGCTGGAGAACATTGGTCTTCGTAAGCAAGGAAGGCCAATTCGCGTGAATGTTCTTTCCATTCTTTTTCGTCAATACCTTGAGCTTTGAAGTTCATTTCGATACCGACACGTTCTCCCAGTTCATAAACAGCTTTCGCAAATGATTCAACACCTTCTTCTGGAGTAGAAGCTGGCAAGCCGAGCATGCGAGCGATGTCTTGGTATTTCTCATCCGCACGGTAGTAGTTGTACTTAGGCCATGTCGCTGTCTTAGCTGGACGTGTACCGTTGTAACGGATTACATATGGCAGCAAGATCGCATTTGTACGACCATGGATCGTATGGAACTGAGCACCAATCTTATGGGCCATAGAGTGGGAAATTCCCAGGAAGGCATTGGCAAAGGCCATACCAGCAATAGTAGAGGCATTATGCATCTTTTCGCGAGAGTGGAAATCAGCATTCTTAACAGAGCTTTCCAGATTTTCAAAGACGAGTTTGATAGCTTGGAGAGCCAAACCATCTGTAAAGTCGCTGGCCATCTGAGATACATAAGCTTCTGTTGCGTGAGTCAGCACGTCCATACCAGTGTCCGCTGCGACAAATCCTGGAACAGTCAGTACCAGAGCTGGGTCTACAATGGCTACAGTTGGAGTCAGAGAGTAGTCAGCGATTGGGTACTTGCGGTTATTAGCCTTATCAGAGATAACGGCAAACGGTGTTACTTCTGAACCTGTACCAGATGTTGTAGGGATTGCGATAAACTTAGTCTTCTTACCAAGCAACGGGAATTTGAAGGCACGTTTACGGATATCCATGAATTTTTGCACAAGGTCACGGAAGTCCACTTCTGGTTGCTCATAGAAGAGCCACATTACTTTAGCTGCGTCCATTGGCGAACCACCACCAAGCGCGATGATTGTATCAGGTTTGAAGGTACGCATAATCTCTGTACCACGTTCAACTGTTGTGATATCTGGATCTGGCTCTACGTCTGCAAAGATTTGGTAAACAACCTTATTCCGACGAAGATCAAGTTGTTCGATGATACGATCTAGGAAACCAAGCTCTACCATAGCATGGTCTGTTACGATCATGACACGTTCCACATCGCGACATTTTTGCAGATATTGGATAGAGTCACGCTCGAAGTAAGTTTTTGAAGGGAGTTTCATCCATTGCATATTATTTCTACGTCTTCCTACTTTTTTGATGTTCAAGAGATTCACAGCACTAACGTTATCACCAACTGAGTTGCGACCATAAGATCCACAGCCCAGAGTCAGTGATGGCAGGAAGGCATTATAAACATCCCCGATACCGCCGAAAGTAGAAGGTGAGTTGCAAATAACACGGATAGCACGGACAGCCTTACCAAATTCCTTGGTCAACTCTTCGTCCGCTGTATGGATAGCAGCTGAATGACCAAGACCATGGAATTCTACCATTTGACGGGCTTTTTCAACACCGTCTTCACGGGATTCAGACTTGAGCACAGCAATGACAGGTGACAATTTTTCACGTGTCAATGGCTCTTTTTCACCAACTTCTTTACACTCTGCAGCCAAGATATTCGTATCTTCTGGCACGCTGAAACCTGCTTGCTCTGCAATCCAAGTAGCTGGCTTACCAACGATATCCGGATTGAGCTTAGCACCAGCACAGTTCTTGCTATTTGCCTTAGCACCGAAGCAGAATTCTTCCAACAGAGCTTTTTCTTTCTTATTTACAAAGTAAGTATGATAAGATTTGAACTCTGCTACAAATTCATCATAAACTTCCTTGTCAATGATAACCGCTTGCTCAGAGGCACAGACCATACCATTGTCAAAGGACTTAGACATAACGATATCATGAGCTGCTTGACGGATATTAGCGGATTTTTCCACATAAGCTGGTACGTTTCCGGCACCAACTCCCAGAGCTGGCTTACCACATGAGTAAGCTGCCTTCACCATTGCATTACCACCTGTAGCAAGGATCGTCGCAATCCCTTCGTGGTTCATGAGGGCAGAAGTTGCTTCCATAGATGGCACTGTAATCCACTGCACACAGTTTTCAGGCGCACCTGCTGCAATCGCTGCATCACGCACGATTTGTGCTGCATGAGCAGAAGATTCTTGAGCCGATGGGTGGAAAGCAAAGATGATCGGATTACGAGTCTTCAAAGAAATCAAAGATTTGAAAATCGCTGTTGAAGTCGGGTTGGTAGTCGGTGTGATACCGCAGACAACACCCACTGGCTCCGCAATCAGGGTCAAACCAGTTACATCATCTTCTTCAATCACGCCAACAGTCTTCGTGTGGCGCATATTATTCACAACGTGCTCACAGGCGAAAAGGTTTTTCGTTGCCTTGTCTTCAAAAACTCCGCGGCCTGTTTCTTCATAAGCGTGCAGGGCCAACTCACCGTGGGCATCCAAAGCTGCTACAGAGGCCTTGGCTACGATGTAGTCCACCTGTTCCTGATTCAGCTTTCTCATTTCCTCTAGTGCAGCCAGACCTTTTTGCACCAATTCATCAACATGCTTTTGCGCTGCCAAAGCCTTGTCTTCTTGTTCTACCGTTTTCTTCTTTTCAGCCATTCTATTCCTCCAATGGTTTTGCCTTAGGTTAGATGAAGAACTCTAACCTTTGTTAAATATTTCACAATTTAATTATAACCTATTTAATGATTTTTGTAAACACTTTCACTTAACATTCACAAACTTTTCTCTATTATTTTGTGAATGTTATACAATAAGCGCTTATTTATCAGATTATTTTTGTCTATTTTGTGAAAAAATTTTTTAATTTTTTAGAGCTTTCACATACTTTTGTTTTCACATAATATATGAAAGCGTTTTCTTGATTTAGACATAAAAAGCTCGGATGGACCGAGCTGATTATTTATGGTTTCACATTACCTGAATTGGCTTCATCTATGGCTTGCTTAATGGTATTGGCATAGAGGGTTCCACCCTCTATAATGGACTCTGAGTTCGAGCCAAAGTGGACATAGTCTGTCCCTTCCCAAATCTGTGGGTTATCAATAGCGGTCTGATGCCAGTCAGCTACAAAGACATAGTCGTACTTCTTGGCTAATTCTAGCTCATACTCCCGCTGCTGGGCCAAGACACCGCCCTCTGAGCGACCGTCATAAGGAGTCACGAGGATCAGTTGATGACCTTTAGGCAGGCTGGAAACATATTCATCCAAAAGTTCACTCGAGTAACCGGACGAATTGGTTCCAAGAGCCAGAATAACCTGCTTCTTCAGCACCCTATTAGCAATATCTGTCTTGTAGACCTCCAAGCCTGTGCTCAAACTGCGGCTAACGACAGTATCTAGCTCGATTCCTGGCAAGATCTGCTGCAATTGATCGCTTGAGCGCAGGGCAACCGAGTCACCAATCATAGTAATCCCGTCCGCCACATTGTACTCAGTAGCCTTGGACTGATCAACCTGGCTGCGAGTTGTCTGCATCTTAGTGTCTGCTTGATTCAGAGCGTTGACAATCAAACTTTCCTCAAAAGCTCCGACCTTTGGTGCTGTCACCGAGATAAAGAACATGATTAAAGTCAACGGAATCATACTGTAAAAAATTGGTCTAGTGAGAGATGACAGATCCATCTTGGTTCCCATGATAACCGGCTGACGACCAGCAAGAGTTGGCTCCAAGATATAGAAAGACAAGGCTGCAAAAGTAAGAGACAGCAGCGTGGTCAAGAGAACAGCCAAACCGTTACTCATCAGCTGGGTAAAGATAATATAGAATGGCCAGTGGAAGAGATAAACACCATAGCTGGTATCTGCGATAAAGTTGATAGGGCTAGGCTCCTTCACATCAGGAAGCTTATCATGCAGCATTCTAGCAGCCAAAATCATCAGACAGGCCAAGATAGTCGAAATCAAAAATCCTACCAGGTAGGTCCAAAGATTATCAAACTTGAGTAGGAAACTGAGCAAAAGCAAAATAGCTGCGCTGCCCCCCATAATTCCTAGCACTTGCTTGAGAGCCAACTTTTGCTCCAGCATTTTAAAGCGACTGCTGACATGGCCGACACCAGACAAGGTAGCCAGGATGCTTCCTGCAAAGAAAGGAAAGACGTGGGTCAAACTTGAGAAATAAATATCAGAGAAATTCTTAGTGGTCAAAGCGCCAGCAAACATTGATACAAAGCTGACCAAAAAGAGACCTGCAGAAACCAGCGCAATCATACCGCGATAGCGGGCTGTTGACTTGGCAACCTTGCCCAAGCCCCAAGCAGCCAAGCCCCAAAGAACATAATAGTGCACTTCTAAAGCCAGACTCCAAGTATGGATCAAGATGTGCGGCACAAACTGACTCTCATAACTGCCGCCTGATAGCATTTCATAAAAGTTGGTCACAAAGCCCAAAGCAGCCGCAATCTGCGTCCCAATCCCAGCCACAAAATCCTTACGTATCAAGAGAGTAAAGGGCATAACGACCAAAATCATAAAGACCAGAGGTGGTACAATCCGATAAAAACGCCGTTTGAAAAAGCCTTGGATATCGATTTCTTTCTTCTTGGCAAACTCGTCAATAAGCAGAGCGGTAATCAAGAAGCCAGAAAAGGTAAAAAAGATATCCACGCCAATAAAACCGCCAGGGAAAACGCCCTGGAAGTAATGATAAAGCAGAACTAGAAGCAGCCCCGTGATTCTGACGAGCGAAAACCATTTAATGCGCATTTTGATAAATTCCTTGTTTAAACGTTCCTTCATAAACGACATTGCCTTCTGTCGTTAGCTTTCCTTGTCCATCGGCCTGACCCTTGCTGAAGTCCCCTTCATATTTCCAGCCAGCCTGCGAGGTAAAGGTTCCTTTGCCGTCAAAGATGCCATTGCGAAATTGACCGCTATAACTATCCCCATTTTGAAAAGTCATAGTCCCCTGACCGTTGATCTTCCCGCGAACCAAGGTTCCGTCATACTTGATCTTTCCCTGATCCAACGTTAAAACGCCATTACCAGGAATCCCCGAAGTAAAGACCAGAATAGCTGACAGTACAATGACCGTGACAGCCAAGAGTTCTAAATTCTGCCGGGTCAGATAGACCTTGTATTTATCGTAAAATTCTTTTACTTTATCCATATTCCTATCCATCCAAACGCTCTAGCCACTTCTTGCAGCCAGCCAAGACCAAATCATAGGTTTGGTCAAAATCTCCTGTGTACCAAGGATCTGGTACACTTTCTTCTTCAAACTGATAAATTTTATGCTGAAAATCTTCAGGCGCCATCCGCTTCAAATCTCGAACATTGCTCTCATCCATACCGATGACGTAGTCAAAATCCGCAAAATCCGCTGCTGAAATCTGCCGAGAAGTCTTGTTCCTATCATAAGCAATAGCATATTTCTTAAAAATAGCCTGTGTTCCCCGATGAATGGGATTGCCGTGCTCCCAGCTTGAGGTTGCCCGGCTCTCGATTTTCAGTTGGTCTGTTAAACTCTTCATGACAAACTCTGCCATCGGACTGCGGCAGATATTGCCCAAACATACAAATACAATTTTCTTCATACAATACCTCGCTATCTATTATAACAAAATAATGGCAAAAACTAGTTCTGAATCGTTTACAGTTTCCTGATTCTCGTTGAAAACTGGCAAGCCCTGTCCCTCTCATGTCTGAAAATAGCAAAAAACCACCGTTTGGTGGCTTTTTGTAGGGAGATTATTTTTTAAAAAGAAAAAAGTTTTAGGAGTTAAGTTAATTTCTTAACTTGGTTATAGTATAATATCCATTCCTTAAAACTTCCTTAAAATAACTTAAACATTTTACTCTTATCTTGTACCTATTTATCAGGATAGTGGTATTCCAGATGGGGCCAGCGTTTCTGCCAATTCTTCTTAGCCAAGCGCTCAGAATAGACACGCTGGCGCTCCTTATTTTCAAGAAAATGAGGAGTCGGTCTGACCTGAAAGTTTAAGATATCCTCCAAACCATAGGGAGCAAAAAGTTCCAGTTTGTCATTTGCCAGCAAGCGCAGTCCGATAGCCGTGCAGCGCTCAGGATACTTACTCATGGCTTCGCAAGCATTTTTATAAGGCGCTGTTCCAGGACTATGGCGGTGCATATAGGCTTGATTTCTGAGCTCCCATCGATACTGTGGCCAGTCTGCCTTGAGTTTGGCTTCCAGCTCTATCGTCTCTGCCTCAGCATAAGTCGGATCAAAGAAAATGACATCTACATCCGTCTCTGAGTCAAAACCTGGTCGCTCTGACAGCATATTCCAGATGAAATTCCTCACACATCCAGCCGCTAACCAAGAATCCTTGAGCTCCAGACTGCGAATAATTTCCAAAATCGCTCGGATGTCTGGATCCTGACCTAGTTGATTTAAGGCAATCTGTTCCATTTTCGTCTCATGTTGGATATTAGCATTCCCCTTCACTTTATCACTTACCTATATCATCATATTTTGCTAGCATATTGGGAACATACATTTCTAATCTTTGTAGGATATTACCCCGGATAGCAGTATCCATTTGACTACTGATGTTGATAATCGTTGTCTTTGTTTCAAGTGCAATTTGCTTGGCTCTAGTCTGAAATTCTTTCTTCACTTTTTCACGAGCTTTCTGCGCAGCCTGAGCTTCCGCTAATGCACGCTTGCGTTCCATTATCCTTCGCATCTCTTTCAAAGCAAATTCATATTCCTTGTCTGTATAATATTCATTTATTGGAGCTCTCATATCTCTTCCTCATCTGATAATATTCTTCTTCTAGCTTATCCCTGTTCTTTCGGAAAGCTTTTTCGCATTCGAGTTGTTTTTCATCTAATTTTATAGTTTGTTGATTATAAACAGTTTGGGATTCCAACATTAGATTTTCCATGTTAGAGAAATAGTCCTGCATATCCTCAGAAGAAACCGAAAACCTCTCCAAAACATAAGTCATTTTCTCTATCTCCTCATCTACTAAATTCCCGAATTCCCTGAAGCGGTCATAAAGTTCTTTCTCATTCCTCTCAAATAACTTTTTTTCATGACGATATTTATCTTCAAACTCAGTCAATTCTCGTTCTTTTCTGTTTACATCTTCCCAAGTTACATCTCTTCTTTCCATCGTTTAAATTCCTCCGCCAATCCTGCATCTGTTGCCAGTACTTTTTCAATAGCTTCCTGAAGCTGCCCGTTTAGTCGTTCAAAAGCTGTCGCTGGATCAGCCATTTTAGCAACTTGATGATTGGTTTCACTCTGAAATCCATCTACATATTGGTCTTTTGTAACACCTTGACTAGCATAGATAGCTTCTACTTCTTCAATGGATAGTTCTGTATAGTTAGTAAAGTCAATTTTGGACCAGAGATTCGCTACTTGATTGTTTGCCTCTTCAGATAATTTCAATAACTCTTCCGCTCCAATACGCGCTGCGTTCATCATACTAGAAGACAAAATCTGTCCCTGTACAGCATCCAGATAAATCTGTTCTGCTCCACTAATACGATTGGAAGCCCACCTCGTTTTTAATTCCTTATAACGCTGCATTCTACTCAAACTATCAGCATAAGCCTTATAGAGCCCGCTGACTAAAGGTTTACCTCCCTTGCTATCAATCACCTGTCCAGTTACAGGGTCAAATATCCATTCATCAATTCTATGACTAGTTCCATCTACCCAATATATAGTTCTGGGAATAGAATTTGATATATCATTTTGACTAGTAAACCATTCAGGATGATTAAAATCATTATAGCGGACTACGTCATCATTCTTTCTACGGTAATCCACAAACATAGCAGAGTTCTTTTCCAGAAACTGTTTTTCTTCCTCAGTCAAAGCTCCATATTTAAACCAAGCATTAAAAGTGGTTGTTGGAATATGATACTTTGCCCCCAATTTAAGCATGTATGCTCCTTGAGAATAACCAGATAATTTACTTACTTCATACTGAGGATTATCCATAATCTCTTTGACAAATTGATCCGCCACCTTATATTGAGGAGATAAGTATGTTTGTCTGGCTCCAACTGCACCAGCGGCATCACGCGTAAGCGGACCCAACTTGTTAACTGGACTTTTAGGATCCGTTCCTGCCGAAATTACAGCCACACTCTTATAGTCAGGTAGTCCGTTAACAATTGGCGCAACGGCCATACCATCAAAACCTGTCTTAGGATCTGCCTTAGTCGCAATAACACGAAATTCCTGACCATCTGAAGTCGTAATAGTGTTGGTTTCGTTACTATTCTTTGGATTAGACGTCACTAATTTCTGTTTATTCCGATCTGAAAAATCTTTATTCACACTGTAGACAGCATAATCCTGATTCAAACCATTCAATTGTTCATCTGTGTAATTAAACGACATTATACTTCTCCTCTCTCGTTATTAGAATAGATAACTAATATTTTGGATGAAGTTTTTCCCCTATGACTTTGAAGCATCTTCCATTGCTGATCAATTTCTTCATCTGTCTTTCCTTTCATTAGTCCATCATGATTTTCTTTACTATACAATTTATGATTTATTCCATAAATTATTTTTTCTCCATTATTAAATCGTATTTTTACATCACAAGACCAAGAACCTGGTTTATCAGTATAGTAGGGTTCTGTTATCTCAATTTCCTCAATCCCTTCATAAGAATTCTTCAAAGCCTTTACTAGACTGACTTCATACTCTCTGTTGCGACGCTCTTCTTCGGACTTTTTGTTCAAGGTAAACATATAAATACCTCCTACAGTAATGATAGTCAACAATACAATAACAATGAGCCATTTGAATCTGCTCATATATCTAGATTTTGCCATAAGCTTTTTCTCCTTTATCGCTATTATACTATAATTTCTAAAGCAAAGTATAATAGAATAATGTTCTTTAGAGCAAATAATAATTCTACAATATATTGTTCTGATGTATGAAAAAAGAAACAACGTCTCCGTCATTCCTTCATATACTCATATCCTAGATGCTCATAGGCTTTACGGGTAGCCACGCGCCCAGTCCGTGTCCGCATGACAAACCCTTTCTGAATCAGGTAAGGCTCATACATGTCCTCCACTGTTTCACGCTCCTCAGCAATATTGACCGAGAGGGTTCCCAGCCCCACGGGACCGCCACCGTAGATCTCAATCATGGTCTTCAAAATCTTCTGGTCCACATAGTCCAGCCCTTCCTGGTCCACATCCAGCATGGAGAGAGCCTGGTCAGTTATCTTAGCATCAATCAGGCCATTGCCCATAATCTGCGCGTAGTCCCGGACCCGCTTGAGCAAACGGTTGGCAATCCGCGGTGTGCCTCGGCTACGCAGAGCCAGCTCCTTCGCAGCCTCGTGGGTAATATCCATCTCAAAAATCTCTGCCGTCCGCTCGACAATTTCAGTCAAGTCGCCAGCTTCATAATACTCCATGTGACCCGTAATTCCAAAGCGAGCACGCAGAGGATTGGACAGCATGCCTGCCCGAGTGGTCGCCCCAATCAGAGTGAACGGTGGCAAATCCAGATGGACACTGCGACTGGTCTCACCTGAGCCAATCATAATGTCGATGTAAAAGTCTTCCATAGCGCTGTACAGCACTTCCTCTACTGCCATTGGCAAGCGGTGAATCTCATCTATAAAGAGGACATCACCCGGCTCAAGGTCATTTAAGATCGCAACCAAATCACCAGACTTCTCAATCACCGGACCTGAAGTCTGCTTGAGATTAACACCTAGTTCATTGGCAATGACAAAGGCCATGGTCGTCTTCCCCAGACCTGGAGGGCCAAAAAGCAGGGTGTGATCCAGCGCCTCATCCCTTAGCTTAGCCGCTTCAATAAAAATTTTCAGCTGATCCTTGACCTTATCCTGACCAATATACTCCTGTAAATACTGGGGACGCAAGGTGCGCTCCACCAATTCCTCATCACCCATTAATTCATTATCTAAAATTCTACTCATAGAACTATTATAGCAGAAAATAAACCAGAGGAAGCAAATCTAATCCACGTCTGAACACAAAAAAAGACCACCGGATTGGGTGGCCTTTNTGGGAGATTATTATGAAAAAGTTTAGGATTTCTATCAAATAAAGTTAGGAGGTCTTCATTTGATACTCATAGTATACTGCCCCTAACTTAAAGAAACCTTAACTTTGTATAACGTATCTTTTAAAATTTAACATTTGAGTTACAATCCGATAAACTTCCTGTCTTATTCTAAAATTTGAGCAAAAAAAGACCACCGAATTGGGTGGCCTTTATGGGAGATTATTATGAAAAAGTTTAGGATTATCAAACAAAGTTAGGGGGCTTCATTTGATAGAAATAAGTATAGCAGTCTTACCTTAAGGAAAACTTAAAGTAAAATTCAGTTAGCAAAAAAGATTTTTACTGTTGATGTTAGAAGCTTTTTCCTTGCTTAAGATTGGCTACTTATGAAAATATAGTCACTGAAATCTGTACAAAAAAAACGGCAGAAGGAGGTACTGCCGTTTTCTGTGCTCTTTCGCGATTGTTTCTTTATAATGTTGCTGTTACGTCAGCAAAATACACTGTCCTGCTGGTAAAAATCTGACCGGCCTTGAGANTGACATCTGACTGCTGGCTGCTGTGAATGGCATCCGGCAGAGCCTGGGTCTCCAGAGCCAAGCCATTATGCTGAATCATAGGCTGTCCATCAAATTGAACCGAATCATCTACGCAATTCGCTGAATAAATCACCAGGCAGGGCGCCTGAGTCTCAATAGTCAGGCGGCGGCCCGATGCTGGATGATAGAGCGTCCCTACCTGATCTCGGCTTGGGCTTAGTGCAAAAGGATGATCTAAGCCAGATACCAGCTGAATTTGCTCATCGGTCGCATCGAAAATTTCTTTAAGGGAAGCGCCCTCAGTCAGCTTCTTAACAAAGTCGCGCTCTGCATCAGCCTTTTTTTCGGGAAGGCCGTCAGTTGCGATAGGATAGACACCATCAGTATTGAGCTGAAGGATATGGTCATCAATGGGCTGATTGAAACGACCAGACAGGTTGAAATAGCTGTGGTTGGTCGGATTGACCAAGGTATCCTGATCTGTCTGGACCTGATAGGAGATTTCCAGCTCGCCCTTCTCTGTCAGGGTGTAGGAAACCCAGATTTTCAGATTGCCAGGGAAGCCGCCAGTTCCGTCAGTCCGCTCTGTATAAAAGGTAAGCCCGTCATTGCTGACTTCTTCCACCTCAAAAATGCTACTATCCCAACCGCTTGAGCCACTATGATTGCAGTTTGAGCCATTATTGGCCTCTAGCTGATAGGTCTGGCCATTCAGCTCAAAAGCTGCTCCGGCAATACGACCCGCAACCGGACCAATACTGGCTCCGTGCTTAGGACTGTTCCCAATATAGTCCTCAAACTGATCAAAACTAATGACGATATTGTCAAAGTGATTATTTTTATCAGGAGTGACATACTTGATGACGGTTGCTCCGTAGTTCATGACTGTTAGACGATAACCTCGTTCGTTTTCAAAAGTGTAAGCCAGAATCTCCTGACTGCCCAGCTTTCCAAAAATGGATTCTCGGTAAGATTTCATACCAAACCTCTTTTATCTATCCTGTTAAAAATCACGAACTTGCCAAGTCCTGTCTTCAAAAGGCAGGTCAAGCTTGTCCACCCAAGACACTGCTGTTTGGCGCAAGACTTGATTAAGATCCTCGATATTCTGACGACCTGTCTCGTCCAGCCACGCTCGAGCTGCTGCAGCTCCCTCTTGGGCAAAGACTGAGACCGCATCCTTCCAGGTAGCCCGTCCGCACAGAACTCCGTTAAACTGTGAGCCCGCTTCATGGGCTAGCCGCAGCGTTTCTTGGAAAAGCTCAGCACTGACACCAGCGCTGAGGAAGATGAAAGGCAAGTGTGTCGCATCTGACTGTTCTTTAAAGAAAGCTTGGGCTTCCGTCACGCTGTAGACTGGCTCAACTCCTTCTTTGGTGAAGCCCTCGACAAAGTTCATATTGACTGGCACTTCAACCTTTAAGACATCTACATGATAACGGGGATCTGAAAAGAGCTTGACTGCCTCGTTGACCTTATGCGGCTTAAGCTTGGCATAGTTAGCGTCCAAGACACTGTCACTCTTCGCATCATAGGTCAGAATCTCCAGAAAATAGGGAATGTCTTCAGCCAAACATTCACTGCCCACGCGCTCAACCCAGGCCTGCTTGATGTCGTTGATTTCTGGCTTGTCGTCCACATCATAGTAAATCAAGACCTTGACGGCATCTGCGCCCATGTCTCGGATGCGACTAGCTGACCAGTTTGGCAGCAAATCCGGCAGGCGGCCCTCCGCTGTCGCATCATAGCCAGTCTTCTCATAGGCCACTATCAGCCCGCAGGACGCATCCCGCAGTTCTGCTGCCGGCAGACCGAACTCTGGATCCAACAGGATGGAGCTAGCATAAGATGTTAGCTGACTAGAGATTAATTCTTTGAACTGAACCAGAGCTTGGTCACCCGAAGGCGCATCTTCTCCGCTGGCCAGCATTTTCTTGAGCGAACCACGCTGGTCAATGGCCAAAGCCCCGATAATCCCCTGCTCGTCTGATAGTTTTTTCAGATGGCTCACTTTTTTGTGGCTAATTTGTAATTTCTCCATAACTTTTCCTTCTCTTACTCCTCAAAAGGGTGAATGATAACTCCTTGTACTACACGATTGACCGTGCCTGTCGGAGACGGTGTATCTGGACGGTTTTTGACCTTGAGCGAGGACAAGAGAGCAAAGAGCTGAGCGTAAACGATGTAAGGGAAGATGCGATAGCTATCTCCCAGAGGCTCTTGGGTACTTAGCACCACTTGCTCGACTCCTTCCAACTGCTCCTCCCGGTCAGTCAGCAAGACCAGTCTGCGGACAATCCCGTCACCAGCCACTTCCCGCACCAAGTCCAAATCATAAGCTTTGGCATAGCCATCTGTCGAACCAAAGACCAGAACGACTGTGTCTTGGTTAATCAGCGACTTAGGCCCATGCCGAAAACCGACTGGACTTTCGTACATGGTTGCAATTTGGCCGGCTGTCAGCTCTAAAATCTTAAGCTGGGCTTCATGTGCCAAACCAAAGAAAGGCCCTGCTCCCAGATAAATGACCCGACTGAAATCCAAATCAACCAGCTGCTGCACATCTGCAACGCGTTCTAAAACATCCTGACTGAGCTGAATCAAAGCCGCAACCTTGGCTTCCTTTTGGACTAGTTCAGCCCGGTCAAAGACCAAAAGGGCTGTCAGCATCATAGAGCTGAAGCTAGAAGTCATGGCAAATCCAGCATCATTAGAAGCTTCTGGCTGCAGGAGCAAAAGATTCTTTTCATCACCTTGAGCCTGCTGGGCTAGCTTGCCTTGGGCAGCACAAGTAATGGTAATCTGGTACAAGTCATCTACCAACTGCTTGGCCAAGTCCACAGTCGCTACACTTTCTGGGGAATTTCCGCTACGAGCAAAGGAAATCAGCACTGTCGGCACTTCTCTCTTCAGATGTACCAAGGGATTGGCAACGATATCTGTCGTCGCAATAGCGTTGAAATTCCATTTGCGCTCATCATAAATCTGCCTGAAATAAGGCGTCAAGGTATCTCCGACATAGGCTGATGAGCCAGCTCCGGCAAAAATGACCTTGATGTAGTCATGTTTGTCCTCGATTTTTTTCAGAAAAGCAGCGATGTCTGCGGCCTGAGACTTGTAACTGTCAAAGGCTTCCTGCCAGACCTCAGGCTGCTGATAGATTTCTCTCGTTGTAATGTCAGCCCCCAGACGCTGCAATTCTTCCTGTGAATAATATAACATTCTCTTTCTCATTCCTTTCCATCATTTGAAAAAAGGGGAGCGAGACAGAAATCCAGAAAATCAAAGATTTTCGGCTCGCTGTCCCACCCCCGCAACGCTGTCTGGCTTGAAATATGCTTTTAACAAGCTTTTTCAAGCCAGACAGCGACTGCATTTTGCAATGCTGAACCATCCATTTCCCTAGGCCAAGAGGCATCTCCCAAATTCCTCTTAGACCAATATGCTTGAATCATCCACTGTGGCCAATCTTTACCTATTAGCAGTCTCCCATCTGCTGACAGCGCAAGGACTTGACCTAACTAGAAGTGGCTGTTCAAGCTTTTATTCATCTTCATCATCCATTAGACCAGCTAGAACATCATTAACCTTAACAATATTCTCTGCTGCCTTGGATGGATAGCTGACTTCTGCTCCTGTCAAAGAAGCGTTAATAAACTCAATGACCATGGGCAGATTGACCCCCGCATAAAGCTCGATATCCTGTCCTTCCATAATGAAGCGGCTGACTACATTACAAGGAGTGCCCCCCAAGAGATCCGCAAAAACCAAGTAATCCTCAAAATCTTTAACCGTTTCTAAGAATTTAGCTGCGAAGTCTTCTGGACCTTCCTCCGGAAGCAGGGCTACTGCATGGATGTCTTCCTGAGGCCCCATAATCATTTCCGTAGTTGTTTTCAGTTCTTCACAAAAGCGACCATGACTGACTAAAACTAATTTCTTACTCATAAATCACTCCATTACTCTGGTACTTGTCCCAGCAGGAAGTAGCCGATAGCAGAGAAGCTTACTGCCATGATAATGATAATGAAGATAGCCTTAGTAGAGTTCATTCCTTTCTTGCCCAAGAGCCAGAAGATAAAGCCTGTAAAGACTGCTGGAATCAAACGTGGGAAAATCAGATTCATCATGTCTTGGAAATCAATCGCTTTTTCACCGATGTTCCATACCCAGGATACTTCAAAGTTGATCATAGTAGCAATCAAACCACCTACCATAAAGATCCCCAATACAGAAGCCGCTTCAACAAGAGCTGTCAAAGTGCTTTGCATGTTGGTGATGAGATTGACCCCTTCTTTGTAGGCAAATTCTAACTGTTTCCAACGGAAAATATCATAAGCAACTGCTACAGCAATCCAAAGTAAAATTCCCCAAGGCTGGCCTGCGATAGCCATGGTAGCAGCGATAGATCCCATGATGGCTGGCACAAGAGAGCCAAAGATAGAGTCTCCAAGAGGAGCAAACGGCCCCATAAGACCTGTCTTGATACCATTGACCGCATCTTTTGATTTAACGCCGTCTTTTTCTTCCATAGCTAGGTCAAAACCTGCAATAATGGTGTGGAAGAAAGGTGATGTATTGAAGAATTGCGTATGCAATTTCATCATTTCTTTCAATTCTGGAGTGCCGTCACCATACATTTTACGCAACTGAGGCAAGAGCATGTAGAGGTAACCAGAACCTTGCATTCGCTCGTAGTTCCAGCCTAATTGGAAAGTGAACAAGCTGCGTTTATTGATTTGTTTAAAATCTTCTTTTGTTAATTTATAATTAGAGTTCGTCATCTTCAATTTCCTCGCTTTCTGATTTTGTGCTAGCAGCTGGAGCAGCAACTACTGTTCTTTGGCTGTATTTGAAATGCTGTACTGCAAGGAAGATACCAAAGATAGCTACACCAATCATAGACAAGCTTTTGAAGTTGTTGGCAAATGTGATTGCAGCATCTTTTGGAAGAGTTCCAACAATACTAGATACAGCCCCACCCAAAGTTTGAATGTTTGAATAAAGCACAGTCAGCATAGCCGTCAAGCCAAAACCAAGAGCTAAGTAATGAAGATTACGTTTAACTGGAAGGTAACGAAGCAAGATAGCAAACCCGAGTCCTGGAAGCATACGACCAGCCAGCGTCAAACCTGCAGCCAACCATTTCACACCAGCAACACCATCTACTATCGCTTGAACAAATGTTCCACCAAATGCCAGAGCCAGAAAGACTGGGAGGGCACGAGACAGAGCCCAAGGAAGGGCACCTAAGAGATAGTTGCGTTCAATACCTTTATAGTCGAAGCGCTCAATTGCTGCATCCACACGGTGCGCGAAATAAGTCGTTGTCATACGGCCCAAGATATCGAAGTAAGTCAGCAAAGTTGCTACCGGTACTGCGATTGTCGCGATAGCCAACTCTGGCTTAATGCCTTGTGCTACGGAAAAGGCTGTCGCAAGAACGGCACCTGATGTCGCATCAATACGAGAAGCTCCACCAAATGTCCCTACACCAAGAACGAACAATTGCAGGCTACCACCAATAAACAAACCGGTCACTGGTTTCCCCATAATCAAGCCAGTAATGAACCCAGCAAATACAGGGGATCCTGCTGACGAAACGATGGTCAACTCATCACAGATTTGATAAGCTGAGTACAAAGTGAGTAGTAAAATTTGCCACCATTGTATCATAACAATGTCCTCCTAAAATTTTTTCTTATTTTAATAACTTCATGAAGTCCTCAACCGGATCGTTGGGAACCATTTGCGCTGTCAGTTTTACTCCTTTTTCATGAAGCTTGTGAAAGGCTTCAACATCTGCATCTACCACGTTGATAGATCGGGTAATGGAGCGAGTTTCGTCTGACTGAGACATATTGCCAACGTTCAGCGTTTCCAGCGGAACACCAGCTTCGACCAACCGCAGGAAACGGTCTGGCTTACGAGCAACAATCAAGAGTCGCTGTGAATCATACTTGCCGGCCAAGATATTTTCTGCTGCCTTAGCAATCGGCAAGACACTAAGTTTCACACCAGCTGGCGTTGCGAGCTTGAGTCCGCTCTTTTCGATAGCATTTTCAGCTACCTCATCGTCAATCACCATAATGCGTGAAATGTTGAGCTTGGTAGTCCAAAGATTGGCTACCTGTCCATGGATTAAACGTCCATCGATACGTGCACCTACTATTGTCATAGATTTTCCCCCTTTATTGTTTTAAATGTAGGTTGGTTAACTAAGTGAATGGTTTCGCTGTAGATCCCTTCTGTCTCAAAGATAATGATGCGATTGTCGCCTTCTCTGAGCAGGCTGTGCGGGATATAGAGCGATAGGGTCGGTCCGACATTCCAGAAACGGCCAATGCTGACACCATTGACAAAGACGACGCCCTTGCCAAAGTCGGACAGTTCCAGATAAGTATCTTTAAGCGCTTTCATTTTAAAGTCAAAAGCGTAGAAAGCTGGTTGTTTTTCTTGCCACCCTTTTGAAAAGTCTATCTTTTCTGGATGGTCCAGCGGAAGCGGATAATGCTGCCAGTCAAGCAGGAAGTGCAGATCCTTGCAGACACCCGTACGAATGCCCTTCTGTTGGGTATCTGCCAAGAGTTTGTGCCCATAATTGACCCGGCCCATATTTTCCATCAGAATGTCAAGCTGGTGCTCTGCCTTTTTCTGACCGTCCACCATAATATCCTGACCGATTTCTGTCTGGTACTGGGTTGCTATGTGCTGACCGTCCACATAGAGCTGCATACGGTCGCGGCCGTCAATGACACGGAGTCTTTCCTGATCAGCATCCCAACTAGCCCAAGTCCGATAGAGCAGGTAGCCGACATTTTGCCCCAGCTCCTCCATCTTCATCGGATAGAGACTTTCGATAGGCTCTGCCAAGTCAGGCAGGGTCTCAAAGAGACTGACTTTCTGACTGAGCGGAATATTTCCGAGTTCAAAAGACTCTTTCACCAGTGGCTCCATCTGCGGATACTCTGGATAATGCTCTTTCAGCATCCTCTGGACTGCATAGTACTTATCCGTCGGATTGCCACGCTCATCGAGTAGAGCATCATAGTCATAGGAAGTTACCTGTGGCAGGTCAATGACACCTCTGGCTGAACAGCCGTTCATGAAGCCAAAGTTGGTACCGCCATGAAACATATAGAGATTGATTGAGCCCTGCTTGAGCACTTCGTGAACAGCTTGAGCCAACTCGTCTGGATCTCGCTTGATGATAGGTTCTTTCCAGCGATTGAACCAGCCATCCCAGAACTCCATACACATGAGCGGCCACTTTTTTCCATGCTCATCAAAGAATTCCTGCATCTGGGCAAAATTGTAATCTGCCTTGGAGCCGAAATTTCCTGTCACAAAGACATCGTCATCAATCAGCGTACCAGCTTGAAGGGTAGCCCGCCAAGGTCCGTCTGATGTAAAGAGCGGACAGGTTACACCTCGTTCTTCCATGAGCCGTCTGATTGCTCTCAGGTAGGCCTTGTCTTCCCCATAGGAACCGTACTCATTTTCCACCTGCATCATGAGGATATTTCCCCCATTGTCCAGAAGCCTTGGAGTCAGTCGCGGCAGCAGCTCGTCATAATAACTGGCTACAGCCTGCAGAAAGGCCTCATCTGATGAGCGGATGCGCATATTTTCATTGAGCAGCCAGGCCGGCAGACCACCGAACTCCCACTCCGCACAGATAAAAGGCGAAGGGCGGATAATGGCATAAAGTCCCAAATCCTGAGCCGTCTGTAAAAATGCCTCAATATCTAAAATCCCTTGGAAGTCAAAAACACCTTTTTGAGGTTCGTGCATATTCCAGGGAAGATAGGTCTCCACTGTGTTAAAGCCCAGAGCTTTGAGATTATAAAGGGAATGATACCAATCCTCAGGCTGTACCCGAAAATAGTGAATGGCTCCCGATAAAATCTTAAACTCCCGATCATCCAAACAGAAGGAATGACCAATTTTGAATCTTGCCATCTGATGTTCCCTCAGGTATAAAACCGCTTTCATCTCTTATTAATATTAATATAATAAATTTTTGCATAAATGTCAACATTTTTTTTAAAATATGTTAAAATCTTAAGTAAGAAAAGTAAAAAAAGAGAGGTGAACAAAATGGCTATTCCAAAATACCAACAAATCAAAGATGAGCTCAAGCAGCAAATCATTTCTGGCAAATTTGAAAATGGCGATAAGTTTTACACAGAGGCTGAGCTGATTCAGATGTTTAATGTCAGCTCCATTACTGTTGTCCGCGCTTTGAATGAACTGGCCAATGATGGTTACATCATCCGCCAACAAGGCAAGGGAACCTTCGTTTCACGTGCAAGAAAGCACAAGCTGGTGGAATTTTCTGACGTTGAGACCTTCCCTATCCAAAAAGATAAGGTGACTGTTCTCTCCATCAAGCGTGGGAATGACCTGAAAATCTTGGATAAGCTAGAACTGGCACCAACGCAGTTCTACTATAAGATTGACCGGATCAGACGGACTGGCGATAAAGTCTATATCTATCACCAAACCTATATCCCTGAGCAGTACATCAATCCTAACTATCCAGATATGGACTACTACAGCTCTATCTACAACCGCTTCAAAACTGACTACCACATTCACATGAATGATGAACATTTTGAAGAGACCAACGAAATTGTCTTCCCAACACCAAAAGATGTTGCGAAAGTGTTGGAAGTTGATACCAACTTCCCAACCGTTCATCAGGTGAAGATTACCCAGCTGGAAAGCACAGGACAGATCTTAGAGTACAGCGAAACTTACAAACGCGGTGACTTCTTCAAGATTAAGTTCATTTCCTGCAATCGGGACCACTAAGATTGAAAACGATGGCTTCTAATCGGCTGTCGTTTTTTGTTTCATCTTGTGTACTTATATCTATTATAAGTCTATCTATACCAATTTGCAATCCATTCTAAAAACTTTTGTTCATTAAAAAGCGAATAGTGTCAAAAATTAAACATGGACTATAAATTTGTCCTATTTTTAATCAATTTAAAGAAGAAAAAATTAAGAAATACTGGCTATTTCCCTGAAAATTGGTACAAGGATAAAGCAAAAAAGCTGGGATTAAATCCCAGCTTTTTGATATAAAATGTTCCTTATTTTTCAATTGAAGTCGTTTATTAAGTCTTTAGAAAAACGGCTATTTTTTTATTTCTAATTCACGGACCTGAAGCAAAACATTAGGCAAATCTGCCCCAGCCTGAAGAAGGGCAGCAGCCGTATAAGCGCCTTCTACTAAGGGAACATTATTGATAATGATTTCCTTGTCAGAAAAGTCTGCGACCATTTCTAGATTCATCCGAGCCGAGCCCAGATCGAAAAAGGCCAAAATAATGTCCTTGTCATTGGCATCTAAAGCTGCCTGAATCCCTTCAAAGCTGGTCCCGATGCTGCCGTCTTCTAGCCCGCCTACATAGCTGATGGCCACATCTGCCGCCACCTGCGAAATGATGTCAAACAAACCTTGGGCCAGGTTTTGGGAATGAGAAACGATAAGAATGCCAGTATCTGCCATCAGCCTGCCTCCGTTTCTAAAAGAGCCTCAAAGAGGAGACCAGATGAAGCCGAACCGGGATCGATATGACCGATAGAGCGCTCCCCGACATAGGAAGCCCGCCCCTTAGTCGCCTTCAAATCCTTGGTCGCTTCCACTAAGGAGCTAATTTTTTCATGCGTCAAGTCTCCAGACTGCAGAGAAACAGGAATCCTCGACCAGACATCCACCATGGTCTTCTCGCCTGGCACAGCCTTGCCCCGCTTCTGAATCATGTCCAGACCAGCTTGGATGACTTCTGACAAGTCTTTGCCGTCTTTTTCAGCCTTGGCCATGCCCATGAAGGCCGAGCCATAAAGAGGGCCTGAAGCACCGCCGACCTTGCTAATCAGCTGCATGGAAACAGCCTGAAAAACCTCAGCCGCACTGGCAAAGTCCTTAGCAGCTAGACTCTCTACTGCTGCTGCCATTCCCCTAGCCATATTGGCGCCATGATCGCCATCACCGATGGGTGTATCGAGATCAGATAGATAAGCTTTTTGGTCCTGGATCTTATCGTTGAACAACTGCATCCATTTTTTTGCTCTTGCTGCGTCCATAAGTACCTCCTTACCAAGCGGCTGTCGTGACAGGACTGTTGAGAGCTGTCAGCCAGTCTGGCTGTTCCAGCTGGATAAAGGTCAGAGAAATCCCCGCCATATCAATGGAGGTCATGTAATTACCCAGCTTTTTATAGACAACTTCGACTCCAGCTTCTGCCAGAAGATTTGCTACATCGGCCGCAAAGACATACTGCTCCATGAGTGGTGTTGCACCCATACCATTGATGAGGATGCCGATTTTCTTGCCAGATTTGAGCTCAACAGACTGACTTAGCTTTTCGACTAATTCTTTAGCTAAGTCCTTAGACGGCTGCATCTTTTCCTTGCGATAGCCTGGCTCACCATGGATGCCAATGCCGAACTCTATCTCATCATCAGCCAAAACAAAACCAGGCTTGCCGACTTCCGGAACGGTTGCCCCGCTCAGAGCCAAGCCAACTGTGTGAATATTTTTGACTAGCTCATCAGCCAGAGCCTTGATTTCAGTCAGAGATTTGCCTGCACGCGCCGCATCCCCTAGAATCTTATGGACAAGGATGGTGCCAGCCACTCCACGGCGGCCTTGAGTATAGAGGCTGTCTTCCACTGCGATATCGTCATCTACGATGACACTAGCCACCTCAATCCCTTCCATCTCAGCCATTTCCTGAGCCATTTCAAAGTTCATGATGTCACCGGAGTAATTCTTGATTACCATGAAGACCCCAGCTCCCTCATCTGCTTCCTTGATAGCCTGCAAGACCTGATCAGGTGTTGGTGAAGTAAAGACTGCTCCGCAGATAGCGGCCGACAGCATGCCCTCACCGACAAAGCCAGCGTGGGAAGGCTCATGGCCACTGCCACCACCAGAAATCAGGCCAACCTTGCCTGTCTTCTCACTCTTGCGGGCAATGATATCAAAGCCCTCCACCCGATAAACCAAATCACTGTGAATATAGGCCAAGCCATCCAGCATCTCGTCCACAACCGCCGTTGGATCGTTGATAATTTTCTTCATAGATGTCCTCCGTTTCTCTGCGCTTCTCTATAATGAGCAATTTGCTCTAAAAAGAAAGCGCTATCATTTTGATATCATTTTAACATTTTATCTTACCGAAAGCAAATTCTGCCACATCTTAGACTAGAAGAAAACATCAAATTAGTTGACAAGAAAAAGTAGACAGTGTATACTAAAGATAGATAAGTAGACAGTGTATACTTTTCGGAGGAGATACATGAAACGCAATACTGCCCAGCTGAAAGAACAGCTCATCCAAACAGGGATTGACGAAATCGGAAAACATGGAATTGAACAGCTTTCGCTCAGGACTGTTGCCAAGGCCTGCGGTGTGACTCACGGCAGCCCTTACCGCCATTTTGAGAGCAAGGAAGGCTACCTTAAGGTCGTTTTGACCCAGCTTTCGCTCTTTCTCAATCAGGAAATCAATGAAAAGATTGATGCGACAGGTTCTGCGCGTGATCAGCTGACCCAGCTTGGTCTTAATTTTATTATTTTTGCCAAGACCTACCCTCATTTTTTCGAAGCTCTTTTTATCAAATTTCCTTTTAAATATATGAAGGTGACTCGGGACACCATTCTCTTGGAGTCTGACCTGCCTGGATTTGATAAATTTAAGGAGCTTGTTTTAAAGCTTCGCAAGGAGGAAAATTTTAGCAATAGCGAAGCGGAAAGCCTTTTTCACTTTTGGAGCTTTATCACGGGTCTAGCCGTTCTGGCCAACAGTCCTATCGGGCAAGACCTTGATCCTCAAGCTATCCAAAGCACGATTGAACACATGCTTGACATTTATATCAAAGGAGAACGATCATGAAAACCTTGATTATTTACACCCACCCCAGCCCAACTGGCTTCAATGCTGCTATTCTCAAAGAAGTTCAAAGCAACCTTTCTAAGAAGCATGAGGTGAAAACCTTGGACTTGTATGCTGAAAATTTTGATCCGATCTTGCGCTTTGACCAAGAACATAGACGCCGTGACCTGCACAAAGACCCTGAAATGGCCAAATACCGGGATTTGATTACTTGGGCAGACCATCTGATTTTCATTTTCCCTATCTGGTGGAGCGGTATGCCGGCCATTCTCAAAGGCTTTATCGACCGCGTCTTTGCTGCTGACTTTGCCTATTCTTATAAGAAAGTAGGCATGCAAGGCCACCTGCAAGGCAAGTCCGGATGTATTATCGCCAGCCATAATACACCAGCCTTTGCCCTGCCTTTTGTCCAAGACTATGGCAAGGTACTGAAGAATCAAGTTCTGAAACTGTGCGGAATTACCCCAGTCAAACTGACCGAGCTCAACGGAGTAGAACGCAAGACGGACCAACAACGCCAAGAAATGCTGCAGAAAATCGGGCAAATGGCCAGTCAGATTTAAGACAAAGAAAACGAGAGTGGGAAAGAACTTCAAACAAGTTAAAAAAGCTCGTCTTCCCACCCCCGCACAGTTGATTAGGTCATCTTTGGAGCTTAAAAAGCGAAGGAAGATGCCAATCAACCACTGCGTCATCTATTTTTTCTAATTTAGATTCAAAAGCCTGGACTTTTTGCCCAGGCTCGTTTTTATGTTTATTCCAAACCCACGCGCTTGAAGATTTCATCTACGCGCTTGGTGTAGTAAACTGGGTTGAAGATTTCATCAATCTCTTCTTGAGTCAGACGGGAAGTGACTTCTGGGTCTGCTTCGAGCAAAGGCTTGAAGTCAACTTGATTGTCCCAAGACTGGGCAGTCTTTGGCTGCACCAAGTCATAAGCCTGCTCCCGCGTCATACCTTTTTCAATCAAGGTCAACATAGCCCGCTGACTAAAGATAAGACCGAAGGTGGAGTTCATGTTGCGCTTCATGTTTTCTGGGAAGACGGTCAAGTTCTTGACGATATTACCAAAGCGGTTGAGCATGTAGTCGATAAGAATAGTCGTGTCCGGAGCGATAATCCGCTCAGCTGATGAGTGGGAAATGTCACGCTCATGCCAGAGAGAGACATTCTCAAAGGCTGTCACCATGTGACCGCGAATGACACGCGCCAGACCAGTCATATTTTCAGAGCCGATAGGGTTGCGTTTGTGAGGCATAGCAGATGAACCCTTTTGCCCCTTGGCAAAGAACTCTTCGACTTCGCGCTGCTCAGACTTTTGCAGACCACGGATTTCGGTCGCCATGCGCTCGATAGATGTCGCAATCAAGGCTAGGGCTGAGAAGTATTCAGCGTGGAGGTCGCGTGGCAAGACTTGAGTCGAAATCTCCTGCGGACGGATGCCTAATTTCTCACAGACATAGCTTTCCACAAATGGCGGAATGTTGGCAAAGTTACCAACCGCACCAGAGATTTTCCCAGCTTCCACACCCGCAGCCGCAATTTCGAAACGCTCAATATTGCGCTTCATTTCGCTGTACCAAGTCGCGAGCTTAAGGCCGAAAGTCGTAGGCTCCGCATGCACCCCGTGAGTACGACCCATCATGATAGTGAACTTGTGCTCCCGCGCCCGCTCCGCAATGATGTCCGTGAAGCGACGCAAATCCTCACGGATGATGTCATTGGCCTGCTTGTAGAGGTAGCCATAGGCCGTATCCACCACATCAGTCGAGGTCAAGCCATAGTGCACCCACTTGCGCTCTTCACCCAGTGTCTCAGAAACTGCCCGAGTAAAGGCAACCACATCATGGCGCGTCTCCTGCTCAATCTTCAAAATGCGGTCAATGTCAAAGCCAGCCTTTTCACGAATCAAGGCCACATCTTCCTTGGGAATCTCACCCAACTCAGCCCAAGCCTCATCAGCCAGAATCTCTACCTCCAGCCAAGCCTTGTACTTATTTTCCTCATTCCAAATGTTCGCCATTTCAGGGCGAGAGTAACGGTTGATCATGATTTTTCTCCTTGATTCTATCATTAATAATTTCGACGTATATATTCAGCTTGTTTTATATTTCCAACTTGTTCACATGCTTTAATATACATTAATCTCGATTCTTCGCTTATATACATTATATTTTCCTCAAAGTAAACTATAGCATCATCAAATTGCTCTAATTTAAATAATACTTTTGCGTATATTTCATATAACTCTGGCAAAAGAATATTTTGTTCTTCTAATTTAAGTATATCGAAGAGGCTTTCTTTTAAAGATTCCAAAGATACCGCATCATCTAAAGTTGTTTCATCAAAAGTTAGTAAAAAAATATTTCCTTCTACAAAGTGACGATAGTTTTTAAACTCTCTTTTTATATAAATATCTGATAACTTTAGCACTTCTTGGTAGATACCCAATTTAATTCTAATAGCTATTTGGCGAATTTTTGCTCAATGCACAAGGAGAGGATGTCGTAGCCGGCATTCGAACTCCTGAGCCTATCGCTGCACTTGAGACAGCTCTCCCTCAGGCCTATGCAGCCTTCCAAGACTATGCTAAGATTCTCGAAAATCACTACAAGGACATGCAAGATATCGAATTTACCATAGAAAAGGGTAAACTC
>NZ_RJMM01000003.1 GCF_003943655.1 Streptococcus sanguinis
GAGAATATCAACACTCGAGAATATCAACACTCGTTTTCTTATAACCAAAATTCATCCAGCTTTGACTGCAAGCATCCTTAAATTTTTCAATTAATATTCTCTTTTCTTCTATTGTAAACCCTTTTGGCATAGTTTTCCTTTCTTTTCAAAAATCATATATGACTATTTACACAATTTCAGTCATATGGTATAATTGTAAATATATCTTACTTTAGCTACATCTTACTTTAGCTACAATTGCAATCTTTTTTATAGAAAAGAACTGATTTCTCTATTTCTTCTGTCTATTGAAGGCGCGCTATATTTAATAGAAAAGAAATAGAGGTTATAGACGGTCCAGTCTCTATTTTTACGAAAGGAAGACGCTATGAAGAAATTACTATTATTCATCTGCTCACTACTCCCTGTACTTAGCATTATCATTCCAAGCCCTGTATTGGCGGATAGTAAGACTTTACCTACAGGGGATAGCTATGAACAGATTGGTCAAAAGATAGAAGATTTTTATAAAAAAAATGAAAAGACATCCGCTGCGATGGAAACAGCTGTTTTTGATACAAATGGAACCATTTATCGAGGAAATTTCGGCTATATTGATAAGGAAAAACAGACCAAAGCTGATGATAGCACCATTTTTGAATGGGGTTCTATCACTAAGCTGACTGTCTGGATATCTGTCATGCAGCTCTGGGAAGAAGGAAAAATTGATCTTGAGACTGATATAAAAAACTACCTGCCCAAGGACTTTCTCAAACATTTAAATTTCGATAAACCTATTACTATGCTAGATTTGATGAATCATCAAGCCGGATTTGACGAGCAAAATACTTATCTAAAAGGGGATAAAAGTATTGAAGAACTGATGAAGACCAGACAACCTAATCAAGTATTTGAACCAGGTACGACTACTGCCTATTCTAACTTTGGTACCGGACTAGCCGCTTATATTGTTGAGCGAATTAGTGGACAATCATTTTCCGACTATGCCCATGAGCACATCTTTAAACCTTTAGAGATGGAAAAAACGGCTATTTTGCCTGACTTGTCCGATAATGCATATGTCTATGAAAAACATAAAGAAGTCAAAAGCTATGATGCTAATGGAAATTATAAGAAAGATTCAGACTTTGAACTGAGTCTCTATCCTGTCGGCCGTGCCACAGGAACCTTAGATGACTTGCAGAAATTTGCCCAAGCCCTTCTAAAAAAGAAAGAACTTTTCAAACATCCTGACACTTGGAAAACTCTATATACTGCAAGCTCTACCTACCCAGGTACAGATATCCCTCTGAATGCACACGGATTTTGGTATCAAGAATATGGGGTCAGAGTTATTGGACACGGCGGCAATTCTGGAGGATTTTCTTCTTACATTTTACTTGACTTAGAGTCTGGTATTGGCCAAGTCATTATGACGAACCAATTTCAAGAAAAAATCTATAATTACAAGATGCCCGAGCTAGTATTTGGTCCTAAAAAATCTCCAAATAAACAATCTTATGCAAAATTCCATCCTGGTTACTATCGCAGCGCCCGTACTTTCAATAGTGGTCCCTTCTCTTTCTTAAGAACAGTTCCGGGATATACCTACTATATCAATGAGAAAGCAGATGCTGCTCAGCTCAACGGAGATTTCTGGGTCGCTAGTGAATCACAAGGACAAGAAAAAATCACGCGAGCCTATGGCGACGCGCTTCGGCAATCTAATTGGGATCTTATCAAAGACTACGGGATGCTCCTTCTTGCTGGATTGGCCATTTTGTTTAGTGAGATTAGTCTCCTTACCAATGCAGGTATCGATCTTTATCGCCTTATCCTAAAAAATCCCAAAAGAAGACTTCATTAGCATGGAAAATATGGATATACCTGACTAATGCAGCTATTTTAAGCATTCCCTTCAACCTATTCAATATCTTTACTAAACTTATGAATGCTGCAGATGCTGACTATAACTGGAACTTTATAACATTAGCCATTCTAGCTCTGCTTCTTGCAGTCGGCTCTCTTTATCCTTTCTATCTTAAAAACAAGGAAAAATGGAGTAAGAGTAAATTATTTATCACTAGTATTGCCAGCCTATCCTCTCTAATCATGGTCGCTAATATTCTCTACTGGTCTCTTTATCAATGGTGGGCTGCCTACTAAAAAATAACATGTTATCCCTAGCTCCCTGCAGCGACATTTGCAGGGAGTTTTTATATTCCAATAAAAAATATCTAGCTCGAATTTAGATCCAAAAACTCCTCCCTCCACTCCTGCTAGTGATTCCCTAAATTCTGTAACACAAGATATTGGATTTTGGTTTTTGGGAGGAAAAGCCACCAGTCATTTGTCTAAAGTTTTAAGACTTGTTTAAGCATTGCCGCATCAGCATTTTGTTCCTTTTCTGCAATTTTTCACTTCTTTTCATTGTTTATGTAAACACTATATATTGTATTGTAATCTATCCTATAACAAAATATCACACAATATTTAGTTCAAAACTATTGACATTCTATTTTCTTTTAGATATACTAGTTTCGTATTATTTAAAAGAAAAAACGAAAGTTTAGAGGAATCTTTAATGGTAACTATTTACTCAAAAAACAACTGCGTTCAGTGCAAAATGACCAAGCGCTTCTTAGATACTAATCATGTAGAATACCGCGAAATCAACTTGGACGAACAGCCAGAATTTATTGACCATGTCAAAGATCTTGGTTTCAATGCTGCTCCTGTGATTCAGACAGCAACTGAGGCATTTTCTGGTTTCCAACCTGGTAAATTGAAAAAACTGTCTTAATGTAGTTTATTTTGAGGGCAGCGCGCCTTGATCGGGAGATAAACTAAAAGACAGATTATCAGGGCAAACTGCAGCTCCTATGCTCATAGGAGCCGTTTCTTTTGTAAGGCGGAACTTTTTCCGCTAGCTAATTATCTTATTTATATAGAAAAGGGAAAACATGGGACTCAAACATTTAGAGGATGTGACATACTTCCGACTCAACAACGAAATCAACCGTCCAATCAACGGACAGATTATGCTCCACAAGGACAAAGAAGCCCTGGAGGCTTTCTTTAAGGAAAACGTTGAGCCGAACACCAAGCAATTTTCTTCTATTACAGAAAAGATTGAATATTTAATAGAAGAAAACTATTTGGAAAAGGAATTTATCCAGCTCTACTCTCCTGAATACATCGAGGAGCTGACTGCTTTTATCCATGCTCAAGATTTCAAGTTTAAATCTTTCATGGCTGCTTATAAGTTCTACAACCAGTATGCACTGAAGACAAATGATGGTGAATACTATCTGGAAAGCATGGAAGATCGGGTACTCTTCAATGCCCTCTACTTTGCCAACGGAGATGAAGCCATTGCCAAGGATATTGCCAATGAAATTATTCACCAGCGCTACCAACCGGCGACACCAAGCTTCCTCAACGCTGGTCGGGCTCGTCGCGGTGAATTGGTTTCCTGCTTCCTCATCCAAGTAACAGATGATATGAACTCAATCGGCCGCTCCATCAACTCTGCCCTGCAATTGTCTCGTATCGGAGGCGGGGTCGGTATTTCCCTCAGCAATCTGCGGGAAGCTGGAGCACCTATCAAGGGTTATGAAGGAGCTGCCTCTGGCGTTGTGCCTGTTATGAAACTCTTTGAGGACAGTTTCTCCTATTCTAACCAGCTGGGCCAACGTCAGGGAGCTGGGGTTGTTTACCTCAATGTCTTCCACCCAGATATCATCGCCTTCCTTTCTACTAAGAAAGAAAATGCTGACGAAAAAGTTCGCGTTAAAACCCTCTCACTTGGTGTCGTCATTCCGGATAAGTTCTACGAATTAGCGCGCAAAAATGAAGAAATGTACCTCTTCAGCCCATATTCTGTTGAACGTGAGTACGGCGTTCCATTTGCCTATCTTGACATCACTGAAAAATACGATGAGTTGGTTGCTAATCCAAATATCACTAAGACCAAGATCAAGGCCCGTGATTTGGAAACAGAAATTTCCAAACTCCAACAAGAATCTGGCTATCCTTATGTCGTAAACATTGATACGGCCAACCGTTCAAACCCAATCGACGGTAAAATCGTCATGAGTAACCTTTGCTCTGAAATCCTGCAGGTGCAAGAGCCTAGCCTTTTGAATGATGCGCAAGAGTATCTCCACTTGGGAACAGATGTATCATGTAACTTAGGCTCTACTAACGTTGTCAACATGATGACTTCACCTGACTTCGGAAAATCCATCCGGACTATGACACGCGCCCTGACCTTTGTCACAGACAGCTCGCACATCACAGCTGTACCATCTATCGATAATGGTAACAGTCTGGCACATACCTTTGGTCTGGGAGCTATGGGACTGCACAGCTATTTGGCTCAGCAGTTAATCGATTATGGATCAGCGGAAGCTGTAGAGTTCACCAGCATCTACTTCATGCTCATGAACTACTGGACCTTGGTCGAGTCTAACAATATCGCTCGCGAGCGTGGCGTGACCTTCCATAACTTTGAAAAATCTGACTATGCTAACGGAACTTACTTTGACAAATACCTGACGGGTGAATTTGTACCTAAATCTGACCGTGTCAAAGAACTCTTCGCAGGTATCTTTATCCCATCTGCAGAGGATTGGGCAGAGTTGCGTGACAAGGTCAAGGCTGATGGTCTCTACCATCAAAACCGCCTAGCCGTTGCACCAAATGGTTCTATCAGCTACATCAATGATGTTTCTGCTTCAATTCACCCAATTACTCAACGAATCGAAGAACGTCAAGAAAAGAAAATCGGTAAGATCTACTATCCTGCTGCTGGTCTGTCAACTGAGACTATTCCTTACTACACCAGTGCCTATGACATGGACATGCGCAAGGTTATCGATGTCTATGCAGCCGCAACTGAACATGTGGACCAAGGTCTTTCCCTGACTCTCTTTATGCGCAGCGATATCCCTAAAGGCCTCTACGAGTGGAAAAAAGAAAGCAAGCAAACAACCCGCGACCTTTCTATCTTGCGTAACTACGCTTTCAACAAAGGTATCAAGTCCATCTACTACGTCCGCACCTTCACCGATGATGGCGGCGAAGTAGGTGCCAACCATTGTGAAAGCTGTGTGATCTAACAAGAGATTTTAGAAAAAGAAAAGGAAATTCGACCATGTAATAATTTTACTTTCCTCATTATGGACAGGAAGGTAAAATCGTGGAGTATTGGGGTAGTATCCAAGAAGTGATAGCTGATACCCCATCAGGTCGTACCATCTACTAAAGGAGAAAGAATGCAAACTTACTACAAAGCCATTAACTGGAACGCTATCGAAGATGTCATCGATAAGTCCACCTGGGAAAAACTGACTGAGCAATTCTGGCTGGATACGCGGATTCCCCTATCCAATGACCTGGATGACTGGAGAAAGCTGTCTCACAAGGAAAAAGACTTGGTCGGCAAGGTCTTCGGTGGCCTGACCCTGCTGGATACCCTACAGTCTGAGTCTGGTGTGGATGCCCTGCGCAAGGATGTACGCACAGCCCACGAAGAAGCTGTCTTCAACAACATCCAATTTATGGAGTCCGTTCATGCCAAGTCCTACTCTTCTATCTTTTCTACGCTCAACACCAAGTCAGAAATCGATGAAATCTTTGATTGGACCAACACCAATCCATACCTGCAAAAGAAAGCTGAGATTATCAACGAAATTTACCTGAACGGTACAGCTCTGGAAAAGAAAATAGCCAGTGTTTTCTTGGAAACCTTCCTCTTCTACTCTGGTTTCTTCACTCCACTCTACTATCTGGGTAATAACAAGCTGGCCAACGTTGCTGAGATTATCAAGCTGATTATCCGTGACGAGTCTGTCCATGGAACCTATATCGGCTATAAGTTCCAGCTAGCTTTTAACGAGCTGCCAGAAGACGAGCAAGAAAAACTCAAAGAATGGATGTATGACCTGCTCTACACCCTCTATGAAAATGAAGAAGGCTACACTGAAAGCCTCTATGACACAGTCGGCTGGACCGAAGAGGTCAAGACCTTCCTGCGCTACAATGCCAACAAGGCTCTGATGAATCTGGGACAGGATCCCCTCTTCCCAGACTCAGCGGACGATGTCAATCCTATCGTCATGAACGGTATCTCAACCGGTACCTCCAACCATGACTTCTTCTCCCAAGTGGGTAACGGCTACCTGCTAGGCGAAGTTGAAGCCATGCAGGATGACGACTATAATTACGGTTTATAGACAAAGAACCCCTCTTTCCAAAATCCGGAAAGAGGGGTTTTTGATTGACTATTAATCTATTGATTATCGTAGATATATTCTTCCAGATGTTCTGCGACTGTAATCTCAACTCCAGCCTCAGATGTTAGATAAATCACGGTACAGTCATGAGCTGGGACAATAGGAAATAAAAAGGGCTTCATATTTTGATAAATTCTATACATCCGCCTTTGACTCGTTGGATTTTCCAGATAAAGCTTGCTGTCACCACCAGAAAAGTCAGCCGGCAGAAGGGCATAGTAAGCCACCAAAGCTCCATTTTCATCCAATACTCTAATCTTATTTAAGTCCTCAGCTATTTTTTTCATCATTAAGGTGGCCATTTTTTACTCCCTTCATGTCTTTATCCAAATAAAGGTGGAGCTGGGAACATCATCCCTAACCCCACCTATACAGTAACTAATTAGATACGCGATAATACGGATGCTGTGAAGCAGTGATAGCATCTTGTCCAACTCGAATCTGTGCTTTAGGATTCTCGTTTCCCGTATCAGGCAAAACAGCTCCTTCTGGAATTACTAAAAAGGTTGCGCTACTGCTACCAGCAGTATAAGCAAGAGTAGATACATAACTACCATCGCTTACTTGACCTTTTAGTAAAGTATAATCGCTGGATTCTTTTCCATTCAGAGTATGAGAAACAACCCCTTGATTATTCAATACTATCGCATCCCCCAAATCATTTTGCCAAGTACCGGCTACACTCGAAAAATCTCCTGCTGCCAAAGCATTGACATCAATACCCGCTGCTGGAGTGGCTGGGTCTTTCGTGTCAGACTTTGTTTCATTTTTAGGCTCAGCTTCAGAAGATGCCGACGCTACATCAGTTTCATCTTGGCTAGCTGATTGAACAACTTTCGCTTCAGATTTGACATCTGATTTAGAAGTTTGAACTGTTTGACTAGAGCTGCTATTTTGAGATGTTTGCTTCTCCTGCTGTTTACTGCAAGCACCAAGCAAGATAATAGAAGAAGCGAGCGCAGTCGCAAGAAACATTAATTTTGCATTTTTCATAAAAGGACCTCCTTTAGGTTTGCCTAATTATAACACGAAAGATTTTGCCAAAACAGGACATAGATGTCCTGTTAGCCTTGATGATAGATCTGAAGTTCTTTATTCCACTCCTCAGACATTTTTTTAGATAGAAAAGTATGACCTAACAATTTTGCCAGCGTCAGTCCCTCTTCATAGTATTGTTGTGCCTTTTTCTCGTCCTTGTGTACAAAAAGCTCATATTCTCCCTCTAACATTCTTATCAGCGGTTTCTTTTGATAGTCCTCTGTCAATTCCATAATTACATTAAGTTTGTTGAGTGTATCTTTTGTATAAATGAACTCTTTTCGCTCGCACTCAATACCTGGGATTGTCAGTAAAGCATCCCGCATGAGAAAGAGATATTCATTTGGAATATAGTCAACTGACTGCAGTAATCGCTGAGCGATTCTTGCATATAATTCCTTATCAAACTTAGCTGACCTAATCTCCTCTTCATCTCCCACATAGATCTGATAGAGCTGAATATAGAGCAAATCATTTACATCATAATGCTTTTTACTCTGTAAATCATCCAAATGTTGGGCAAAGAGAGTCATTCCATATTTCTGGAAATTCTCAGAAGTATAGGTATAAATCTTTGACTGCAAAATAACCATTATATTCTGCTCAGCTTCTGGCAAATCATCATAATAAACTTCAAAGATCTCATCTATGATATGCTCCAATTCAGATAAGACTTCGGGATTGCCATAAGTGGTCGTCCGAATCAGCTTATACTTCAAGCGCTGGTAATCAGCAGGTAGAGCTGCATCTTCTTTTTTACTTCCTGTCAAAGTTGTCAAATCGACCTCTAGACAGAAAGCCAGATATTCTAAAGTAGAGAGAGTCGGCTGGGAAATGCCTGACTCCAAACGGGTTAACTGCCGTATAGAAAGCTTTGACTCATCACCACACAATTGCTCCTTGGTCCAGCCCCTATTTAATCGAAGCTGTTTCAAATGCTGTCCAAATTCTTTTCCTTGCATCGTCAATTCCCCTCCCAAATAAATTAGGAAACCTTTGCTTATGTTATCATGTTATTCTAGATTTATTATAGCATAACTGGAAAGATTTTACTAATAAAATTCTAAAAAGATTACTTCCTTTTCTCAGTGATGAAATCTACCTAACTGTTGCAACAGTTAGGTAGAGCGGAGCTATTGAGACCTTAGGCTCAATAGCTAGTCATGGAACTCTGCAGGAGGTCGCTGACGTCCGCCATCACTTGAGAAAAGTATGTAAATCTAAAAATTAGCATATTACAAATATTAAAGGACCCCAAACTTAAAAGTTTGGAGTCCTTCTACCATATTCTTTTTTGAGTCTAAACACAAAAAAACTAGCAATAAACATTCAAGTGAGATGGCAAGACACGAATCGTTACTGGCAGTTGGTCGCCCTCATCTCCGTCAACGTTGACGCTGAGCTCTGCGTTATTGTCAGCCAACTCAACTGTGATTTCCTTAAAGGTCAGATACTCGATATTATTACTTTCTTCGCCATTGCCCGAAATCAAATCCGGCACAGAAACCAAGGTATCCAAGAGATTTTTATCCTTAAGATACAAGAGATGAAGCAAGCCGTCATTGACAGTGGCTTCAGGGAGAATACTCTCGAAACCTCCGATTGAGTTGGTAGAGCCAATCAAGAGTGTACTGCTCTTTATCGTGCGCTCTTCTCCATCAATCTTCAAGTGAAATTCGTAAAAACTAGTATCCATCAACTGCTTGAAACCAGAGATAAAGTAGGCAAACTTACCCCACTTGGTCTTGTCTTCAGAATCTACATTGTTGATTGACTCTGGAATAGTTCCAATGGCAACCACATTCATAAAGTACTGGTCATTAATCTTACCGATATCAAGCGGCTTGACTTTATTGATATCCAGATTCTGGATGGCTTCTTCAGCATCTAGAGGAATGCCGAGAGCACGCGCCAAGTCATTGACCGTACCAAGTGGAAAGAAACCAAAGGTCGGACGATAGTCTAGTTCAGCCAGACCGCTGATTCCTTCATTGACAGTTCCATCGCCACCCATGACAAAGACGCTATCATAATGGTCTTCTGCCGCTTGCCTAGCAAAAGCTGCTGCGTCTCCGCCTTTTTCAGTATGCTTGACCACTGCCTCATCGAAGCAGCCTGCCAGCTTTTCTCTTGCCAAGTCTTCATAGGACTTGGCTTTTTCGCCTCCCGAGCTAGGGTTGACAATTAATAGGACTTTAGACATAAGGAAACCTCTTTTCATTTGATAGCTCATTATACCATCTGGAAAACACTTTCACAAGAATTTGAAACTGCTGGCTTTCGAAAGACCAGAAAAGCAGTTTGGTATTTAAACTCCATTCCACAGAAAAACACTTCTGCCGTTAGACTTTTCTGCCTAACTTTAGAAGTGCTGTCTTATATGTAGTTTTTCTATTAAAAGAAGAAAACCAGAACAAAAGCAATTAGATTATTAGCCAGATGTAGGCCAATTGAATAGCGAAGATCCTTCTTAGCTAGATATCCTAAGCCGAAAATTGCCCCCAAGATGAAGTAAACTAGAAACTGGACTAGATTGCCCGGCATGTGCAGAAGAGAGAAAAAGCTGGCAGATACAGTTAAATAGAGCAGAATTTTCGCCAAGCTATTTTGGTCAGGAAAGAGAAACTTAGCCAAAAATCCTCGCGTCAGCAACTCTTCGAGAATAGGAGCAAAGATTACCATGTATAGGAAGGCAAAGGCTGGCTGCTGCTGAATCAACTCTACAGCAGTGTTCTGATTGGCAGAAGATTCAATAGGAACGAGCTGCTGGAAGATGATAAAAGCAAGCAAGAGGGCGCTGGGAAGCCAGATAGAACTGGTCAGCTTGGTATTTTTGATCTCCAGTTTCAAATCTTTCTGGTACCATTTCCACATGGCAAAAGAATAGAGACTGGCAAGTATGACAAAAATCGGCAAAATCAATAGTTGAGAAGTTCCTCCTGTCAGAGAACCTATGGTGAAGAGAACTATAGCCGAAAATATATAGAAATAGGCCAAGAGAACAAGTATATAAAGGCCAAAATTAGTAAAGAAGGTTTTTAATTTCATAGTGATTCCTTATAGATTGATTTACTTAAACATAGCTAGCAGCAGTAATATAGCCATGGGGAGATTGTTCAGGATATGAACCAACATGGAATCTTTTATATTCCCCCGACGAGCATAGGATAAATATAAAACCAGTCCAAGTGCAAAATAAATTGGGAACTCTGTCAATTGGGTGATATGAGGCAGAGTGAAGACCACAGAAGTCACAATAGCAGGCAAAACCTTTTGATTATTTTTGAAAAAGAAGGCAGTACCAAAACCACGGAAAATTAATTCTTCCATGATAGGAGCAATAAAAGCAATCGTTGCAACAAAGAGCAAGGCAAAGAAAATATGCTGCGAAGACATCATTCCCCCTAGCCCTTGTATGGCGCTGTCATTACTGGTCTGGGAATTGCCGCTCAGGATGAGATTGAGATAAACACCAACAATAGCAGCTACCCTCGCAAGGAAAAAGAATAGAAAAGCAAAACCGATGTCCTTACCAGACAGTTTGAATTTCTTCTTTTCTTCAGGCACATGCTTCTGATATCGTTGCCATAAGCTACGAAAAATCAAGAAAACTAAAATCAGATACAAGGCTACCAATAAGATTTCTGCATATATAGGTAAACTCTTCCCGAGCCTCAAGAATAGCATCGGAGCAACATTTATAAGGAGGCTAAGAGCAATTAAGCCTATCCATTTTACAAGTCCTAAAGCAATTGATTTGAAGTTGTTCATTTTGTATTCTCCTTTTGATAAATATTAATACCGACTTCCGTATCCTCAACAGCGATATCACCCTTCTGCCGAAGAATAGCGGCAGCAAGGAAAAAATCTCCTGCACAGCCGGCTGCATGGAAGCTAGCAAGGACGATATAAGAAGTCGCAGTCAGAATATGCAAGGCATAAATCAGGGTCAGGGCTAGGCTAATCAGAAAGAAAGGTGCCAGGATAATGACGAGCATCCTTTTCCGACTGTAACGACTGCCTGGGCTAGTCGCATAGGCCATGCCGCTCTTAAAACCAAACTTGACCTTGGTATTTTCATCCCCCAAGACCTTGAAGAAAAAGCCGTGGATCAGCTCATGAATGACCATTAGAACAAGGAGGTAGAATAAGTCAAAGAAATGAAAAACTTCGCTACCCTTGCCATACATCAGAATAGCAATCCAGGTAAAGAGGGCTAGAAAAGGGAAGATCAGCAATACAGCCATTATATTCAGAGCCAGATTGACCTTTTTATTATGGATAAAATCAAGTTCTTTCAGTAGTTTCATAATTTCCGCCTTTCATCGGGAAATAAGCTTATTTGAAGTATTTTCTTACCATTGGATAATACATAAGATTGATATAGATATGGATCACCACTAGGACGACAAAACCAGAAACGACATTGAGGGGTGTGAAAGTTCCCACTATCCCTAAAATAACATAGAGGGCTGGCAGAAGTCTCTGATTTACATTAAAGAGAATAAGATAGCACTGTTCATAATTGGCTTGCAGCTCTGATTCATCATAAGAGAGCACAAATTCTTTTATTTCCTTAGTAGTCGGGAAGGCTGATAACTTATAGTGCCGCACCTTCTGAACTGTCTTTAAAAAGACAACTTGCAAAATAATATAAAGAATGGCAATCGCATAATCTATAAGACTCCACCGAAGAGGGCTCTTATGATTAGCGATATTTCCAATAAAAACAACTCCAACTAAAATCGTAAAAAGAACGATAGCACTGCTGATATTAAAGACAATAGTCGAGTATTCCAAATTTTTAAATGTTAAACAGTACCATTCATAATTCTTATTCTCATCTGCTTCTTTTTCATAGGCTTCATTGTATTTACGAGTCCGATAAATCAAGAAAAAGGTTAAAGGATAAAGAATAATTAGACTAGCCCGACCTAACTGTCGCAGCAGTTGAACAGAAAAAATAGTCGACCAACTGATGTTTTTTAGCAGACCAGTTTCAGAAAATAAAATAGACAGACCACCTATTAAAGCTCCAGCTAGAAATATAAGGACATTATATAAAACTCTTTTCTGTGTAGATATACGTTTTTGCTCTTTCACGACTTCTTCTCCTTTATTTTTTTACAATAGATGATACAAGAATGCTGAGGCTGAAGGACTGTTTTAGCTCCTGTTGAAATGAATTCTAATTGCTTCTTCATTCTGCTTCCTCCACCAGCCGAAAGACATTCTCAACATTTTCGTTGAAAATATGGGCAATCTTAAGGGCAATCACAATCGATGGGGTATATTCGCCTCTCTCTATAAGGCTGATTGTCTGCCTGGAAACACCGGCCAGCCTAGCCAGTTCTGTCTGGTTGAGACCGTCACGCGCCCTCAACTCCTTGAGTCGATTTCTTAATTTCATTAAAATCCCCCACTTCTCCTAAAGCTCGATAGACCGAATGTCTTCAATACGAATCAGCTTGGTCTTGGTCTGACCTTTTTTATCTGTCATGCTCAGCTTGACCCATTCTTCATCCACATCCACTACCAGCCAGTTTACCAGCCAGTTATTGGTTCCAATTGACTCGCTCATAATTGTCGGCTTCTTTCCAATCATTTCTTTTAAAAATTGTGACATTGTTTTGTTCCCCTTTCTTTTTCTTTCTAAAGACTTTATCCGTCCCTGCATCCGCTTTAGCTTATTGGAAGAATCAATCCCAAAGATAAAAACCATAAAAGTCATCGGAAGCAAGAACCATAAGAATGCATTCATAATCGTCCCTCCATTTCCTGTTCAAAAGTATTGTAACAGATTCTTTTCTTTTTGACAAGTATTTTTGTCAAAAAAATAATAATCATTGTCAAAAGTGCTATTATCATAGACAAAAAAGAATCCAGCTCAAACTGAATCCTTTTCCTTTATTCATCAATTTCTGAAAATACTTCTTTTAAAACAGCAATCCCCTGCTGGATTTCCTCCCTGCCGATAGTCAAAGGCGGCAGGAGACGGATAACATTTTCTCCGGCTGTCAGGATAATCAAGCCCTTCTGACGAGCGGCCTCAACAATCTTTGACAGACTGGCACTTGTTTCAATCCCAATCATCATGCCCAGGCCTCGAACAGCAGAAATCTTTGGATGGTCCTGAAAAGCAAACTGCAACTGCTCCAGTAAGATGGCACTCTTAGACCTGACTTCTTCTAGAAAGCCCGCTTCTTTCATGATATGCAAGGTCTCCAAGGCAGCTGCCATGGCTAATTTATTGCCACCAAAGGTAGAGCCATGACTGCCAGGTCCAAGAGCGGAAGCCAAGCTGGATTTTCCCAATAGAGCACCAGCAGGCAGGCCATTAGCCAGACCCTTAGCCAGTGTCACAATATCCGGTATAATCCCATAATGCTCAAAGGAATAAAGCTGACCAGTGCGCCCCATACCTGTCTGTACCTCATCAACAATCAGCAAAATCCCCTCTTGTTGGCAAAAATTAGCCAAGTTTTTGACAAAAGCTGCTTCTGCTGGACGAACCCCTGATTCTCCTTGGACCAATTCCAGCATGACAGCTGCCGTATCCTGATTGACCAAGTCTTCTACGCTGGCCAGATCATTGTAAACCGCATAGCTGAAATGAGGAACCCCATCACCAAATCCTTCCTTGATCTTATCCTGTCCTGTTGCGGCCATAGCGCCAAAGGTCCGACCATGAAAGGATTGCTGAAAAGTTATAATGCCTTGCTTGCCAGTAGCTTTGCGAGCTAGCTTAATAGCTGCTTCATTGGCTTCTGTTCCACTATTGCAGAAAAAAGCCAAATAATCATAAGAACCAGCCAGTTCCTGAGCCACCTGCTCTTGCAGAGAGCTAAGATAGAGATTGGGACTGTGCCAGATGCGCCCTGCTTGCTGGATCAAAGCCTGCTGGACCTGTGGGTGAAAGCCAAGATTGGTTACACTAATACCCGATGAAAAGTCCAAATAAGCCTTTCCCTTACTGTCAATCAGATAGGAGCCCTCTGCTTTAACAAACTCAATGGGTGCCCGCTTATAGTTTTCAAATAAATAAGTCATCGTTATCCCTCTGCTATCAAGGTGCCTGTCAAAAGATTGTCACCAATCAGAACCTGCCCGACACCGGAAAGCACAGTCTGAACAGCACTCTCGATCTTAGGAATCATCCCACCCTTGATGACACCTGTCTGAATCTTCTTGGAAACCTGACTGGTCAGAAGCTGGGGCAGGACTTTTTTATCCTCTAAAACTCCTTCTATATCTGTCATCAGGATCAGCTTCTCTGCCTGCAAGCTGCTAGCAACTGCCGCAGCTAGATAGTCTGCATTGATATTTAAGAGCTCACCAGCATCATTTTCCCCTAGCGAAGCCAGCACTGGGACTATGCCCGCAGCCAGCAGCTGCTCTAGATAAGCAGTTTGAATCGCCTTCACCTGACCGACATAGCCATAGAGGTCTTTATCAATAAAATCTGCCGAAACTGTCTTTCCCAAATGTGAAACCAGCTGAAGGCTTTCAATATCTGAATCATTCAGTTCTTGTGTCAGCGTCCGGCCGACTTGACCTACCAAGGCCTGCTCAATGATAGGTAAGTCAGACTTGGCTGTCACCCGCACCCCCTTAACCTTGTGAGTAGGCATCTGGCGCTCTTTCATAAGTTGGTTAATGACCAGACCGCCCCCGTGAACGACCACGATTTTCTTACCAGCTGCTATCCACGCTTGCATTTGCTTGATAAACTTGGTAGACAGCTTTTGCGCAGCAACACCACCAATTTTTATAACAATCACATCTTTCATCGCATTTCTCCTTAGGTTCTATAGAGGGCATTGATTTTCACATAATCATAGGATAGATCGCAGCCCCAGGCCTGAGCTTCAGCGTCCCCATCGTGCAGGTCTATGGTCAAGGTCAGCAGCTCCCCAGCCATAGCATCACTTGTCTCCTCGGGGTCAAAAGCCACAGGGCTAGAAGCCTGCATAACTGGAATCCCCTCAATCCAAATATCAATGTCATCAACCGAGACATCTGCTCCCGCATAGCCGATAGCTGCTAAGATTCGGCCCCAATTGGGATCTTGACCAAAAATAGCCGTTTTGACCAGGCTAGATCCAACGACACTCTTAGCAATCATACGGCCGCTCTGTTCATCCTTGGCATGCCGCACATTAACTTCAATCAGCTTGGTCGCTCCCTCCCCATCCTTGGCAATTTTCTTAGCCAAGTCAGCCATAAGATAGTGGAGCATCTTAGAAAACTTTTCAAATTCCTCCGTATCTGGCAGAATTTCTTCATTTTGCCGGCAGCCGTTAGCCATGACTAGCACCATGTCATTGGTCGATGTATCCCCATCCACCGTGATTTGGTTGAAAGTCGTCTCCACATGCTGACTGAGAGCCGCTTGCAAGGTAGCGCTGGAAATATTGGCATCACAAGTGATAAAGGCCAGCATCGTCGCCATATTCGGATGAATCATGCCCGATCCCTTAGCCACCCCTGCCATAGTCACCAGGTCTGTTCCAAACTCTTCTGTGACTACACAGGTCTTGGTGCAAGTATCCGTCGTCAAGATAGCCTCAGCAAAATCTTCTGACTTGCCACTCACCAGAATCTGTGACAGACCATTTTTCAGAGCATCCATTGGAAGCTGCTCGCCGATGACTCCTGTAGAAGCCAGACCTACCAAGTCGGGCTCAATCTTCAGCTTTTGAGCAGTCAATCGCTGCATCTCACAGGCGGCGTCCAGTCCCTGCTGGCCTGTACAGGAATTGGCAACACCAGAATTTACAACTATTGCCTGCAATTTCTGGCTCTTTTGGATTGATGCTTTAGTCACTAGAAGCGGAGCAGCAATGACCTTATTAGTTGTATAGACTCCTGCCACACTGGCCGGCACTTCTGATACAATCCAGCCAAAATCCAACTTCTTTTTCTTAAAGCCAGCGTGTAAACCGTCAGCCGAAAAGCCTAGCGGACTGGCAATCGTTCCATCAATAATCTTCATATCTAACCCTTTCTCATCTAGACATAGGACGGTTGACTGAGCAGGCCATCTGTTTCAGGAAAACCCAGCATCAAATTCATATTTTGAATTGCCTGACCAGCAGCCCCTTTGATCAGGTTATCCAGCACAGCCACTACAGTTAAAATGTTTGTCACAGGATTATAGTCAAAACCAATATCTGTATAATTAGTACCGACAACCTGATGCAAATTCGGCAGAGCTACTTGGATACGGACAAAAGGCTTGTCCTGATAGCATTCCTGGTAAATAGCAGCCAGTTCTTCCCGAGTCAAAGGTTCTTTCAACTTGCTATAAACCGTCGCTACGATACCTCGATTGAGCGGAATGAGGGATGTTGAAAACTGAATCTGCTGCAATTCCTCATCAAAACGCTGCAACTGCTGCACAATCTCAGGAATATGCTGATGCTGATTCAGCTTGTAAGTCACATAGTTGTCGTGCACGTGAACAAAATGGCTGGATGCAGCTGGATTTTTCCCTGCCCCTGTCAAGCCACTCTTGGCATCAACAATAATGGAATCCAGCTCAATAGCCTGAGCCTGCAGCAAGGGAATCAAGGCCAACTCTGTAGCCGTCGCATAACAACCAGGATTGGCAATAAATCGCTTCCCTCTGACATCTGTAAACTCAGAAAGCCCATAAATAAACGCTTTTTGAACATAGTCTTCTGCTGGCTCTTTCTGATACCATTTTTTATAAATATTCCCTGGTAAACGATGATCACCAGAAAGGTCAATAACCGGAAATCCTGCTTCCACAAAATCTTTTGACAAATCTTTAGCCACTCCGCTTGACGTTGCAAAGAAAACAAGTTCTGCTCGTCGCATAATTTCCTGACTGTCAAAAGCTTCTATTTTCAAGTTGCAAATCCCCTTCAAATGAGGATAAAGCTCTGACACAGTAGCCTCCATATCTTGACTGGCATGAAGGGAAACGACTTCCGCCTGCGGATGCTGCAGTAAAATATGGAGGAGTTCCATTCCTGAGTAACCAGTAATTCCTACAATCGAAATACGCATATTTTTAAAACACCTCCGTATAAATATGCGTTTTATTTTACTCGCATATTTTCCTTTTGTCAAGCATTTTCTGTATTTTTATGCAATATTTTTGGAAATATCATTAATTATGTGAAAGAACATCCATAATTTCTCGCCTTAAAGCGTCTTATTTGCTTCTCATATAGATAAGTAAGCGACCTAAGAGCACAGAAAAAGATCTGCCCAAAGAGCAGACCTTTTCATCTATCTGTTATCTAATATTACAACTTCTCAGCAACTGCTGCTAGCAGGTCTGGAATAGCGGATTGCTTGCTGCCGCCGGCCATAGCCATGTCTGGCTTACCGCCCCCTCGACCATCTACAATCGGTGCCAATTCCTTAATCAGATTACCAGCATGGACCTCCTTGGTCTTGCTGGCTGCAAGGACATTGACCTTGTCTTCAATAGCTGCGACCAGTACAAGAACATCTGAATAGTCCTTCTGCTTCCAAGTGTCCGCAAAGGTACGCAGGGCACCTGCATCAGAAACAGAGACCTGACTAGCGATAAAGCTATGTCCATTTGCCTCTTGAACATTCTTGAAGACTTCACCAGAGGCCGCTGCTGCTGCCTTTTCCTTGAGCTCTGCATTCTCTTTTTGAAGTTGACGCAGCTGCTCTTGCAACGCTTCTACCTTGTGAGGCACTTCCTTGATTTGCGGTGCCTTGAGGGTCGCTGCAATAGCCTTAAGCGTCTCTTCTTCCTCACGGTAGGCTTCAAAAGCTTCCTTGCTGGTGACTGCCAAGATACGGCGAGTTCCAGATCCGATACCCTCTTCTTTGACAATCTTGAAAATACCGATTTCAGAAGTGTTGCCTACGTGGGTTCCTCCGCAAAGCTCGACAGAGTAGTCGCCGATGGTTACGACACGAACTTCTTTACCATATTTTTCACCAAAGAGCGCCATGGCACCCATTTCCTTAGCCGTGTCAATATCCGTCTCTACTGTCTCAATGGCAAGGGCTTCCCAGATTTTCTCATTGACTTCTTGCTCGATAGCGCGCAGCTCTTCTGCTGTCACTGCTTGGAAATGCGTAAAGTCAAAGCGCAGAAATTCTACTTCGTTCAGAGAGCCAGCCTGTGTTGCATGGTTACCAAGAACATTATGCAGGGCTGCATGTAAGAGGTGAGTTGCCGTGTGGTTTTTCATCACACGGAGGCGACGGCTGTGGTCAATTTCCAGTTTGTAGCTTTGACCCAGAGCTATAGGAGCCAAGACTTCTACAGTATGTAGCGGCTGACCATTTGGTGCTTTTTGTACGTCCCTTACTTGCGCTACTAGATTGCCTGCTCCATCAAAGATTTGACCGTGGTCGGCTACCTGACCACCCATTTCTGCGTAGAATGGCGTTTCCGCAAAGATAAGAGCAGCTTTACCTGTCTCAACTGACTCGACTGCTGCATCATCCGACACGATAGCAAGGAGTTCAGCTGTCAGCTCTTCTTTTTCGTAGTTAAAGACACTCTCTACTGTGATGGCCTGCAGGGTTTCATTTTGCATGCCCATTGAGCCTCCCTTGACGACAGAAGCACGCGCCCGATCCTGCTGCTCTTTCATAGCCGCTTCAAAGCCAGCACGGTCTACAGTCAAGCCTGCTTCTTCAGCGATTTCCTCAGTCAACTCCAGTGGGAAGCCGTAAGTATCGTAGAGTTTGAAGGCGTCTTGACCAGAGATGACTGTTTGACCTTTTTCTTTCAGGTCTGCTACGATTTCTTGGGCAAAGTGTTGACCAGAGTGCAGAGTACGAGCAAAAGATTCTTCCTCGCTCTTGATAATCTTTTCGATAAAGTCTTTCTTTTCAAGGACTTCTGGATAGTAGCTTTCCATAATCTTGCCCACAGTTGGAACCAGTTTGTACAGGAAAGTCCCTTCGATGCCCAGCTTTTGGCCATGCATAGAAGCACGGCGGAGAAGACGGCGAAGGACATAGCCACGGCCTTCATTTCCAGGAAGAGCCCCATCACCAATGGCAAAAGAGAGCGAGCGGATATGGTCTGCGATAACCTTGAAACTCATATTGTCGCCATCTTGGTCATAGACCTTGCCGGACAGTTTCTCTACTTCACGAATGATTGGCATAAAGAGGTCGGTCTCGAAGTTAGTCTTAGCCCCTTGGATAACAGCGACCAAACGCTCCAAACCTGCGCCCGTATCAATGTTCTTATGTGGCAATTCCTTGTACTCGCTACGCGGTACAGCAGGGTCAGCATTGAATTGTGACAAGACAATATTCCAGATTTCGATATAACGGTCATTTTCAATATCTTCTTCTAAGAGGCGCAATCCGATATTTTCTGGATCAAAAGCCTCACCTCGGTCAAAGAAAATCTCTGTATCTGGTCCAGAAGGTCCCGCACCAATTTCCCAGAAATTATCCTCAATCGGAATCAAATGACTAGGCTCAACGCCCATAGCAATCCAGCGGTTGTAAGAGTCCTTGTCAGCTGGATAGTAGGTCATGTAAAGCTTGTCTTTGGGAAAATCAAACCACTCAGGGCTAGTCAAAAGCTCGTAAGCCCACTCAATCGCTTCATCACGGAAATAATCGCCGATAGAGAAATTGCCCAGCATTTCAAACATGGTATGGTGGCGGGCAGTCTTTCCGACATTTTCAATATCGTTGGTCCGAATGGCCTTTTGAGCATTGGTAATCCGAGGATTTTCCGGAATGATGGTTCCGTCGAAATATTTCTTGAGGGTCGCAACACCAGAGTTAATCCAGAGCAAGGTTGGATCGTTGACCGGCACCAAACTGACAGATGGTTCTACTGCATGACCTTTAGTTGCCCAAAAATCCAGCCACATTTGACGAACCTGAGCACTTGACATTTGTTTCATTTATTTTTTCTCCTTACATTTTTTCTAAAAATAATTGCATTATGACGACGAACTTTCCAGCATTTCGACATAATCAATAGCGACACAGAGGGAAATCACCAAATCTGAATAAGTCTCCTCATAGACATTCACCTGATAAGTAGAGGTTAGATGGAAGAGCTCCTTGGTAATCTCTGCAACGACTTGATTGCTGTCATCCAGCAGACGAAAGTTTAAATCCCAGATGTTTCCTTCAACTCGTAGCCCCAAATTATCAAATTTATACTTATCACGCAAAATAGTGAATTTCTGACGGATATAAAAGCTATGCCCGCTGCTGAGTTTAATTTCAAACTGAGGCAGGAGGGTTAGAAGGGTTTTGGTAATCTGACTGACGATTTGACCCTGACTATCATAGATAGTAAAGGTCTTAGGAATCTGGAAGAAAGAGCCTTCCACTTGGTAATCCACATTTCCTCGATCGTCCTTGATATCAAAGCGTTCGCCGCCTAAGCGAAATTTCTGTTTGACAAGATAGGTTTTCATTATGTTACCTCCAGAGTCAACATAAAAGACAAGTTCCTTGTCCGAAGGGCGAAAAACCGCGGTACCACCTTCATTCAATGAACTTGTCATTCTCATTTCGTATTCTATTTTGCTAGATGAGTAGCATGATTCTCCGTCTCAGATGGCTCGCAGCACCGCCAATTCTCTGAACTAAGAACTTGAAAAATCAATTCTCACCAGTCTTATTATACTTGCTTATTGTCTTTTCGTCAACCTTATTCTGCAGCTGATGAAGAAGCTTCTTCTGAACTGCTTTCAGCTGCTGAGCTGGATTCAGAAGTCTTTGAGCTGCTGGCAGCACTTGATGAAGAAGTTGAAGAGCCTGTCGTTTCGATATACTGAGCAAAGACAGATTGGAAAGCACTGTCCTTAACCTTGATGTTGGCATCTTTCAGCTCTTTCGCCACAACGCTTTGGATGAAGCTAGTATCTTTTTCTTTTTGNGAAATGATAATCTTTTTCAGTTTATCTTTGTAGTCTTTCCAGTTAGAAGATTTCTCTGACTTCTTGACCAGCTTAACAATATAGTAGCTTGCTGAATACTGTGAATCTGGCACAGTCACAAGGTCTGAAACGCCATTTTCTTCCAAGGCAAAAGCAGCTTTTTTGACAGCATCTGGAACATCGGCAGAACCAGAGTCAAACTTGATTTCTCCGCCTTTTTCCTTAGTGGCAGCATCGGTAGAGTTTTCCTTAGCGATTTGACTGAAGTCTGCTCCTTCTGCTTTAGCTTTTTCAAGAACTTCCTTACCTTTGTCTTCGCTGGCAACCTTGATGATTTGAGCTGTTACTTCTGGCGTATAGTTTTCAAAGGCAGCCTTGTAGTTTTCGTCAGTCAGCTCTTTTTCAGCAGCCTTCTTAACGGCATACTCTACCAGCATATTGGTGCGGATTTGCTCCTTGTAGGCATCTTCGGTCAATCCGTTTTGAGCCAAGACTTGGGCAAAAGCTGTACCGTAAGCCGTTTTAGACTTTTCGAAAGCATCCTTAACATCCTTGTCTTTGACGTCTTTGCCGTATTTTTCTTCAAAGATGTCTTTGATAGCCATCTGCAGCAAGACCTGCTGAGCTGCACCATTGTTTTTCACTTGATCGTAGAATTCATTGACAGTAATCGTGTTTCCTTTCATGGTCACGATGTCCTTGCCTTCTGAGTTGGAACATGCTGCTAGTACAGCGACTGACAAGAGTGTCACAGCTCCTGCAAATATTTTTTTCTTCATTTTATATTAACTCCTTATTCTTAAAAGTTCACGTTTTCTATTGTAGCACAAATTTGAATTGATATCTTAAATTTTACTAAAAATTTTTGGAAATTAGGAAAAAATCATAGATGTCATTTTTGTCTAATCATAAGCAGGCCATCTCCTAAGGGAAGCAGACTGGAAGTTAAATCTGGACTGTCCAAAGTTGCATCAAACAGGCTGTGCAAGCCACGGTAAATAGCTCGTTGACCACGCTTAATGTCCTCAAAAGACTTGGCAACATCGCCGCCTTGGAAGACATCATCAATGAGGACTAGGCCACCAGGATTAAGGCGCTTGAGGACTTGGGGCAGAAAGACTACATACTTGGACTTGGCAGAGTCCATAAAGACAAGGTCGTAAGAATCCTCCAGTGTCTCAAGCAAATCCATTGCATCACCTTCCAGCAGGGTGATCTGCTGACGGCTGTCATACTTGGCAAAATTAGCCTTGGCCAGCTCAATCATCTCTGGATTGCGATCAATAGTCGTAATCTGGGCCTGAGGAGCATGTTCTGCCATCAAAAGGGCCGAAAATCCAATAGCCGTCCCAATTTCTAAAATCTTCTCTGGCTGGAGACTTTCGACTAGCAGGCGGAAGTAAGCCACTGTCTCATGAGGAATCACGGGCACATTTTCAGCTCTAGCAAAATTCTCCAGCTCCTTGAGTCCACCAGTGACCGGCTGGAGACGCTGTCTCATAAAGTCTACGACTTCTTCTTTGACCACCGGCCGACGCATATTGGGATTGGAGTTTTGATTATAAGTCTCGACCATCTTATACCAGTCCCAACTTCTCGACCAAGGCTTCGAATTCGTCCAGACGACGCTCAAAGACAGCAAAAGCAGCATTTAGGTAGTCTTCTTTCTCCATATCCACACCTGCTTTTTTGATGACATTGAGTGGATAGTCAGAGTTCCCAGCTTTGAGATAGTCTAGATACTTGTCCTTGTCTTCCTGACTGCCATGGACAATCTTTTCAGCCAAGGCAGAAGCCGCTGAAAATCCTGTCGAATATTGGAAAACATAGTAATCATAATAGAAATGCGGAATCCGTGCCCATTCATACTGAATCTGCGGATTGTCTTCCTTTTTCAAGCCATAGTATTTCTCGTTTAAGTCTGCATAGAGTGCATTGAGAAACTCGCTGGTCAAAACTTGTCCTTCTTGGTCAGCCTTATGAATTGCATGCTCAAACTCAGCAAACTGGGTTTGACGGAAGACCGTGCCTCGGAAACCATCCAAGAAGTGATTGAGGATAGCAAAGCGGGTAGCATCGTCTTCTACTTCTTCCAAGAGCTTCTCTGTCAAGATATTTTCATTGGTCGTCGAAGCAATCTCAGCTAGGAAGATAGAATAGTCTCCATAGACATAAGGCTGGGTCTCACGGGTGTAGCTGGAGTGCATACTGTGGCCTGTCTCGTGCACCAAGGTAAAGAGATTATCCAGCGTGTCCTGCCAGTTGAGCAACATAAAGGCATTGGTATCATAAGAACCGCCTGAATATGCTCCTGAGCGCTTGCCTTGATTTTCATAAACATCAATCCAGCGCTCTGAAAAAGCTGTCTTGACTCGGCTCAAATAATCCTCACCCAGAATAGCCAGAACTTCCTCAGACTTAGCCAAGGCTTCCTCATAAGTGAACTTGTAGTCTGTCTCTGACAAAGGTGTGTACATATCATACATCTTCAAGTCAGAAATGCCTAAAATCTTCGCTCGCAAAGCAATATAACGCTGCAAAAGAGGCAAATGCTTATTGACAGCTGAAACTAAGCTGTCATAAACACTTTCTGGAATAAAGTCAGATGACAAGGCCGCTTCACGTGCAGATGAAAACTTGCGGACTTTCGCATTGTAGTTGTGAACCTTGACATTGGTCTGCAGAGTTTTGGCATAGGTATGCTGATACTGCTCGTAGACGCTGTAAAGTGCCTCGTAAGCTTCCTTACGGACTTCTCGGTTCTTAGACTCGACCAAGGTGATATAGTTACCGTGGCTAAGCTGAACTTCATTTCCATCTTCGTCATGCACCATTGGAAAGACGATATCTGCATTATCCAAGATAGCAAAGGTTTCGCCAGCTGCCCCAAAGATTTCACCAGCACCAGCCAGTAGCTCCTCTTCACGCTGTGTTAAGATGTGGGCTTTCTTTTTCAAAAGCTTATCGAAATAATGCTGATACAGTTGTAAACCTGGCTGCTCAGCCAGGAAAGCTTGGTACTGCTCTTCTGTAATCGCCATAAATTCGGGCTCGTAGAAGGCAAAGCTTTGACCAAAATCGCTGTAAAGAGTCATGCCTTTAGCCTGATACTCTTGGTACTTAGCCACACGTGTATCCTGGTCATTCTTCATGTGAGCATAAGAATAAAGCTTTTCAATACGACGCATCAAGTCCAGCTGCACTTCAGTCGTTGTTAAGAGACTGTCCGCTGAATCCAGCAAATGCCCAGCCAGACCAGCTGCTTTCTTCACTTCTTCTGAAACCTGCGCCAACTCGGCTTCAAAGGCTTCGTCTGTTGGGAAAATGGTACTCAAATCCCAAGTATATTTTTCTTCAATTTCATTTCTTTGTTTTGCCATAAAAAAACCCTCCGACTCCCCTATTCTATCACAAAATTCCACTTTTTATAAAACTCAAGTACCAAAATCTCTTAGTAGCTATGCAGACTGACTTAGTTTATAAAAAAACTCTTTGAACCTAATTCCTGACCAAACAAAAATTAGATTCCAAAGAGTTCATTTTTTCTTATCGCTAAATGCTTTATCATATGTCATTCTCCCCTCAACTTCTTTGCCAGCTCACCAGAAATTACGTACCCTGTATGTTCTAGCTTCCCATCAGACTCTTCCATCAATGTTGTGGTAATTGTTAATTCTAGATCATCATTAATTATAAGTTCAACGATTAAGCCACCCATCGGATTATACTCTAATTTATCTTTATTTATTGAATATTCTTTTATAATCCCCTCCTCAGTCAATGCTTTAGAATCTTCCTGTCTCAGTAATTCTTCTATTGCTCTCCGCGATTTCTTCCCCTCCGCAATCTGAATCATTTCTTCTTTTTCTGATCGACTGTTTAGCATACTGCAACCTCCTAAAAACATAGCTGAACTGAGCGTGATGATACTCAGAAAAATGACAAAAACTTTCTTCATGATAGCTCCTTTCACTTCTCATCTTTGCTAAAGCGAGATGCCTTAACAAAAATGGGAAACTGGATTTAGATTCATGTTTTATATTATCATTGTTTTTTAAAAAGAACATGATAACACAATCATTGCTAGGAAGTTATGTAGAAAAAACTTATTCTTCATTGACTTGTACGTTTCGTAAATTTGGGAGATAGTGCCGATATAACCATTTTCACCTTTAATTGAGTTGTTTTCTCCCACTTTCAAAGGTCTATATTCCACCAGAGCTGCCTCTATATTTGTTAATCTGTGTAGTTTTTATTATTAGCCATATCATTCTCCAGTTAACAGACTTAATTCCTGGGAAACGCCATAACTGACTACTTCATAATTACCTGCTTCTTCTTCCTGAACAGTCATATTTATATATAGTTTTTCTTCCCTATTAATAATTATATAAACATTTAGTCCACCCATGGGATTATAATCTAACTTTTCCTTTTGAATTTCATAGGATTGAATCTTTCCTTCTGGTGTCAAAGCTTTAGAATCTAAACCTTTGAGAAAATTTTCCAAGGCTTTCTTCATCTTTTTACTTTCTGAAATCTGAATCATTTCTTCTTTTTCTGACCGACTGCTTGGCATACTGCAACCTCCTAGAAACGTGGCTGAACTAATCATAATGATAGTCAGAAATATTACAAAAACTTTCTTCATGGTGGCTCCTTTAACTTGTTATCTTTACTAAAGTTGATGCCTTAACGAAATGTGAAAATAGATTTAGATTAACGTTTTATATTAATTATTATACTATTTTTCCAAAGAACATAATAGCGCAATCATTGCTAGGAAGTTATGAAGAAAAAGTCTTATTCTTCATTGCTATTTACATTTTCTTCATCCAATAGTTCTGTAAGCTTCGGTGANCAAACAGTCCCATTTTTGTGAAATTTGCCATTTTCGTCCTCTGTAATAACATAGCCTAATGTTAGTTCTTTATCACCATTAATAATTAAATCAAACATTAATCCTCCCATTGGGTTCTGAGTCAGTGACTTCTTATCAATTTCATAACTTTTAATTTTCCCTTCAGGAGTTAATGCTTGAGGGTCAATCTTTTTCAGCCCTTCCTCAATGACACCCTTCATCTTTTTACTCTCTGCAATTTGAATCATTTCTTCTTTTTCTGACCGACTGTTTAGCATACTGCAACCTCCTAAAAGCATAGCTGAACTGAGCGTGATGATACTCAGAAAGATTACAAAAATTTTTTTCATAGTGGCTCCTTTCATTTCTCATCTTTGCTAAAGCTAGCTGAATTAGCACGATTTAGAATTTTTAACTATCTAACTTATTACTTTATTATATTATACAGGATTCTCAAATATTCTAAAACTGAAAGGATAACTAAAAGTTTATGGCTTCATCAATGGGAAACTAACGATACTTAGCAATTTTCTCTTGTCATCTCATAAAAAGCCGGTGAATAAACAATTTGCAGATTTTTTTGCTGGAGATTGGCGTAATAATTATCAAACTGCTGATAATAGCCAGTCAGGTCAGTAGTTATCTGACAGAAGGAGCCCGCCTGTATTGGTCGAACCTGTGGATAGAAATCCTCTGCAGTCTTAGTCAAGAGATTATCCCCATTCTGGTAGAGCTGGGCCTGCAGCCGCATCCATCGAGGCTGTTGGTAATAAAGCTGACGACGGATATAATTGCAGATGTGCGGATCTTGCTGGGCCAGAAAGCTGTTCATCTCCTGCTTTTGAAAGGGCAAACGCAAAATATCCAAAAGCTGACCGTGACCAAAGGGAAAGTTCTTAGTCTTGTGTTGGACTTTTCCATGCAGATCTTCGTGAATCAGGTATTTAAGACGCAGAACTTGCTTTTCTTGATCCAGCTCCCAAAGATGAAAGCCCATATTTTTACTAAAATAGAGAAAATCCTTCTGCAGGCGAGTTAGGGAATCCTTGAGCCAAAGTTTTCGCCCCAAAAGCCAGAGAACCTGATAGCCATGCTGGCGGTAAGAAAGCGTCCGTTCCTGCAGCCGTTCTATACTTAGGGGACTGCATTGGACTTCAAGCGCCAGTTTTTCATCAACCAGTAGATCAGCAATCTGCTGCAGAGCAGGCAAAAAAGCCTCCACCTCAACTTCTTCTGTCTGGACAGCCCAGCGAAAAAGCTCCGCCTTAAGGTTCAGGTGCTCAGCGCTCTCATTTTCCCTGTAAAAGTGGCACTGCTCTAACGAAACATGCGCAAAATGCGGCTGCATAACTTTCCCTTTTTTAAAACGGACTGCCCCTGAACAAGCCGGGCAGACGAAATCAGCCCCCTTCTCAATCTTCTCCTCCAGAGCATTACACAAAAGTCCCTTATGATTTCGCGCCACAAACATATCCCAGCCCCCTCTAAAAAATTCTCTCATTTACTAAAATATTCGCAAAAGAAAAGAGAAAAGATCTACACTGTCAAAAAAACGAGTCAAGAGAACATCTCTCCGACTCGTTTTTCATTATCCAAATAATTGATTTCCTTTTCGTTCTGGTAATTTCAGAAAGAGGGTCAGCAGGCAGACTAGACAGATAATAGCTGCTAGAAAAAGGTTCATTCCTTCGTAACCCCAACTGTCCAGAAAATGGCCGGCCAGATTTTGAATGAGAATGGTTCCTAGACTGCGGGCTGTCTGGACCAGAGCAATGGCAGTTACCAGATATTTTTCATCGACCAAGCTGGCTACGATTTTTAAAGTCACCATAATCAAAACCATGCCGGTCACGTGCTTGGAAAGGAGAGTCATCCCGATTTTCGAAATCAAACCTAGGTCCAAGGCATAAACGCTGTACTGGAGAAAGATGATTCCCAGACAGATATAAAGAAGCTTTTTCATCGAAATCTTGTCCATAAAGAGATAGGAATAAAAAATAAAAGGCGCTTCAACCAGAACTGATAAGGCAACGACAGTCGAAGCCATATCCACCTCTAAGCCACTATGCTGTAGCATGGCAGGGATATAGGTATGACCAGTATTCCCCACTCCAGAGTAAAGGGCGACCAAAAGTAGGTAAAAGAGGTAGGTTTTGTTGGTCAAGAACTTCCCCAGACCTGTCTGCTTGTGGGTATTTCTGCTTTCTAGGGCTGCTCGGTCGTGCTTGGGCTGGATTCCCAAAAGTCCTATGCTGCTGATAAGCGTCATGCCAATAAAGACTGGGAAAATAGCCTGCGGTGCGACTCTTTGATAAATCAATCCTGCTAGCTGAGAGCCTAAGGCATAGCCAATGGTTCCCCAAATCCGAATCTTGCCATAAGTATAAGGACTTTGGGCCGCAAGAACATCCATGACTGGATTGACCCCGTTAACCAACATGAGAACTAGGCTATACCAGACCAGTAACTGCCAAAGCTGAGTCGCTTTCATGAAAAATACAGCCCCAACCATCATAACTAGAAAGCTAAAAAGGAAGATCTTTTTAATTCCCAAAGCATCGCTGAGAACTCCAAAAATTGGCTGAGCCAACATGGAGGCAAAGAACGAAGACGACACTACTAGCGATACTTGAGCATTAGAATAGCCTAAGTCCTGCATATAGACTGATATCAGGGTCGAAAAAAGAGAGTAGGCTAAGAAGAAAAAATTAAAGAGTAAAAAATGAGCTAGATAGCTGTTGTGAAACTTTTTTCTCATGAAAATCTCCTTAAAACAGAAAGAAAACTCAGCAAAAGAACTGAGTTTTAGCTTGGAAAGTCATTCCGTTCGTATGTGGCAGAGGACATTCCCTTTATTCAACATCTGTATTTCTACGACGTTCCTGCTTTGCAGCCTTGCGTTTTTGGCGACTGCGGTATTCAAAGTACAGAATGATTAGCAGGATACCAACAGGCAGCAGAATCAACATCTTATCGCTGAAGAACACACCATACCAAGGCTTGCTTTCTGATTTGCTGCCAGTCACGTTTTCAATGGCCTGAGCAACTGGATTCTCAACTTTATCGACTTTCATTTCATCAGAGATCTTGCTCGACAAGGTCTTCAAGCCATTTTCAGCCTTGAGAACATTGTTTTCAACCTTGACTTTAGGCTCGGTTCCCTTTTTAACAGTAGCGTAGAAATCCTCAGGCAGCTTATATTTCTGTCCATCAATCTCCTGCTCACCCTTGGATAAGAGTTTTTTGTACTCATAGTCCGCATAAGCCTTCTCAATCAAAGCATTACCAAAAGGATGGCGGTAATACTCACCGTCTTGGTCAGACCAGTCACCGACTCCCATAATCACAGCAATCATGCGCTGATCTCCACGCTTAATGGTCGCGATATAGTTGAAAGCACCGTTAGGACTAGAGCCTGTCTTCATGCCATCTACGCCCTTGAGTGCGTATTTAGCACCCGGCAGGGAGTAATTATAGGTTTCAAAGGTTTCCTCGTAAGGAGTTCCAGCTTTAACCGTAACCTTTGCTTTATTAGTATAGTTTAGAATCTCAGGATGGTGGTTGACAAAGTTGTAGGCCAGAATCGCCAAATCACGGGCTGTTGTCTGATTGCTGAGAGTATTATCGTAATTCTGAGGATTGTAATATCCCTTGAAAGAAATCGCTGCTGCACCGCTGGCATTGAACCACTTGGTATTCGTCATACCCAGCTCTTGAGCCTTGGCATTCATCCGATCCAAGAAAGCATCTGGATCATTGTCCGATAGATAATTGGCCAGCATAACGGTTGTCGCATTGGATGACGGCACGATTGTCATGGTAATCAGCTCAGATACGGTATAGTCCACACCAGCGACAATTTTATTATTAGAAATTTCATAAATATTAGCGGTAGCCTGATCCTGAGGTGTAGCTGTAATGACCGTCTTTTCGCTGATTTTTCCTTCCTTAATCGCTTCAAAGACCAAGTAAAGCGTCATGAGCTTACTCATACTAGCTGGGTCACGCACCTCATCAACATTATCCTCCCAGACAACATCACCTGTACTGCCGTCAATAACGAGAGAAGACTTGGGACGATTAATCGCCTGAACATTATCATGCGGATACATTTTTTTAGCCATATCCACCAATTCATCAGCCCTAGCAGCTAGTGGTGCTAACGAGGTCAGGAACACAATTCCCAATAACAAAAGCTTTTTCTTCACAGGATCCTCCAAAGAACAATTATACCTATCTAGTATATCATATTTTACGCAAAGTCAACCATAAATCTAAAAATCCTACCTAAAAAAATAGATAGGAAATTAAGAGACTTTTATCTGGCAAAACTAGTTTTATAGCAACAACATTAAAATCTTAGTGTTTTAACAAGCTAAGTGCTTCCTTATCAGCGATAATTACAACATCCGGATGCTTCTGGAGAGCACTGCCTGGCAGCTCCTCTGTCACTTCCCCCTCAACAGTCCCTGCTATAGCCTTGGCCTTAGCTGAACCGTAAGCAAAGAGGATGATGGACTTAGCATTGAGAATGTTGCCAATCCCCATGGAAATAGCCTGAGTCGGAACATCTTCCATCTTGTTGAAGAATCGAGCATTGGACTGAATGGTGGACGGTGTCAGATCCACTAAGTGAGTCTGGCTGTCAAAACTGGTCCCCGGCTCATTGAAACCGATATGACCATTCGTACCAATTCCCAAAATCTGCAAATCAGCTGGATGCTCTGTAAGAAGCTGATTGTACCTCGCCACTTCTGCTTCTAAATCTTTCGCTGCTCCATTAGGCAGGAAGCTTGCTTTAAAAGGCTTTTGGTTAAAGAGGTGCTGATTCATGAAATAACGATAAGACTGAGGATCCTCCACCTGCAAACCGACATATTCATCCAGATTGACACTGGTCATCTCTGAAAAATCAAGGTCGCTCTCAACAATCTGCTTGTAAAATTCTTCTGGGCTGCTTCCTGTGGCCAACCCCAAAGTTTTTGCTCCTTGAGCTAGCTTTTCTTTAAGCAGTTCAAGAGCTACTTTGCCACCTTCTACTTGGTTTTCCACTTGAATAATTTTCATTTTCCACCTCCACATCTTTTCTTAATTCTATTATATGGTATAGACCAATTTTTGTCAAGAAAAAGTCTGCAAAATAGACATACTTTCTAGTCGTGCTTGCTTCCTTTTGCGGCAAATCGTGTTATAATAGAGACATGTTTTTACTGATTGTTTTATTGATTTTATTTTTTGTCGGAGTCTTACTCTGCAGCTTGAGTTTCCTCATAAAAAAACAGCCAGGCTTGCAGATGCTAAGTTTGATTTTGGGTGGCTTGCTTACAGCTAGTCCCTTCCTACTAGCCGCCTACCTACTCTGGCTGATGAAAACAATATAAGGAGATACGATGAATACCGCTGATTTTGATTTTGACTTGCCCGAAGAACTGATTGCTCAGACGCCTTTAGAGAAAAGGGATGCTTCCCGCTTGCTAGTGGTTGATAAAGAAACGGGGACCTTCTCCGACCAGCACTTTGACCAGATTATTGATCAGCTCCAGCCCGGCGATGCCCTAGTTATGAATAATACGCGTGTCCTGCCTGCCCGCCTTTATGGTATCAAACCTGAGACAGGAGGCCATGTCGAGCTGCTACTGCTGAAAAATACTCAGGGAGATGACTGGGAAGTGCTAGCCAAGCCAGCCAAGCGCCTCAGAGTAGGTGCTCAGATTTCCTTTGGCGATGGCCGCTTAACTGCTACTGTGGTAGATGAGCTTGAGCATGGCGGACGAATTGTGTGCTTTGGCTACGAAGGGATTTTCCTAGAGGTCTTGGAAAGTTTGGGAGAAATGCCGCTTCCGCCTTATATCCACGAAAAACTGTCAGACCGCGAACGCTACCAGACTGTCTATGCCAAGGAAAACGGCTCTGCTGCTGCGCCAACTGCTGGACTTCATTTCACAGAAGAGCTGCTAGAGCAGATTGCTGCCAAGGGAGTCAAACTGGTCTATCTGACCCTTCATGTCGGACTGGGAACTTTCCGACCGGTTTCTGTGGACAGCTTAGATGATCACGAGATGCACTCCGAATTTTACAGTCTGTCCGAAGAAGCTGCCCAGATACTCCGTCAGGTCAAGGCTAAGGGAGGCCGTGTCATTGCAGTCGGCACGACATCTATCCGCACCTTGGAGACAATTGGTAGTAAATTCCAGGGGCAGATTCAGGCTGACTCTGGCTGGACCAATATTTTTATCAAGCCTGGATACGATTGGAAGGTCGTTGATGCTTTTTCAACCAACTTCCACCTGCCCAAGTCAACTCTGGTCATGTTAGTCTCTGCCTTTGCCGGACGTTCCTTAACGCTTAAAGCTTATGAGCACGCTATTGCTGAGCGCTATCGCTTCTTCAGCTTTGGTGATGCTATGTTTATCAAATAACTATAGGTGAAAATTTATGAATAAAATTGAAAGCAGACACCGTCTCATCCGCTCCTTAATCATGGAGAAAAAAATACATACCCAGCAAGAACTTCAGGAGCATTTGGAAGCCAACGGCGTCGTCGTGACTCAGTCTACCCTTTCACGAGATATGAAAGCACTCAATCTGGTCAAGGTCAGTGAGAACGATACTTCCTACTATATCATCAATAGCATCGCACCATCCCGTTGGGAAAAACGTCTCCGTTTCTATATGGAGGATGCTTTGGTCATGCTGCGGCCAGTTCAAAACCAAGTCGTCATGAAAACCCTGCCTGGTCTGGCCCAGTCTTTCGGTGCAATCTTAGACGCTCTAGAGCTGCCGCAGATTGTTGCTACTGTCTGTGGTGATGACGTCTGTCTGATTATCTGCGAGGATAACCAAGGTGCCCTTGACTGCTTTGAGAAACTCAAAGAATTCACCCCACCATTTTTCTTTAGTAAATAAAAGCTGAGACAAAATTGCCTCAGCTTTTTCTATTTACGATTTTTGCTCAATGAAACCCATTAGTAAATCAGCAAGCCATACTTGACCATAGCAATGCACTACAAATATGATTTGAAGATGGTTCATTTAAGGTGTCGTAGCCAAACGATAAATGGCTTCCGCGTAAATATCCATGGCCCGATACAGATCATCTAAGAGCAATCGTTCATTGACCTGATGCTCTGTCTGATCAGCTCCCGGAAAGAGAGCGCCGAAGGCAACACAGTTAGGCATAGTACGAGCAAAGGTTGCTCCACCCGAAGACATGGCTGGACTGTTGTCTCCTGTTTTCTCCTGATAAATTGCCATCAGGGTGCTGACCAACTCGCTGTCCAAAGGTACGTAAAGCGGAGCCAAATAATCAAACTCCTGATAGGTCAGCTCGTATTGACTGGCTATCTCTGCCAGCTTTTCAACCAACTTATCCTTGTCTGCCAAGACCGGAATCCGCATGTCAATCCGAATCTCAGAGCGGTCAGAGCTTAAAGTCAGACCAGCAACATTAAAGGAAAGAAAGCCCGTCGGTTCATCAGACACAGGACCAAAGAGATGGCTGCCTGTTGCATCTTCACCGACCGCCTGAGCCAGAAATGCAAGAGCCGGATGCGAATCCAAGGACTGCAAGACCTTAGCTAGGCGAATAATGGCATTGATTCCTTGGGCGGCATCCTTGGCGTGCTTGGGCAAGCCGATAACCGTTACTTCTTCTGCCGTTCGCTCATATTCATAACCTAAATCTTCCAATCCTGCAACGACTGACTCTAGTAGGCTGCCCGAATAGGAAGCCTTGGCAGGAACAACATTAAAAGCTTGACCAGCTTCGAGCTCTATAGTGTCAGAGCCAGGCCCTTTCAGCTTAAGCTGAAGAAGCCCCTTCTCACCATAAGTCAAAGGGAAAGAAGAGTCTGGTGCAAAACCAATTGTCGCCTGCTCTTCTAGCTGGTTGTATCTTCCCATACAGCGCCAAAGCGTCTCCTCATCTGTACCAAAGATAAAGCGAACCCGCTTTTTAAATTCTACTCCGCTGTCTAGCAATGCTTTTACAGCATAAAGAGCGGCCATGGAAGGTCCCTTGTCGTCCTGCACCCCACGACCAAAAATCCAGCCATCTTTGACAGTGGCTTCAAAGGGAGGCGTCTGCCAGTCCGACTCATCACCTGATGGAACAACATCCAAATGACAGAGAACGGCCAGGAGCTGAGCTCCATGACCGATTTCTGCATATCCGTAATAACCTTTAGGGTCGAGGTAGGTTGTAAAACCTAACTCTCGACAGATTTCTAAAGTTTTTTCTAGGACATCCTGGATAGCTTGTCCAAAAGGTGTTCCATTTTGACCTTCATTTAGTACTGAAGGATAAGAAACGATTGTTTTCAAAGATTCAAGAAAATCTTCTTTAACTTCTTCCGTTATAAAATTTTTCATGGAATCACCTCAGCTTCTAGCTTATAGGAACGGTAAGAATGTTCCTAGGAGTAAGAGAGCAATACTGATAGCAATGATAGCTACAATCAGCTTGCCGATAAATTTCCACCAAGTTCCGATATTGATACGTCCGAGTGCCAAGGCTCCCATAACGATACCAGAAGTTGGAGCAACCAGGTTCAGCACACCTGAAGCAGACTGATAAGCTGTGATGATCAAGCTAGCCTTGACATTGACAAATTCTCCCATCGGAGCCATGATTCCCATAGTTGCACTAGCTAGACCAGATGATGATGGGATAAGGAAGGACATTGGCAGGTAGAAAATGTAGGTCAAGACGATAAATACTTGTGATGAAAGACCGCTGAGTCCTTGTTTACCCCAATTGAGGATAGTGTCTGTAATCATACCGTCGTTCATGATAACTTGGATACCACGGGCGATTGCTACGATTAGGGCTACACTAAGCAGATCAGCTGCACCGTTCATAAAGGCAGAGATAATCTTGTCTTCCTTGAGACCGTACACAGCACCAATCAGGATTCCCATGAAAGCAAAGAGCATAGCTCCTTCTGGGAAGTACCAAGTACCCAGTGCGGAAGTAGATGAACCAATAATCTGACCAAGAACTGGAAGTCCAGTCAGCCAAGCATTGAAGTCCTTAAAGATAGTAATACCGAGATCTGTCCAAGGAATGAAACTCAATACCATAAGGACAAATGTCATGATGAACAGGAATAGAACAATTCTTTGTTTCTTGCTCAGAGTTGACTCAACAGATGAAGAAGTTTCAACGTTAAAGTGTTTCAAATCTTCTTCTCGAGTGCTGTAAACCAATGACTTGGTCGGATCTTTTTGAATCTTATCCGCATAGCGGTACACAAACCAAGTACTGAGAGCAGTCAGAACAACCAAGAAGATGAGACGAAGGACAATCCCTTCACCAGTTCCGACACCAGCAGTCGCTGAAGCGATACCCGTTGCAAATGGATTTAGTGTAGAAGCCAAACATCCGATTTGCGAACCAAGCAAGATAATAGCCACCCCAGTCAGACTGTCAAAACCAACCGCCATCATCACTGGTACCAAAAGCGGATAGAAGGCCATGGTTTCCTCACCCATACCATAGGTTGTACCACCAAGAGCAAAGAGAGGCATCAAGACAACAATCAGCATCTTTTCGCGACCCTTGTATTTCTTAACAATAGAGGCAATTCCCACATCCAAAGCGCCAGTTTCATTGACGACGCCAAGGAAACCACCGACCATTAGGATGAAGAAGGCAACATCAATCGCAGCTGTAGTTTCCTTAATCAAGGATCCTTCCTCAGGATGCGTGCCCAGCATAGCACGAATTGGTGCCATCAGGACATCCCAAATTCCTTGTGGATTTTGGGGCTGAGGCTGATAAACACCTTTTACAAAAGCCCCGGCTGGGATAATCCAAGTCAGCACTGCCATAATGGCAATGATTATCAACAATACGGTGTAAGATGAAGGCATCTTAAACCCTTTTTTTGTTTTTTCACTCATTTGTTTTTCCTCCTAAACGTTTTTTACGAGGTTACGAACCTGCATTTCCCTGCATGAGTAAACAAGAAAACGCTTACTTTATTTTACCATATTAATATTGAAAAAGCCAGTATTTTTGAAAATAATCAAAGATTTTCAGGAAAATACTTCCATCAGCAATAGAGATTACTTACTATCGCTTTTCAATCAGCTCTATGCCTAGCCTTTTTCAATAATCGTACCGCTCTCAGACTCAATCAGAGCACCCAGATTTTCCAGAGATGTGATAACTGCTTTACCTTCTGGACGGCCATTGACAAAGGCGATAGCTGCTTCTACTTTTGGAAGCATGCTGCCTGGTGCAAATTGTTCTTGCTTGATGTATTCTTCCAACTGAGCAACATTCACATGTTCCAGTTTTGCTTGATCTGGTTTGTTGTAGTTAACAAAGACATAGTCCACACCAGTCAAGACGATGAAGAGGTCTGCATCAACCAACTCTGCTAAGCGCTGAGAAGCAAAGTCCTTGTCAATAACGGCTTCAACACCAGTAAGATGGCCATTCTCTTCTTTGACGACAGGAATTCCGCCGCCACCCGCAGCTACTACTACTTGACCTTGATTCAAAAGCGTACGGATCGTTTCAATTTCCTTGATATCCACTGGTTTTGGTGAAGCAACAACCTTACGCCAACCGCGGCCAGCATCCTCTTTGAAAGTCGCTCCGCTCTTTTCAGCTTCTGCTTTTGCTTCTTCTTCTGAGTAGAAAGGACCAATTGGCTTGCTGAGGTTGACAAAAGCTGGATCGTTCTTATCAACTACTACTTGCGTCACAACAGAAGCGACATTCTTTTCGATACCTTCATCCAAGAGAGCATTTTGCAGAGCATTTTGCAGCCAGAAGCCAATGCTGCCTTCTGTCATAGCCACAAGAGAGTCTAGCGGGAAGGCAGGATTCTTTTCAGAGTCAGCTGCCAAGTGTTGCAGCAGCAAGTTTCCTACTTGCGGACCATTTCCGTGGGTAATTATAAGATCATCTCCGTTTTTAATCAATTTCACCAAGTGTTTAGCTGTTTCCACCAAGGCTTCCTGCTGTGCTTTCGCTGATGGGTCAGATGAAAGGATGGCGTTTCCTCCCAAGGCTACAACGATTTTACGATTTGCCATTTAATTCTCCTTTAATGCACTCCAAAGAATGCGCTTCCAATTTATTTTAGTAGATTTTCAAATTTTCAATAAGNAAATAAGCATTCCTTATCATATAAAAGAGGGCCGGACTAAAGCTATTAGTCGCAGCCCTCATAGCTGTTGGTAGACTGTTTCTTATGTAAGATTATACTTTTGGAATGTAGAGGTTCCCAAGAGTTGCAGCCATAACCGCTTTGATAGTGTGCATACGGTTTTCTGCTTGGTCGAAATGACGAGCGTATTTGCTACGGAATACTTCGTCTGTTACTTCCATTTCTTCTACGCCGAATTTTTCGGCGACATCTTTACCGTAAATAGTATTTGTATCGTGGAAAGCAGGTAAGCAGTGCAGGAAGATAAGGTCTTCATTGTCAGCTTTCTTAACCAGTTCCATGTTAACTTGGTAAGGTTTGAGGAGGGCAACGCGTTCTGCAAACTTGTCTTCTTCACCCATTGATACCCAAACGTCTGTGTAAAGAACATCAGCGCCTTTAACTGCTTCGTCAGCATCTTCGGTAATCAGCACACGAGCGCCGCTTTCTTTAGCAAAGCCTTCTGCCAATTCAACGATTTCTTTTTCTGGGAAGAGTTCTTTTGGTGAGAAGATGTGAACGTTGACGCCAAGGATAGCTCCTGTTACCAGCAAACTGTTGGCAACGTTGTTACGTCCATCACCACAGTATACCAATGTCAAGCCTTCCAGACGGCCAAAGTTTTCTTGAACAGTCAAGTAGTCAGCCAACATTTGAGTTGGGTGCCATTCGTCAGTCAGACCATTCCATACTGGAACACCTGAGAATTCTGCCAATTCTTCTACCATGCGTTGGCTGAAGCCGCGGAATTCAATCCCGTCAAACATACGGCCCAAAACTTTAGCAGTATCTTCTGTAGATTCTTTCTTGCCAAGCTGGATATCGTTAGCACCAAGGTATTCTGGATGTGCTCCTAGGTCAATAGCCGCTGTTGTAAAAGCTGCACGAGTACGAGTAGATGTTTTTTCAAACAAGAGAGCGATATTCTTGCCAGCAAGATAGTGGTGTTGAATGTTGCGTTTTTTCAAATCTTTCAAGTGAGCTGAAAGACCGATAAGGTATTCTAACTCAGCACGGCTAAAGTCTTTTTCTGCTAAGAAGCTACGTCCTTGGAATACTGAATGTGTCATTCTATTATTTCCTCTTTCTATTCTTTGAGTATTAGTAAAATACTGGATTCCTAAATTTCTTCACGTTCAAATGGCATAGACATACAGCGTGGTCCACCACGACCGCGAACCAATTCACTTCCGCGGATCTTGATCAAACGCAAGCCGTATTCTTCCAAAATCTTGTTAGTAACTGTATTACGGTCATACACCACTACCACACCAGGTGCGATGGTCAAAGTGTTAGAACCGTCATTCCACTGCTCACGCGCAGCAGCTACGATATTGCCACCGCCACAGCGAATCAGGTGAACTTTTTCTACACCAAGGTTTTCTGCCAAGATTTCTGCCAAATCACCTTTTTCTTCAACAATCTTAAGTTTGTCATCAACATAAGTTACAGAGTAAACGTGAAGATCGCCTTCGATTTCTGGGTGAATCGTAAATTTGTCGTAGTCAACCATAGTGAAGACAGTGTCTAAGTGCATGAACTTACGGTTGTTGGCAAATTCAAAGGCCAAAACTTTCTTGAAGCCAACATTTTTCTTGAAGATATTGACCAAGAGTTTTTCGATAGAAGCTGCGTCTGTACGTTGTGAAATACCAACCGCCAGCACATCTTTTGAAAGAACCAGTTCGTCCCCACCTTCGATACGTGTATCTTCTTCACGATTGTATACCAAATCTACTTTTCCACCATATACTGGGTGGTATTTGAAGATGTATTTACCGTAGAGAGTTTCACGATTACGAGTATCCGCATACATGTGGTTAAGCGATACTGCATTACCAATCGTAGCAAACGGGTCACGTGTGAAGTAAAGGTTTGGCATCGGATCAATAGCGAATGGATAATCAGATTCTACCAAGTCAGTCAAGCCTTTTGCTTCTTCAGGAATTTCTGGTAATTCAACTTTTTGAACCCCTGCCATTGTTTTTTCAACCAACTCTTGGTTGTCTTTGATACCATGGAGCAGTTCGCGAATAGCCTTCTTGGTTTCACGGCCACGAATATTGGCCTCTTCCAGATATTCTTCGATGAATTGCTCGCGGATTTCTGGAGAAGTCAGTGACTCAGCAGCCAGCTGCTCAAGATAGAGCACCTCAACTCCTTCATTGCGAAGCGCTTGAGCAAAGTTGTCATGTTCTTTTTGTGCATCTTCCAAGAAAGGAATATCGTCAAAAAGAAGACGTTCCAAATAGTCCGGCTGCAAGTTTTCCAACTCCTTGCCAGGACGGTGCAACATAACTTTTTTCAGTTTTCCAATTTCTGAGAAAACATGAATTGGATGTGTAGACATCTACTATCCTCCTTTTTCTTTGCGGTTTAGGTTTTCCTAAGCCCGTTTACATGTACTATTCTAGCATTTAATGCTACCGCTTTCAAGAAAAAGCCTACATTGCAAATGTCAAATCCTTTGCTTTTTTCTATTTCTATTTTTATAATATTCTTCTTTAAAGCGTTTTCTTTGAATATTTTATGCATTATATTATTTTTGTGAATATTTATTTTTTAAAATAAAATCAGTACATGGTTAATATCAGAATATTTGCTTTGCCAACTCTTTCATACTGATAGGAAATGGCAGGCTGTCTCCCTCCTTGCACAAATCCATACAGAGCAGTGATAGAGACTGGATAACACGCTCACTGGCACTGGCGGCCACGACATTGCGCAATCTCAATTCCTGAAATTCCAAGATTTGCGATAGCCGCTTGGTAATGAACAACAGTTGATCCACACTCTTCTTTGAATAGTCTTCAAACAAATCAATAGGAATGGAGAAATATTCGACATTGGTGACAGCGCTGGCTGTGTAATGATAGCACTCATCAAAAAACATACCTCCATAGGGGAAAACACTGTTTTTCTTGACATAATCCATATAAGAAAATGTGTCTGTCGAATCATACTGCTCAATCCGCACATAGCCTTGAGACAAGAGGAAAAGACGCTCACGACGATCCCCCGCAAAAAAGATAATTTGTCCTTTAGGAATCTTACGATACTGAATCTCCACTGCTAATTTATCGAAAAGCTCCACTGGCAGATTGACAAAGGCAGGGTGCTGCCGGATAAATTGATAATGCTCCTTGGTAATCATGATAACCCTTTTATTTGATACTTGATACCATTATAGCATAAATCCGCTTACAAATAGAAAATGCTGACTATAAAAGTAAGAAATCCTAACAAAACAAAGAGATGTGCCCACTTTCTATTCATGGGTTTTCTATCCGCCTGGACTTTTTTCGGCAGATAATTTCCCATAATTATAAAAACCACACCAACGATCACAGTTGCTATTTTACGGATATCAAAGTCCTCGTCTAAGCCCCCATAGATAGTCGCCATATAGAGTAAGACAAAGCTAAAGGGGAAGACCCAGCGAATAAGGTGTTTAAAAGTGGGATTTAAGATATCTTTAGCAACAGTAGACCAATAAATCATAACTTCTAGCAGCATCATGACAATTGGAAAAGCCGAAACTACTAAAAACTTAGGTAAAAAGGAATCGCCTTCCCCAGATAAGTCAAAGTGAATCGCTAGGCTATCTGGTAATTCTTGATAGTTCCAGATGGCATAGAAAACTGGCAGGAGCATGAGTCCAAGCGCCCAACCTAATTCTTGTAAACTATTTTTTTTCATTTTCATTTCCTCCCCCAAGAGATTGAAACCAGACAAGAATTTCTTCAAAAACAGTGACATCTAAGCTGTAATATATAAAGTTCTTCTGCTTTTCTTCTATGAGCAGACCGGCTTTCTTTAGCTGAGAGAGGTGGTAGGATACCGTCGCAGGCGTCAGCTCAAAAGCTTGGGCAATTTCCCCTGCAGACTTCGGACCATGCTTGAGCATTTCCAGAATCCCCCTTCGAACTGGGTCAGCTAGAGCTTTAAGCGTTTGACTGATCCCCATGATTAGACCTTTCTTTCAGGTAAACTTTCAAAATTTTCTTGGTCAGAAAGACTAGTGCCACTACTTCTACCAAGAGCAGTGCCTCAACAGCCAGTGGCGGAAGAAAGCCTACCTGAGCCAGAGCAGGAGCTAAGTCAATCAGGGCGTGAAGTCCCAGAGCGGCTAAAAAATACACTGGCGCCTTCTCTTTAACCGCCTTCCAAACCCAGAAGGTCAGCAAGATTTGGATAAGAATAGCCAAGATCCGCTCAAGAACCAAAAGATAGATGCTGCCAGCACTCATGGAACGGACATTGTCAATAACTGCTTGAGGAATTTGAGCCAGTGTCTGGGCATTCCCCTGAGTCACTACCTGAGCTATAACCCAAAAGTTTAAGAGACTGACAATACCAACAAACAAAGCCTCAATACCACCATGACCCAAGCCATAGGCCACACCATCCCTAAAGGTCAGTGGACGCTTCTTCTGCAGCCAGTAAAAGATGACCCAGCGGGCTGTTTCTTCAAAAATAGCTGCCGCAGCAATACCGTAAAGAACGTATAGCCAAGGATTTTCCGTCTGCAAAGCAATAGTCCCATCAGCCTGAGGCTGTAAAACGATACGGTGCAAAATATTTTCCAGAACCTGACTAGACAGATAAAAGCCAACTCCCCCTAAAAGGAAAACTAGCAGAGAAATGTGCCTGGTCTTTTTAAAATAAACCAAAGGAACAAGGACTGCTCCTAAAATAAGCAGCATGGCAATCAAGATATGAATAGAAATCATCGTTTTTTCTCCTGAACTGTTTTGATTTTTTTCTAAATAGATTATACACCTTCTACCCATTTCTGTCAAATCTATTTCGATTTTTTTCTAAATAACTTTCAATCTAAAAGTCATCAAGCTTTACTTCAATAAAAAAACAAAAATACGCCCAGATTTTCATCTAAAGCGTATTGATTTGTGATTTCTATTAGATTAGTTCATATTAACCCGGTGCCATTCATTGATGACATAGGCTAACTGACCAACTTGCTCAATTCCGACACCACTAATCTCATCACTGGCCTCTGTACTTCCGCCTAAATAAGCTGTATAGAGAGCTATAATATAAGGTTTCTCTTCCATGACTAGAGCATCCACATTGAGCGCCTCACGAACATATCCAGGCTTTTGATAGATGGTAATGTCGCGCAGGTAGCGCTTATAATACTCACCTGGGAACGATTCGCCAATATAATAAAGGATATCCTTGTACTTATCCTGATTTTTAGACAAATACTCAAGGACCTGAATATAGTAATCCGTCGTGGTCTTATTATTCTTCCGGCTGATCGTCTTAATGTCAGCTTTGGACTGGCCATAACGGCTAAACATATCATAGGCTTTTTCCATCCCGCCCAGACGCTCTGCTAAAGCGTAGGCTGGCGTATTTTCAGAATACACCAAGGAGTATTCCTGCATGTCTGATATTCTCATAGCACCGTTGAAAGCACCGACATAGTTATCATGCTCGCCCCTATATTCATAGTTTGTATTGGTAATATCAAACCGCTCGTCCATAGAAAGTTTGCCAGCAGCAACCTCATCTACTACCAGCATATTGAGAGGGAGCTTGTAGGTCGATCCCGCAGTCATAGGCTGGGTATCATTTATGGCAAAGGTCTTACCAGTCGTCAAATCCTTATAGGAAAATGCAACCTGGGAGGGTTCAATTCCCATTTCGGTCATATAAGCCTGAATGACCTGAGTCAAATCCAAATTTGCATAGTCAAATCGCAGCCCCAAGGCATCCATAGTCGGCCCATCCGCCTCCATGACCTTCTGCTTCTCCTCTGGACTTTTTTCAACAGGCTTGGGCTTTTCTTCAACTGGTTTGGAATCAGGCTTGACTTTCTCTTCTTCCTGTTCTTGCTCGCTAGATGTTGCAAGTTGGGCAGCCTCTTGTGCTTTCTTTTCAATGGCCTTATTTCGTTCGGTTATAAAAAGGACGATGAAGCCCAGCAGACAAAGACAAGAAACTACAGCTACGATAATCGTTACAATTTTTTTACTCAAAACATTTCTCCTAGCATTTGTATTATAAAAAATTATGAGGAAAATAACAAGTGAAATCCAGAAAAAAGGTATTTTAAGCATTAAAAAAGGCAAATCTTTAAACGATTCACCTTTTTATATATTGAAACTGCCTGTTTATTTCGCAGCTGCGTAAAGTTGGTCAACCTTTTTCCAGTTAATAACTGAGAAGAAAGCTTGAATGTAATTCGGACGAAGATTGCGGTATTTCACATAGTAAGCATGTTCCCAAACATCCAGTCCTAAGATTGGAGTTTTACCTTCTGAAATAGGAGTATCCTGATTTGCTGTTGAGGTCACTTCCAACTTGCCTTCTTTATTGACAACCAACCAAGCCCAGCCAGAACCAAAACGAGTTGTAGCCGCTGCAGTGAAAGCCGCTTTAAAGTCTTCAAATGATCCAAAAGTAGCTTCAATATCTGCTGCCAATTCTGCAGATGGTGATGTTTCTGCTGGTGTCATCAATTCCCAGAAAAGAGCGTGGTTAAGATGACCACCACCGTTGTTGATGACTGCCTGGCGGATATCAGCTGGAATAGACTCCACATCAGCCAATAATTTTTCCAAGTCTTCACCGATTTCAGGATGCTTTTCAAGCGCAGCATTAACATTCGTTACATAGGTATTGTGGTGCTTGTCATGATGCAAGTGCATTGTTTCTTCATCAATGTAAGGCTCCAAAGCATCGTAAGCGTAAGGAAGATCAGGTAAGATAATTGCCATTTGATAGACCTCTTTTTCTATATGATTATAAAAATGATAACGCAATCATTAGAATTTTTCAACTATTTTGCTTGTAGCTCACCCGTCGCAATCTTGAGCAGAGCCAAATCAAACAGGTAATCTTTATCATACAGCCCTGATTTAATTTGGTAATCTGTTTCAATCAGACAGGCCATAGTCTTTTTAAGAAAGGCTAAACTCAGTGAGCGAGCATCCTTTAAGGCAAACTTGACTTGATAAGGATTGACCTTGCGGCCTAGATAGTCGGATAAATCAGACACAATCTGACTCTCAGCTCTGCCATTTTCCGCTAAAACCTTAACCTGCGTAAAGATACGAAATTGCCCCAGCATAATGGCAATAAGCTTGATTTCATCCTCACCTTGAAGAGTCAAATCTCGTACCAAGCTTCTGGCCTCATCAATCTTCTGCTGCAAAATCAGCTGGGTCAAGTCGAAAATATTATCCTGAAGAGTCTTGGGAATGGCCTCGGCAATGTCTTCTAAACCAATCTGACCAGACTCTTTATAACCTTTCAGAAAGTCTAAATTTTTACTAACTTCACTGAACTGAAAACCTGATTTCAGCAGCAACTGATCGAAAGCTGCCGGAGCAAATTGTAATCCTTCTGCCTGCGCTTCCTTGCTGAAATAAGCCCGTAGATCTGCTTCCTTGAGTTCTTCAGCCTCAAAAATTCTCCCATCCCGTTTCAGCAGTTTGACCAGACGGCGCTTGCTATCCAATTTGCCTTCTGCAAAGATAACCAGACGAGTCGTATCCGCTGGATTTTCCAGATAACTTTCGAAAGATTTGAGTTCTTCATCAGTCAGATAGCGCTTCTTGGCTGTTGTCAAATCAGCAAAATGATCCAAAATCACGATTTTTTCATCCGTAAAAAAAGGCAGACTGACCAAGTCCAACTCCACATCCTGATAGTTTGCTTCTTTCATATCGAAAATAGCAGTGTTCAAATCGCCCGGTTGAAACTGAATCTGGCGGAGAAACTGCTCCTTCAACAACTCAAACTGCCCCAAGTCATCCCCAGTCAAAATGGTCAAAGCAGGAAGATTGCTTGGCGTGATTTTTTTAATTTCCTCAATAGCTAACACCGAAAGTCTCCCTTGCTTTATATTTCTTGTCAATTTTTTTCATGTATTGATTGTAACAAAAAAGAGTCGGAAAGTCTGCTATTTTCTTTGCAAACAAAATCTAATTTTTGAGTATATCTGCTATATAAGAATATCTTGCTGTCGCTGGGAATTTTCTTTGTGGTCAAAAAAATCAGTACCTTGTTCTGTTTAAGATTTTCTATAAGCGATAAAGAAAAAGAGCTGGAAAAATTCCAACTCTTTCTTTATTTATTCTTGGTTTTCAGTTGCATCCTCTACACTGTTTTCAACTGGTGCAGCAGGTTGCTCCTCTTGAATTGGTGAAACAAAAGTATTACCCTCAACAGGTGCTTGAGTTCCAAAATCTTGAGGTGTTGACTGCTCAGGTGTTTCAGCAGTAAATGGATTTTGGACTGGTTCTGTTTGCTCCACCGCTTGACTTTGATCAGAAACAGGTTGTTGTGGCTGTTGACCAAACTGCTGTTCTTGGAAGCCACCTTGCTGTGGCTGTTGGTCAAATGGTTGGTTTTGGACAGGTTGTTGTGACTGACCAAACTGTTGACCTTGGAAACCACCTTGCTGTGGCTGTTGGCCAAATGGTTGATTTTGAACTGGTTGTTGTGGTTGTTGACCAAATGACTGGTTTTGGACAGGTTGCTGTGGTTGTTGACCAAATTGCTGACCTTGGAAACCACCTTGTTGCGGTTGTTGGCCAAACTGTTGATTTTGAACTGGTTGTTGTGATTGACCAAACTGTTGTCCTTGGAAACCGCCTTGTTGTGGTTGCTTTTCATAGTTCAAACCTTGATTGTAAGGCTGTTGGCCAAACTGCTGACCTTGGAAGTTTTGCTGACCAAATTGCTGACCGTATGAATTCCCAACCATTTCAGGCTTAGATCCTTGACAAAGTAAAACAATCAAAGCAATACTACATGGAAGAGATACTAATCCTGCAATAATATTCAGAACCGGAATAAATGATAGTAAAAAAGGACCAACATACAGGAAAAGAAAAGCCCAATGATAACCAGCATCACGTAAACGACGGACAATGATAGCCAAATTAGGCACAAAAGTCGCCAGAGCATAGAGAATTAAGATGAAAATAAAGATTACAGCGAATCCTGCTCCAGCAAAGATTGCTGATGGATCTGGTTCATACCCATAAGTTGTGTCTTGAGCTGCTGAAAGAATACTTCCCACAGCAGATACCCAAAAAATGATAACTAGCGGTGCAGTAACAATAACATGACACAATACTACCCACCAGTAGTCTGAACGACTGGAACGGCCTGAAAAATCGGCATAGTGTGTCCAGAATTTTTTATATGCAGCAAACATAGAATTCTCCTCTATAATTTTTTATACCCATTATCTTATCACAAATGCATAAATAAATCAATATGACTTCCTGACTGAAGCTAAGCAGTCTACAAAGTATGAGCTGGCATCTTTAGCGCAGCTATCAATGAACTGTTTCAATCCTCCAGGAATTCCAACCAATCAAACGAATGGCTCCCTGCTGGTCAGTTCGATAGATGGCTGTATTAAGCTTCTCAAATCTTTCCAAGGTTTCCTGATGGGGATGACGATAACGATTATTCTGGCCAGCTGATATCAAGGCTAGTTTCGGCTGAATTTGCTCTAAAAACTCTGGACTGGAAGAGCCTTTGGAGCCATGGTGTCCTGCTTTTAAGACATCTGCTTTCAGCTGAGGAAAGCGCTGCAGCAGTTCAGTTTCTCCTTGCTTTTCCAAATCACCTGTAAACAAAAATTTTGTCTGAAAGAACTCCCCGTAGAGTACAATCGAATCATCATTTCCACCGTCGCCTGTTCCACTAGGATAGAGAACCTGCAAAGCTGAGTCAAATACCGGAATCTCATCTCCTACTTCTACGACATGGACAGAAGTTTCTATCTGCTCCAGCTTTTGAACAAAATCAGGCTGAGTCAGACTTCCTTTAGAAACATAGATTTCCTTGATGGAAAAATGTTGGGCTACCTCCAGCATATCGCCCATATGGTCGGTATCGGTATGAGTCAGGACCAATACATCCAGACTACCAACACCACGACTTTTGAGATAGGGAATCAAAGTCTTTTCTGCATTGGATGAAGTCTGTCGCTCCTGCCAAGCCTCCTTCTTTCCTATCTCGACTCGTCCTCCTACGTCAATCAAAATCGTCCTGCCCTGCCAGTCCCTGAGAAAAATGCTATCACCTTGACCAATATCTACCACTGTAATCTCATTTTGCAGCGGATGCTTTGTTAAGAAAAATAAGAGAAGAGCTAGGAAACTAAAAGACAAAAGCCAGCTTTTCTTTCTCCGAAAGTCATAGATTAAAGCTAAAACTAAAAGGAGGGCAACAAGTAGCCAGAGGTTGGGCTTCCCAAAAATCAAAGGACGCGGAGCAAAATCAGCTACCCAGCGAATCACACCTTCGAGTAACTCAAAGAAAAAATTGACTTGAGTGATTTTTAAAAGTGGTGACAAAATAAAAATGAGGGTTAACCCTGGCAGCATCAGCAAGTCAAAGAGTAGTGAAAATAGAAAAGTCAGAAGTACAGACCAAGGCTGAAATTCTGCAAAATAGTAGATTAGTATAGGCAAAATGCCCAATGAAATAGTCAGACTTTCCGCTAAAAGCTTCCGAATCAGCGGCAACTTTTCAAAATCCATCATAGAGATCAAAAAGGCATAAGCGCAGGACAAGACACCGCCTGCTGTCAGAAGAAAATTGGGCATGAGGATAAAAAGAACCATCAGTGTCAGAGCAAAATTATCTAATCTGGTCAGTCCTTGCTGGGCCAACAACTTCTGAACTAAGCTTCTGACGACAGAAACAGAAAAGCCTGTCAGCCCAGCATAGATAAATGAAAAAGGCAGCTGCAAGGCGTTTACTGTCTCCCTCTTCATCCCCAACCTTAGAAGAATTCTGCGAAAACCATCCAAAAAGAAACCTACCTGCATACCAGACAAGGCAAACAAATGGATGATACCCAAGCTAGAATAGAGGTCACTCATTTCCGCAAACTCTGTATCCAAGTCACCAAATAAGAGTCCAGTCATGTAATGGCTCATTGGACTAGGAAAATTATTTCGAATATAGACCAGCGCTTTTCTGCGCCAGACAGACAGCCAATCGAGTGGATTAAGGCTGGAAATTGGTCTTAGTGACTGAAGCTTATTGATTTTTAAGGTACGGTAAATCCCCTGACTCTTTAAATAAGCCTGATAGTCAAAGCCCGAAAAATTTCGTTGTTGCTGGGCCTGTTCAAACTCTCCTTCCATATCAAGAACGACCAAATCTGTCAGTTGCTGAAAATCTTTCTTTTCACTGGCTGATTTGATCTTGTAGAAGACCTGATAAAGCCGACCGTCCGTTCGCCCTCGAAAGGATAGGTAGTCTCCATTGACCTTGATAGTATCTGGCAAAACTTGAACTGAGCTAGCTGAAGGAGGTTCCTGCCTAAAGACCTGCTCTGCCATTTCCCGACGAAGCAAGAAAAAGAGGACAAAAAAGAACAGGAATGCCAAAGCAGCTAGACTTTTTTTGAGGGGATAGCTGAAAAAGAGACGAAGCAGAAGGACACCTAGCCCAAAATAAGCCAAGGAACTGCCAGAATAGACTGCAAAATAGGCCCATACAAGGATGAAAGCTAGATAGATAGGGGTGAGGGGTAACTTTTTAATCCACTGTGACATATTCTTTCAGCTTTTCTAAGGTCTTATCTCCAATCCCTGACACCTTTTTCAGTTCATCTACTGACTTGAAACGGCCAGCACTTTCGCGGTAGGCGATGATGTCAGAAGCCCGCTTCTGTCCGATGCCTGAAATAGTCTGCAGTTCAGCCTCTGTCGCCGTATTTAGATTGACCTTGTCTGACTTTCCACCACTGGAACCAGCAGAATCAGAAGCTCCTGCTTGATGCTGGCCAGTCTGTGTGACATCGGCTCCTTCTTCACCAATCTTTGCCACATAGATTACTGCTTCATCTGTTAATTTTTGTGCCTGATTGATGGACTTAGCCTCGGCGTCTGCTGTCAATCCGCCAGCTTTTTGGATGGCTTCATGGACTCTCGCTCCTGCTCTCAGCTCATAGACACCAGGATTCTTGACCGCTCCCTTTATATCCACAGTGACTTGCCCACTCTCCTCTTCGTCCGCCTTAGCCTTAGAGACAATCTTTTCGCTTTCTTCATCAGCTGAGCTGGATGAGGAAGTTATTTCTTGGCTCAAAGCGGCTATCTGATTTTGCGGTTGGTGATTTCCTTTGATGAGGAAAAAGCCACCTAGCACAGCGCCAACTACTGCTAGACCGACAAAGAGCTTGTATTCTTTAATCTTCTCAATGATTTCTTCAAGCATATTTTTCTCCTTTGTCTTTTTATTCGTAAAACATTTCAAAAAAATAAGACAAGCCGAGAGAATTTTCAGCTTGTCATATTTAAAATCTTTATTTTGCAAGTATTTATCTAGACAGAAAGTCTATTGATGAAAATAGGAGCTGTAATATCAATTTGCTTTGCTTATCCTGTATATCCAAGCTTCTAACTTATGAGCTTTGCTATGTAAAAAAGCCAGATTTGCCAAAAGAAAAGCCATCACAAGCACGCTTAGAATTAGAAGCAGCGGCCAAGAAACTGACTGCTGATATAGATAAAGGATGAAGACTAAGATGAGTATAGGAAAAGTCGTCAAAGCTGTGAAGCCGCCCGGTACCCAGCGACGAAAGCGAAACACTTGCATGATATGGCCCAGCAGATGGAGGGTATGACAGAAGCCAGTAGCCAGAGCTAGCTCGGGAATGCGAAATAGAATTGCAAGCAGCAAGAGAATAAAAGCTAGCAAAAATTCCTCCGCAATCATTAGAGCAATACTTTCAGCAGAAAGATAACTTCCTCTCCTAGCAATGAACATCTCCTTTTGATAGCCTTGATGGTCTTGATTCTGAGAAATCCAAGGCCGAATCAGGATAATCTCATCAAACTCGTGCAGCATAAATAGTGATAAGGTTACAAAAGATAAAAAAGCAAGAGACATGGTATCCTCCTTATAAAACATACCAATATTATAGCTCACTTGCATACAAAAATCAGCTCCCAAGCAAGATTGCTCAGCAAGCTGATTAGTAGCTTATTTTCTATGCTTATCTGGATCCCAGACAAAGCTAGCAAAAAAGCTGAAAATGATGGTCAAAATTCCAATCAAAATAGCAGGAATAAAGACAAAGGCACGTAAAATCCGTAAGAAGATATTGCCTTTCTTTTGTGTCTGGTAAGGGGCCACTTCAGCATCCAAACGGTCAAACTCAGCATGAACACGGCGGGCCACTTCCTCAACTCCCTCATCATTCATCTTCTTAATGTCTGAAATATCAATCGGATTACCAAAATTCATATCCACGCGCTCTCCAGCTGCCAATCCTTTGAGGCTCATGGGACCAGCGTAGACTACTGGNATGATACGGACCTTAGCCATCTTAGCAATCAATGCCACTCCTCCCTTGACATCCGTAGAATGGCGGCTGCCGCTTGGGAACATAATCAAGGAGCGATTGCTCTTTTTCAGCATATTGACAGGGTACTTGATAGCTGACGGACCGGGATTTTCTCGGTCAATCGGAAAGGCACCACACATGCGAATCCACCAGCCGAACACCCGATTTTCAAAGAGCTGTTTCTTGGCCATGAAAATGAACTGCTTGGGCTTGGTCGCAAAAGCCATGTAAACTGGATCCCACCATGTCCGGTGAGGGGCCACCAAGATATAATTTTCATCTTTTGAAGGAATCTTTTCTTTATTGTGGTAATGCGCATTGCCGTTCAAGGTCCACAGGATAAAAATCACTAAACCTCGCAAATAGGTATAAAACATAAACTCTCCTTATTTCAAACCAAAATTATACTTGAAATTTATTACATCCTTTCTCATTATACCCTATCCCATTATAGTCTGCAATATTTTTCCAAACTTTGGCTGTAACAGCTGATTCTGATAGCCATTTCCATAAAAAAATGGTATCATTAATCTCATGAACAAGAAAGAATTAATCGGTTTAAACCAAACCCAAGTAGATGAAAAGATTTCGCAGGGCTTGACCAACGATTTTACAAGTGACACCAGTACTAGTAACTGGCAAATCGTTAAGCGGAATGTTTTCACCCTTTTTAATGCCCTTAACTTTGTTATTGCTGTAGCCTTGGTCTCTGTCCAAGCCTGGAGCAATCTGGTCTTCTTCGCAGTAATCAGCTTTAACGCCGTCACTGGTATTATTACGGAACTGCGTGCCAAGCACATGATTGACAAGCTCAATCTGGTCAGCCGAGAGCTGGTCACAGTCATCCGCGACGGCCAGGAAGTCAAAATTCAGCCAGAAGAAATTGTACTGGGCGATCTGATCAAGCTGTCAGCCGGCGAGCAAATTCCCAGTGATGCCCGTGTAGTAGAGGGTGTTGCCGAGGCCAATGAAGCCATGCTGACAGGTGAGAGTGACCTAGTGCTCAAGGAAGAAGGCGCTGAGCTGCTGTCTGGTAGCTTTCTGGCTAGTGGGCAGATTTATGCTGAGGTACACCATGTCGGCGCAGATAACTATGCCAACAAGCTCATGACTGAGGCCAAAACACTCAAGCCTATCAACTCGCGCATTCTTTACAATCTTGGGAAAATTTCCCGCTTTACCGGAAAAATTATCATTCCTTTCGGAATGGCTCTCTTCTTTGAAGCCCTGATGATAAAGGGATTGCCTGTCAAAAACTCTGTCATTACCAGCTCGACAGCTCTTTTGGGTATGCTACCTAAGGGAATCGCCCTGCTGACAGTCACGTCACTCCTGACAGCTGTCATCAAGCTAGGGATGCGCAAGGTTCTTGTTCAGGAAATGTATTCTGTTGAGACCTTGGCTCGTGTGGATACTCTCTGTCTGGACAAGACTGGGACAATTACCCAAGGTAAGATGACCGTTGAAGCCTTGCATAGCCTGTCAGATAAGTTTTCTGATGAGACAGTCGGTCAAATCTTAGCAGCCTACATCCAAACCAGTGAGGATAATAACCCAACAGCCCAGGCTATCCGCAAGGGATACGGCCACCTGGAGCACACCTATACTAGCGACAATGTCATCCCATTTTCTAGTGACCGAAAATGGGGCGCAATGCATTTATCAAGTGTTGGAACCATTTTTCTGGGAGCACCCGAAATGCTGCTGGACAGCAATCCTGCAGCGGTTGGAGAGGCTCAAAAACGCGGATCGCGGGTTTTGGTGCTGGCTCACAGCGACCAAGTGCTAGACAAACACAGCATCCAACTGCCTGAAGATATGACCGCTTTAGCTGTTCTGGAAATCACTGATCCTATTCGTGAGGGAGCGGCCGAGACCTTGGATTATCTACGCTCTCAGGATGTTGATTTGAAAATCATCTCTGGTGACAATCCTGTGACCGTTTCACATATTGCGAGCCAAGCTGGATTTGCCAACTACGACAGCTACATCGACTGTTCTAAAATCAACGATCAAGAACTGGTTGAGCAAGCTGAAGAAACGGCCATCTTCGGCCGTGTTTCTCCTCATCAGAAGAAGCTGCTCATCCAGACTCTTAAGGCCGCTGGTCGGACAACAGCCATGACCGGAGATGGGGTTAATGATATCTTGGCCTTACGTGAAGCAGACTGCTCCATCGTCATGGCCGAGGGAGACCCCGCAACTCGGCAAATTGCCAACTTGGTCCTTCTTAACTCCGACTTTAACGATGTCCCTGAGATTCTTTTTGAAGGTCGCCGAGTTGTTAACAACATCGGCCGGATTGCTCCAATTTTCTTCATCAAGACCATATACTCCTTTATCCTGGCTATCATCTGTATCGCTAGTATCCTGCTAGGAAAATCTGAATATCTCTTGATTTTCCCATTCATTCCGATTCAAATCACCTTGATTGACCAGTTTGTCGAAGGCTTTCCACCCTTTGTCCTCACCTTTGAGCGCAATATTAAGCCGGTTGAAAAGCACTTCCTCAAACGCTCCCTGCAGCTGGCTCTGCCAAGCTCCCTCATGATTGTCTTTAGCGTGCTATTTGTCCGTATCTGGGGCAGCAGCCATGGCTGGAGCGACATAGAAATGGCAACCCTGACCTATTACTTGCTAGGCAGCATCAGCTTCCTGTCAGTCATTAGAGCCTGCCTGCCACTCAACCTCTGGCGCAGCCTGCTCATTATCTTCTCTGTCTTTGGCTTCTATCTATCAGCCTTTGTCCTGCAGCACCTTTTGGAAATTGCAACGCTGACAGCCGCAACTTTGCCAGTCTACCTGATTCTCATGGTTGTTTTCGGACTTGTCTTTGTTGCCTGCACCATCAAGCAGAAATACAGATTTGATTAAGGGCTAGCTAAAAAAGAATTGTCATTTAAGCTCATGGAAACATGCGAGAGCCCTCGCATGTTTTTTTGATTGTGCAAAAACTTCCCATATCCCTTTGGAATCCTTGCTAAATCATGCTATAATTGACTTATGAACGAAGCAAAACTAAAAGACGGAGAACGAGTCAACCAGCTCTTTTCAACGGATGTCAAGATTATTCAAAACAGTGAGGTCTTCAGCTATTCGGTAGACAGCGTACTGCTTTCCCGCTTTCCTAAGCTGCCCCAGCGGGGGTTGATTGTCGATCTCTGTGCTGGAAATGGCGCTGTTGGACTTTTTGCCAGCACTCGCACCAAGGCCCAGATCCTGGCAGTCGAGATCCAGGAACGTCTGGCAGACATGGCCGAGCGCTCCATTGAGCTCAATGATTTGACTCAGCAAATGCAGGTTATTCAGGACGATCTGAAAAACCTAGGCCAATATATCACCGGCAGCAAGGTTGACATGATTCTCTGCAATCCTCCATATTTCAAGGTTGATAAGCAATCCAATCTAAACGAAAGCCAGCACTACCTTTTAGCCCGCCATGAAATCTCAACAAATCTGGAAGAGATTTGCAAAATTGCCCAGCGAGTCCTCAAATCTAATGGTCGGTTGGCTATGGTTCATCGACCAGAACGCTTTTTAGATATTTTAGATACCATGCAAGCCCACAAACTGGCTCCCAAGCGCATCCAGTTTGTCTATCCAAAGTTGGGTAAAGAGGCCAATATGCTACTTATCGAAGCTATTAAAGATGGTTCCCGCGACGGTCTAAAAATCCTGCCTCCTCTCTTTATTCACAATCAGGACGGCAGCTACACTCCGGAGATTCACGAGATTTACTATGGAAAATAAAGCATATATGTACGTGCTTGAATGCGGGGACGGCTCCCTCTATACTGGCTACACAACGAATGTCCAAGCCCGACTCAAAAAACATCAAGCTGGCAAAGGCGCCAAGTACACCCGCGCTCGGCTGCCAGTTACCTTACTTTACCAAGAAGAACACCCTAGCAAGCCGGCTGCCATGTCGGCTGAAGCACTTTTTAAAAAGAAAACTAGACAAGCCAAACTGGCTTACATCAAAGAAAGGACTCAACATGCCTGAAATCCAGTTTAAAGGCGACTTTCATCATATCGAAATTTCCCCAGATAGTCATCTTGATATCGGTCAAGATGTCATCTTCCAATCTTTTACCAGCCTCAATGTAGCCAGCGGCGCACAACTCAAGCTAGGAACCCGGGTTTTCTTTAACGATCACTGCACTGTCCGCTGTCAGCACTCTATCGAAATCGGCAAGGACACCATGTTTGGTGATGGCGTCCGTATTTTTGACCACAATCATCAGTATTCTAATTACCATATCGAGAAGATTGATTATAGTGTTGCGCCAGTCAAGATTGGAGCTAACTGCTGGATTGGGGCCAATACTGTGATTCTCAAAGGTGTGACCATTGGCGATAATGTCATCATTGGAGCCAACAGCTTGATTTTCCAGGATATTCCCAGCAACTCTATCGCCATGAGCAAGGAAGAGCTTATCATTAAGGAGCGTCCACAGGGCAATTTCCATGCCTTCACGCTGACAGCTTCTGATACCTTGGAACAATTGGCTTATTTAGCAGAAAATCTGCCAGAATTAGAATTTCACATAGCTGCTAAGACCAATATTTCTCCTTACTTAGCCAACTTTAATGACTATCCCAATATCAACCTCTACACCAATATCCACCAGGATGACTTTATTGAAGACTTGCTCGATAGGGCGGATATTTACTTGGATATCAATCACTGGGGAGAGGTAGACCAGATTGTCCAAAGGGCTATCAGCAAGGGGAAGCCAGTTTTAGCTTTCCGTCAAACTGCCCACCAGCCTGAAGAAAATACTTTACTTTTCGAATCGGACCAACCCCAACAAATGGCTAATGAAATACGAAAATTATTGAAAGAAAAGTCTAGGACATAAAGATCCTAGACTTTTCTTTTGCAGTCGATATGTATTTTATTAACTTTATTCACCAGCAATTCCATTTGGAATGATAACTTCCTTGAGTAACTGCTCTTCTTCTTTGATACGGACATAGAGGGTGATACAGTAGAGCGGGAAGAGGATGAAAAGAGCAAAGTAGGCATGACTGAGCAGGGCCAAGCCCACCAATTCTGGTACAACATTCAGGAAATAATTAGGGTGTTTGACATTGCGAAAGAGCCAGTGGTCAACAAACTTATGATCCTTAACCAGCATAAGCTTGATGGTCCAAACTGGTCCCAAGAGCTTGGCAACAAGGTAGAGCATAAACATAGAAAAGAGTAACAAGACAGCTCCCAGTAGGCTCACAAAGTCAAAAGCTGGCTTCTTCAGCAGCAATTCCAGAAAGCAAACCGCATAAAAAAGCATGTGCAGGTACTTCATGATATTTGAGTTTTTCACCCCGTACTCCATGCCTCCCTTGGCCAGAATATCCTGCTCATTCTGAGAGGATTTCCTCAAAAACACCAAACGAAAAAGCGACACAGCCGCAAAAATCACTATATTGATTGTCATAAGACCTCCTAAAATTTAATAATATATTTTATTATATAAGGAATTCCGCAGCAAAGTCAAGACTGTTGTTTACAAAAATCGACCAAGATATAAAAAAGCTGCGACTAGAATTTCTAGACAAAATCCCAGTCACAGCATCTATAAATTATTCATTTGAGCTAGGTTTCTCTCATCGGTCAGACATCACAAAATTTCAATATAGGTGCTGTATTTTTCCTTGACTTTCGGAGCGATATTGTCGTCCGTCACAACTGCACTGAGGTTGTCCAGCCGGTAAAAAGAATAGAAAGAATAGCTGTCAAACTTGCTGTTATCGGCTACAATGTATTTGCTGATGGCATTGTTAAGGATAATCGCGTCGCCGTTGCCTTCCTCTTCATTGCTGGTCGTAACATTATGACCGTCAATACCATTCGCNCCAATAAAAGCCTTAGAAACCTTGATTTCTTTCAAAAGATTATTGGCAAACTGACCGACAAAGGTTTGAGTCTTAGCCCGATAGCGTCCGCCAATCAGAATTAAATCTAAATTGGCTCTTTCTTTTAACTTTTCAAAAATTGGTAGCGAATTGGTGACGATGCTGATATTTTTGCCATCCAAATAGTCTCCTATAAAATCCGTTGTGGTGCCTGACCCAATAAAGACCGTATCCCCGTCAGCAATCAAATCTGCACATTTACGGGCAATCTGCTTTTTCTCCTCAACATTCAGCATTTGCTTTTCTGAGTGGGAAATCTCGTTGAGAGCATTCTTGACCTTCTTATGGGCTCCGCCATGAACGCGGGTCAGCATGCCCTGCTTCTCCAAATCAATCAAATCCCGACGGATGGTCATATCCGTAACGCCCAGCATTTCTTTGAGGTTTTTAACAGCAACCACACCTGTTTGATCCAGTTCTTGCAGAATGATTCTATGTCTACTTTCTTTCATTTTACATTCTCCTTTTGCTCCTGAATTTCTTACAGACTCACCTTCACCTTATTATACAACAGTTCCAGCATATAAACAAAGATTTGTGAATTTTTTTATTTTAAATAGCTGATATGTTGAATTTTGATGTCGAAATTAGTTGAAATACTTCGAATCCTGTTCTATAGCAAGAAGATTAAGAACTGATCACAGNAGAAATAAGGGGGCTATAATTTACTTTGAAAAACAGGGCAAGTTCAATCAGCATGATTAAGGAAACTACATTGACTCAGACTTATAGTTCTGCAGGACTGACGACAAGGGGAGCCATCAAACAAATAAAAAAAGAGAGAACTTGTATTCTCTCTCAACGCTAAAATTGTCGCCAACTCTAGTTAACAAATCGCCTTATTTATCACCCTTATTACGGATAACAAAGCCGGTTTTCTTTTCGCTAGAAGTATTGCGTGGCTTCTTGTGGTCCTTGCGGTAGCGATTTTCTTTATCAAACCGCTCTTCTTTACGACCTTTCTTAAATTGGTCGCGACGGCCACCTCGGTCACGGCGATTGTCATTGTTGCGACGGTTGCTATTTCCGCCACGACCGCCCTTGCCTTTTCCGCCAAAGCCACCGCCAGACGGTTTAAATGGCAATGGTTTTTCACGGGCAATTTCTACTTCAAGAAGGGCATCTGGATCCTGCACCGTCAAGCTGAGGATATACATAGCCAGCTCTTCTGGGCTGAATTCTGCTGCCAGCTTACGGGCATCCTTACCAAATTTCTCAAAGTTAGAGCGGATGCTTTCGTCAGCAAAATCGCGTTCAATCTTCTTAAGGGCAACTTTTTTCTTAGCTTGGAAAGCTTCTTCTGCAGTAGCTGGCTTGAGGCCTTTCATACGCTTCTTGGTAAGATTTTCGATGATCTGCAGATAGCCCATTTCATTTGGCGCTACGAAAGTGATAGACTGACCTGACTTACCAGCACGACCGGTCCGACCAATCCGGTGAACATAGCTTTCTGGATCCTGCGGAATATCATAGTTGTAGACATGGGTCACACCAGAAATGTCCAATCCACGCGCGGCTACATCTGTCGCCACCAAGACATCCAAATTGCCGTTTTTAAAGTCGCGCAGAACGCGGAGGCGCTTGCCTTGGTCCAAATCACCATGGATACCCTCTGCTCGGAAACCACGGATTTTCAGGCCACGAGTCAGCTCATCCACCCGGCGCTTGGTCCGACCAAAGACGATTGACAGCTCAGGCTGCTCCACGTCCATCAGGCGGGTCATGGTATCAAATTTTTCATTTTCCTTGACGCGGATATAATACTGATCGACCAACTCTGTCGTCAGCTCCTTAGCTGCAATCTTGACATGCTCAGGCTCCTTCATGAACTTGACACCGATGCGCTTGATAGCATCCGGCATGGTCGCTGAAAAGAGTAAGGTCTGACGCTCTTCTGGCACACGGGAAATGATCGACTCAATGTCTTCCAAAAAGCCCATGTTAAGCATTTCATCCGCTTCGTCCAAAATCAAAGTTTCAATCTGATTCAGTTTAAGCGCCTTGCGTTTGATCAAATCTAAGAGACGGCCAGGTGTTCCTACGACGATATGAGCACCTGATTTGAGGGCCTTGATTTGCTTTTCGATGCTGGAGCCACCGTAGACAGAACGCACCTTGACACCCTTGCTGCGGCCAAAACGAAAAAGCTCTTCCTGACTCTGTACAGCCAATTCACGGGTCGGAGCGATAATCAAAGCCTGCACAGCAGGATTATCTGTGTCAATCTTCTCCAAAGTTGGGAAGCCAAAGGCTGCTGTCTTTCCTGTCCCTGTCTGGGCCTGACCAATGACATCCTTACCTGCCATAGCAAGTGGAATTGTCTGCTCTTGAATAGGGCTTGCTTCTACAAAGCCAGCTTTTTCAATCTCTGCTAGTAATTCAGCAGATAAATGTAATTCATTAAATTTCAATGTTCTTCTTCTTTCTAAAGGCGGTGCGAAGCCACCTTATAAGGCTTTTGATACTCAACTATCGAAACATACCAAGTGCTTTTCTCTTGCTAAATCTCGATTTTCTGAGAGTATTCGCTCTTCTCTTCATAAATATGGTCTCTCAAGTCTAGGCACTAAAAAAGCGCCGACTCGGTCGCTAGTTCCCACTGAATAGAAAAACTGTATTTCTGCAACTAATCTAGTATACCACAAAAGTACCTAAAAAGATAGGACTTGCCTGTAAAATATTTTATTAGAGCTTTCTTTTTGTAAAAAATGAAAACTTGAAAATCACTTTCAAAAACATTATAATCTACAAAGAAGAAAGGAGACAAGTATGAATAAATTTTTACGAGTGGCTTTCATTTTACTAATCTTAGCTATGCTGGGCGCGGCTATGATCCAGATATTCCAGCCCCAGCTCTTGGGCAATGAGTCCATCTATGGTCTAGCTCCCTACTGGCAGCGGGAAATTGGTTTCTGGAATCTGGCTATTCTGCCTTTAGTCATTGCTACCAACATAAAGTATGATTGGTTCTATCTGCGTATGACCTTGCTAGCACTGATTCTGGGCGGACTGGGCTTTGGCACCAACCATCTGCTAGGCTATCTGGAAAAGGCCAATCAAGCAAACATTCTGGGCTGGATTGAAAATTATCTGCTAGTTTTTTGTTGGATGATCGGCTGGGGACTGGAATATCGAAAAAGACAAAAAAGTGATGAAGAGACTGTCTAGATGAACAGTTTCCTCATCGCTTTTTTCTTTACTATGAGCACTTTTCTATATTGGCTAGTAGCTCCTCAGCAAATTGACTAGTGGTCAAAGCTGCTACTCCTTCCAGCTGACTTGCAAAATCCCCTGTCACTTTTTGCTCAAAGAGAGCCCTCTCAACAGCCTTAGTCAGGAGATGAGAGACCTCCGTCCAACCAATGTAATCAAAGAGCATGGCTCCTGATAAGAGAAGAGAACAAGGATTAGCCCTATTTTGACCCGCTATGTCTGGCGCCGTTCCATGAGTTGCTTCAAAAATAGCATGACCAGTCTCGTAATTGATATTGGCTCCTGGCGCAATACCAATCCCTCCCACCTGAGCAGCCAGAGCATCACTGGCATAGTCACCATTTAGATTGGTCAAGGCGACAACATCAAATTTCTCTGGAAAAAGCAAAATCTGCTGCAGAAAATTATCTGCAATCACATCCTGGATGATTAGTTTTCCAGAAGCTAACTCATCCGCATACTCTCTTTGAGCTAGTTCATAGCCCCATTTCCGAAAACCGCCCTCTGTAAATTTCTGGATATTGCCCTTGTGGACCAGAGTTACCCGGCTCAGTCCTTTGGCTAGTGCATAGTTAATAGCCGCCCGTATCAGTCGCTCACTGCCCTGATTAGAGATAGGCTTGATCCCAATGGCAGAGCTTTCTGGAAAGCGAATCTTGTCAACCTGCATATCCTTCTGCAGGAAATCGATAACTTTTTTGACTGCAGCCGTTCCACTCTCCCACTCAATCCCTGCATAGATGTCTTCTGTATTTTCCCGAAAAATCGTGATATCTGTCTTCTCTGGGTGCTTGAGCGGGCTTGGAACTCCCTTGAAATAACGAACCGGGCGCAGGCAGGCATAAAGGTCCAATTCCTGTCTCAGGGCAACATTCAAGGAACGAATCCCTTCTCCGACTGGGGTTTCTAGCGGGCCCTTAATAGCCACTAGATGGCTCTTAATCGTTGTCAGCGTTTCATCCGGTAGCCAGTCATCTGTCTGGTCTGCTGCTTTTTTCCCAGCCAAAACTTCCTTCCAAACAACCTTTCTCTGGCCACCATAAGCCTCTTCTACTGCCTTATCAAAGACCAGCTGGGCATTTTCCCAGATATCAACCCCAATCCCATCACCTTGAATGTAAGGAATAATGGGAGCATCCGGCACCTGCAACCGCCCTTTCTCAAATAAAATCTTATCTGCCATTTTATCTCCTTCCAATGGGAAGATACTCCAAACCTTGAGCACCAATATAGTTAGAACGTGGCCGAATCAGCTTATTATTCTTGCGCTGTTCCTGAATATGGGCAATCCAGCCAGCCACCCGACTCATAGCAAAAATCAAGGTGTAGATACTGCTGTCAATGCCCAACACATGGTAAACCGTAGCCGAATAAAAATCGACATTTGGTATCAGATGCTTGGTATGCTTCATATAAGCTTCAATTTCCTCTGAAAGCTGATACCAGACCTCGTCCTTGGTTCCCTGTGTCAAGTCCTTGGCCATTTGACGCAGGTATTTTTCACGCGGATCTTGGGTCTTGTAAACCCGATGACCAAAGCCCATAATCTTCTCATGAGAAGCTAGCTTGCGGTCTAGATAGGCCTGACAATTTCCTTCTGCTCTAATCTCTTTCAGCATGTCAAAGACACATTCATTAGCGCCGCCATGAAGAGAGCCCTTGAGCGCTCCTACAGCTGCTGTCACGCAGGAATAAATATCGGTCAAGGTTGAGGCGCAGACTCGAGCTGCAAAAGTTGAAGCATTGAGCTCATGGTCGGCATGGAGCACCAAGGCACAGTTAAAGGCTTTGACTTCAAGCTCACTCGCCTCTTCTCCTTTGAGCATATAAAGGAAATTAGCCGCAAAACCTAAATCCTCCCGCGGCTCTATCGGAGTCTGACCCGACCTCAGTCTGGCAAAAGCCGCAATAATGGTCGGCATCTTTGCCATAAGCTGGATGCTCTGCTCATAGGTCGCTTCAAGAGATGCTTCCTCAGCATGGACATTATAAACGCCCAAAAGACTGACCGTTGAGCGCAAGACACTCATGGGATGAAGGTGCTTGCGGGACTGGATAAGGATACACTGCTCCACCGCATCGCTAATGGCATAATTAGCTCGCAGTTCTTCCTCAAAATGCTTGAGCTCAATTTGAGTCGGCAAATGCAAATGCCACAACAGATAAATCACCTCTTCAAAACTTGCGTGGTGCTCTACCAATTCAGAAATATTGTAGCCTGCATAAGACAAGGAATCATCCACAATCTGGCTAATCCGAGTATCACAGGCAATGGTATCTTTCAAACCGTCCGTCTGACTCATGCTCACACCTCCTCTAATTTCTTTCTAACGACCATGGGTAAAATCCCCCCATTTTCATAGTAACGAATATCCGCCTCTGCATCAAAACGTAGCCGAGCTTGAAAAGCTATTTCTTCAGCACCCTTCCTAGCCACTACGTCAACTAGCTGGCCAACTTGAGGGTTCTGTGGCAGATTGATGTCGAAAGTCTCCTTGCCTGTTAAGCCCAGACTATCCGCATTTTCACCCTCTAGATACTGCAGCGGAAGAACCCCCATCATGACCAGGTTGGACCGGTGGATACGCTCAAAACTCTCTGCCAGAACCACCTTGACACCCAAAAGATTAGCCCCCTTGGCTGCCCAATCACGACTGGACCCCATACCGTAGTCTTTGCCAGCTAGGACAATGGTGTCAATTTGCTCCTCCTTGTAGCGCATGGCTGCCTCATAAATGGATAGCAACTCTCCTCTATAATCTGTGTAACCACCAATCTTTCCATCTGCCAGTTCATTTTTAATCCGAATATTGGCAAAAGTCCCCCGCATCATGACCTCATGATTCCCCCGACGGCTGCCATAGGAATTAAACTCTTGGTAATCCACTCCGTGCTCTAGCAAATAGGAAGCTGCCGGGCTGTTTCTGGCAATATTTCCTGCTGGGGAGATATGGTCTGTCGTCACCGTATCCCCAAATTTCGCCAGCACCGCAAGATTTTTCAGTGGCTGAATGGCTAAATCATCAGCCAAGCCATCAAAGTAAGGTGGATTTTGAATATAGGTCGAAGCCTGATTCCACTGATAATTTTGAGAAGAGGCTGTCGGAATCTGGTTCCATTTTTCATTATCGTCAAACACATGGGCATATTCTTTTTCAAAAAGCTGGCGCGTCACATATTTTTGAACATAATCTGCAACCAAGTCGTGCTCCGGCATCAAATCCATCAAATAAACAGGCTGCCCCTTTTGATCATAACCTAGTGGTTCACTGGTCAGATCGATATTGGTATTTCCAGCCAGAGCATAGGCAACTACCAAGGGAGGACTAGCTAGGAAATTGGCCTTGACCAGTGGATTGATCCGTCCTTCAAAATTGCGATTTCCTGAAAGAACAGCACTAGCCAGCAAGTCTGTATCCGTAATCGCCTGAGCCACTTCCGGTCGGAGATCGCCTGAATTTCCAATACAAGTGGTGCAGCCATAGCCGACAAGATTGAAACCAAGCTGATCCAGATAGGACTGAAGACCGCTCTTCTTGAGATAGCCTGTGACCACCTTGCTGCCCGGAGCTAATGAAGTCTTAACAGTCTTTGAAACCCGTAAGCCTTTTTCTACTGCTTTCTTGGCCAAAAGCCCCGCCGCCATCAGGACATAGGGATTGGATGTATTGGTACAGCTAGTAATGGCAGCGATAGCCACATGACCGGTCTTAATCGTCTCCTCATGGTCAGAAAACTGAACCACTGCAGACTTTTCCAGCTCGCTCTCATCTAATCCAAAGCCTCGGACCCCCGCTTCTCTGACTAGACTAGCTTGAAACTCTTCTTTAGCAGCTGTTAATTCAATCAAATCTTGGGGACGCTTGGGACCTGAGATACTCGGCACAATGCTGGACAAATCAATTTCGACTACCTTGGTATAGTTCGGCTCAACCATTTCATCATAGAAGAGGTGATTTTTTTGAGCATAGAGACGGGTCAGCTCGATATGATCTTCTGACCGATTGGTCAGACGCATGTAATTGAGCGTTTCCTCATCTATCGGAAAATAACCACAGGTAGCTCCGTATTCTGGCGCCATATTGGCCACTGTAGCCCGGTCAGCCAGACTTAGATTAGACAATCCAGGTCCAAAGAACTCGACAAATTTACCAACAACATTTTCCTGCCGCAAGATTTGCGTGACCTTTAAAGCCAAATCTGTCGCTGTCGCAATCTTAGGTAGCTTGCCCAGGAGACGAACACCAATCACCTCAGGAACCGGGAAATAAGAAGCCTCACCTAGCATGGCAGCCTCAGCCTCAATCCCACCGACTCCCCAGCCCAGAACACCGATACCATTAATCATGGTCGTATGACTGTCCGTTCCAAACATGCTGTCCGGATAGAGTTGGCCATCCTTTTGAATGATGACATCACTGAGAAATTCGATATTGACCTGATGGATAATTCCTGTAGCAGGAGGAACTGCTCGATAATTATCAAAGGATTTCTCAGCCCACTTGAGAAATTCGTAGCGCTCATTGTTGCGGACAAATTCCTGGGTCATATTGGCCTCCAGAGCAGTGTCACAGCCATAAAAGTCCACCTGAACACTGTGGTCAATAACTAAATCAACCGGAATCTCTGGATTAATCTGATCCGCCCGACCTCCCTGCCCGACAATAGCATCTCGCATACTAGCCAAATCCACCACGACAGGAACACCCGTAAAATCCTGGAGAATAACTCGGCTTGGTTTAAAAGGAACTTCTCCGCTTGGTGATTTAGCTTGATAATGTATTAAAGATTTAATGTTATATTTTGTTACGTCAATGCCATCTTCCTTACGAAGAACACTTTCTAATAATATGCGAATAGAATAAGGAAGCCCTTCTATATCCCCTCCTAGTNGAGCTGAGGCTTTCCCAAGGTCTGTGTATTGGTATATTTTGCCTTTATAATTTAAATCGTTTAGGTATTCTGCCATATCTCTACCCCTCACTTATTTTAAATTGTTTTATATTATACTTTATTATGAAATTTTATGCAATGAAAATTATAATTTTTATGTTATATTTTATGACATAAAATAACAGTTTTTTAAATACAGTCAAACTGTACTAATAATTATTTTTCCCAAGCACGAAAAAACAAGCACCATTCTCGGTGCTTGTTATAGGTAAAATAATTTCAAATGTTCACTTCTTATTGGCTAACCATTTAAGAAGCTTGGTCAGAAGTCCCCAAATGATTAGACTAATAACAACAATATAGATCCAGGCATTTTTATCATTAGACAAAGGCAGAGGAACATTCATACCAAAGAAACCAGTGATAACTGCAAGCACTGCCAGAAGGACCGAAATAATAGTCAAGACTGTCAAATTGTCATTCAGATTGTTGTTTAGAATGTTATTATAGGAGCCAGAGAGCTGGCTGAGAACTTGAGCAATCAGATCGGTCATGGAGACAAGCTGACGAGCTTCAATCATGGCATCCTCAAACTGCTCGGTTTCTAACTCATCAAAACGGCGGTAAATGCCATGGCTTTTGATATGCTCTAGGAGCATGTGATTCTGCTTGGCTGCAGCAAGCAGATAGACCATAGATGTTTCCAAGTCGGACAGAGCAAAAAGATGCTTTTTGGTAGTTGTCTGACGCAGGAGAGCATTAATCTCATCCTTGCGCTTGTCCATCCGCTCAACAACCGGATAGTAAGAATTGGAAATCAACTCTAGACTAGCAAAGAGAAATTTATAGACCGATACTGGCTCATGGCGCTCAGTATAAGCCTTCATCATATTGACAACATAGGCATTATCCTGGTTGCTGATCGTAATGAGCCGTCTCTGCTGCACCACAAAGGTCATAGGAATCGTCTCATAGTGTTCCTTATCTGTCGCTAGATTAAGGACATTGTAGATAAAGACAACCGTTCCATTCTCACGATTGTAGTCCATGTGAGCCCGTTCGTTCTTATCGAGTGCATACTCAATGGTCTCTTTATCAATTTCATAATCCTGATAAATCCGGGCATTCTTTTTGAAACTATCTGAGTCAATGTTGATCCAGACAGATTGATCTTTTAATTTTCTTTCCAGAAACATGGAACTCCTTTCTATGAGGTAGAATGATTCTCTAATAAACTAGCACCCAACTTCATAAACTCTTCCTGCAAGTAAATATGCAATGTCAAAGCATAAAACTAATCAAATTAACTACCTCGCCTGATGAAATTAGTCAAGTGGTTAGCAAGGGTCCAACAGAACTCGGCCTTAGTAACTTTAGTTTGTTATACAATCATAACAATCCCATTCACTAGGACATAAAAGAAGCGAAAACGATTATTTTTTCGCCGATGAGTTAGTAAGGCAGCTAGCTAGTCCGTGCAACAGCGGCTAGCGTCCAACAAGTAGGAACTTTAGTTCCAATTGTTGGTACTGAGTTACATCTTCTCTTCCAGTTTAACATCTGGATACTTGTCCGCGAACCAGCGCAGGGCAAAGTCGTTTTCAAAGAGAAAGACTGGCTGATCAAAGCGGTCTTTTGCTAGGATATTACGGCTAGAAGACATACGCTCGTCTAAGTCATCTGGTGAAATCCAACGGACAGTCTTCTTGCCCATAGGATTCATGACCACTTCAGCATTGTATTCATTTTCCATGCGGTGCTTGAAGACCTCAAACTGGAGCTGACCGACAGCGCCCAGCATGTACTCGCCCGTCTGGTAGTTGGTATAAAGCTGGATGGCTCCCTCTTGCACCAGCTGCTCAATCCCCTTATGAAAGGATTTTTGCTTCATGACATTCTTAGCCGAAACCTTCATAAAGATCTCTGGAGTAAAGGTTGGCAGAGGTTCAAATTCAAACTTATTCTTGCCTACAGTCAGGGTGTCACCGACCTGATAAGTCCCCGTATCATAAACCCCTATAATATCACCAGCTACAGCATTGGTCACATTTTCCCGACTTTCGGCCATAAACTGAGTGACATTGGATAGCTTGGCAGACTTGCCAGTGCGAGGCAAATTGACACTCATACCGCGCTCGAACTCGCCAGAAACGATACGGACAAAGGCGATACGGTCGCGGTGGCGCGGGTCCATATTGGCCTGAATTTTAAAGACAAAACCTGAAAATTCTGGGCTGAGTGGCTCAACTTCTTCACCATCTGTTTTCTTGTGGCCATGCGGTTCAGGAGCAAACTTAAGGAAGGTCTCCAGGAAAGTCTGGACGCCAAAGTTGGTCAGGGCTGAGCCAAAGAAAACAGGTGTCAGCTTACCGGCCAAAATCGCTTCTTCTGAGAATTCATTTCCAGCTTCGCTCAAGAGCTCAATGTCTTCCTTAACCTGCTCATAGAAAGGATTGGAAGCAAACAGTTGGTCGCCTTCTGCCAGAGTTGCAAAGCGCTCCTCACCCTTATAAAGTTCCAGCCGCTCATTGTAGAGGTCATAAAGGCCCTCAAAGCTCTTCCCCATGCCAATCGGCCAATTCATCGGATAGCTAGCAATACCCAAAATCTCTTCCAGTTCTTCCAACAAGTCCAAGGGTTCGCGACCGTCACGATCCAGCTTGTTCATAAAAGTGAAGACTGGAATATTCCGATGCTTGACAACCTCAAAGAGCTTCTTGGTCTGGGCCTCAATACCCTTGGCCGAGTCAATAACCATGACCGCAGCATCCACTGCCATCAAGGTCCGATAAGTATCTTCTGAGAAGTCCTCGTGCCCTGGCGTATCTAGAATATTGACTCGCTTGCCATCGTAGTCAAACTGCATGACAGAGGAAGTCACTGAAATCCCCCGCTGCTTCTCAATATCCATCCAGTCAGACTTGGCAAAGTTACCAGTCTTCTTCCCCTTGACCGTTCCAGCCTCACGAATTTCACCACCAAAATAGAGCAACTGCTCCGTGATGGTCGTTTTCCCCGCGTCCGGGTGGGAAATAATGGCAAAGGTCCGGCGTTTCTTAATTTCTTCTTGTAAAGTCATCTTCTTCTCTTTCTTTTATTTAGGATAATGGTGAATCTTAGTATTTTTTTATTTTACATCGGAGTATTTCAATCCTTTCAACCTACCTATTATAGCGGATTTAGCGCTTTTTTTCAATTATCTAAAGAAGATAAAAATCGCCCTTTCGAGCGATTCTCTTCTCCTATGTCAATGAAATTTCCTTTAAAATCTGACAATGGCACAAATTGCAACGATTAAGTTCAAACCCAGTAAATGGAGCAGGCGCTTTTTCTGGTTTCCAGCTCTTCTTTCTCTTCAGCTGTCATTGAAAAATGGCCTTATTCCGTTTCAAAAGATAGAGGCTCAAAGCCTCCTCCCCTTTGTCCGCCAGCCTTAAGAAATCTCCAAATTTAGGGTGTTTCATTCCGCGAACAGAAGTGTCTAGCTCGACCAGCTTAAAGAGTTGATAGACAAACAGCCCATTTGTTACTAGAAGCAAAGCAAGTCATAATTAATAAAAAAATCCTGCCACATTAACTTGACAGGACTTGTAAACTTGAGATGAATTAACTGCGGATCAGACTTAACTGCTTTTTCCACCGTTTCTTAAACAAGATATCAAAGAGAACCAGAGCCAGAGAAAGGATGACTGACACAAGAAGGTACTTTATCCATAGAGGGGCATGGGGGATGAAAGGCGGACTTTTTAGCAGACCGTAATTACCTCCTGTCACTTGGTTAACGCCGACTAGGAAAAGATTGAGCCCAAAGGTGTAGGCTACAATCATGTATTTCTTGAGCAAGATCTTGTCGTAGTGATTCATCAGATAAATCAAGGAATTAACCAAAAGGGCATAGTGGCCAATCAGGAAAGAAATGCTGGTAATGTGCGGGAAATCATAGGGGTCAAAGACTGGGTAGCCCAAGGCAAAGACCGCTCCGCTGGCTCCTAAAAGAGCAAAATACTGCTTACTGCGCCATTTGTCCGGCAAAAAAACCACCGCAAACATAGCCAAGCGGCAATGATAGAAGGGCAGACTATTGGAAAAGGGAATCCGAAAACCAAAATACCAGCTATAAAGCATCAGCAGCTGGGCAATCTGAATCCACTTAAAAGCCTTGACAAAACGCGGATTATCATGGTATTTGAGCGAGCTCCAAATAGACAGCAAGACCAGAGCAATCATCACAGCATACCATAAAATCGAGATAGGCGGTGCCACCGTTTTTGTCGTTGTTAAAAAATCTTTCATAAATCCTCCATGAGATAATTAAGTTAGGGTGACTGTCTTGGTCTGCTCCACTCGCTTAAAAATGTCAGAAACCAAGCAGACTGCTGCACTTAAGACGATTGAGACAAGCAGATAATTGAGCAGGAGTCCGTGATTGCCGACAAGCGGCGGATCAGTGAGAAATCCATAAGAACCCTTTGTCAACATATTGATAACAAGCAAAAAAGCATTCATCAGAAAGGTCGTCCACACCACTCGCTGCCAGCTCATAGAGAAAGTATGATAATATCTGAAAAGATAAATCAAACAATTTCCCAAAAGCGCTAGATGGCCGATGATAAAGGACAAAATAGTGATATGGGGAAAAGGGTAAGGATCAAAAATCGGATAAATAAAGGCTACAATTGAGCCAAAAGTCCCCAAAAGTGCAAAATAAAATTTATACACTGAGCGATTAGGCAGAAACATCAAGGCAAACATAGCCATTCTGCAATGATAAAAAGGCAGACTCTCAGACAAAGGGGCAGCAGTCAGCATATACCAAGAGTAGAGGCCTATCAGCTGACAAGCTTGCATCCCAACAAATAACCGCTGGTAAGGCTTCCGATTGTAGTAGCGATAGGAAAGCCAGATAATCGCAAAGACCAGCCCCAAAAGAACAAAATACCAAAGTCCCAGTTGAGGCGGTTCGGTTTTATAGGTTGTAAACATATCTCTTATTCCCATCTCCTACATCTCCATTCTTGTAGATAAAGTTTAGCCAAGGCTGGGGTTGCCCGTTGTTGCTTATAATTTCCCCTCCAAATCCTCTACCAGCTTAGCCAGATTCATGGAATTGCTGCCTTTGAGAAGAATTTGGTCAGTAGGAGTCAGCTTCTCTTTGACAGCTTTAATCAGTTGTTCAAACTGATCTTTCTCGTCATTTTTGATAAAGTAATGGACCTTGCCTGGCGGATAGATTTCCTTAGCATAGTCATAGAGGGCTTCCATGTCCTGTCCATAGAGGAAAAGGTCGGTCACAATTTCTGGATTGAGGCTGGTAATCATCGAGCCGTGCATGAACTTAGAGTCCGCTCCTAGCTCTTTCATATCCGCCAACACCGCTAATTTTCGTCCGCCTGGATTGGCCGGAATGGTCGAGAAAGTCTCCAGAATCAAGCGCATGGCTGTTGGATTAGCATTGTAGACATCAGAAAGAATATCTGCACCATTGGCAGCTTTCTTCCACTCCGTTCGATTGCGGGTCAGCTCCAGCTCAGAAAAGGCTTGAGCAATATCCACCTCAGATACACCTTCCTGCAGAGCTGCATAGGCTGCAATCATGGCATTGGTTGCATTATACTTACCAGTCACAGGCAGGTCGATCCTTTGCTCTAAAAAGTTACATTCAAAGCTCAAGCTGTCCTTGCGCTCTTCCAGACGCGTCAGGAAGATATCCGCATCAGGACCAAAGCGAACAAGTTTGCAGTCTGATGGCAGAAATTCATTGACAATCTTATCTGCTGGCACGATCAAGAGACCATCTTTTCTCAAGTCGTCCGCAATCTGCATCTTGCCTTGAGCAATCTCAGCTCGGCTGCCGAAAAATTCCAGATGGGCTTCTCCGACCAGAGTTACAATGCCTGTCTTAGGTTTGGCAAGTTCCGACAGGAGATGGATATCGCCCAAGTGGTCCTGCCCCATTTCTAAGACAAGTTTCTCTGTGTCCTCAGGCATGTGCAGTACTGTGTAGGGCAGACCGATTTCGTTGTTGTAATTACCTTGTGTCTTATAGGTTTTGTAGCTGGTTGCTAGTAGCTGAGCCAGCATATCCTTGGTTGTTGTTTTGCCGTTGGAACCTGTCACCGCCAGCACATCCACCTGCATCTTTTCCAGATAGTACTGGGCCAAGCGCTGGAAGGCCGTCAGGACATCGTCGACCAAGATATACGGCCCTTCTGCCACTGGACGCTCAGATAGGGTAGCAGCAGCTCCCTGAGCAAAGGCTGTCGCGATAAAGTCATGACCATCACGCGCTCCCTTGAGTGGCACAAAAAGGTCACCTGACTCAATCAAGCGGCTGTCAAACTCAGCATTTCTAAGCGCAACATTTTCAAACTGAGTCACATCATTTTTCGCAGACAGGACTTCTGCAATTTCATATAAATCTAGTTTCATACTTCTTCCTCGTTTTTCGGTTTGCTCGCAAAAAGAAAGGACCGAAAATTTTCAGCCCCTCTATTATATCATATTTTAGAGAAGATGCGCCTCTCTCTTGGCAAATGCCTCTTCAGCTAGACCAACTAATTTCTCAATCAAGTCAGGATAGGCCAGTCCCATATTTTCCCAGAGTAGTGGATACATGGACCACTGGGTAAAACCTGGCATGGTATTGAGCTCATTAAGGAAGACCTGACCATCTTCTGCATAGAAGAAATCACAGCGGGACAGTCCCAGACCACCCAGAGCTCGGAAAGCGGCCTCAGCATTTTGACGCATCAGGCTCACCACTTCATCTGGAATCTTGGCCGGAATATCCATGGTAATTTTATTATCAATGTATTTGGCTTCGTAGTCATAAAAGGCCACATCCTTGACCACTTCTCCAGGCAGGGTACTCTTGACATCAACATTGCCCAGAAGCCCAACCTCAATCTCGCGAGCCGTCACTCCTTGCTCAACCAGTACCCGGCTGTCGTATTTGAAGGCCAGGTCCAGAGAAGCACGCAGTTCTGCTTGGTTCTCCGATTTAGAAATGCCGACACTGGAGCCCATATTAGAGGGCTTGGTGAAGACTGGATAGGTCAATTTCTCTTCGATTTCTTGGATTTTTTGCTCCACATCCTCGCCATCGACCAGCGCCACATAAGGCACTTGGGCTATTCCTGCTGATTCCAGCACTCGCTTGGTCGTAATTTTATCCATGGCTAGGCTAGAAGATAAAATATTACAGCCGACATAAGGCATTTTGAGTACTTCTAGGAAGCCTTGGATAGAGCCATCTTCGCCCATGGGACCATGCAGAACTGGAAAGACTACTGCTCCATCTTCGTAAATATCGCTGGGCTTGATCTTCCGAGACATGTCCACTGTGGCATTGGTCATCAGCTTCTCATCAGCCGCTGGCGTTGCTTCAAATTCCTGAGTTTGGATAAAATCTCCATCCTTGGTGATGAAGTAAGTCTTCACTGAGAATCTATCATAATTGACAGCCCGCATGACGCTCTCAGCTGATAAAACCGAAACTTCCCGCTCTGCACTGCGTCCGCCATACAATAAAATCAATCTTTGTTTTGCCATGATTTTTCCTATCATTTTCTAAAAATAGTACGATTTACAAAAGCTGCCAGCTCGAAATAAAACAACCTAAAAAGCTTGGTTTTACACTTACCTAGCCAGTCGATTCTTCTAAGCAGGAGCTTCTGTATCAGTCCGTTTTAGTATATCACAATTCCCAGCATTTTTGAACAGAAAAAAGGACTCTTCCAGCCAGCTAAAGCCAGAAAAATCCTTGACGTTTACAATTCCGTCCGATTTTCGATAGCGCGAATCAGCGTAACCTCATCCGCATATTCAATGTCAGAGCCAACCGCCAAACCACGCGCTAGGCGAGTCACCTTAATCCCAGCCGGTTTCAAGACCCGGGAGATGTACATGGAGGTCGCTTCGCCATCCGCAGTCGCATTGGTTGCGACGATAACCTCCGTCACTTCACTATCCATCAAACGAGTAATCAGACTCTTGAGATTGATGTCGTCCGGTCCAATGCCATTCATAGGTGAAATCAAACCGTGCAGGACATGATAGAGTCCGTGGTATTCCTGGATATTTTCCATGGCTGACACATCTCGGCTGTCCTCAACGATCAAAATAGTTGATTGATCGCGCGACTGGTCTTGGCAGATTGCACAAGGGTCTTCGTCCGTCAGGTTGCCGCAGACAGAGCAGTAGCTCAGCTCACGCTTAGCAGCCAGCAGATTCTTGGCAAATTCATTGACATCGTCATCGCTCATGCCAATAGTGTAAAAAGCCAGTCGAGTGGCTGTTTTGATGCCAATGCCGGGCAGCTTAGAGAAACTGTCAATCAGCTTGGCAATAGGGGTTGGGTAAAGCATAAAATCCTTTCTCTATTCTCAAAAAATCTCCTCAAACCAGATTGCTCTACTTGAGCACTGACAACTTAAGCTTTCTCCGTTTGCTGATGATTTTCATTGAGCACTAATTCATAGGGTGTTGTTGGTTGTAAAGATTGATAATATCGCGAGTGATACTGTGGCTGACAGTAGAAGATAGGTTCGTATTGTGAGGGAACACCACCGCCACCGCAATCTGCGGCTTCTCACTCGGTGCATAAGACACAACATTGGTATTGATGGCTTCTTTCTTACCCTTGTCCACAAAGGTCTCAGCCGTACCAGTCTTGGCACTGATTGGCACACTCTCTCCCTGAGAAATGGTCCGACCAGTCGTAAAGCCGCTGCTGCCATGAACCACTTGATAGAAGCCTTGCTTGATAATGCTCATATCCTCGTCAGAGATATTGACCTGGTTCAGCTCTTTGGTGTCAATTTTCTGCACCAAATCACCCAGTCCTCCTTGGTCGCTGTTGCCGTAAATGCCTTCAACGATATGCGGAGCCACACGCTTGCCATTATTAGCTACTGTTGAGGCATACTGGGCCAGCTGAAGCGTTGTATAGTTGTCAAACTGGCCGAACGAATTGGTCAGATAGTTGGCAAACGTAAACTTGTCTGGAAGATAGCCTGTGGACTCATTTGGCAGGTCAATCCCTGTCGAAGTGCCTAGACCATATTCTGCAAAAGTCGACCTCAACTTTTTCATGGACGGATCCAGCTCATCAAAATCTAGCTTCATATCAGCTGAGTAAGGCGTCCCCATCATCTTCAGCGCTACCTGCACCATATAGGTATTGGAAGAGTATTCCAAGGCCTCTTGGGCTGTGATGGCACGTGAACCATACTGGGTGAACCAAGAAGTGATACTGTCCGTACCGCCAAAGCTAATCGGCTGGTCTGTCAGGACTTGGTTTCCGCTAATGGCGTTATTCTCCCAGCCTGAGGTCAGAGTTGCAGCCTTGACCACAGATCCCGGAACGAAGACATTAGTCATGGTTCCCAAAGCATCGACCGAATTTTCTCCCGTTTCCAGGTCGTGCCGGACGCCTGCCATGGCCAAGACGGCGCCGGTATTTGGATCCATAGCTACAGCATAGACACCCTCAGAGTAGGTCGCATTGCCACTCGCCAACTCCGCATTAAAGGCATTTTTTAGAATGTCCTCCACTCCCTGCTGGAAGCTTAAGTCCACCGTCAGCTTGAGATTGTCACCCTTACTACCGTCAGAGATATTTTCCACACTCTCCATATTACCATTTTTATCTAGATGAATCTCCTTCTCAGCTCGCTTGCCTTGCAGAACTGACTCATACTGCTTTTCCAGATAGGAGGTCCCCACCCGGTCATTGAGAGAGTAGCCTTTTTTCAGATAATCATCCACTTCCTCAGCCGGAAGTCCAGTCTTTTCTGTCGAGATATTACCCACGATAGAAGCCAGCGAGGTATCCAAGACCTTGCGGTCCCAGCCCGTTGAGACACTGATACCTGGCAGCTCTTTGCTGCTGGAAGCCAGTACAGCTACCTGCTCTGTTGTTAGCGCATCTGTCTGGATGGTCCCCGTCGCAAAGTTGGAAATCGCATTCATCTGACTAAAGAGAACGATGGCCTTCTTTTCCTCATCCGTATAGCCCAGCTGCTTAGGGTCAATGCTCTCAGCTGCCGCCTTATAGATTTTGGACTCAGGCAGGCGGTTGCCATCTGTATCAAATTTCTTGTCCTTGGGTAGCTTTTCCACCACTTCCTGATAGACTGCGCTGTCCGCCAAATAATAATCCACCTCTTGGCGGTCTGTCACCTCTGTATCGCTGATACTGACATAGGTCAGGAGCTTTTGAGCTGTCGCTCGAATCTCTCCAGCCGTCAGCCGGTTATCTCGCGTATAGGTCACCACCTGCTTGGTCGTATTTTCCACCAAGGGCTTGCCAGTAGCATCATAAATCTGCCCACGTACTGAGCTAGTGGTAATCTTGGTCTTGCTGGCCTTAGCTAACTTATCCGTGTAAAAGTCCTGATTGACCACCTGCATATAGCCCAGACGAGCAATCAAGGCTAAAAACAAAAACATCACGATTCCAAACAGCAGATAAAGCCTTCTGGTGATGGAATGACTGTCAAATTTTCTCTTCTTCCTTGCCATTTTCTCTCTCATTCTAGTAAAAGTTCTGACCTTTATTTTACCATAAATCCAGCTCGATGAATGTTTCAAAACTGATAGAAAATCTGAAAATATGGACGAGCTAAGAAGAAATCCGCTAAACCTCGGAACCTAAAAGACTTGCTAGCTAGGCTTCTAGTAATCCTTGTCCTTCCTCTCCGGAAAAGCAAAGAATCTGAGATTATTCTCAGATTCTTTTAAGCTTATTTTCCAAGGTAGTATTCTTTTACTACGTTCAATTTTTCGTCAAATTCGAATACCAATGGTGGGAAGTTTGGAATTTCCACATCCATGATTTCATCGTCAGACAATTGTTTGATGTGCTTCACAAGGGCACGGATTGAGTTACCGTGTGCACCTACAAAGACATTTTTGCCATCTTTCAAAGCTGGAGCAATCTTGTCTTCCCAGAATGGAAGAGCACGTTCCAAAGTCACTTTCAAGTTTTCAGCATCTGGAATAACTGAGTCGTCAAGTGAAGCATAACGACGGTCAGTGTGTGCTGAGTACTCATCATCACGTGGCATTGCTGGAGGCAATACATCGTATGAACGACGCCAGATATGCACTTGCTCATCACCAAATTGCTCAGCTGCTTCTGCCTTGTTTTTACCAGTCAGGCCACCATAGTGACGCTCGTTCAAACGCCATGATTTTTCAACTGGTACCCAAAGCTGATCAGCTGCTTCCAAAGCAAGGTTAGTTGTCTTAATCGCACGCTTCAATACTGAAGTGTAAGCTTGGTCAAACTCGATACCAGCTTCTTTAATCAGTTTACCAGCGTCGATTGCTTGCTGTGTACCTTTTTCAGACAAGTCAACATCAGCCCAACCAGTGAAAAGGTTCGCTTTGTTCCATTCAGACTCACCGTGGCGAGCAAAAACTAATTTTACCATTAGATGGATTCTCCTTTTATTTTCCGAGGCAGTCCCCGTTTATCTATTCTATTTTACAAAATTTTCGCCTAAAAAGCTAGCCTATTTCGTCAAATCAGACCTTTTTCAGCAAGAAAGCGCTTTTGTATTTCCGATCAGAAACCTTTGCCTTAGCACCCGCCAGACAGATAAGCTTCGTTGGCTTCCTTGAGCCACTTGGTTCTACGTCTATCTATTAACTCATGAATTGCCAACAGACCAGCTGTCATCCAAATTGAAATCATGTTAGTCTGGATAAAAAGCTCCACTCCTTTGGTATGCTGAGCGGGAGTCAGATAATCATGCTTAGATATATAGTACAGTGCGTATGGCTCGTAAATCTTAGGCATATAAAGATTAAGTAAAAAGATGATAACAGCAAAAAGAACGACACGCACAGGCCAAGAATAAAGAATTCTATGGAAACGCTCAAAGCCTAAAGAAAAAGTTGCAAACCGTTTAGTGCGCTCCTGACCTAGAAAAAAGAAAAACAAAACAAAGTAGCCGTCAATAGCATAACTAATCATTGTAGGTCGATGCCGACTTGGAAGAAAGAAGCTAGTAAAACCATAATCTCCAGTACTTAAAAGCCAATAGCCTAGATATTCTGGAACAAAGATAGCTGGAAATAGAACTAACCATAAGGAATAGCCTTCTCCAAACTTGACACTCCACAGTTGCTGAACCTTTTTCCATATTAAATGCAGTCGGGCTTTATCCGTATTTTTCTTAGGAAAATTCTCTTTTATGAGTCCGCCACAAGAAGGACAGATAGGATAGCCAGCTTCCTCTTTAAAGAGAAGGTGTCGGCATTCAAAAAAAGGAGATTCTTCGCCGTCTGGCAATTCATCCAACCATTTCTTTCTCCAAAACATAAGACCTCCTAAAAACCTAACCTACCCACAAAGTAATACCCTTTAAAGATTTCAATACTACAGACTTATGACGAATTTACCTATATTTTAAATCCTACAGAACTTTTTGAATCTCTTTGTAAAAAGCTTTATTCTGCTTTCATTATATCAAAAGAGAATTCACCTGTAAAATAATAGCATAAGTATATAAGGGGTTGTACTTAAAATATCTGATCTTGCTATGTGCTGTACTTGACTAGGTATCAACATCTCTAGCTCAGATGATATCCTGCGAACATGCCTTGCTAAAACACATAGAAAAAGGCTAAGAGACATAAGTTCTAGCCTTACCTTTTATTAGGAATAGAATCTTGACTCAATAGCTGATTGCTCAAAATACTGCTTTGAAGTTGCTGATTGAATTTGCGAAGCGAGTCACAACTTTGTTCGCCTTTGAGGCTCCAAAAATCTCCTAATCATCCTCGCTGTCACACCGCCTCTTGCTGACATTGGGGGCATAGGCCATAGACAGTCGTTTGACTTTGGGTGATGTGGTAGCCAGTCTGCACTTCAGCCTCATGCTTCACATCAGGAAGTTCCAGCTCCATATCAGCGATACGACCGCATTTTTCACAGATGACATTGAGATGCTGATGGCCCATAAAGTCAAAGTAGGTCGTCGTATCATTGCGAACCTTGAGCTCAGCGACAAAGCCCTCATCAATCAGAACCTTGAGATTATTATAAACTGTTGCCAGACTCATATTAGGAAAATTGGGCTTCAAGTCCTGATATATCATTTCAGCGCTAGGATGGTCGTGACTTTGGATAATATAGTCAATTACCGCCTTCCGCGTTTCTGTAATACGCACGCCCTTGGCGCGCAAATGGCCAATTACTTGGTCAAAGTCATGCTGATGTTCTTGTTTCATTATTTACTCCGTTATAGCCTCTCATCTAAGTCATTACCATTATACCATGACTAGGCTTACTTGGCTATTAAGAATGATTGTAAATAAGCTAAAAAGAAAAAAGCAGGACAGAACTAACCAAAGTTCATCATCCTGCTTCTGCATGATTGCTTATCCATTTAAGGCAATGCAAGCTTTAAACTAGTATTTTTTTCAATCCTCGCTCTATGCTTGGAATCTCTTCAAGCTTGCTAAATAAAGGGAACCGCCTATGATAGAAAGAATAGCACCAATCCAGCCCAAGAAGTCATTAAAGGTAAAAATTCCACCTACAATCATCAAGATAGAGCCTGCTGGTCCCACACGATTGTCATCCTTATAGTAGACAATACCAGCAATCCCCAAAGCTAGGATTGCAATTTTCAGGATGTCAAATACACCTAGCATAAAATAAATAACCCAAATGAAGAAAGGCCACAAAAGTAGAATAATACCACCAATAAGTCCAACAAGCCCATTTACGAGTGCTAATGTTTTTGTCTTCATCAACAGTCTCCTTTGTATAATTTTTTACTAAAATAGTTTACCATATTTGCTAGAAAAATACAAGCTCATTTTTAATTTTATGAAAAATTCAAGCATTTGACTGCTTTTAATGCTTATCTTTCCTTGAAAAATAAAAAGCCTGCTATTCCAACAAAAGTTGAGACAACAGACTTTTCATATATTCTAGATTTTCAAAGCTTTTTTACTGAAGCTTAATCTTAGTCACGCTGACGTTTGGTCAAGCCAACTGCTCCTCCAAAGCAGCCAATGTCTGCATGAGGAGTAGAAAGATTGAAAAAAGCACGACAAACAATCCCATCAGCAAGCGAAATTTGCTGCCAAAAGGATTAACAGGAAGCAGTGAGCCCTGAAGTGGTTTCCATTTCATTTCTTACCTCCTAAACTTTTTATTTCACGTCTTTAAATATGTTTGTCCTTTATCATTCTCTTTTGATTAGAGACAATTTCCTTCACTTCTTTGCAAAATAAAAACTCCAAGCAAGTTCATCAATCAACTTTCTCGAAGCCACTAAATCTTTTATTAAGTTCAAGAACTGAGAGCAAAAAGAAAAACCTGACATACTCGCCAAATGCAAGTGTGTCAGGCTTTATTAACCAAAATTATTTTACAGCGTCTTTAAGAGCTTTACCTGCTTTGAAAGCTGGTACTTTAGAAGCTGCGATTTTGATTTCTTTACCAGTTTGTGGGTTGCGGCCTTTACGTGCTGCACGCTCACGAACTTCAAAGTTACCAAAACCGATAAGTTGAACTTTTTCACCTTTTGAAAGGTACTCAGTTACAGCTGCGAATACAGCGTCAACTGCTGCTGCTGAATCTTTTTTAGTCAATTCTGTAGCTTCTGCTACTTTTGCGATCAAATCTTGTTTGTTAGCCATTTAACAAATCCTCCAAATTTTTTCTGGGTTGATAACCCTAACAAATATTATCATATCTAAAAATAGCTTTCAGGTCAAGTACTAAGCCGCTATTTTCTAAATTATTATGGTTTTATTCGTAACGAATCAGCACAGCCCAAGCATTTTCCCCTGTATGTGTCTGAATAATGGACCCTGTTTCCAGCACTGAAATAGGTTTCTTGACATACGGCTGTAAACTTTCCTTCATTTCCTGGGCCAATTCTGAACCGCCAGCATAGGAAATTCCAATCTCAGCCACTTGCTTGTTTTGCAAACTTGCTGTCAAATCATCCAGCCANTTTTTAAAGGTCTTAGCACCCCTACCCTTGACAATGGGCTCCAGCTGATGGTCCTTCATTTGCATGATAACCCGGATATTAAGCAAGGAGCTAATCAGACCGGAAACTCGGCCAATACGGCCTCCTTTAACCAGATTTTCTAAGGTAGAGAGACCGATGTAGAGCTCTGTCTTTTCCTTGACTTCCTCGATTTTGGCTAGAATTTCCTCCAGGCTAGCTCCTTCTTTGGCCAGTTTAGCTGCTTCTGTGACTTGGAATTTCATAGCCTGATCAGTAAAAGAGCTGTCAACAACCGTCACATCAGCATGAGCCAAAGTCGCTCCCTGACGGGCGGCTTCGACAGTTCCTGATAAGGCGTGAGACATATGAATGGAGATAATCTGCGCTCCATCCTCTGCCAATTGCTCAAAAACATCAGCAAAGACTCCGACAGGCGGCTGGCTGGTTTTAGGTAGATTGCGACTAGACTGCATGAGACGAAGAAACTCACCTTCCTCTAGATCTGCATCCGAATAGACCACCCCGTCCACCATAACAGAGAGAGGCACAATAGTAATGTCTAATTCCTTAGCAACCTCTGGTTCAATGGTTACAGATGAGTCTGTTACGATTTTTATTTTTGTCATAGATTTCCTACTCTGTATCTAAATTTTAACTTGTTATTACACTACATTATACCAAATTTTTATGGTTTTGTGGGGGAATATTCGCTAAAATCACAGCTCAGACCAAGCGTTTCCTAAATTTAATCTGCTTGTTTTAGTTTTTTAATCTTTTTGCGCTTCTTTAAAATTAGATGAAAAAGTGTTTACATGCGGTTTTTTTAGCTTTATTGGGGAAATTTTGTATAAAAGCCTGGTTTTCAAAGAGAATCTCAGCAAAAAAAGAGAGTGGGACAGAAATCGGTAATTCGTTAGAGTTCGATTTCGTCGTCCCACCTCCGCACAGTTGAGTAGGGCTGTAAAAGCTGATGAAATCAGCGTAGTAGAGCCCACTCAACCACTGCGTCTTACTCGACAATCCAAAGACAATTGAGAGGCTAGGACTTTTGTCCCAGCCTCTTTTTTCAGTCTTCAGCTACCAAACCAGCATTTTTTATGACATACCGCTTTATGATGCCATTATGACCAAAGAGAACTCCGTGGAGGACTCCACCATAAACAGCTCCACCATCCATGCCAATCTTGCCATCCTCAGTCATCCATAGCTGATTAGTTCCCGGTGCTTTATGCAAGAGGTAAAATGTTGGTGTATGGCCAAAGACAATCGTTTTGCCAGTCTGATTGCTGCCTTCGTGAAAAGGCGCGCGAATCCAAACTTTTTGATAATCACTGGTCTCTCGCCAGTCTCTCAGTTCCAAATCTAGGCCAGCATGGACAAAAATGTACCGCTCTGTCTCCAATAGGAAGGGCATCTGACGAATAAAATCTACTAAATTGGCCGCCTCCGTCTTTACACGTTCCGCGTCTGCCACTCCATCTACAGGAGCATTGAGAGGTTGGCCTAAAAGCGAATTAATCGTCGTATCTCCGCCATTACGTCGGTAGTGGTCATAAGACTTTTCAGGATTGTCTAGCCAGGTTAGAAACATATACTCATGATTACCAGACAGACAAACAGCTCCTTCTTGGTCCACTAGGTCCTTGACCCTCTCCAAAACTGCTCGGCTGTCCTCGCCACGATCTATCAAGTCCCCTAGAAAGACTAGTTGGCTGCGATCATCCCAGTGCTGGAGCAGTTCATCTAGCATACCAGCCTTGCCATGGACATCACCGATTGCAAAATATTCTGTCATACGCGCCACCTCCTAAAGGAGACCGAAACACTAGTGTCTCAGCCTCGCTTGTTTATTTTTTTAATAATTCTCTGGCTTGAGTCAAAGCAGCCTCCGTCACATCTTCGCCAGCCAGCATCTTAGCAACTTCCTGAACGCGCTCGTCAGCGGTCAACAACCGTACTGTTGAGACGGTTGAATTCTCATCCGAAATCTTCTCAATAAAGAACTGATAATCGGCAATCGCAATGACCTGCGGCAGATGGGAAATGGCCAAGACTTGGCCATTGGAGCCAATCTTGTGGATCTTCTGGGCAATAGCCTGGGCCACTCGGCCAGAAACGCCCGTATCCACTTCGTCAAAGACAATGCTGGTCTTGCCTTCCTTACGAGAAAAGGCAGACTTGATAGCCAACATGAGACGGGAGAGTTCCCCGCCAGACGCAACCTTGACCAAAGGTTTGAAATCCTCGCCCGGATTGGCTGAGATGTAAAACTCTACTTGTTCATTGCCTTCACGGTTGAACTTGCCCTTACTGAACTGCACTTTAAAGCGCGCCTTTTCCATGTAGAGGTCCTGCAGCTCTTGCTTGATTTCCGCTTCCAGCTGGGCTGCTATGCCGTGGCGGGCATGACTCAGCTCCTGGGCCAGCTCTACCAGCTCTCTCTCCAAGGATTTCAGCTCTCGATCCATATCCTCTGAGGACAAGTTGCTTCCAGTTAAAAGGCTGTATTCTTTGGAAATCTGAGCAAAGTAATCCAGCACATCATCTACTTGGCCGCCGTATTTACGCGTGATGCTATTAATCAAGTCTAAGCGACTCTCCACCTGCAGCAGCCGATCTCCGTCAAAATCCAGTCCATCTAAAATGTCCTCTAGGCGCTTGCTGACATCTTCCAAGACATAATAAGTCTCTGACAAGCTGCCTGAAAGCTCCTTGTAGGCTGGATCGTAATCCTCGATAGATTCAAAGTCATTCATAGCTGAGCGGACATTGGCCAGACTGGAAAATTCTTCATTATCCAGCATGGTATAGGCGTTCGTCAGCGTATCGGCAATGAGTTTGTGGTTGAGCAAGCGGTCCCGCTCCTGATGCAGAGCAGTATCTTCACCACTTTTGAGAGCTGCGCTCTCAATCTCCGCCATCTGAAACTCCAGCATCTCAATTCTGGCTTTATGCTCCTGCTGATTTTTCTGCAAAGTCAGGACTTGCTTGCGCAGACTTCGATAGCGGTCAAAGGTTTCCTGATAGCGGCCTTTGAGATGCAAAAAGTCTGCTGTTCCAAACTCATCTAGCATGGCGATATGAAGCTGGGGTCTCATCAGTTCTTCCTGATCATGCTGACCATGGATATCTACCAAGTGCTGGCCAACAGCCTTTAGAACAGACAAATTAACCATCTGACCATTGATACGGCTGACACTGCGGCCATTTTGCAGAATTTCCCGACGGATAATCAGCTCGTCGGTCAACTCCCAGCCCTGCTTCTCAAAAATCTCTCGCAAAGCTCTGCTATTTTCCAGCGAAAAAAGTCCCTCTATCTCAGCTTTGGGCGCTCCATGACGAATAACATCCGTCGTAGCACGGCTGCCCAGCATCATATTCATGGCGTCAATAATAATAGACTTGCCGGCTCCAGTTTCCCCAGTCAAAACCGTCATACCTTGCTCAAAATTAAGGGATATCTCCTCAATAATGGCAAAATTTTTAATCGAAATTTCTAATAACATAGGCTTTCCTACCAATGGTGAATGATGGTTGCAACCCTTGCGGCTGCTTCCTCTGTCATCATAACCATCAAAATACTGTCGTTGTCTGCCAAGATACTGAAAATATCCTCAGCAAATTCATTTCTAAGATGACGCTTGACCAGTGCTGTGCTCCCCGGTACCAGACTGAGATTGATCATATTTCCCAAAACCTGACAGGACAGGATATTATTTTCAGCCAAGCCCAGACTGCTAGTCATGGTCTTAGGCAGCTCGTAGATATAGGTGTTGTCCTTGAGCGGTATCTTGACAATCCCCAGCTCCTTGATATCCCTAGAGACCGTAGCCTGGGTCGCTGTAATCCCAGACTCCCTGAGATGTTCTACAATTTCCTCCTGTGTGCCAATGTCATAGTCACTGACAAAGCGTCTAATCTTTTCTAATCTATCCTTCTTATTCATCTTTAAATTCCTTATGTGCTGCCTCTACGACAGCTGTCATCATTGCTGAATCAAGTGGCTGTGGCTCTATGCTCTTTTCTAAATAGGCCAGAAATTCTACATTGCCCTGACCGCCCTGAATAGGCGAAAAATCCAGTCCCCTGACAGAAAAGCCAGCCTCCATCATAAATGCTATGACCTTTTCCAGAACTGTCAGATGGACCTTTTTATCCTTGACAATCCCTTTTTTCCCAATCTGCTCGCGGCCTGCTTCAAACTGAGGCTTGATTAAGGCGACCACTTGGCCATCCTGAGCCAAAATCTCATGCAGAGCTGGCAAAACCAAACTCAGCGATATAAAGCTGACGTCAATACTGGCAAAGCTAGGCACCTGTTCAAAGTCAGTCCTTTGGGCATAGCGAAAATTATACTGCTCCATGCTGACAACCCGCTCATCCTGTCTGAGCTTCCAAGCCAGCTGATTAGTACCGACATCTACTGCATAGACCAGCTTAGCTCCGTGCTGCAGCATGACATCTGTAAAACCGCCAGTCGAAGCTCCGATATCCAAGGTCACTCGGTCAGTGACCGAAATATCAAACACTTGCAAAGCCTTTTCTAGCTTGAGGCCGCCTCGGCTGACATATCTGAGTTTCTCGCCTTTTAAGCGCAGCTCTGTGACTGCGTCAATCTTTTCACCAGGCTTGTCAAAGCGCTGGCCATTGGCTGCAGCAATAACCAGTCCAGCCATTACACCACGCTTAGCCTGCTCTCTGGTCTCAAAGAGCCCTTGTCTGTAGGCCAGCACATCTACTCTTTCCTTAGCCATTCAATCTCAAACTTTCTATTATCTTTTGAATTTCTTCGCTTGAAAACTCTGTCTTTTCTTCCAAGTCTTTCAGAATATCCACAGCTTCATCAAGGGTCTGATTGAAAAAGTTCTTAGCTCCATCCAGTCCCAGAAAGGCTGGATAAGTCGACTTGTCCGCAGCTAAATCTTTCTGCGGGGTTTTGCCCAGCTCTTCAAAGCTGGCCGTCACATCCAAAATATCATCCCGCACTTGAAAGGCCAAGCCCAAGAGCCCTCCAATCCTACGAAGCTTGTCTTGAACAGACTGCTGAGCCTGAACAATCAAACCAGCTGCGACAAAAGGATAGGTCAGTAGCTTACCAGTCTTATTGGCATGGATGGTTTTTAAGTCTTCTAAACTAATTGCTTGGCCTTCGCCTTGCATGTCCAGAACTTGTCCTGCGACCATACCAAAGCTCCCTGCTGCCAGAGACAACTCAGAAATCAAGTCCACCTTGACCTGACTAGGCAGCTCGGCCCTTGCCAATAGTCCATAGGGGTCCAAAAAGAGAGAATCACCTGCCAAAATAGCCATATCCTCTCCAAACTTCTTATGGCTAGTCAGGCGGCCGCGACGATAGTCGTCATCATCCATAGCTGGCAAATCATCATGGATAAGGCTGCCAGTGTGAATCATCTCAAGAGCCGCCGCGACCTGATAGTGGGCCTCAGCCAGCTCTAGGCCAAAGGCTTGAATCAACTCCAATAGCAGTAAGGGACGAATTCGCTTGCCTCCAGCCTGCACCGAGTACAAAATAACTTCTGATAAATCTGACGAAACTTGCTGAGATTTATAAAAATCCTCAATCGTCAGACCAATCTTTTCCAGTTTCTCGTTTCTTGTCATTCCATTTCCGTTTCTGTGCCGTCTGCCTGCATGACCTTAACTAAGGTCTTTTCTGCCTTGTCCAGACTAGCCTGTAGTTCCTTTGAAAGCTTCATCCCCTTTTGAAATTCCGCAATTGCCTCTTCCAGCGCTACATCACCGTTTTCTAGCTTTTGGACAATGACTTCCAAGTCTGCTAAGTTTTCTTCAAATTTCTTTTCTTTGGACATGTTTTACCTCTACTTCCAGCTGCCCATCCCGCATGAGCAGGGTCAGCACATCTTTTTCTTCAATGCCAGCACTTGACTCGACAACCTTTTTATTCTTTTGGACAATAGCATAGCCACGCGCCACGATTCGACTGGTATCCAGCATAAGCAAGGCCTCGGACAATCTCCTGACTTGAGCCACCTTGTTATCATAAATGACCGCCATGTTGCTGCGCAGCAAACGCTCCAGCTGGGCAGTCTGCTCTTGAAAACGCTGAACGCGACTGAGCGGATTCAATGCTTCCAAACGATGTTGCAAGATTTTGACCCGCTGTTGCTCTTCACTATAATATTCGCGAATTTTTTGCTTGAGTCGCAGGTTGAGCTGGTCTAATTTCTGCAGATGACCATCGTAAAGCCTCTCTGGCTGTCGGAAGATAACCGACTGAGTCAGTTTATTCAGTCGCTCTCGATAATAGCTCAGGCGATTGTAAATCGCTCGTGACATGCGGTTTTCCTGCTGCTGCAAATGCCCCAGCAGATCCAGCTTGGTGACCGGTGTTGCTAGCTCAGCCGCAGCCGTCGGAGTCGCAGCCCTGCGATCTGCCACAAAATCCGCCAAAGTCGTATCTGTCTCATGGCCGACACTAGAAATAACAGGAATCCTAGACTCAAAAATAGCCCGAACTGTTTCCTCTTCGTTGAAAGCCCAGAGATCTTCGATAGAACCGCCACCTCGACCAATAATCAGTACATCCAAATCCGACCGCTCATTGGCCAGTCTGATGTGGTCAGCAACCTGAGCTGCAGCCCCATCTCCCTGTACCTTGGTCGGATAAAGGACAATCTCCACTCCCGGAAAGCGACGGCTGACCGTCGTGATAATGTCTCGGATGACCGCTCCGCTAAGACTGGTTACAACGCCGATTTTCTTAGGAAATTGGGGCAAGGCTTGCTTGAATTTCTCTTGAAAAAGCCCTTCTTCTCCCAGTTTTTTCTTGAGCTGTTCAAACTGGATAGCCAAAGCTCCGATACCATCCGGCTCTGCCTTTTCAATGATGATAGAATAGGAACCGCTCGGCTCATAGAGCTGCACCCGGCCAATGACATTGATTTTCATGCCTTCTTCCAGCTCAAAGCCCAACTTCTGATAGACACCAGACCAAATCGTAACCTGAATGACGGCCTTCTCATCCTTTAATGAAAAATATTGATGATTAGGACGTCGGCGAAAATTGGACACTTGGCCAGTCAAATAGACCCGCTCCAAATAAGGATCCCGCTCAAACTTCATCTTCAAATACTTGGTCAAGGTCGAAACCGACAAATACTCTGGCATGCCCTTTTCCTTTCTTTTCTAGTTTTTCCGTAACTTTTATTATAACAAAAAACTGCATAAAAAACCGATTACAAAGTCTAAAAATTCCCTGAAAAACAAGAAAAAAACTGGGCTTCCACAAAAGAAACCCAGCTGACTTAAAACCCAAGAAAATGTCTACTGACTCATCTCCTTCATCCACCTTGGAATGGCTCTGCTGATTGCCGTTGGCAGGACGACATAAGCTTCCTGACTTAGTTCGTCAGCGATAAATGAATGAAGAAGGGTTGCAGCCACCACTCGCTCAAAGAGGTTGCTTGACTTAAACTGTCCTGCAAAAGCGGCAATCATACCAGCCAGCGTATCCCCCATTCCGCCAGTTGCTTGATAAGGTCCGCCTACTGTCAGCTCAAAGACCTGCTCTTGTCCACTTTGATAGATGGTCGTTCCATGCTTTTTCTGCACGACAATACTGCCCAGAGGCAGCTGATTGACCGCCGCCTGATTGGCTGCTGCCGTCTGATCTGACAAGATCAAACCCGATAAGCCTTCCCACTCCTTCTGGTGGGGAGTAAAAACTGTTTGGGCTTTTGGAAATGGCAAAGCTGTTTTGCTAAAGAGTGAAATGGCACCACCATCCATGATGAGTATCTGCTGCTCGGTCACAGTACGGATAACCTTTTTTAAGACATTTAGTCCTAGTTGATTCTCCGCCAAACCAGGACCAATCAAGACTAGATCTGATTTAGCCAGCTGCTCTGTCAATCGGTCTTGCTCCTCTAAGTCAAAGGCCATGGCCTCCGGCAAATGACTGTGCAGAGGTGCGATATTGTCTCTATCTGTAGCAACAGTCACCAGACCCGCTCCGCTATTGACCGCAGCCAAAGCAGCCATAATGATAGCGCCCCCATAAGGATAGGTCCCCCCAATCAGTAAGAGACGGCCGTAGTCGCCCTTGTGACTATCCAAGGGACGCTCCCTAATGACTCTTTTTAAAATATTTTCAGCATTTTTTACCATGATATTCTCCTAGACCAACTTCATCCTGCACTTGTCTCAACATGACCAAACCTATCTTCATTATACACTAAAAGGCACCTAAACAGGTGCCCCGTATCGCAAGAAAGTTATTATTTTCGGAAATCTGCAAATTTTTGTAAGATTCTTGCTGCGACTGCCTTGGGTAAATTTTCCTGAAAGGCGACCTGCTCATCAGCATAATCGCTCAATCCTGAGAAATCCCCAACCTGCACAGCGTAGAGAGAATTCTTAAAGAGCTGGATATCATTTTGATCATTACCAAAAGCCACATAGTCCGAACCGCAGAGTTCCTTTACAGTTGAAGCCTTATTGGTTTCAGCCGGATTGATATAAAAACATTTCTCATGTTCATGATAGTCTAGACTTAGACTAGGCAAGTTTGTAAAGCGAGCCTGTAAATCCTCTAAGAGTTGCTCATGATTCCCCATGTAAATAACAAGCTTAATAGGATGCTGGAGTTCAGTCAGTTCCAGCTGTCTTGCCCGCTTGAGAGGATCTACACTGGCAATAAAAGGGATTTTTTCTAAAATCTGGCCGCTGTAGTCAAAAGTATTATCAACGAAAAAAGGCAAATTATAGGTCAAACAAGTGTCTAGAATGGCTTGATAACTTGACTGATGCAGCTGACGCTCAAACATCAGCTGTCCATTCTGATAAGCTACTCCGCCATTCAGGCCAATCACTATCCGCTGGCTCAATTCCGGACCCAATAGTCCCAGACAATCCCGATAGGAACGCGCCGAAGCAAACAGCACTTCATGCCCAAACTGAGGAGCCGTTAGCAGGACCTGCTTAATCTCCTCATCAATCGTCATATAATCAAAGGACAAGGTCCCATCCAAATCAAAAACAAATTTCATGATTCAAGACTCCGTTTAAAGGCTTGGTAGGTCTGCTCCATCAGCATGGTAATGGTCATAGGACCAACACCTCCAGGTACAGGGGTAATCAGACTGGCAATTTCAGACACTTCATCAAATTTAACGTCGCCAATCAGCTTGCCATTTTCATCTCGGTTCATACCGACATCAATGACAACAGCCCCTTCCTTGACAAAGTCCTTGGTCACAAAATGTCCACGACCGATGGCCACCACCAAAATATCTGCCCGCTTGGCAGTCTTAGCTAGATTGTGGGTCCGTGAATGCGTCAGAGTCACTGTTGCATTCTTAGCCAAAAGCAGCTGAGCCATGGGCTTACCGACAATATTACTCCGACCGATAACGACCGCTCGCTTGCCTTCCAGTTCAACACCATATTCATGGAACATGGCCATAATGCCTGCAGGAGTAGCTGGAATCATAACAGGGTGGCCGCTCCATAGTTTACCCATATTAAGCGGATGAAAGCCATCAACATCCTTGTCTGGATCAATGGCCAGCAGCACAGCTTCATCATCAATATGCTCAGGCAAGGGCAGCTGGACCAAAATCCCATGCCAATCAGGATTTTGATTATAAGTTTCAATCAAGCTCAAGAGCTCTTCTTGGCTGGTTTCTTCTGGCAGACGCTCTATCTTACTCCGAAAGCCAGCGGCCAAGGCCGAGCGCTCTTTATTACGCACGTAGATTTGACTGGCTGGATTATTTCCTACCACAATCACTACCAAGCCCGGTACCTGACCTGTCTTTTCTTTGAGGCGAGCCGTTTTTTCGGCTAATTTTTTCTGAAGCTTCTCTGCCAAACCTCTACCATCAATAATCTGCGCCATGTCATTCTCATTTCTTTTTCATTATCTTTTTCATTATACCAAAAAAATCTGTGCCCAGCCTATAACTTTTTCTTATACAAGGTTATAAGACGAGGTTTCATTGGCACCTAGTGATAAGATTTCAGCCCTACTAAATCTTTTCTATCTTTTTCAAAATAAGATAAAAAGGGTAAAAATAAAAAGCAGCAAAGTGCTTTTTAGTAGAGTAATTCATAAATTTCCATTGCAATCAAATCGATGCTGTCGAAAGTATAGGTCTCACGCGCTGCAACGTCACGCAAGGTGAAGACAGAGCCGTTTTCTTCGTCGTAACTGTAAGCTACTTCTGCTACAACCACTCCTTCACGCTCAAAATTACGTTTTAAATTTCCGCCATCCTTAGCCATAGCTTCTAAGCGGTTAATAATTCTAACTAAATGTGATTCCATTTTGTTTCTCCTATTTACTTAGTTCCCTCTTATTTTACCATAAATAGCGACTGAAATACCACTAAAAGCCCATTTTTTGTAATTTTTCAAGAATTTGTTTTCATTCTGCTCGGTCTAAGGGAGGATTTTGTAGTAAATTCTTGCAAAGTTCGAGAATACTGATATAATGAAACTATAAAACTTTGACTATTTTTGACCTTTAATTATTTCTATAAATAGCTTGCACACTAAAAGAAAAGAGGTATCTGCATGCTTTGTCAAAATTGTAAAATCAATGAATCCACAATTCACATTTATACCAACGTAAATGGCCATAAACAGCAGGTGGATTTGTGCCAAAACTGCTACCAAATCATGAAAACAGACCCTGAACATTCCTTGTTCGGCGGAATTGCTAATGCCAACAATCACGGAACAGATCCTATCGATGACTTCTTCAACAGCCTCAGCAATTTCCAACAGCCTCAGGAACCAACTACTCCTCCTACCCAATNTGGCGGATCCTATGGAGGCGGTGGCGGCTACGGTTCCAATCCTAGCAAGGGTGGTCAGCCTCAGCCAAGTTCGCAAAAGCCAAAAGGCCTGCTGGAAGAGTTTGGTATCAATGTGACTGAACTGGCTCGCCGAGGCGAGATTGATCCTGTTATTGGCCGTGATGAAGAAATCGTCCGTGTCATTGAAATCCTCAACCGCCGCACCAAAAACAATCCTGTTCTCATAGGAGAGCCAGGAGTCGGAAAAACAGCCGTGGTGGAAGGTCTGGCCCAGAAAATTGTTGATGGTGATGTGCCTCATAAACTCCAAGGCAAGGAAGTTATCCGCCTAGACGTTGTCAGTTTAGTACAGGGAACTGGTATCCGTGGCCAATTCGAGGAGAGAATGCAGAAGCTTATAGATGAGATTCGTTCTCGTCAGGATGTCATTCTCTTTATTGATGAAATTCATGAAATTGTCGGAGCAGGCTCTGCTGGCGATGGCAATATGGACGCTGGGAACATCCTCAAACCAGCTCTGGCTCGAGGAGAACTCCAAATGGTTGGAGCAACCACCCTCAATGAATACCGTATCATTGAGAAGGATGCAGCACTGGAGCGCCGTATGCAGCCCGTAAAGGTGGACGAACCGACGGTAGAGGAAACGATTACCATCCTCAAAGGGATTCAGAAAAAATACGAAGACTACCATCACGTCAAGTACACAGATGCGGCTATTGAAGCTGCTGCCCTTCTCTCTAACCGCTATATCCAAGACCGCTTCCTGCCAGACAAGGCTATTGACCTCTTGGATGAGGCTGGTTCCAAGATGAATCTAACCCTCAACTTTGTTGATCCCAAGGTCATTGACCAACGTCTGATTGAGGCCGAAAACCTCAAGGCTCAGGCAACCCGTGACGAAGATTTCGAGAAGGCGGCTTACTTCCGTGACCAGATAGCCAAGTACAAGGAACTCCAGCAGACAAGTGTGCTAGACAAGGATACTCCAATTATCAGCGAGAAAACGATTGAGCACATTGTAGAGCAAAAGACCAATATCCCAGTTGGTGACCTCAAAGAAAAGGAACAGTCTCAACTAGTCAATCTTGCCAGCGACTTAAAGGCTCATGTCATCGGTCAAGACGATGCTGTAGATAAGATTGCCAAGGCCATCCGCCGCAACAGGGTCGGATTAGGAAGTCCTAATCGCCCAATCGGCAGCTTCCTCTTTGTCGGACCTACTGGTGTTGGTAAGACTGAGTTGTCTAAGCAACTAGCCATTGAGCTGTTTGGCTCAGCTGACAGCATGATTCGCTTTGATATGAGTGAATACATGGAGAAACACAGCGTGGCCAAGCTGGTCGGTGCCCCTCCGGGCTATGTTGGTTATGATGAAGCTGGTCAATTGACTGAGCGCGTCCGCCGCAATCCATACTCACTCATTCTGCTGGATGAGGTGGAAAAAGCCCATCCCGATGTTATGCACATGTTCCTGCAGGTTCTAGATGATGGCCGCCTGACCGATGGCCAAGGACGAACTGTCAGCTTCAAGGACACCATTATCATCATGACATCTAATGCTGGAACTGGCAAAGCTGAAGCCAGCGTTGGCTTTGGAGCAGCGCGTGAAGGCCGCACCAACTCCGTCTTGGGTGAATTGGGCAACTTCTTCAGTCCTGAGTTTATGAACCGCTTTGACGGCATTATCGAATTCCAGGCGCTCAGCAAGGACAACCTGCTTCAAATCGTCAACCTTATGCTGGACGATGTCAATCAACGCTTGGCAACCAACGATATTCATCTGGATGTTACGGAGAAGGTCAAGGAAAAATTGGTTGATCTGGGCTACGATCCGAAAATGGGGGCTCGCCCACTGCGCCGTACCATTCAGGACCATATCGAAGATGCTATTACTGACTTTTATCTGGAAAATCCAAACGAAAAAGAACTCAAAGCTATCATGACCAGCAATGGTAAGATTCTCATCAAGTCAGCCAAGAAAATCGAAAGCACAGAGTCGGTTAATTCATCACAAGAAGAAAAATAAATGTCGACAAAATAGAGCAGAAAACTAACTGTTTTCTGCTCTATTTCTTTATTGAGCTTTCTGAACCTTGTAGCGCAGAATTGTTTTCAGCTTGCTAGGGTCTGTACGATTCAGATTATTGAGATAGATTTCCCTATGAGTGTTTGAAATCCGTGTCAGCTGGTGATTCTGGCAAAAGGCATCCATTTTAGCAAAGGATTGAGGTTCTTGGTCAAAAGGACCAAGATGTAGCATAGCAACACACGATCCTTCCGTCATTTCTTCAAAGCGAATCTCATCATAGAGAGGATTAGGCTTTTTGACACGGACTTGTTCCAGAGCCTTTTTCACCATCTCTCCAGTGATAAAGTCCGGCTGCCCAATCATAATAGTATAGATCAATTCTTCTTTAATGAGTTCTCCTGCTCGCTCTTGCTGCCAAAGCCCTTCTAAGGGATAGACTGTAAAATCAGTAAATTCTTGCTCGGCCGCTGTCTTTTTGTAATTCATCTTGATAGCATATGCTAAGCTGTACAGAGCACCAACTCGTTCCGAAAAGTCAGCAGCATTAGGATCGCCCTTGCCGTCAATCATGATAAAAGACTGGGCAGGAACATCTATGAGACAGGGGTCAGACTTGATTTGATATATTTCTCGATTGGCTTTTCTCCATTCATATTTCATGAGAGAGCCCTCCTTTCTTTACTACAAACAGTATAGCAAAGAAAAGCTGACAACCTCTGTCAGCTTTTATAAATATCGGTAATAGCTTTTAACTTTTCTTTGAATTCTTCCCGTAACCGAGGCGGCTCCATGATTTCAACTCCATCCAAAAAGGATAGCAAATAGGCATAAAGACTATCGTGACTCGGCAAATGCGTTTCTACATAAAGGCTCCCATCACTCTCCTCTATCTCTGCTTCTGAAAACTCCTCGTACACCCGAAAGGCATGCTTCCCGTCAAATTTCAAGAAGACTTTTACAGTATCTCCTAGCCGCTCTTCAGGACTAAATTTCTCATCCAAGACTCTCTGCTTAAATCTTTCCTCTAACATCTGACAGTCTCTCATTCTGTTGAGTTTAAAAAAGCGCGGAGCTTGTCTTAAACGACAAAAACCAGTAACATACCAGTTTTGGCTTTTAAATACTAACTTCAGCGCCTCTATCTTGCGCTGCTCTCTTTCTCCACGCCCATTCAAATAAGAAAAAGACAAGACTCTTCTTTGCAAGATTGCCTGCTTAATAGTATCAAACAGTTCTTTCTGATCTGCTTTTTTGCGCCAGTCAGTGAAATCCACCTCCAGCCATGAAGTTGCCTGAACTTGAAACAAGGACTGTAGCTTAGACAGGGTCTCTACTTGCTCGCTATCTGTTAAAATCTGGAAGCCTTGAAGAGCAGCTAATAGCTCATCCCTCTCAGACTCTGAAAACAAGGCCTTGTCTAAGACAAAATCCTTCATCAGAAAAATACCCCCGCCCTTGCCTGGGCTGCAATAGATGGGGATTCCTGCTAAACTCAGCTTGTCCACATCTCGATAGATGGTCCGAATAGATACTTCAAATAGTGAGGCCAATTCGGGAGCTGTTGTGCGGCCTTGCTCTAAAAGAAGATATAAGATTTTAAAAAGTCTGCTTTCTGTCATAAAACCACCTCGCTACTATTATAACAATTTCTCCTATAAATGTTTTACCATTCCTATAAAGAAGAGTTTTTTTAAACGGTCGGAGGAAGGAATTTATTATTTGAAAGAGATTTCTTTCAAAGACTATCATTCTTTTTCTGTCCAATAAACCGAGTAAATTCTTGACAGGTGGGCCTTAGTCCATTATGATAGATAGTAAACTGACTAGAGATTGAGGATATTAGAATGACAAATCCAACCTTTGGTGAAAAGGAAGCAAATGTAGAATATGTGACCCGCTACGGAGTCTATGCCGTTATCCCAGACGAAAAGAAAGAAAAGATTATTTTGGTTCAGGCGCCTAACGGGGCTTGGTTTCTGCCCGGTGGAGAGATTGAAGAGGGGGAAAACCATCAAACTGCCCTTGAACGCGAGCTGATGGAAGAACTTGGGTTCACAGCCCAGCTTGGACCCTATCTTGGACAAGCTGATGAATATTTTTACTCCCGCCATCGCGACACCTATTTTTACAACCCAGCCTACCTGTATGAGGTCACCTCTTTCCAAGAAGTCCAAAAACCGTTGGAAGATTTCAATCAGCTTGCCTGGTTCCCAGTCGATGAAGCTATCGAAACACTCAAACGCGGCAGCCATAAATGGGGTATCCAAGCTTGGAAAAATGCGCTTAAAGCTTAAAGAAATCATTCACAATTTATAGCAAATATGTTATAATAATAGCAGGTATAAAGCAGGAGGAAATCGTATGAAGCTTATTAATACAACAAACAGTCATGCTGACCTTGTCAAAAGCCAATTGGAAAGCACCGATGCGATATTAGTCGAAGTTTATTCTGCTGGGAACAGCGATGTTGTTTTTACACAAGCTCCTCTTCACTATGAAATTTTGATTTCAAACATGCACCGTGCTGTACGCGAACAGGAAATCGAAAAAATTAGAGAATTTTTCTTGAAGAGAAAAATTGATGCAAATGCTATTGATAAAGCTGCTATCCGAACAATTTACGCTAATAATCTAATCGAAATTTCCATTCCTGTCAAACAGTAAAAACTAAGGCCTGGCCTTAGTTTTTTATTGTTTATAGATCATGGTAATGTGAGGTGTCGATTCAAAAATAAAGGGTTGGCCAACCGATTTGAAGCCATACTTTTCATAGAGAGCAGCCACCTGCTCCTGAGCCTCTATTTCAATTTCCTTTCCTGGCCATTTTTCAGCACATAATTGTAAGATCTCTCTGATAAGCTGTCCTCCTAAGCCCTGTCCTCGTACAGACCGAGCTGTGACTACTCGACCAAAGACTAAATGCTCTCCCTCTTCAAAGACCCGAGCATAAGCATCAATTTCCCCTTTTTCATTAGCATGGTAAACGTGCACTGCTTCTAAGTCCTTCTCATCCAGTTCATGATAAATGCGCTCCTGCTCCACCACAAAGGTGTCAATGCGCAATTTTAAGATTTGATAAAATTCTATCGGGTTCAACTCTGTTAATTTTTTCCTAGACCACATACTTGTTTCCTCTAACTTTTTAATGTATAATAAATGCAAATGCAACTATAAAGGAGTTCCTATGGATTACCGTCAACTTTTCCGACAAATGGGCTTTATTTCTAGACAAGCCATGATGAAAATGAATCAGAAAGCCAGTAACTATAGCCTAGACAATAATTTGTTTCTACTGCTCATTCGCATCGTTGAAAATGAAGGTCTCAGCCAATCACAACTGGCAGAGCTGGTGCAGATTGACAAGACTACCCTCAGCCGATCCCTAGGAAAGCTGTAAGATAGGGGCTTGATTATCAAAAAGACCAAAGCTCAAAATAAGAAGTTCAAAGAGCTCTATCCTAGCAGTCAGGCTCTCAAACTCTACGACCAGCTAATTGGCTTTGAAAATACCTACGCCAGTCAGGCTCTGCAGCAACTGACTTCCTCTGAGCTCTTTCAGCTCCAAAACATTCTAGCTAAAATAGACATCCCTAAGATATAAGTAGTATAACAGAAAACAGTTGCAAACGCAACTGTTTGTGTTTTCTTAGTTTTAATTTAACAAATTTTCAAATCAATCTATCTAAAAAATGGCTTACCACTAAAGGGCAAAGCCATTTTTTATTTTGGAAACTTACTTGCTCTCAAAGCCTTCTGAGACAGCTTGAGCAAAATTTTCTTCTAAAATTTCTGCACAGTGGTCACAGACAAGAGCTTGATAACTGCGCTCTTTAACTGTTGTGTCAATGCGGCGGCAGCGATCACAGACTTGCCCCTGCGCATGCTCTACGACAAAAGCTACATCTTCAAAAACTAGAGCGCCTTCTGGAGCAGATCCTTCAGCAATCGTTAATTGTGAAACGATAAGAAGCTGAGCCACATCGCTATTGACTGCCTTCAGCAAGGTCTTGATGACTTCATTCGGATAGACAGTCAGGTGTGCTTCCAATGATTTCCCGATAACCTTCTCATTGCGGGCTTCTTCCAAGGCTTTCTGAGCCTGACTGCGGAAATCCATAAAGGCAGACCAAGTGTCCAAAATTTCTTCTTGACTTGGGAAAGTCTGAGCTTCAGGCAATTCAGATAACTGAACAAATTCTTCACTTTCATGCTCCAGGTAAGACCAAATTTCTTCTGCTGTGTGTGGCAGAATCGGTGTCAACAGCTTGGTAATCTTGACTAAAATGTCATAGAAAACAGTCTGCATCTGACGACGTTCCAATGATTTAGCTGCTTCGATATAGACGACATCTTTGGCAAAGTCCAGATAGAAAGCGGACAAGTCAACGGTCAAAAAGTTGACAATCGCTTTATAAATAGTTAGAAACTCAAAGTCCGCATAAGCCTTACGAATAGTCTCTACTAATTGATTGAAGCGGATAGTCATGTATTTATCAACGGAACGAAGTTCTTCGTAAGCTACGGCATCCTCAGCTGGATTAAAGTCAGAGGTATTGGCAATCAAGAAACGCAAGGTATTCCGAATCTTACGGTAGGTTTCAGAAACTTGACCCAAGATATCCATAGAAATGCGTACGTCATTGCTGGAGTCGACACTGGTTACCCAGAGACGCAAGATTTCCGCACCAAATTGTTTTTCCACGTCACTTGGAGCAATGGTATTTCCAAGGGATTTAGACATCTTTTCACCCTTGCCATCTAGAGCAAATCCTTGTGACAAGATTTGTTTGTAAGGAGCCACGCCATGGTTAGCAACTGATGTGATAAGGGATGAATTGAACCAACCACGGTATTGGTCTGAACCTTCTAGATAAAGATCAGCCGGGTAAGTTAACTCAGGACGGTTGACCACTACACCATTCCATGATGAACCTGAGTCAAACCAAACGTCCATGATGTCCGTTTCCTTGGTAAATTCACCATTTGGAGAACCTGGATGAGTAAATCCTTCTGGTAAGAGGTCTTTTGCTTCACGCTTCCACCAGACGATAGAGCCGTGCTCCTCAAAGAGCTGAGCCACGTGTTCGATGGTTTCTGCTGTCATGATTGGTGTTCCGTCTTCGGCATAGAAGATTGGAAGTGGAACTCCCCAAGCCCGCTGACGAGAGATAACCCAGTCGCCACGGTCACGAATCATATTGTAGAGGCGTACTTTCCCCCATTCAGAATGGAATTTAACCTTGTCAATTTCATCTAAAATTTCTTGACGGAATTTAGAAACAGATGCAAACCACTGTGGTACTGCCCGCCAGATGATTGGCTTCTTAGTACGCCAGTCAAATGGGTATGAGTGAGAAATTTCTTCTTGAGCAAGGAGCAAGTCACCAAGCTTTTCAATAACCGTCGGCACAACCTTATCATAGAACTGGCCTTCAAAGTCAGGACCAGCATTTTCCATCATGATACCGCGCTCATTGACTGTCACAGCAACTTCCAGTCCATTGGCTACACCGACATGGTAGTCATCCTCACCAAAACCAGGCGCAGTATGGACAATACCAGTACCAGAGTCTGTCGTAACATGGTCACCCAAAATGACCAACTCATCTACAGCAGTATCCCATGGGTGGGTCGTCACGATCTGGTTCAATTCTTGACCACGGTAGGTAGCTAAAACTTGAACATCGGCCCAGCCAAATTTCTCAGACAAGCTGTTCAATAATTCAGACGCTACAATAAACTTACGAGATTCACCAGCTGGTTGAACGACTACGTAATCAATATCTGCTCCAACAGTCAAACCACGAGAAGCTGTAATAGTAAACGGAGTTGTTGTCCATACGACGATGTAAGTATCTGTGTCCAATACTCCTTTACCATCTTTGACGCGGTTAGCATAGTAGAGAGAGGTGGAAACCAAATCATGGTATTCAATTTCTGCTTCAGCAAGAGCTGACTCAGAAGACCAAGACCAGTAAACTGGCTTAGCGCCACGGTAGATGTAGCCTTTCTTAGCCATTTCGCCAAAGACACGAATCTGAGCCGCTTCATAATCAGAAGTCAAAGTAACATAAGGATTATCCCAGTCACCAGAAACACCCAAACGCTTGAAGTCCTCTTTTTGCTTTTCGACTTGGCTAAGCGCATAGTCCCGACACATGTTGAGGTATTCTACCAAGTCCAACTCTTTGCGCTTAACGCCTTGTTTTGCCAATACCTGCTCAATCGGAAGACCATGCGTATCCCATCCTGGAATGTAAGGCGCATAGTAGCCAGCCATAGACTTTGAGCGAACAATGATATCTTTGGAAATCTTATTCATAGCATGGCCAACGTGAATATTCCCGTTAGCGTATGGCGGGCCATCATGTAGGACAAAATGTGGCTTGCCTTCATTCAATTCCTGACGGCGTTGATAAAGCTTAGCTTCATCCCATTCCTTCTGCCAGATTGGCTCCTTATTTGGAAGACCGGCCCGCATAGGAAAAGCAGTTTTTCCAAGGTTAAGTGTTTCTTTCAGTTTCATTCTATTCCTCTTTATTTTTAAAATTACAAATTAAAAACCGCAAACTTCTCCAAAAAGGACGAAAATTCGCGGTACCACCTTTGTTTAGGCAAGACAATAGCATAATGCTCCTCTTGCCCCTCTTTGTCCGTAACGTGGACTGCCGTCTCATCCTACTGATTTCAGACGAAAGTTCTGTAAAATGATAGCCCAAGCAAGATGGACTGCAGATCTCTCACCATCATCTGCTCGCTGAAAGTATTTTGCTTGGTCTGTGTTTTTACAATCTTAGTTTCTTTAAAAATTATAAAATATTTACTGGAACTTTTTGTTCCCCATTTGTATCATCATCGTGATGGTCAGCTTCTGAGTTTTCCTCAGCTGCATGAGCTTCTATATCTTCATCGCTAAGCGGAGAAAAAGCTTGGGTCGCAGCTAATTCACGGTTAGCAGCTTCAATGCGCTCTTGCAACTCAGCCATTTCTTCTGGAGAAAATTGACGAGTCACATCCACTTCTTCCTCACGAACAACTGCTTCTTCGCCAAGAACCTCAGATACAACTTCCTTGAAAGCTTCATCGCTGGTCTGCAGATAAGTAGCTGTCGGACGCAGGATTTCTTCCCACTCAGAAGAATCCACAATGCTGAGCTGGCTCTCAATGGTTGATTTCAAACGTTGATGGAAGACACGTGTTTTGTTTTTCAGTTCTTCTGTTTCAATGGCTACTTTCTTAGCATTATCAGCTGCCTGACGTAAAATCTCATCAGCCTTGTACTTAGCTCCATCCAACAAGTGCTGCGCATCCTGCTCTGCCTGACGGACAATATTCGTAGAACGTTCGTTGGCAGCAACCTTAACACGCTCAGCCGTATCCTGAGCAATCAAAACAGACTGGCTGAGAGAGTCTTTCATCTCATCAAAATATGTCAGACGTTCTTCCAGATTGCGAATTTTTGCTTCTTTTTCGTGGTTTTCACGAACCAAGTCCTCATAATCGCGGACTACGATGTCAAGGAATTCATCTACCTCTTCAACATCATAGCCTCTAAACTTGGTTCCAAAGGATTTATCTTTAATTTCTAATGCTGTAAGTGTCATAGTTCCTCCTCATTTACTAGCTAATAATTCAACGGTTAACTTATGTTTTCCATTCTTGGAAAGGCCATTTTCTCTTAAAACCTTAAATCTTCCAAATCGTCTAACGCTTATCAAGTCTTCAAGCCCAACTTGCTGGCTGGGATTGTCATTAACAGCGTAGTTCATTTTCACATGCTTGCCAGAAATCAGCTGAACAGCCTGGCTCCTTGATAACTTAAAGGTGCTGGCTACCAACTTATCCAAGCGAAGACTAGAGGCCAAAATATCTCTGGTAACAGCTTGCCTCTGCTCTTTCAACTGCTCTGCAAAGGAAACTTCCTTTAGTCTAACAGGCATCTTTGCTATTTTAGTGACATGATCTATAAAATACTGGGCCAGTCTTTTATCTACAAAGAGCTGAGCACGGTCTCCAACCACAAGAATATCGCCAAAGGTCCGTCTTTTAATCCCTAATTGATTGAGAAGAGTCCCCATAATCTGCGAATGACTGATTTTATAAAATTTGCTTGCATAGGAAATTTCCAGCAAGCTCAATTCAAAATCATCCATATTCAGTTGGTAATAAGAAGGCGCCACAAGAACTCTTGCCAGTTCACTGGGAAAATAATCCGAACTAGCAAAGACTTGCACATCATATTGCTTGCCAATATTCTTCAGAATCGAAACCTGATGGGGATTCAGAAAAGACGTTGTTTCAAAGGCATAGGTATCTTGAACCCGCTGAAGCAGCTCCAAACTCCTATCAATAAACTCTCGATCCTCGTGCGAAAAGTGCTGATATAAATCTTTCATCATAATAACATTAGTAAGATACTTATTAAATAAAAGACTACACGATTTAAAAGGTTTAAAGCCAGAATTGCAACCCAAACGGTAAAATCCAGCCCTGCAAACTGCAAGGGAAGACGGCGGAAAAGTTTTAAATACGGTTCTACAATTCGTGTTAGAAACTCTCCGAATTTGGTTTGATAGGCCCCTGGAAACCAAGACAGAAGTGCATAGACAATCAAGGCAATGCTATAAAGATCGAAAAGATTATAGATGGCACGAATTACAAAATATAACATATCTCTTATCTACTGCGCTTCATATCAAAGTCGAATTCGCTGATTTCAACATCGTTTGGCAGGCGGATATCTTCCACATTTACCACTACATTAATCGGAGTCAGCAAATACATAGTGCTTGCAACTTTTTTCAAGTTCCCAGCCAAGACATAACGAGCACCGTCTAGGTAGTCTAAACAACGTCGAGCCTGTACCTCAGTCATATACTGGAAGTCAATCAGGATGCTTTCATTGGCCAAAAGTAGGTCAACAATTTCAGTCGCTTCCTCATATCTCCTCGGATAACGAACATCAATCGTAATCTTCTCATCCGCATTTGCACGGTGCTGAGCCAATTCCTGCTGACGTGCATGCAGTCTGGTAATATTCTCTGTAGAAGATTTCTGTTGTGGCTGAGGTTTAGGCTGTGGCTTGGCCGCAGCAGCCGGACGAGGAGCTGGCTTGCTCTCTCTGACTGGCTTAGGCTGAACCAATTCAGGCTTCTGCTTAACAGGCGCCGCAGGTCTGCTGACAGTCTGTTCCTGAACCTCAGTCTCATCTCCATCTTCTGTAAAATAATCTATAAATTTATCAAATCTATCTTTTAATGACATATTTCTTTCCTATTTAAAAAATGCTGTACCAATTCTGACATAGGTCGAGCCATGGGCAATTGCTTCTGGATAATCACGGCTCATTCCCATGCTTAATTCAGAAAAGGGCATATTATTTAACTGTTTCTTTTTTAATTCTTTTTGTAGTTGATGAGCCTTTTCAAAAATTTGGTTCAGCTCCTCATGACTAGCTTCAAACGGAGCCATTGTCATCAATCCCACAATTTGAACATTCTCTAATTTTTCAAGTTCAGGCAGGACAACTTCAAGTTCTTCAATCAAAAAGCCATGCTTGCTCTCTTCTTTAGAAATATTCACCTGCAGGAAACATTTAATCACATGTTCAGCCCGTTTGTCAATCTCCTTGGCCAATTTTACAGAATCTAAAGCATGAAAGTAATCAACATAGTTAATCACATCCTTGACTTTTCTCCTCTGCAAACTGCCGATCAGGTGCCAGGTCAGATTCTCATCTTTCAGAGCATGGTATTTTTCTAGAAATTTATCTACTCGATTCTCTCCGATATGCTGAATACCTGTACGAACAAGCTCCTGAGTTGTTTCGCAGTCAACATATTTGGTAACTGCAATGATATTTACCGAATCATTCAAACGCTGGGCTTGCTCCGCCGCCTGAGCGACGGACTGAAAGACCAACTCTTTATTATTCTGCAAATTCATGATTTAGATTAACGATTTCTGAAGAATGGAGGTGTTTCCAACTCATCATCATCTTCATTAGTTTCTGCATAGCGCTCTACGCGGACTGAGGAACTTGGCTCTGCCTGACGAACAATTGCTTCACGGCGAAGATCCCAATCACCAAAGGCTGAACCTTTAGGTGTATCCGTTCTTTGACGGCTTGGAGCAGGAATATCAACTGTTTCGGTCATATCAAAGTTTCGTTCAAACTGTCCTGAGCGAACTTCGCGATTTGGCTCAACTTGCTGCGGACGGCTTGGGCCAGTAGGCTGCTGTGTCTGACGAATACCGCTGACCTTTTCAACCTTGTCCTGACGGACACCAGTAGCCACAACAGTCACGCGGATTTCATCCTTCATAGACTCATCAATAGCAGTACCGAGCCAGATGTTCACCCCATGACCTGCTGCTTGGTTGACAATTTCTGAAGCTTCTTCAGCTTCAATCAAGGTCATATCTAGGCCACCAGTAACGTTGACAATTACGTCCTCTGCACCATCAATGGTTGTTTCCAAAAGAGGTGAGTAAATAGCTTTGCGAGCAGCTTCGATGACGCGTTCTTCACCGCTACCAACACCAATTCCCATCAAAGCATTACCCTTGTCTGCCATAACTGTTTTCACGTCAGCAAAGTCAAGGTTAATCAGTCCTGGGCTGGTAATCAAGTCGGTAATCCCTTGGACACCTTGGCGAAGAACATTATCTGCTTCACTGAGTGCTTCAAGGAGTGGAGTCTTCTTATCTACAATTTCAAGCAAGTTGTTATTTGAGATAATCAAGAGTGTGTCTACATGCTCGCGAAGTTCGTTGATTCCTTCTACTGCAAATGTTCCACGCTTGCTTCCTTCAAAACCGAAAGGACGTGTAACTACAGCGACAGTCAGAGCACCAACATTTTTTGCGATACGAGCAATCACTGGAGCAGCACCTGTCCCAGATCCACCACCCATACCAGCAGTGATGAAGACCATATCTGCTCCTTGCAGAGCTTCGGTCAGGACTTCTTCACTTTCTTCAGCTGCCTTACGGCCTACTTCAGGCTGACCTCCGGCACCAAGTCCGCGAGTCAGTTTAGGACCGAGCTGAATCACTGTTTCAGCTTTGGCACTGCTAAGAGCTTGAACATCTGTATTTGCTGCGATGAATTCAACACCAGCAACACCTTCATCAATCATTCGGTTGATGGCATTGCCGCCACCTCCACCGACACCAATAACTTTAATTACTGCACCTTGTGCGGCAGCAGCGTCAAATGAAAATGTCATATTTTCTGTATTCTCCTTAATCAAACATTTTGCCAATTAGGTTACGCATCCGATCTGTAATACCGGTTTTTGGTTCTTGGTTTGGCATATCAGCACTGGCAACTGGAACTTCTTGGACCGGCTCCTCAGGAATCTCATCAGCTGGTTGAGGTTCAAAGCGTGGTACTGACTGAGCAGGACGGTCAAAGGATACAGGTCGATGGCGCAGTTGCTCATCACCATGAACAGCAACCTGAGCCAGCATATCCACATCTGTTAAGTTTCCGGCATACTCTGACAGGCTGATAACATGTGCAAAGGCTGGATTGCGAATGCCGATTTGATTTGGCACATAAAGCTTGACATTCACGCCAAATACTTCCTGAGCCAGTTCAACCACTCCTGGAAGAATTGCTGCTCCACCAATAATCACAATACCACCTGGCAACTCGAGAAGATGCCTTCTATCCAAATCACGTTTGATTTGCTCAAAAATGTGTTGGATACGAGCAGAAATAATTTCAGCCAGATACTTTTCAGTTACTTCAACCGGCTCAATCTCACCAATCACTTCCACTTGGAAGGACTCTGTACCAGCTTCTGGAACATAAGCAGACCCATAGTTAAACTTGAGACTTTCAGCTAACTTTTGCGAAGTCTTCAAAACCTTGGAGATATCCTTGGTTACGTAGTCGCCGCCTTCTTGGTATATATTCGTATATTGAAGTTCTTGACCTCTAACAGAAGCCACTGTGGTTTGGCCGCCGCCCATATCAATGACAGTTGCCCCAAACTCACGTTCCCCTTCGTTCAAGATTGACTTAGTCATAGCTAATGGGGAGATAATAACGTTCTCAAGCTGAACTCCCGCACGCTCCACTGTTTTGCGGAGGTTGTGGAGAATAGTACGTGGTCCAGTGTAGAGGAGACCACGCATCTCTAAGCGAATCCCCATCATACCGCGTGGGTCACGAATACCTTGGAAACCATCCACTACAAACTCTTCTGGGATGAAAGTAATCACTTCGCGGTCAGGAGTCATACTCTTCGTCAGAGCAGATCTAACAACATTCTCTACATCTGTATCTGTGATTTCCTTAGAATCACTAGTCACAGGAATCATACCCTGAGTAGGCTCAATCTGTAAGAGATTAGCCGGAAGTCCGACATTAACTAAACCAATTGAAATGCCTGCTTTTTCTTCTGCTTGAGAAATAGCTGTCTTAATGGCAGCAGCAGCAGCCTCAATATCAACAATAATTCCATCTTTAACGCCAGCACTTTTTGCGTTGCTGACACCAATAACATTCATTTCATCGTTGATGTGCTCTGCCACCAACACTTTAATTGAGCTAGTTCCTATATCTAATCCAGTAAAAAAGCCGTCTCTAGCCATTACACCAGTCCTCTCTATCTTCCATGTTTCCGGTCTATACTAATAACGCTAAAAATTAGAGTTACCCAAGCTTTATTATAACATAAAGAAAATGAAAATGCGCAGTTTTTCTACATATAATTTAGCGATTTTCGGTATTTCCCGGGTTTTCTGTTGAATTTTGTNGCTCTGCAGATTCTTGTTCTTGACTTTCTGTCACCTGCTCAGCCGCTTGTTCTGTTGGCTGTCCCGTCGATTCCTCTTCTGCTTTCTGCTTTTCTTCGTCAGAAGAAGACGACTCGTTTTGAGCTCCTTCAACATAACTAAAAATCCCTGCTTCCATATCTACAACACTAGGTACACCCTCTTCCAATTGCGATTGTATTCCCTTGTAATATGGCAGTTTTTTGGCAATATGCGAAATTGGTACCAAGACTTTGTTGCCATCATGCATGGTCAGCGTAACCAAGTCCGGTGTCACCTTGCTTGGAGTCAACTGAACTGTCTTAATATTTTTCTTGACCGAAGCCGGTACCTTTTCAATTTGAAGGGCAAATTCCTTAATCAATTTTTTATCTGAAAACTCTATCGAAATATGGGTTTCTGGCAAAGAATCTGCAGCAGTCGGGTCCGAAATAACCTGCCCATTTGTCAGAATAGGATAGTATTGACCACCCTCATGCAGATAGGCCAGAACTCCGTACTCCTTGACCTTTACCTGAAAAGTAATCGGAAACTGATAAGCCATCTCCAAATTGTTAATCCAAGGACTAGACGCTTTCATATTGCGGATATGATTGCCGCCATTGATAAAGGTTGTTAAAGTATAGTCCTTCTCATCAATCTTACTGCTTTTGAGCAGGTCTTCCTGACTGACCATTTGGTTCCCTGAAAATTTGATTGTCTTCATGGTCGCCAGTGGCGTCAAAAAATAAACTGACAGGAGAAAAATCAAGCCACTGCCCAGCAAAACCGGCAGTGCTCGATAAATATGAATCCTCGAGATACGAATCTTAGCAGCTTCTTTTTCTGCCTTTTTCTGAAGTTTCTCCAGTTTTTTGCGCTCTTTATCGCTCAATTCGCTCTCTAGCTCAGCTTCAGATGAGTCATCTTCCAAATATTCTGTTTCTTCCTCTTCATAAGATGAGTCATCTTCTTCCGTCTCTTCAGCTATTTCTCCGCCTTCGATTGAGTCCTCAGCTTCAGCTTCTTTTGCTTCCTCTTCTTCCAGCTCCTTTTGTTTGCTGGCCTCTTCCTGAGCCTTCTTTTCAAGATATTCTTTGTTTCGTTTCTGCCATTCAGAGAGGGGCTCACTTACCTCTTCCTTTGGCTCGTCGTGGTTTTTCTTGCTCATTTCTTTCCTTTGTCAATATCCGCTTTCAATAAAGCATAAAATTCATCTACAGACTTGATTTCCTGAGAGTTTTGCATAGCTTGATGATAAGAAGCTTGATTAGCCAAAAGGTCATCAAGGGCTGTCTGTAAATTGCTCATATCCAGCTGTTCCTCTGCCAATTGCTTGGCATATCCCTTTTTCACAAAATAATCGGCATTTTCAATCTGATCGCCGCGGCTGGCTTCGCGTCCCAGAGGAACGATAATATGCAGCTTGGCCATGGCCAAAAGCTCAAAGATTGTATTGGAACCGCCTCGGGTCACCACTACATCTGCCAAATCCATCAAAGGCTGGTAGAGGTCAGTTACATAGGCTCTGCGAAAGAGACGTTCAGACAAAACATCTAAACTTGCATCGCCTGTCAGATTGATGATGTTATAACGCTCGGTCAGCGCAGCTTGATTTTTGCTGACAAAGTCATTAAAGACCTTAGCACCAGCAGAACCTCCGACAAAAAGCAGAGTGGGCAGCCCTTTATCAAAATACTGACGAATTTCTTCCAGTTCCTGCGGTGCGACTGACTCTTGGTTGCCGACCTTGGTCACAGCTCCGATATGCTCAATCTTGGTCAGACTGGAACTTTGCTCAAAGGTCGCATACATCTTGGTCGCACACTTATAAGCGATTTTATTGGCCAAGCCAATGGATAGATCTGATTCATGAACGTAGACGGGCACTCCGGACAGTCGGGCTGCAATCACGGGCGGAACGGATACAAAGCCTCCCTTAGAAAAGAGAGCCTGCGGCCGTACCTTGAGCATAATGCCCAGCGACTGAAAAATGCCCCAGACGACCTTAAAACTATCCAGCAGATTCTGCCATGAAAAGTAGCGACGAAGCTTGCCCGTAGCTACCGAATGGAAGGTCACGTCCAATCTTGACTTTTGGATTTCCTGATACTCAATACCATGCTTATCGCCAATATAGTGGACCTGCCAGCCTTCTTTGATAAATTTCGGAATCAGGAGAAGGTTGAGGGTCACATGCCCGACTGTTCCTCCGCCTGTAAATACAATCTTTTTCATCTTAACCTTTTAATTCTTCAAATGCAGCGAGAAACTCATCGCCACGGACTTCAAAATTACTATACATATCCCAGCTGGCATTAGCAGGACTAAGCAAGACAACGTCTCCTGGCTTCGCTTGATCAAAGGCCTTATGAGCTGCATCTCGGACATCAGTCGCATCTAGATAAGAAACGCCAGCCTGATCAGCCGCTCTCTTTACACGCGCAGCTGATTGTCCTAAGATAACCATTTTCTTGAGTCCTTTGAGGTCAGGCACTAACTCGTCAAATTCATTGCCACGGTCCAAGCCGCCCGCAATCAGAATCACCTTGCTATTGTCAAAACCAGATAAGGCTTTCTGGGTTGCCAAGATATTGGTAGACTTACTGTCATTGTAAAAGGCAACCTCATTTACCTGCCCCACATACTGGAGGCGGTGCTTAACACCCCCAAAAGCTGACAAGACTTCTTTAATCGTCTGATTGTCAATGCCACGCAGCTTGGCTACTGCAATCGTAGCCAGAGCGTTTTCAATATTGTGACTGCCAGGAACGCCGATTTCAGCCGCCTGCATAATCGCCTCTCCGCGGAAGGTCAAGACATCACCCTCTAGATAGGCACCATCCACCTTTTCAGTCGTTGAAAAAGGCACAACAGTAGCCTGAGCCTGGCTAGCCATTTCCTTGGCCCAGTCTTGATTGAAATTCAAAACCAGATAATCATCAGCTGTCATGTTTTTCTGGATATTCCACTTGGCAGCTGCATATTCCTCAACAGAGCCGTGATAATCCAAATGAGTCGGCATGAGATTAGTAATAACAGCGATTTGCAGATGAAAAGCTTCAATTCCCATCAACTGGAAGGAAGACAGTTCCATGACCAGTGTATCCTTGCTGCTGGCTGTTTGAGCTACTTGACTGGCAGGAAAGCCGATATTACCAGACAAGAGACCATTTTGACCGCCAGCTGTCAAGACTTGCGCAATCATGGTTGTGGTCGTCGTCTTACCATTTGAACCCGTAATACCAATAATCGGCGCTTCAGAAATTAGATAAGCCAACTCGACTTCAGTAATGACTGGAATCTTCTTCTCCAGAGCTCGGACGACCATGGCATTGTCATATGGAATACCTGGATTTTTCACCATCAGTTCAAAGTCTTCGTCCAGCAACTCCAAGGGATGGCCTCCTGTCACCACTTTAATGCCCTCTTCTAGCAAGGATTGGGCAGCAGGATTTTCCTCGAAAGTCTTCCCATCGTTAACTGTCACGATAGCTCCTAATTTATCTAAAAGGCGAGCAGCTGACTCACCCGACTTGGCCAATCCTAGGACCAAGACCTTCTTATTGGCAAAATTTGCTATATTTTTCATAAGCAACCTCTTCCATTCATACTTCATTCTATTTTACCTTTTTTTGTGGAAATAAAAAAGGGGCAAGGGCAGAAGATTTGAGAAAAATGATAAGTTTTCATCTTCCTGCAATCTTTTGAAATATATGGTAATAGAAGAAAAATTTTGTCTTTTTTTTTTGCATTTTTGTTTTTGAAAGTGTTATACTAATCATAGAAAGAAGTTACCAGCGGTAACTAGCAAAAACATCTCGAAAGGAGGAGGAAAATTGGCAGAAAAAAAGCCGCCTTTAAAAGAACTATTATTGCAGGCTGGCTTTGATAGCATTGCTGCTCATGGCTGGCAAGACCTGTCGCTTCGGAAGTTAGCAAGTAGCTGCAAGGTCAGCCATGTGGCTAGCTACCGCCATTTCAAAAACAAGGACGATTTGATGTTCGCTTTGGTTCCAATCATTTCCAAACATTTTGCTGATTTTCTAAAAGAGTCGGAAAAAGAAGACCAAGCGCCCCGAGAGAAAATTCTACAGCTGGCTCTACAGTTTATCAACTACTCTCAAGTCCATGCAAATTTTTTCGATTTTCTATTTCTCAGCAAATACAGCCTAGCTACGCAAAATGATGATACAGGGCAAATGGAGCTGGAAAAAAGAGTCGCCTCTTTTGACTATAATAAGGAGAAAATAGAGGAATTTATCCAGTCACTTGACGGCGACTACGACTTCAATCAGGTTTTCATGCACTTGGGGAGTTTTGTCTTCGGCATCAGTCTTTTAGTCCGGCAGAAAATTTATCCAGCAGACAAGAAAGAGCTGACATCACTCATCCAAACGACACTCGCTTTTTATCAATAGGAGGTTTCCCTACCAGATTTGGCACAGCATTTATTCGACAAACCTCATTGAGTCTCTTAACAAAGAAATCAAACGTCAAACGAAAAAGAAGGTTCTTTTTCCTAACGAGGAGGCTCTGAAACGTTACTTAGTTACTTTGTTTGAAGATTATAATTTCAAGCAAAGTCAACGAATCCATAAAGGGTTTGGCCAATGTTCTGACACACTTGAAAGCTTATTTGATTAAAACTACATAACTCTACTAGAGTGTTTACACAAAATTATTGACAGTATCGAAAATTCTTATTTAGAAAGGAAAACATATGGCACATATTTATCAAGCGACACATCATTCCTCTAGTCTAGAAACTTTGCAAGAAGAAGCAGGGGCGAAAAACTGGTGGCTGAGCATGCCTCTAGCTTTTCTGGCGCTCGGTCTGGGCATGTTGCTCAGCGGGCTCTTGTCTCAATGGCTGATACAACCCTTTATCAATGTTTCTAATCAACTCGTATTAGAAGAAGTGAGCACCCTTCTATTTCATGGTATCAGTGCTCTTCCCCTTCTCCTTGTGGCTAAGTTTTGGGAGCACCGCAGTCTTGCGAGCTTTGGTCTCTGGTGGGAAAAGCTGGGCAAAAATCTCCTGTTTGGAGCAGTTATAGGATTCTTGACGACAACGGCAATTATTGGCGTTAATGCGCTAGCTGGTCAGCTCCATTTTCGACTAGGAAATCAATTTAATCTCGCACTCTGGCCCTATTTGCTCCTTATGATTTTCTTGGAGGCCTTAGCCGAAGAAGTCATTTACCGCGGCTTTGTCCTGAACAAGCTCCGCACCAAAATGGGGCTTGTCCCAGCTATTGCCCTAGGCAATCTCTTCTTTGGTCTCATGCACACATTCAAGGGTGGCGCTCCTTTCTCTTACATCCTGAGCGTGACCTTGTCGGGCGTTCTCTTTTCCCTCCTTTTTGCCCTGACCGATAATCTCTGGCTGGTGGCGGCGACCCATGCTCTTTACAATCTGACCCTTACAAATATCTTTGGCCTTGTTGAGAGCGGTCCGACTTTCCTGCGGACGACCTTAAGTAGCGACAGCAATCCACTTTTAGTTGGAACGGCTGCCATTCCTGTCGTAGGAGGGATCCTGGAGCCAATCACGATGACCTTGATTTGCCTTTTCATCGCTTATCTGGTCAAGAAAAAAGCAGACGCCAAGGCCTTGTAAAAACGTTAGAATGACTGTAAATCCGATAAATTTGACGAATAAATAAAAGAAGGGAGTAACCCTTAACTGAAAAATGACCGTTCTACCTACTCGTTTTCATCTTCATTTTCAAAAAACTTTAGAAATATTTTAGAAATACTTTATAAATATTTGAAGTTTGTCCTTTAAACTGGAAGTGTAACCAAATTAAAAGGAGGACAATGATGAAAAAAATCATTTTTGAAAAGCGCTGTAGCGCTAGTAACTTGTGGCTTGCTCGCTCTAGGAGCGGGTCATGTTCAAGCTGACCAGCAGAAATTGCCGTCGGGCACATCCTACGACCAAATCGGTCAGAAGATTGAGGACTACTACAAGGAGCACGAAAAAAACAGTGCTGGTATGGCGACGACCGTCATTGACAAGGACGGACAGACCATTTACCAAAACAACTTTGGCTATATGGACAAGGAAAATAAGCAAGCGGTGGATGACAACCCGGTCTTCGAGTGGGAGGGTCAACGACCAAAATCACCGTCTGGGTCAGTGTCATGCAGCTCTGGGCAAGATGGCGGATTTGGTTTAAATAGTCATCAAACAGATATAAACCAGCATTGCTATGATAGCAATGCTGGTTTTGTTTAGCACTTCCCCCCCACTTTTTCTACCACTTACCTGCAGAAACTTACCACTTACCGAAAAAGGGTAGATTTGGCGCTGCCCTTTTGTTAGGATAAGGGGGCAAAGGGGAAGGCAGTTTAAATTCTAAGGAGGCAATCATGAAAACATCATTTTTGAAAAGCGCTGTGGCGCTGGTAACATGTGGCTTGGTGGCTTTTGGAGCAGCGCAAGTTCGAGCTGACCAGCAAAAATTGCCGTCGGGCACGCCTTATGACCAAATCGGTCAGAAAATTGAAAATTTCCACAAGGAACACGAAAAAACCAGCGCGGGACTGGCGGCAGCAGTCTTTGATAAGGACGGCCAAACCATTTACCAAAAGAACTTTGGCTATATGGACAAGGAAAAAAAGCTGGCTGTGGACGACAACTCGGTTTTTGAGTGGGGCTCTGCCACCAAATTGACCGTCTGGCTCAGCGTCATGCAGCTCTGGGAAGAAGGAAAAATTGACCTAAAAACAGATATAAAAGAGTATTTGCCCAAGGATTTCCTGAAACACCTCAAATACGACAAGTCCATTACCATGATGGATCTGATGAACCACCAAGCGGGTTTTGATGAAACGCCGCTGAACACAGGAACAGGCAAGAGCTTGGAAGAATTACTAAAAAGCCAGCCCGCTCAAACTTATGAGCCAGGGACGGTGACATCCTATTCCAATTACAGTACAGCTCTAGCAGGCTATATCGTGGAGCGCATCAGCGGACAGGACTTTGCGGATTATGTCCACGAGCATATTTTCCAGCCTTTGGGCATGAACCATACCGCTCTCTTACCTGATTTGTCGGACAATACCTATGTCCGAGACAAGCGGCAGGGTGAGAAAACCTATGATACAAACGGAAGTTTATATCTAGATAAATTGCTTCCCGCGGATATTTATCCAGCGGGGCAGGCGACAGGGACTTTTGCCGATTTCAAGCGGTTCGCGCAAGCTCTTTTGAGAAAGGAAAAGCTCTTTAAGCGCCCAGAAACCTGGAATGAACTGTATCAGACAACTTCTACATTCTCAGATAAAGCAGTCGCTAAGAATGCCCACGGCTTTTGGGTGACAGAGTATGAGATAGGCTCTATTTTAGGGCACGGCGGTCATTCTTTTGCCGGTTTTTCAACCATGATTTCGCTGGATTTCAAGTCGGGTATCGGCATGGTTACCATGGTAAATCAGAGAGAAGAAGCCACCTTTTCTTTCGGTCTGCCCGATTTAGTCTTTGGCAAGAAAAAGCAAGCCCCTAACCAGTCTCAAAAAGACTTTCAGGAGGGCATGTATCGGACTTCCCGCTCCATTCAGCAAGGCCCGACCTCTATTTCGCGCCTTACTCCTGTTTATACTTTTTATGTGAAAGATGTGATCAAAGACGGTCATCTGCTACTCAGCAACTACTGGCTTTGGCAACATCGCCAAGGACGAACAGAAGTTGAAACAACCTATAATCATTTAGAAAAGCTCTCGCTTTGGGAGGTGGTAAAGGATTATGGTTCTGTCGCTCTGCTGGGTCTCGCAGTTGTTTATGCTGTGCTTGTTCTTTTGTTAGCTGCTTTGGGTAAGGTGTATCGCTTGCTTTTTGGGAAAGAAAGTAAAAGAGCGACTCCAAGAAGTTGGAAAATTTGGCATTATGGCACTTGCGGACTGATTTTGGTTAGCCTAGTCAATCTAGCAGGTCTCGTCATCGTTGCCGTTTCGGGCAAGTACATGCCCGATTATCGCTGGCAAGCCATTCTCTTTGCCTTCTTAGCACTGATTTTTCTGGTCAATGCTGCGCTGCCCATCTTCCTGCGCTCAACCTTCCAAGTGAGCAAGGGTCGAAAAATCTTGACCTACTTGACCAGCAGCGCTTCACTTATCGTCGTTCTCAATATCCTCTACTGGAGCCTCTACCAATGGTGGGCACTTTAATAGAAAGGAAAGCTATGACCCATTCTCAAAAAATCGAAACAATGATTCAAAACGGATCCGACCAACTCTACACCGTTTGCTATCCCAATCCTGACAAGGAAACGATTATCCTGCTGCACGGTGGACCGGGAACGCCTGATGACTTCAAGCTCTTTATCCCTAAGCTCGAAAAAGATTATCAACTGATTGTCTTTCACCAGCGGGGAACGAGAAAATCGCCCTGCCTGAGTGGCGACTACAGCATGGAAGCCTACATTGCGGACATCAACACGATTGCCGATCACTTCAATGTAGATAAATTTCACCTTTTGGGACATTCCTGGGGCGGATTGTACGCGCAAATCTACGCCAGCAAAATCCCTGAGCGGGTTCTTAGTCTCTTTCTTTCCTCTCCGGGAACAGGCACGAGCAAGCAGTGGCAGCAAATGGAAAAAGAGATGATGAATTACAATAAAAATCACTGCACGACTATCGAATGGCTAAAAATGGGAATCTATTCTCTGCTCGGCAATCTTGGTAGTTCCAAGGCTTCGCAAGCTCTCTTTCGCCAAGTTATCCGTAATTACAATGCCGACTATCCAGCCTTTCATGATGTGAAACTAGACATGAGCAATGTTTCAGTCCAAGCAGGCAATCAGACAAGAAAGGAAATTATGGCCTATCCTCTCTTGCCCCGACTAGAAGATCCTGCTTTTCCTATTACCGTGACTTTCGGTGACAATGATATTTTTGGTGCTAGCATGCACTTTGTCATCAGCCGCTATCCCAGCGCTCAGGTGTTCACCATTAAAAACAGCGGCCACTTCCCATTTCTCCACAATCCAGAAGACTACTTTGCTATCTTGCACCAGCATTTTGGAGCATAAAAAGAACCTATAAAAGCAAGACCGCTTTTATAGGTTTTTCTTTTCTTTTTTCTTGACGGGCATTCTCGCTAAATCCCGCAAGGCAAAATAAGCAAGAAAGGTCACGCCAATGCTGACGAAGATTTCGCTAGGCAGCTGGAAAATTCGGAAAGCTGCTAGAGTTAAGAGGATGAGCAAGACAACTAAGATAAGCACCAGCGTCACTACATTGAGTGTTCCGCGAATGCTAGGCGGAGCAGCAAAAATGTAAAATAAGAGAATGAGAATTCCCACAATCAAATAAAACATAAACCTATTGTTTTTGTAAAAAAAAGAGCAAAAACTCAAAACGTCTATCCGACTTCCTAAGTTCTTGCTCATTTATTATTCTTCATCAAAATTCTTTTTTGATTTCTTAGGCGGATTGAGACGATTAATATCCCGCAAAGCCAAGACGGTCACTACGGATAGGCCAAATCCTACAAAATATTCAGCTGGCAATTGGAAAATCTGAAAAATGCCTAGGCCAAATAAGATAATCAAGGCCACAATCAGTAAAACCATGGTCACAGCATTAACAGTGCCTTTAATACTGGTTNGAACAGCAAAAATGTAGAAAAAGAGGATTAAAATTCCAATGATAAGGTAAACCANCTTGCTGCTCCTTTCCTTTTTGCTTATTCAGCTGCAGCTGATTTTTTCTTTTTATTGGCTTTTTCGCGTTCTTGTTTGTTCAAAATTTGCTTACGCAGACGAATAGATTCTGGCGTTACTTCCATGTACTCATCGTCATTCAAGAATTCCAAAGATTCTTCCAAAGTCAAAATGCGCGGTGTCTTGATAACAGCTGTCTGGTCCTTGGTCGCTGAACGAACGTTGGTCATTTGTTTCGCCTTAGTGATGTTAACTGTCAAGTCGTTTTCACGAGAGTTTTCACCGATGATCATTCCTTCGTAAACCTCAGTACCTGGGTTGACAAAGATAGTCCCACGCTCTTCGATAGACATGATTGAGTAGGTCGTTGCCTTACCAGCATCGATAGATACCAAGGCACCGCGATGACGTCCACCGATTTCACCTGGAATCAATGGCAAGTATTGGTCAAAGGTATGGTTCATGATACCGTAACCACGAGTCATTGACAAGAACTCAGTTGAGTACCCAATCAAACCACGAGCAGGAACCAAGAAGACCAAACGAGTTTGACCATTACCAGTAGCCACCATATCCAGCATTTCACCCTTGCGTTCTGAAAGGCTTTGGATAACAGATCCTTGATATTCTTCAGGTGTGTCGATTTGGACGCGCTCAAATGGCTCACATTTAACACCGTCGATTTCTTTCACGATAACTTCTGGACGAGATACTTGCAGCTCATACCCTTCACGACGCATGGTTTCAATCAGAATTGACAAGTGCAATTCACCACGACCTGAAACAATCCACTTGTCTGGTGAATCAGTTGGTTCAACACGCAGAGATACATCTGTTTGCAGTTCAGCCTGCAGACGTTCTTCAACCTTACGAGAAGTTACCCATTTTCCTTCGCGGCCAGCAAAAGGTGAGTTGTTAACCAAGAAGGTCATCTGCAGAGTCGGCTCATCAATATGCAGAATTGGCAAAGCTTCAACAGCATCTGTCGGTGTAATCGTCTCACCGACAAAGATATCTTCCATACCTGAAACGGCAATCAGGTCACCCGCTTTTGCTTCGTTGATTTCACGACGCTCCAAGCCAAAGAAACCAAATAGTTTTGTAACACGGAAGTTCTTGGTAGTGCCGTCTAATTTAGACAGGGTTACTTGGTCACCAACCTTAACAGTACCACGGAAGACACGGCCGATACCGATACGGCCAACGAAGTCATTGTAGTCCAAGAGTGAGACTTGGAACTGCAAAGGCTCATCTGAGTTGTCCACTGGTGCTGGAATATGGTCGATGATGGTATCAAAGATTGGTGCCATTGTTTTTTCTTGTTCAGCTGGATCATCTGACAATGAAGATGTTCCGTTGATAGCTGAAGCATAAACAACTGGGAAATCAAGCTGGTCATCATCTGCACCAAGCTCAATGAAGAGTTCCAATACTTCGTCCACTACTTCTGCCGGACGAGCTGATGGTTTGTCGATTTTATTGACAACAACGATTGGGACAAGGTCTTGTTCCAGGGCTTTTTTCAATACGAAACGAGTTTGTGGCATGGTTCCTTCGTAGGCATCTACGACCAAGACAACACCATCAACCATTTTCATGATACGCTCAACTTCTCCACCAAAGTCCGCGTGTCCTGGTGTATCCATGATGTTGATACGAGTCCCGTTGTAAGCAACGGCTGTATTTTTAGCAAGGATCGTAATACCGCGCTCTTTTTCGATATCGTTTGAGTCCATAGCACGCTCTGCCAACTCTGTACGAGCATCAAGAGTTTCAGATTGCTTCAATAATTCGTCAACAAGGGTTGTTTTCCCGTGGTCAACGTGGGCGATAATCGCAATGTTACGGATATCTTCTCTTAATTTTGTCATTTTTTCCTCTGAATTTTTAAATTTTATTTCTAACTGAACAATTATACCACAGACGCAGGCAAAAAACACGGCTTTGATAAGTGTAAATGTTTTCATTAAAAAATATGGGAGCTGCATGAGGATTTGCATTTCCCATCCTGAAAATTTATGATATGATTTAGAAAAAAATAAGGAAAATAGATGCGCCTCGACCAACTGTTGGCTGCCAATCATATCAGCCGAAAAAAGATGAAACAAAGCCTTTTACAAAAACAGATTTTTGTGGATGGTAAGCCCGCCTGCAAACTCAGCCAAAACGTTGATACCGGCCTGCAGCAGATTACTTTTCAAGGAAAGCAGGTCAGCGGCTCTACCCACCGTTACTACATGCTGAATAAACCCGCAGGTGCAGTCACTGCCAATCGCGATGCTGAAAAATTGACTGTTCTGGATTTGCTGGACAAAGAGGTAGAGAAAGAAAATCTTTACTCTATCGGACGTCTGGATAGAGATACCGAGGGGCTTCTTCTGATTACCGACAATGGTCCTTTGGGATTTCAGCTGCTGCACCCTCAATATCATGTCGAAAAAACTTACTATGTAGAAGTCAATGGACCTTTAACCTCGCAGGAAAAAATTGCCTTTCAAGAAGGCATTCGCTTTTTAGACGGCACCGTCTGTCAGCCAGCCCAGCTTTCTATCCTCTCTACCAGCTCCAGTCTGAGCCGTGCTACCGTCAAGATTTCTGAGGGAAAATTCCACCAGATCAAAAAGATGTTTCTGGCAGTTGGTGTCAAGGTCGTTTATCTCAAGCGGATTCAGTTTGGGGATTTTACATTAGACCCAGATCTAGCAACAGGTGATTACCGTCCTTTAAACCGAGAAGAATTAGCGATTATTAAAAAATATTTGGAGAAAAGTTAGTAAAACAAAAAAGCTTTAAAAAATAAAGCTTTTTTTGTTACTATCCTACTCCGTTCATAAGTACCATGACATTTAGAATCCAAACAATTACGGAAATTACAATCCCTACGATACCCAGAATTTTTTCTGTTTTATAGTCTAATTTAGACTCTTTTTGATGTGAATTAGCTAACACCAAACCAATGATACCTAAAATAAGACCTGCCAATGGAATGAAAAAACCAAAGATGATAGATAGGATACCTAAAACAAGTGAAGATTTTTTCTTTTCTTGCATCTTCTAAAAACTCCTTAAAATTAATATTAATTTATTATAACATAAGAAACCAGCTTTGTATATATAATGCAACAAATTTTTGATTTATGTTAACTAGCCTTCACCTTGCCATTCCAAGAATCCAACCCATAAGAAAGAATATAGATTTCTTTAAATCCTTGTTTTTTCAGATACAGAGCCGCATTGGTTACGCGCTGACCACGACTATTTTCATAGAGAAGAACAGCCTTGTCCTTGCGAAGTGCACCGACACTATCCTTGAGCTGCTGAGATGGAATATTGCGAGCACCTAAGATATGCTTCCGGTGAAAATCAGATGGATCCCGCAGATCAACCAACTGACCTTGGCGAATCAAGCCTTCAAATTCTCCGTTATCCACGATTTTTGCTGCCTGACGAAGGCGCAAAAAATTAAAGCCCATCCAGCCAATTATTCCTAAAAGTACCGCCCACAAAATCCAAATTGTCATCTCAAGTCTCCTTTTTCTTTTCTAAATATTCTAACTCTAAGCGATGTTCTCGTCGCAAGACTGCCTCCGCCTCAAAATAAGCTAGCTTATCCATTAGACCGGCATCGTAAATCCTCTTCAGCTCAATTTTCATCATCTCAATATCGTAAAGGCGCTTGCCCATATAGATAATGATTCCGAAACTTTTAAGAAATTGCTGAACATCATACAGGGTTTTCATGAGCTATATTTTATCAGATTTTCCAGCGCTTTTCAAGACGAAAAAAAGCAGAAAGGAAAGTCTGTTCCCTTCTGCTTGGCATGGATCATTTTTTATAAACCTGGTGCTTGACCGATTTCAGCTGTCAGCATCCAGATAGTCTTTTCAAGGTCAGCCTTGGCACCGACAAAGATATCATTGGTTACATCGTCCCCTTCTTCGTCTGTTACATCCAGCGCTTCTTGGTAAAGACCTGTCAGATAACGGAAAATCTCAATCACACGCGCCAGACTTTCTTCTACATTCTTGCTGAATTCACCAGCTTTTTCTTCAATCTTGCTGTGTTGGATAAACTCAGTCAAGGTAGAATAAGGCTTGCCTCCCAGTGTAATCAAGCGCTCGCTGACTTCATCCAAAGTTGTATCCAAAGTTTCCATGTATTCATCCATTTTTGGATGCCAAACCATGAAACCTGCGCCACGCATATACCAGTGAACTTGGTGAAGAGCAATATGAGCAGTATAAAGATCTGCCACTACTTGGTTCAATACAGCCTTAGTTTTTGGCAAAGAGTTTTGATTTACAAAAGTTGCTACGTCAGTTGCTGCACTATTTTTTACTTGTGTCATTGTATTTACCTCGTTTTTATTTATAATGATTCTAATCTTTTTAGATTATGGTTTAATTATAATGCTTCTAAATAAGAAAGTCAAGACAAAAGATTCAAAAAAAGACTTTATTAGAAAAGTTGCAAAATTTCAGAATTTTTCTGTTTAAAATTACGAATAAATAAGTATGATTCATCTATACTTTTTTCTCCTTGGAACCGTCTTTGCCTCATTCCTAGGCTTGATGATAGACCGCTTCCCAGAGCGGTCTATCATCACTCCCGCTAGCCATTGCAATGCCTGCGGGAAAAGATTGGCACCGCGTGATTTGATTCCTATTTTTTCTCAAGTCATGAACCGTCTTCGTTGCCGCTTCTGTGGAGACAAGATTCCCTTACGCTATTTATTTTTTGAATGTCTCTTGGGCGGTCTTTCTCTAGCAACTTCGCTTGGCACGATTTCCATCAGTCAACTCCTACTATTCACCATGGGCTTGACCCTGGCCATCTACGATCAAAGAGAGCAGCAATATCCCCTGATGGTCTGGCTGATTTTTCATCTCTTGTTGATAGTGACAACAGGCGTTAATCTTCTCGTATTCTTCTTTTTAGCCCTAGGACTTCTAGCCTTCTTTTATAATCTTCGTATTGGCGCTGGAGACTTTCTCTTTCTGGCGTCCTGCTCAGCCATTTTCAGTCTGACGGAAATTCTCATTCTTATCCAAATCGCTAGCTTCTCTGGCCTCGCCTGTTTCTGCTTTAAAAAGAAAAAAGACAGGCTAGCATTTGTACCCTGTCTTTTGTTTGGTGTATTTGCTGTTTTAATTTTTAAATGTATTGTGTAATTCGTAAAAGTACTATATAATGAAAGCAGATTATTTATTAAGGGGATTTTATTATGAAATTAGAATTACCAAAATCAAAATTAAAAATGCCTAACATTGATGAAAAATCGATGTTAAAAGTTCTTGACTGGACTTATGAAACTACAATTAATGGTATCCCTGGTCAAAAGACTATAGAAGAACTAGCTGCTGATTATTTGAAGCATGATGATATAGAAACTGCAATTTCAAAGATGATTACTTATCAAACTTCAAAAGCTGGAATATCTGGTTTCGTTACTGGATTTGGGGGAATATTAACAATGCCGGTAACTATTCCAGCCAATATAACTTCTGTTATTTTAGTTCAAATGAGAATGATTGCCACTATAGCTTATATGAGAGGATACGATTTAAAGAGAGATCAAGTTCAAACATTTGTTTATGCCTCATTAACTGGAACATCTGTTGCTGATATTGCAAAGAAAGCCGGGATTATTATTGCAAATAAAATGGCAACTGGAGTAATTAAAAAAATCCCTGGAAAAGTACTAACAAAAATTAATCAAGCGGTTGGTTTTAGATTGGTAACCAAATTTGGCACTAAAGGAGCTGTGAATTTAGGAAAAATGGTTCCTATTGCTGGTGCTCTTATAGGCGGAGTTGTGGATACCGCATCAACTCAAATCATTGCGAAAAATGCTTTAAAAACCTTTACTTCTAAAGGAATTAATATAGGAGACGGTACAATTATTGATATCAAATAAAGAAAATAATGAGGTTCGATAGAAAGAACCTCATTTTATTTATTTCTTATAGGCTGCTGCTTCTTGGATAAAGGTTGCTATGCTGGCGTCCTTTTCATGAAGAGCTTTGACAATCTTAGATCCAACAATAACTCCATCTGAGACTTGATTGAAGCGGTCAACATCCTCTAAAGTTGAAACGCCAAAGCCCGTCAGTACTGGAATCTCTGCAATATCATGGAGTTTACTCAAATGCTGGTCCAAATCATTGCGGTAGCTTCCGCTCTTACCTGTCACACCGTTGATAGCTACAGCGTAGATAAAACCTTCCGCTTCCTTGATCAGCTCCTGCTGACGTTCTAGTCCAGTCGTAAGGCTCACTAAAGGAACTAGAGCGATATCTGAATCTTCCAGCAGAGGCAGGATAAAGTCCCTATGCTCGTAGGGCAGATCCGGAATAATCAATCCCTTAACCGGCGTCCTAGCCAAATCCTTGATAAAATCTTTGAGACCGTACTGGAAGATAGGATTGAAGTAGGTCATGATGATGAGAGGCAGCTGAGTGTCCAACTTCTGCAAGCTTGCGATTAAAGACTTGGCCGAAGTATGGTGACCCAGACTTCTCAGACCGGCTTCTTCAATAACCGGCCCATCTGCAACAGGGTCTGAAAATGGCAGGCCGATTTCAATGGCTGACACACCCAAGTTTTCCAAAAATGCGATAGTTTCTGCTAATCCTGCTAAACCTTTCTCGTGATCACCAGCCATGATATAAGGAAGGAAAATTCCCTTGCCTTCTCTTTTGATGGTTTCTAAATGCTGAGTGAGTGTTTTAGTCATGGGCACCTCCTTTTTGAGCCGCTTCTTTTTCCAAGCGTTCCTTTACCTGAACGACATCCTTGTCACCACGGCCGGATAGGCAGACAATCATTGATTTATCTGGTCCCAACTCCTTAGCCAACTTAACTGCGTAAGCAATAGCGTGACTAGACTCTAGAGCAGGAATAATCCCTTCGATACGAGATAGGAGCTGGAAGGCTTCCAAGGCTTCTTCATCTGTGACTGGGACATAAGTCGCGCGCTGAATAGCATTAAAATGAGAATGTTCGGGACCGATGCCCGGATAGTCCAGCCCAGCAGAGATAGAGAAAGCTTCCAGAATCTGCCCTTGCTCATCCTGCAAGACATCCATCAAGGCACCGTGTAAAACACCCGGCCGGCCCTTGGTTAAGGTCGCAGCATGTTCATCTGTATCGATGCCTCGCCCAGCCGCTTCTGTTCCATACATAGCCACTGTACTATCATCTACAAAGGGATAAAAGAGCCCAATAGCATTGGAACCACCGCCAACGCAGGCGACTAAAGCATCTGGCAGGGCACCTGCATTTTGCTCAGCAAACTGGCGCTTAGCCTCACGACCAATCACACTCTGATAGTCGCGGACAATCTCTGGGAAGGGATGGGGTCCCAAGGCCGATCCCATAATATAGTGAGTATCATCGACCTGAGCCACCCAAGCTCGTAAAGCTGCATTGACCGCATCCTTGAGGACTCGAGAGCCATCGGTCACAGACTCCACCTTGGCTCCAAGAAGTTCCATCCGAAAGACATTGAGGGCTTGGCGCTTGACATCTTCTTCGCCCATGTAGATAGTACAGTCCATGTTGAAAAGGGCTGCAGCAGTGGCTGTAGCTACTCCATGCTGACCCGCACCAGTCTCTGCAATAATTTTCTTCTTGCCCATTCGCTTAGCTAATAGGACCTGGCCTAGAGCGTTATTGATTTTATGGGCCCCGGTATGGTTGAGGTCTTCTCGCTTCAGATAAATCTTAGCACCGCCAGCATAGGCTGTCAGATTTTTAGCAAAATAGAGAGGATTTTCTCGCCCTACATACTGCTTCAGCAACTCGTCCAGCTCTGCCTGAAAGGCTGGGTCTTTTTTACTCTCACGGTAAGCTTTATCCAGCTCCAAAACTGCTGTCATCAGAGTTTCTGGAACAAAGCGCCCGCCAAACTCACCGTAAAATCCTTCTTGATTGGGTTGATTATATGCCATGTTTCACTCTTTCTATAAATTCTTTTATTTTCTCTAAGTCCTTCTGGCCGTCAGTCTCGATCCCGCTTGAGACATCAACTGCGTAAGGAGCGAAGTGCTGAATCGCTTCTCGGACATTTCCTGCATTCAAACCACCGGCGATAAAGAAGGGCTGGTGGATTTGATTCTTGTCAAAAGATTGCCAGTCAAAGGTCCGACCACTACCGGCAAGAGGGGCATCAAAGAGCAGGTAGTCCGCTTGTTGGCTGACTCCTTTTAACGCTCCCTTGACCTGATAAGCTCGAATAACCGGCCGGCCGATCTCAGACAGAAGATCTTCATTAAAATCGCCATGAATCTGCACCAAATCCAGATTTGCCACCGAAATAGCTTCCTGCAGCTCTGCTAAACTCGGAGAGACGAAAACTCCTACCTTTCGGACAGTAGGCGGCACCAAGGTAGCTAGCTCCTGAGCTTGCTCCAAACTAACCCTCCGACGGCTCTCAGCAAAGACAAATCCAATATAATCTGCACCAGCCTGGCATGCCGTTTCCACAGCGCTGGCCGTTGATAAGCCGCAAATCTTAACCTTTGTCAATTTTCAGCTCCTTGATTTTTTCTGCCACATCCTCTGCCTGCATCAGGGCTGTTCCGACTAGAACCGCATGGAAATAAGGAGCTACTAGCTCAGCATCTTCCTTGCTGAAAATAGCGGACTCAGACACGTAAACCCTGTCATCTTTGAAATGGGCAGATAGCTGAAGACTTGTATTGATATCAGTCTCAAAAGTAACTAGATTGCGGTTATTGACACCGATTATCTGTGCTCCTATTCTATGGGCAATTTCCAGCTCCGCCAGATTATGGGTTTCGACCAGAACTTCCAAGCCTAAACCTGTCGCAAAATCATAGAGTTCTTGCAGCCGCTTTTCAGACAAGGCAGCTACAATCAGAAGAATAACTGTCGCTCCTGCATTGCGGGCGCGAACAATCTGCTTTTCATCAATGATAAAGTCCTTATTGAGGGTTGGAATGGTCACTTGACTGGAAATCTCTCTCAGGTAATCCAGATGTCCTTTGAAGAAAATCTCATCTGTCAGGACCGAAATCATGGCTGCACCGCATCGTTCATAGGTGCGAGCCTGCTCCACAATATCCACACCGAGATTAATATCTCCCAGACTGGGGCTGGCTTTTTTAACCTCAGCAATCAGCTGCAGCTCTTGAGGACGACTTTTGAGATATTCATAGAGGGAATAGGTCGAGCGCAGAGGTTGCAGCTCTTCATAAGACATAGCCGCCACTTCCTGCTCTTTTTGCTTTAGAATGGTCGGGAGAAATTCTTTGCTCATTTTTGATACTCCTGTAGTTGCTTGAGTTTTTCATAGGCTGCACCGCTTGCAATTACTTGGCGGGCCAAAGCTATTCCTTCTTCTATGCTGTCTGATTTCCCATTAGCATAGAAGCCCAATCCCGCATTCAGCACTGTCGTTTCTAGATAGGGGCTGGCTTGATTTTGCAGGACAGATAGCAGAATTTCTGCATTTTCCTTGGCATTGCCTCCGCGAATCGCTTCAAGAGCTATCTCTTCCATGCCAACATCTGACGGCAGAAAGCTGTGCAGGCTGATTTGCCCATCTTCCAGCAGAGCATACTGGGTACGGCCATGAAGGCCGGCCTCGTCAAGACCATCCGACCCCGACACGACTACTGCACGCTTACGGCCCATATTTTTTAAAACCTCTGCTGTGCTCTCTAACATATCCGGCCGGCTGGTCCCCAAAAGCTGAGTTTCTAGACTCATGGGATGGATAAGGGGGCCAGTTAGATTCATGATTGTGGGAATGCCTAAGCTAAGACGTGCTGGCATGATGTATTTCATGGCTGGGTGCATATTCTTTGCAAAGAGAAAGACGATACCTGTCTGCTCAAAAACCTTGCCCAAGCTAGCAGCGTCCAAGTCTAGATTGATACCCAGAGCTTCTAACACATCAGCTGAGCCTGACTTAGAAGAAATGGAGCGATTGCCGTGCTTGGCCATCTTAATCCCGCCACCTGCCAGTATAAAAGCTGCCGTAGTCGAAATATTGAAGCTGAAAGACTTGTCTCCACCGGTACCGCAATTGTCCATTGCAGTGCGAATAGTGGTTGGAATCTGCTTAGCATGGCCTCGCATTACCTGAGCCAAAGCAGTTCGTTCCTCAATCGTCTCCCCCTTCATCTTAAGCCCCAGCAAGAAAGCTACAATTTGAGACTCTGTCACCCGTCCAGTGACAATACGCTCAATAACATCTGTCATCTCAGCGCTGCTTAAATCCTTAAAATCAGCTAGTTTTGCAATTATCTCTTTCATACATCCTCCTTTATTTTACTAAATCGATGAAATTCTTGATAGACGACAAGCCGTCCGGCGTGCCAATACTTTCTGGATGATACTGAAAACCATAAATGGGCAGACTCTTGTGCTGGATAGCCATGATCGAGTTATCATCAGCCGCCCGAGCCGTCACTTCAAAATCCTCCGGCATCTCCTCAATCAAAATCGAATGATAGCGCATAACCGGCTGTCCATCCTCTAGCCCCTCATAGATAGGAGATTTTCCCTCAAAACGCAGAATACTTTGTTTGCCGTGCATGACTTTGGGAGCCAATCCTAGCTTTCCGCCAAATACTTCTGCAATGGCTTGGTGCCCCAAGCAAATCCCCAATATCGGCTTTTTACTAGTAAAATCACGGATAAGTTCTTCCATCCGTCCTGCATCTGCTGGCCAGCCTGGACCCGGAGATAGAACCAAAGCATCAGCTTCTTCTGCCGCTTGATAAAGGCCTGCATCATCATTACGCAAGACCTTAACTTCTGCAAAATTGCCGATATACTGGGCTAGATTGTAAGTAAAAGAATCATAATTATCAATCAATAAAATCATTGCATCTCTCCTATCTTGGTCATTGATTTGGCCTTGTTGATGGTTTCTTGGTATTCATTAGTAGGGATCGAGTCATAAACAATACCCGCTCCAGCTTGAACGTAAGCTCTGCCATTTTTCAAAACCATAGTGCGTATAGTGATGGCAAAATCCATATCGCCTGTCGCAGACAGATAGCCAATAGCCCCCGCATAAACGCCACGTTTTTCCTGCTCTAGCTCATAAATCCGTTTCATGGCTCGAATCTTAGGCGCACCCGAAACGGTGCCGGCCGGCAGGGTTGACTTGAGCGCATCCATAGCTGTCAGTTGAGGCAGAAGCTGACCACGGACCACACTGGTCAGGTGCATGACATAGCGGAAATACTCTACCTCCATGTACTTAGTGACTTCCACGCTGTTATTCTGGGCAATTTTACCGATATCATTACGCCCTAAATCAACTAACATACGATGCTCAGCCACTTCCTTCTCGTCAGCCAGCAACTCCTTCGCCAAGGCTTTATCTTCTCTTTCATCCTGCCCGCGCGGTCTGGTCCCAGCAATAGGATTGGTCGTAACCTGCCCCTGCTTGACAGAGACCAGACTTTCTGGGCTGGCTCCGATGATCTGATAATCCCCGAAATCATAAAAGTAGAGATAGTTGGAAGGATTGGTCACACGCAGATTGCGATAGTAATCCAGTGGCCTACCAGAATACTCTGCTGAAAAACGCTGACTGAGAACGCATTGGAACATGTCTCCCTGCCGAATCAAGCTACGCGCTTCTTCCACCATTTTTTCAAAAGTTGCTTGCTCGATATGACTCTGGAAGTTCAAACTGGACAGTTCCAGTGGTGAAAATTCAGCTCCCGCAGGCTGCGCCAGCTCAGTCATGATTCGCTCCAGACTAGCAGCCAATTCTGCTTCGCTTCTATTACTGTAGAGCGCTTCCTCAAGGATATAGACCTTGTCTTTTTTATGGTCAAAAACCATGTAACTCTCATAGACGAAAAAGTGCATGTCCGGCGTTCCAATCACATCAGCTGGAATCTGGCCAATCTCCTCATAGAGGGAAATCATATCATAGCCGACAAAACCGATGGCTCCACCGCCAAAAGGCAGGTCTGAATGATGATCTTTTTTTACGGCTAACTCATGCAGATAGTCCAATGGATCTTCCTCAATTACTTGCCCATTCTTTGTTAACTGGCCATTTTCATAGCGAACTTCAAAGACTGGGTTATAAGCTAGGATAGAAAAGCGAGCTGTCTCGCTATCTCTCGGAATACTTTCCAAAATCACCTTGTGGTCGCCCTGAATCCGCATATAAGCCAGAATCGGCGATAAAATATCAGCTGGTAAAATCTTTTGCATAATGTTTCTTTCTATTTAATCAGAAGCGTTTAAGGAGGAACAAACTGCTAGCTATGACCGCATTCCACAAGAACAGATAGCACCTGTTTACGGTCATAACTTGCTCCATAACTACAGAAAAACGCCCGCACAGTTCATCCTGTGAGGGCGTGTCATCGCGGTGCCACCTCAGTTATGGAGTTTTCAGGCTCCACATCTCATTTACCTATTTACAGTCATTTAGATCCCTTTTAGTAGAAGGCAGCATACTGGCTCATGGCAAAGTAAGCTAACAAAGTAATAAAAGTTCAACTAAAGGACTAAATTTTGACTCCAGCAGCCCATTTCATAACTTCTCCTGCCTGTTTACAGCAACCACAGACTCTCTGAAAGGAGGGGTGTTACTACTCTTCTGTTGGGTATTTTATTTTCGTTTTTCTAGATAGTCGGCAATGGCTGCCACATCCTTGTCTCCACGACCAGATACGTTGATAACAATTATTTGGTCAGATGACAGTTGCGGAGCTCGCTTGATGGCTTCAGCAATGGCGTGAGAACTTTCGATTGCTGGCAAAATTCCTTCCTTTTGTGTCAAGAGAAGCAAGGCATCCACAGCTTCATCATCTGTCGCGGCCACGTATTCTACTCGACCAGAATCTTTAAAGAAAGCATGTTCAGGACCAACTCCAGGATAGTCCAAGCCTGCTGAAATGGAGTAAACCGGTGCTACTTGACCATCTTCTGCAAAGACAGCGTAGGTCTTCATACCATCCACTACTCCGACGCTTCCCTTGGTCATGGTCGCCGCATGCTGGTCTGTATCAAGTCCTCGCCCAGCTGCTTCAACTCCCACTAACTTAACTTCTTCATCCGCCACATATTGGGAGAAGGCACCGATAGCATTGGAGCCACCACCTACGCAAGCAATGACATAGTCTGGCAAGCGACCTTCCTTGTCCAAAATCTGCCGACGAGATTCTTCACTAATCACCTTTTGGAATTCATGGACAATCGTCGGATAAGGGTGAGGACCGACAGCCGAACCCAAAACATAAAAGGCTTCCAAATCACTCATCCAAGCTCCAAAGGCTGCATCCACAGCATCCTTGAGGGTCTTGGTTCCTGTTTCCACAGCGTGAACAGTCGCTCCCATCATTTCCATGCGGAAGACATTGAGGCGCTGGCGCTCTACATCCTCTGCACCCATGTAGACATCGCACTTCATACCAAACTTAGCTGCGGCTGCCGCAGTTGCCACACCATGCTGACCAGCTCCCGTTTCAGCAATGACTCGGGTCTTGCCCATGCGCTTAGCTAGAAGAATCTGCCCCAAAACATTATTGAGCTTATGCGAGCCCAGATGATTGAGATCTTCCCGCTTCAGATAAATCTTAGCTCCACCCAGATGCTGAGTCAGACTTTCTGCATAGTAGAGCGGGGTTTCCCGACCTGAATAATCCGCCAAATAATGACGGTATTCCTTTAAAAATTCTGGATCATCCTTATACTTCTCAAAAGTCAGTTCTAATTCATCCAGCAAGGCCTGGATAGGCTCCGGTACGAAGGAGCCGCCGAATTGTCCAAAATATCCTTTAGTTTCTGTCATCTTGATTGCCTCATTTCTTTATTTTCAAGCAAAACAAAAGCCCACACACAGAAAAAACTCTGTGTGAGGGCGTAAAATCGCGGTGCCACCTCAATTATGGAGCAAAGTATAGACTGTTTCCATATCTCTGTCTTGTCTAACAACAAGCTGCACTGTAAGGTGTGCTCACCGAATTTTTATTGCTTCAAATTCATTTTTTCCATCAGCCCACTTCATAACCCTCCACTACCTGTTTCCACCAACCACAGGTTCCCTGAAAGTAGAAAAAATTATTACTTTTCTGATGATTTATTTTATTATAGGCCTTTCCCTTTTTCTTGTCAAGAAAAAATTTAATTTTTTCTCCTAAATCCGAACCTTTCTCTCACCAATCTCTTTTGAAAGCGTCGCCTTAACGATTTTTCCAGATTTTTTGACCAAGCTGAAATGCCCACCAAGCCAGATAACCACCCAAAGTATTTGTCCAAAGATCATCAATCTCAAAGACTCGATTGGCATTTATGAGAAGGTCCAGCAGAATCTGAGTCACTTCGATAGACAGACTCATCCCAAAGCTCAGCCATACAACCTTCTTGGTCTTCCGCAACTTCGGAAAGAGGCAAAGCAATTGAAAGATTAAGGGCGACAGCAAGAAGATATTGGCTAGATTTTGTATAAAGACTTTGACCAACTGGATCCAAGAAGTAATCTCGCCAATATTGACAAAGGAATTAAAAGGGATTAACAAAACTACTATTCGGCCAAAATACTGGATTCCTGGCGTTTCCATTCCCGGCTCTGGAACTTGAGGAATAAAGCACAGAATGCAAAGCATCAAGAAATAGAGCCAGCTTCCTCCGATCAGCAATCTCCGTCCCTTAGCAGTCAGCTCACCGGCTGAAGTCAGATAGTTCTTAAGGCTGAACATTTTCTACCAATGCTTTCTCGCGATCACGCTTCATGGTATTAGAACGCAGCTGACCGCAGGCTGCATCAATATCTGTACCATGTTCCTGACGAACCACGCAGTTGACTCCGTTTTTCTTGAGGGTATCGTAGAAGGCCATCACGCGCTCTTTGGGACTGCGGCTGTATTGGTCGTGCTCGCTAACGGGGTTGTAAGGAATGAGATTGACATAAGACAGCTTCTTGATATTTTTCAGCAATTCTGCCAGTTCCTTGGCTTGCTCTACCCCGTCATTGACTTCATTGAGCATGATGTACTCAAAGGTCACCCGACGGTTGGTCGTCTCAATATAGTATTCGATAGCTGCAAAAAGCTTTTCGATAGGGAAGGAACGGTTAATCCGCATGATGCTGGTCCGCAGATCATTATTGGGGGCATGGAGGGATACAGCTAGATTGACTTGCACACCTTCATTGGCAAAGTCACGAATCTTATGAGCCAGCCCTGAGGTCGAAACCGTTATATGGCGGGCACCAATAGCCAAACCTTTGTCATCATTGACCGTCCGGACAAACTTGAGCACGTTGTCATAGTTGTCAAAAGGCTCACCAATTCCCATAACTACGATATGGCTGACCCGCTCATCCTGACCACGCTCGTCAAAATACTTCTGAACCAGCATAATCTGAGCTACAATCTCACCGTTATTGAGGTCGCGTTGCTTTTTAATCAAGCCGGAGGCACAGAAGGTGCAGCCGATATTGCAGCCAACTTGGGTGGTCACACAGACAGAAAGTCCATAGTGCTGGCGCATGAGCACCGTCTCAATCAGCATACCATCCGGCAGCTCAAAGAGGTACTTGACCGTACCGTCAGCAGACTCTTGAACAATGCGCTGTTTAAGCGGATTGACGACAAACTGATCATTTAGCTTGGCAATCAAATCTTTAGATAGATTGGTCATCTCTTCAAAAGACTGGACCCGCTTGCGGTAGAGCCACTCCCAAATCTGGGAGGCACGAAATTTCTTTTCTCCCTGAGCTTCCGCCCATTCAATCATTTCCTGACGCGTTAAGCTATAAATAGATGGTTTCATTTTTCTCCTTTATTCTGGCGAATCACAAAATGGCGATTGCTGTCTTTTTGCTTTTTCTGCCTATCTTGCTGGGAATTGTTGCGAGAGCGCTTATTGTCCCTTTTAGAACGACTGTCTCGGTCTCGGTCACTTCTGCGATTGCGGTTGCCGCCCGAACGGCTATTGCGAGAACGTTTTGACCGACCTTCTGCCTCTTTCTTGCCATGCGATTTCTTATCAAAGGAAGCGCGCTGGGGATTTGGATTTTCCAAGACAAAATAGGCACAGCCATAGCTGCAGTACTCTAGCAAATAGTCTTCTAAGCGGCTTATTTTCTCATCGCTTTCATTAGCCCGCTCGTCCTTGTAAAAACCACGCAGGCGCAGCTGCTCATTGCCCCAGTCGCCAACAATATAGTCAAACTTAGTGAGAATTTCTGAAAAGCGCTGATGAAAGGCCGTCAAGTCAAAGCCTTCCTTATAGTTCTCAATCAATTCAAACTCGAATTTTTCTGCAACAATCTTGCTGTCAATCTGTTTAAACTCTGGTCCTGGGAATTTATTATAATTATACAATTCAGGTGAAATATCTTTACGCATACTCTTCCTTTAACGTTCTTGGATAGTTTATCTACAACACTTTATTTTATCATAAATCAGCCAGTATTTCGCGGACTTTTCATCAAAAATATCTTTCTGAAAAAGTCAGACGATTTAAAGCAGAGAAGACCAGCTGATTTTGTCTGTTTCACAAGAAAAGGGAGTGGNAAAGAACTTCAAACAAGTTAAAAAGTTCGTCTTCCCACCCCCGCACAGTTGATTAGGTCATCTTTGGAGCTTAAAAAGCGAAGGAAGATGCCAATCAACCACTGCGTCATCTATTTTTTCTAATTTAGACTCAAAAGTCTGGACTTTTTGCCCAGACTCCTTACTTGTTCTTTTTCAGATAGTCAATGGCATCCTGCAGCGTTTTAACCGGAACAATTTTCATATCCGTTTTAATCTTCTTGGCTGTCTCCAGAGCCGTTTGGTAGTTGTTTTTCCCATTGGGAGAAAGCTTCTTCTCTTCCTCTGTAAGTTCATTGTTGGGTGCAAAGAAAACATCTGCTCCGCTTTGGGCTGCTGAAACGACTTTCTTATCGATTCCGCCGATTTCGCCAACTTCACCTTCACGGCTGATGCTGCCGGTCCCTGCAATATCGCGGCCGCCACGAAGGGTCGGATCAGCCAACTGGGTATAAATGGCTAGGCTGAACATGAGACCAGCACTAGGACCGCCAATACCTTCAGTTGAAAATGTAATCGGAATATTACTGCTGACTTCTGTCCTGTCTATCAGACTAATCCCAATCCCGTTCTTACCGTTCTCTAGCTTGATAATCTTGCCGGTTGCCGATTTCTCCTGACCATCCTCTTGGAAAGTCACCTTGACCTTATCCCCAAGCTTCTGCGAGTTGACATACTTGACCAACTCCTCGGAGCTTTCAAATGTCTTGTCATTGACACCGGTTACCGTATCAGCAATATTGAGAACTCCTTTGAAGGTTGAGTTATCAGCTACTTGCAGGACATAGACTCCCAGATAGTCCATCTTGATCTCTTTACCAGCTGTCGTTAAGCCCTGATATTTGGCCATATTTTGCGATGTTTCCATGTAAAACTGGTTGATCCGATTAAACTCATCGTCCGTAGAGCCACCCGTCATATCCTTGGCGGAATAAATATCTGTAAAAGGAGTCAGCCAAGCATAGACCAGATGAGCAAAAGTTGCCTGCTCTACTCCGACCGTCACAAAGTTATAAGAACCTGCTTCCTTGTCGGCCTTATTATCAACTATCAAGACCTGACGAACATCCTCGGCACCACCAGGAACTTCTATATAATAAGGCAGACGAACGTAAAGAGCTACTATAAAAAAGGCAATAGTGACGCCAATGACCGTCGGCAATATAAACTTCTTAATTCTTTTCATCGTTGATTCTTTCTAATTCTTTGATTACACTTTGGGGCACATAGGCCGCAATATCCTGCTGAAAAGCAATCAGCTCACGAATACGTGATGAACTGATATACTGATAGACTGGTTTGCTGAGCAAGAAAATCGTCTCCAGCTCTCCTGCCAATTCCTGATTGAAAAAGTTCATATTGGCTTCATAGTCTAGGTCTTGACTATTTCGGAGACCGCGCACAAAGGCCTTGGCTCCCAGTCTTCTGGCCACTGTCACTGCTAGCTCATTCTGAGAAGTAATAACCTCAACATTATCCAAATGCTGCAGAGCTTCTTTGACTATCCGCTCTCTGGCTTCAATTGTGAAAAAGCCAGACTTTTCCCGATTATAGAAAATCCCTACATAAAGCTTATCAAAAAGCCTACTAGCCCGCTCAATCAGGTCCACATGGCCCTTGGTCATCGGGTCAAAAGACCCTGTGAATAATCCAATCTTATCTGACATACACCGTCACCTTTGAAATTCCATATATCTTCTGCTTCCAAATGCCCAGCCCTGCAATTTCTTCTGGTAATTCAACTTCCTTGTCTGTCTCACAGACTACCAGAACATCTTGACTCAAGAGCTGGCCTTCCTCTAGCTTCTCAAGGTCAGCCACAATCTGCTCCTTGGCATAAGGCGGATCCAAGAGAACTAAGTCAAAAGCCCCTGTCAAGGTATCTAGAGCGCGGCCAGATTCCATCTTGAGCAAGTCAAAACGTTCCGGCTCCTTGGTCATCTGAATGTTCTCTGAAATAATAGCCTGAGCTCTGCGATCCTTCTCGACTAAGATAGCTGTCTCCATACCTCGCGAAATAGCCTCAATGGCCAAACTCCCGCTCCCAGCATAAAGATCCAGCACCCGACCGCCGTCAAAATAGGGACCAATCATATTAAAAATCGCCCCCTTGACCTTATCAGTCGTAGGCCTGGTCGTCTTGCCGTCCAAAGTCTTGAGGGGCCTGCCCCCGTATTTACCTGCAACAACTCTCATAAAAAACATTATAACACACATCGCACAGGAGGCCAATTTTTTGAAAACTGGACAGATAAAAAACAGAAGTCCCCCAAAATTAGAGACTTCTGTTTTCTTTTAGTTTTAGTAAAAAATCAATTAATTCAGGCTGACAGTCTGCCTTATCCAAGATCAGCCCTATTGACCGGCCAACCATAATATAAAAAGTTTCTGGCTTGTCTATAATCGCCACAATATCTTGATAGTCAAATCTGGCATTGTTATTCCGATTAACGACACGAAAGTCTGTCTCATAGAAGCTAAACTCCTGCTCTATATCATGCCAGAGGGGGTTGCCTCTATAAAACTTTTTAATATGGCGATTCATGGACAGATAGTAAAGAAAAGGAAGGACAGCCACAGTAACAAGAAAAGCTACGCCTCGCAAAGGTTCCCCGATGAAAAAACAGATTGCACCGCATATCAGCACCACTATCTCAGGGAGAATCAGTGAAAAGAGGCCATTCTTTTTATACCAAAAATTGGTCCAAGCGAAACGGCGATAAGCTTCTTCTGTCATAATCGTTTTTGCTGTCATAGGAAACATCTCTCTACCTCCAAGTTATATTCCTCCCTACAGTTTACCACATTCTTGCTAAGAATGAAAATACTCAATAAAGCACTTGCTTTTCTCATTTTCATCTGGTATACTATACGTAACCTTTAAAACGTTACATAGGAGGTGTAGTATGTTTTCTCATGAAAAATTAAAAAAACGCCGGCTGGAGCTTAATTTGACTCAGTCTTCCATTTACCAAGAGCTTGGAATTTCTAGAAAGACTTACTCTGCTTGGGAAAATGGTCTAGCAGAACCCCACGCAAAAAATCTCAGGAGGTTGGCCACCTGTCTCAAGGTCCAGGAGAACTACTTTGTGGATGAGACCAGCGCGCTCTACACCTACCCTTTACTAACCCCACCGCATAAAAAAGAAGTAGACCAGCTCGCTAGTCGGCTCCTAGAGAGACAGCGTAAAGTCAGATCTCTTACAGCCTATAAAGTTCTATCCGTTGAGTTGGCTGCAGGTCGCGGTCACAGTTATTATGACAATGAAACAGACTACGAAACTGTCTACTTTAATCAAGATATCCAGCACGATTTTGCATCCTGGGTCTCTGGGGATTCGATGGAGCCCAAGTATCCCAATGGTTCTGTTGCCCTTATGAAACAGACAGGATTTGACTACGATGGGGCAGTCTATGCTCTTATGTGGAATGGCAAGACCTATATCAAAAAAGTCTACCGCGAAGCTGAAGGCCTACGCTTAGAATCTATCAATCCTGACTACGATGACCTCTTTGCCCCTTATGAAGACCAACCTAGCATTGTTGGTATCGTCGTTGGACATTTTCTGCCGATTGAGGTGTAAGTTATGGTCCTATTTGATTATTCACGCGAGCCTCGTTCAGACATCGCTTTTGTGGATATGAAAAGTTTTTATGCCTCTTGCGAATGCATTGCCCTCGGCCTTGACCCTTTAAAAACCTCGCTCTGTGTCATGAGCCGAATTGAAAATTCTGCCGGACTGATACTAGCTGCTACCCCTCTCTTTAAAAAGAATTTTGGCAGCCAAAATGTCAGCCGAAGCTATAATCTTCCTTTTGATGTCCACACCCGTAAGTTCAACTTTGCTACTGCTCGCAAGCAGGGACTGCCAATTACAGCAGATTATGTGCGCTTTATTGAAGACGCTGCTCAAAAGACCTTATTGGTCCCACCTCGGATGAACTACTATATCCAGAAAAACATGGAAATCCAAAAGATTTTCCAGGATTTTGCGGCTCCCGATGATATTTTCCCCTACTCAATCGATGAGGGCTTCTTAGATTTGACAAGCTCTATCAACTACTTCATTCCCGATCAGACGCTAGACCGCAGGACCAAACTAGATCTGCTGGCTGCCCGCATTCAACAGGCTATATGGAAGAAGACTGGGATTTATGCCTCTATCGGCCTGAGCAACGCCAATCCTCTTCTAGCTAAGCTAGCCTTGGATATTGAAGCAAAACACACAAAAAAGATGCGGGTCAACTGGTCCTATGAGGATGTTCCCAGCAAGGTTTGGACCATTCCGACAATGACAGATTTTTGGGGCATCGGCCACCGAACAGCCACCCGTCTGAAAAAGCTGGGAATCTACTCCATTTATGATTTGGCTCACTTTAATCCCGATATTCTCAAAAAAGAAATGGGAGTCCTGGGCCTGCAGCTTTGGTTTCACGCTCACGGCATTGATGAAAGCAATGTTCACAAGCCTTATCAGGTCAAGTCACACGGCCTAGGGAATTCGCAAATTCTCCCCCGAGATTATAGACAGCAGGCAGAGATTGAGCTCGTTTTCCGAGAAATGGCTGAGCAGGTCGCCATTCGGCTCAGACGCTCTGGTAAGAAGTGCCAGTGTGTCTCCATCTATGCCCGCTATTCCAAGCAGGATCGCCTGCCTTCCATTCATACACAGAAAAAAATTGAGCCTACCAATAACAGCGATCGACTGGCTCAAATTGTGGTTCAGCTTTTTCGTTCCAAATATCAGGGCGGGGCTATCCGCCAGATTGGCGTTTTTTACAGTGATTTTGTCGATCAAGGTTATGGTCTGATTTCTCTCTTTGACGATCCCCTGCAAATTCAAAAAGAAGAGGAGCTCCAACAGACGATTGACCGCATCAGAGATCGCTTCGGCTTCGCCTCTCTGCTTAAGGGAAATGCCTTGCTGGGCTCCTCCCGTGCCATCGCTCGAAGCAAGCTGACAGGTGGCCATTCGGCTGGAGGGCTGGAGGGCTTATCATGACCGACCGCTCCTACCTCCCCTATCAGTCAGCTCGTGACTTTCAGGATCGGGGCATGGCTAAGTGGGCTGGCTTTTTCCTCTCTGAGCACAGCACTGCTTTGGCCAAAAAAGAACTAGATATGAGCCAATTGCCCCAACTTGATAGACAGGAAAAATTCCAGTTACTCAACCAAGCCTACAGTCATCAAGTTCCCATCAGAATCACCTTTCTTAATCAGGGAAAGCTGACCGACATTACTGCTACCGTCTTTCTGCTGGACTGCAAGCAGGTCCTCCTGCAGGAAGGTGACCATTACAAAGGCCTTGCTATCCATCAGATTCTTTCGATACAAGCTTCAGGAGGCGCAGATGACCACTCAAAATGTACATGAGGAACTTCAATTTGACTATTTTTCCCAGAATTACTATCAATTTCAAGAGGATTTTTATCAATTTTCCAATCTTCCCCAGCCTCTGATGGTCATGGAAGATGACATCCTACTCCACATGGCCAGCCGCCAAGCCACTTATTTCAAACTCTCCAAGACCAAAAGCTTGGACAAGAAGGACCATTACTTCCACTTTACCGTCAGTCGTCCAGACCAAGCAAAACGACTCTGTATCTACCACTATCAAGGCCAAACAGAAGATATAAATCAATAAGCTCCCAAACTCAGTCTGGGAGCTTATTATATGGAGTTGGCCACCTACTAGAATCTTCTCAATTATTTATTGCTTTAAGTCAAGCAAATAACACTAAAGATTTGAGACAGCTATATTATATTTGAGGTCAATCTGAACCCGAGAAGCACCATTCTTTTTAGGTTATACACCTAGTTTATTTGTATAACTTAATTTCAGATTAAAAACACCCCAAAAGTTAGATTTTCTGTCTAACTTTTGGGGTGCGGGTCATAGCAATTTGCCTTTTCTTTTATTTTTTGTCGGTGTCAAGATTTGCAGCTTCAATAACAGGTTGCTCATCTTGTTTTAGCTTGTTAACAGTCATATTAACACCAAGAGCTCCTGCTAGGAGTTGACGGATGTCAAAGCCTGCACCTTGCGACACTTGGTCAATACTCTGCATGATATCACCAACCATCTTAGAAGCATTGCCTTCACCATACATAGTAATTTTGTCCACCTTAGTAAGCGGCTCTGCTACAGCACGGGCAATTTCTGGCAGTTTGTCTACAATCATCTCAGTAATCGCAGCTTCCTGCATCTTCTTCATGGCTTCTGCTTTTTTATCCAAACCTTCTGCTTCAGCTTCTAGCTTAAGACGAATAGCTTCAGCTTCAGCACGTCCCTTTGCTTCAATGGCTTCAGCTTCTTGCAGTTGCGCAAATTTCTCAGCCTCGGCTTGGGCCTTGCGGGCTTCGGCTTCTTTTTGTGTTTCAAAGAGTTCCGCCTCGGCTTGACGTTGACGCTCAATCAATTGTGCTTCCGCTGCTTGTTGACGAGAGTATTTCTCCGCTTCAGCCTGTTTGCGGATGTTAGCATCCAGTTCTTGCTCCCGAACCTTAACTTCGCGTTCCTTGACTTCAGCCTCTTTCTCTTGCTTCATGATATTAGCTTCAGCAGCCACACGTTCTTGCTCGCGACGCTGCACCTCTGCCTCAATCCCTTTAGCTGCATCAGCCTTAGCTTGCGCAATATCCGCTTCCTGCTTGAGGGCTGCTTGCTTCAGTTTCAACTCATTTTGCTTTTGAGCGATTTCTAAGTCAGCGGCTACGCGCTTGTCGTTAGCCAATTTGTCTTGCTCAGCTTCTACTTCCTTGCGCTCACGTTCAGCTTTAGCCTTTGCAATTAGGGCATCTTTTTTGATGGTTTCGACATTTTCGATACCGAGATTATCAATCACACCACCTTCGTCAGAGAAAGACTGAACGGTAAAGGCAATGACTTCTAATNCCATCTTAGCCAGATCCGGAGCTACGTTGTCCTGAACTTTTGAGGCAAATTCCTGACGGTCATTGACCATCTTACGAAGCTCCATCTGACCAATTACTTCCCGAAGATTTCCTTCCAAGACATCTTGAACAGAGTTAGAAATATCTGTTGTATTCCAATTAAGGAAGTTTTCTGCTGCACGAGCAATCATTTCATCGGTCGTTCCGATTTTCAGCTTAACAGCTGCATCAGCACGTACATTGATAAAGTCAAGAGTCGGTACTGCTTCAGATGTGCGAACATCTGTTGAGAACTGCTCAATATCCAAATAGGAGCGCTGCTCTACAAAAGGAATCATAAATCCAGCTTTACCGCGAAGGTGACGCTGTTTACGAAGACCTGTAATTACAACTACTTCGTTAGGGCGTGCGTTAACATAGCCTTTCACTAAAAGTACAACAAGTACAACCAAACCAATAATTACTGGAATCAACCAGGTTGGAAAGAAAAATGTATCCATTAAATCTCCTTCTATAAGACAATTTTCATTGTCTATTTTCTTTTTATACTTAGTATAACAAATTATTTCAAATTCTCAAATTATTTTCAAAATTTTNACAAGAATTATTCATCAAACAGTCCTTGCAAACCGGCGAAAGGATTGTTCTTCTCTTTTTGAGCTTCCTGGGCAGCGGCGAATTCCTCTTCCGTCATAACCTGCCAGTCCTGACCAGACAGAAAACCTTGGCCGGCTTCTTCCTCAGCTGTTAGGATTTTCAGTGGAATATTCATCAGGATATTGTCAGCTACACTCTCAGCTATATTAATCTCGCCATTTTCAATCGGAAGCACCAAGTCCTGATCAATCAGTTCCTGCGATGCAGCCTGTCCTTCTTCCATGAAAATTTCGTTGACTAGATAAGACTCCTTGAGTTCCACTGGCTCCATGCTACGACTGGACGTTAAGGTAATGGTATATGACAAGTCATAATCCAGAAAATAAAGGCCGTCTTCATATTGAACCTTTCCTTTGGCTACAATATCCTGAACGTCTAAAATCTCAGGATTGCGCTCTTTTAACTCCTCTGCCAAGTCCAGCTTTTTCTCAAAAGCTAGACCATCTGGATTCTTCCGAATTTCTTGAATATGCAACATAAGTTCCTCTTTGTTTTTTTCTTTATATTATATCATGTTTGAGCACTTCGATGTTATTGAAAATTATTTTGTTATAATAAAATGCAAAGAGGGAAGACAATGGAACATCTAGGACAGATTTTTAGATTTTTTCGAGAGGCAAGGCACATCTCTTTATCCGAAGCAACTGGCGGAGAATTTTCAAAATCTATGCTCTCTCGCTTTGAAAATGGGCAGAGCGAACTTTCGGCACAGAAACTTTTTAGCGCTCTCAGCGCCATCCACACGGAAACGGAAGAATTTACCGTTGCAGCCGGCATCCAGGATCATCATTCTCACAAGGAACTCTTAAGCCAAATTCAAGACCTGTTGCAAGCCAATCAGCTTGACCTCTTAGAGGAACTTTATCTGGAAAAAGAAAAAATCACTCAAAAAAGCAAGAAGGCTAGCGATTGGGTTGAGCGCCTGATTGTAAAGGCCTATCTCTGTGCCCTCAAGGAGTCTGAAAAGGCCAGTCCAGGAGAACTGGATTTCCTCCATGATTACCTCTTTTCAGTTGACATTTGGGGGCGCTACGAACTCAATCTCTTCTCTGTCTGCACTCCGGTTTTATCTCTAGACTTGTTTTCCCAATACACCAAAGAAATCCTCTCAAGAAAGGATTTTGCTACCTTGTTTGTCAACAATCGCAACACCCTGCACACTACTTTTCTTAATGGATATTTGCTGGCCATCAGTCAGGAAAATATCACCCAGGCAGACTATTTCCAACAAGTCATTGAGCGACACTTTTACGAAGAAAATGAGACTTACTTCCGAATTGTCTATCTCTTTGCTCAGGGAGAGTTAGCTTGTTTGAAAGGGCAAAAAGAAGAAGGGCTTTCGCAAATGAAGCAAGCTGTCGATATTTTCCGAATCTTGAACTGTCAGCATAGTGCTGACTACTATCAAGAAGTCCTTGATACTGCTTTTCAAAAATATAGTAAATAATGCAAATCTCCACTTCTAAGCTCAGCGATGTTGAGTTGAAAAGTGGTTTTTTTATGCAAAATATACTCCAACTTACTCATCTTAACAATTGCACAAAAAAATCGTTGAATATATGCAATATTTCCTGCTGCTTAGATTTTCTATTTTATACTAAAAGCAGAAAGAGCTAGCGCAAGTCACTTTCAGAATTTTACCACTTACTTATGAGACCTAACCAGTTGCCGAAAAGCCCTTGTTTTTGGCTTTAAACGGTCTATAATGGTCATCAGAAAGAGAAAAAACAAAAGCCAGATTACAGATGCACCCAATCAGCTTTTATACAATCTAGCAGTTTAGAAAAGGAGTCTACGATGAAATTATTTTTTAAAAATGGGGTCTATGCCTCACTCAGCCTTTCCCGAATCTTCAACACCTTGGGAGCTTCTATTTTCAATATTGTTTTTGTGGTATTTGCTTCCAGCATGCCCAATCCCAAGTTTGCTATTGCTGTGGCTAATTTTATCGTCTTGGTTCCGACATTCTTTACTATCTTTGCTGGTATCAAAGCTGACAGGACCGGCCATAAGGCTCGCTGGTTGATTCATTTTGGTTATCTTCAAGCCCTGCTCTTTGTCCTTGTTGCCTTCATGACTCGCTCCAGCTCTTATCTAGCCTTCTCAGCCGTCTGCTTGATGAATATCCTTTCTGATATCATCAGCGACTATCGGAGCGGCCTGCAAATGCCGATTTTGAAAAAGAATGTTCCAGAGAAAGACCTTATGGAAGCCTTCTCTTTTACCCAGCTTATCAGCTTTCTCTGCAGCCTGGCCGGACAAGCTTTGGGAGTTTGGCTCCTGACCGTCAGCCAGCAAGACTTTTTCCTAGTGGCTTTGGTTAACGCCCTGACCTTTCTCCTATCCTCCACCATCCTCTATCTAGTCCGCCGCAGATTGACCCATAACCCAGTGGCAATTTCTGAGAAAAAAGCTCCTCTGAAAGAAGAATTGAAGAAAATGTACACATCGTCCAAGCTCATCTTTGAGCAGGAAGGTTCTAGCAATTTTCTCAAACTGTTGGCTCAAATCCTTATCGTCAACGCTATGGCAGGTTCTCTTATAGCTCTTTATAATCTCTACTTGCTGGACAATCCCATCTTCCAGCTGTCCTTTAGTCAATCTCTCTTGGTTCTTCAGACCACTCTTGTCCTAGCCATAATCGCAGCCAGCCTGACGCCCAACGATTACTTTAGCCGCCTATCGCTTAATCAACTAACCCTCTGGGCTGCTCTCACAATGATTCTGCTTGCTGTCAGCAATTTCTTGCATCTGCCTGTTTTCGTCGGCATTGCTTTTGGATTTTTACTAGCTTATATCTCTGGCAAGATCAATCCCAAAATCAACACCCTCTTACTGAGCAAACTGCCTTCTGATGTTCTCGCTCAGACTTCCAGCTTTCTGAGTCTGCTCTTTTCTTTCTCTGTCCCCTTTGGTACTATGGTCTTCAGCAGCCTGGCCATCTGGAATATGAACGCTAGCTGGCTCATCTTCAGCATTATCGGTGTGATTGCTCTGCTCCTATCTATTGAAAAAAAGAAAGATATTAAAGAAATTTGATAGATTTAATTTTGTTTTTATGTTTGTTCTCCCAGAAGACAGCAAAAAACGATAACTTCCAAATAAGAAGTTATCGTTTTTGTCTATTAGAAAGCTAAAGATTAAGTTTCATTTAGCCTATTCTATTGCTATTAGTTCCAGCCGAAGCGTCTGCCTCTACCATTGCGGTCAAAGTACATCCAACTTCCATCTTCTAGCTGAATCCATTTATTGCGCGCCATTTCTCCGGAATTGGCATCAAAGTAACGGTTAGCACCATTGACATAGACAATCTTACCTTTGACTTGCTTGCCATTTTGGTCGAAGTAAAGGGTTTGTTGGCCAATCTGCTGCAAACCTGTCACTGCTTTACCAGCCTGATCGAAGTAATACCATTCGTTCTTGGCACCTTCAACAAACTTGTTGGCTGCCATTTCTCCTGAGTTGGCATCGAAGTAACGGATTGATTTATCAGCCAGAGTTACTAGCTGTCCTTTGACTTGCTTACCATTTTGGTCGAAGTAAAGGGTTTGTTGGCCAATCTTCTGAAGACCTGTCACTGCTTTACCAGCCTGATCGAAGTAATACCATTCGTTCTTGGCACCTTCTGCAAACTTGCCGACTGCCATTTCTCCAGAATTAGCATCGAAGTAACGGATAGATTTATCAGACAGAGTTACTACTTTACCTTTGACTTGCTTACCATCTTGGTCGAAATAAAGGGTTTGTTGGCCAATCTTCTGAAGACCTGTCACTGCTTTACCAGCTTGATCGAAGTAATACCATTCATTCTTAGATCCTTCTGCAAACTTGCCGACTGCCATTTCTCCTGAATTAGCATCGAAGTAACGGATACTCTTGTCTGCAAGTGTCACGATTTTACCCTTGACTTGCTTGCCATCTTGGTCGAAGTAAAGTGTTTGCTGGCCAAGTTTTTGAAGACCTGTTACTGCAACACCATCTGCTCCGAAATAGTACCAGTCACTTGGATTATCACCTTGGGCAAAGCGGTTAGCAGCAGCATTACCTGAATCCTTATCAAAGTAACGAAGTTTACCATCTTTGGCACGCGCAATCTTGCCCTTGACTTGGTAGCCATTTTGGTCGAAGAATTGCTGATTGCCACCCAGAGTTACCAGACCTCTAGCCATGACACCCTTGGCATCAAAGTAACGCCAGTTTTGGCCGTCTGTAGTGTAGTAACGATTAAGAATCTTGGCACCGGTCTTATCATAGTAATACTGATTGCCATTTTCATCTTCACGGAGAGAGTCACGTAACTGAATGCCATTCTTGAGGAAGTAGAGCTGTTTGCCGTCAATTTCTTGCGCGCCTGTTGCTAGATAACCTCGTTTATCGAAGTAATACCAATTTCCATTTTCATCTTGGATAAAGGAATTCTTAGCCTCATATCCACTAGTTGAATAGTACTTGAATCCAGTAGTATCTTTGACAAATCCAGTAGAAGCTTTCTTATTGACCAGTTGCTTAGGCAGTACCATCTCACCATTCTTGTTATTGAGATATTCGTTGCTAGCCCAATCTTTAAGAACATAGTAAGCACCACGACCTAAGATATTGGTACCGTTGAAGTGTTTAGCTGACCACTTGGTAATCTTCTCATCAGTCGTCATCTTTTGGCCGTTGGAAATCTGTACTCGTTCAAAGATTTCTGGGTATTTAGCTTTGAGTTCATCCAAGAAGGCTCCACCATACTTGCCTTGATAGTCTGTACCATTCGTTCTAGTATTGGCAACGTAAAGTTTTTCCTTGATTTCTGCGCCTTCACGGTAGGTTCCGTAGTTGTTGACACGAGTTGCCGTTACCACTTCTTTACCTGGCAGGTTATAGATTTGGTCTGGCACCCAGTCCGCAATGGCTTGGATATTGACACTGTGAAGAGCACGGAGAGCATTGAGCAGGTCATTTAAAGAACCATATTTATTGTTCTTGCTCATTGCCATGTCATAACGGTCTTCAAAGGCATAACCATTCTGTATGATAGAGTCTAGGAAAGTCCCGTCCTGGCTAGATACATACTGCGGCGGCAGCTCAAATGAAGTCACTCCCCATTCTTTGAAGAGGTTGACATTTTTAGCAATGACTTTATTGGTATACTGATCATCACGGGTTGCAAAGTCTTGGAAGTTAGAGAAACCTTCGTAAATCAGCTGAGAATCAAGGGCTGCGCTAGACTCGTAAACCTGACCGCTGGCATTTTTCTTCTTGCTAGCTGTTACACGAGCATCCTGATCTGCCTTAGCACCAACTGGTACCCAAACAGCCAGATAACCAGAAACTTGGACATTGCTGTAGCCTGCGATATCATTCATATCAAAGGTCAAAATACCATTGGCATCTGTCTTCTTCCAGAGGGATTGCGGCACTTCTTCGTCAGTTAGATAGCGGGAAATGCCATCTTTGGTCGTCAAGAGCACAGGACGGTAGTATTGATTCTTATGAGCTGCTCCCATATTGACTTGCAGTTTATCCCACTCGTTCAGTTTCAGGTTAGGGTTGTTAGAAGCAATAACTGCCATCCCTTGGGTACGGGTCTCTGCTGTTCCTTCATCCGTTGCTTCGTTGGCACCGGTACCATAACGAACAGAGGTCAAGATACCATTGTAAGACCATTTATCAGCCTCACGAGGTACACCCATATAGGTAACTTTCATATCCTGACCACCAGCTACATACTTAATCCGAGCCCGCAACAAGGCATCGATAGCGTCGTGGTAAGGAGATTTCTTCTCCATATATTGGCCATCATCAGTATAGAGATCCCCATAGTAGACCCGAGTGATGGAGTCCTTGTTGGAGAGCATGAGAGCATGAGCAGTTGGAATGTTGAACTGCGTATACTTCTTGTCTGCCTTGCGCATATCTTCGTTGTAAATCTTGAAGGCTTGCTTGAGCTCATCCATGGTAAAGGTCAAACCATCAGTATTTGGATTGATATTTTCCCGGATGATGTCGGCAATAACAGTTTGTACTTCGCTGTCATGAGCTCGGACAAAGATATAGTTGGCCATCCGTTCGCCATTTTTCTTTTCAGCAGAGCGGTCATTCAGACTATTAGTAATCGTTGGCTCTACTCCGCTACGGATAGAAAGCTTACGCATGAACGAATAAAGCAAGGACAGACGAAGCTTATTATCAATCGGCAATTGAGCACCCTTGGTGTCCTTGTTGTAGTCAGGGTCGTTGTCAGACCAAGCTTCCAAGATAGACAGGTGCTTAATAGCCTGCTCTTCACTTTCTCCAACCTTGTAGCGAGACTTGAAGTAGTCAGAGGCAATCTGGAGCAAGTCTGCATTGACATTGTCTACCGCATCGACACGAACCCCGTCAAAGTTAGCAGTCGGATCATTGGCTACAATGCTACCGAAGTTCATCATAAAGTGCAGCCAGTTGAGTTGCTCAGCCTGAACAGCTGGATTAGAGTTGTCAAAGTCGTTAGCTAGCAGGAACTCATAACCACCATTTGACTTGTCAATGAAGTACTTAGGTGTACCAGTTTGGTTGGTTGGTGTGCGGTTCAGGATGCGGTACTTAGAATTAGCATGAGAAGTCTTATCACTATTGGTATAAAGCAGAGCTCCGCCTTGCAAGTGGTCCTTATTAGTACCAGTTGTTTCAGACTCTGTCTTAATGTTCCAGTTTGGCTGAGTTTTGACAAATGCGCCCATCAGTGTTCTCAGCCATTTAGTATCGCCTTCTTTACCGATTCTTTCTTCAATTTTGCGCTGAACCTGCTGAGAAGCACCTGTCAGGATAGCTTGTTCCACTTTGTTTTCAAAAGCTCCTGCTCCCAAACCTTGCTGGTTCATATAGTTGAGATAGCTAATCTGCGTTTGCTTATCAGGCCACCAAGCCATTAAAAGGGGACGTAGGTCTGTTTCTGTTGATGCTGTCCATGTTTTTCCATCCTTGAGGATAGCTTTTGGACGGTACCAGCTATCTGCTGTCAAATAGCCATCTACTGTTTCGATGTCCTTATCCGTTGTACCATGGAAGGCATTCATTCTGGTAAATTCATTGTTGAGGCTGCTAGTACCTTGCTGGAATTGATACTCAGCTGAATCAACCAAGGCTCCGGTCTCTGCATCGAAATAAAGAACTTTTCCATTAAGCTCAACTGCAAAATTCTTTTTAACTGTACCGTCGTCCTGAACATAGTATTTCTTGCCATCAATCGTCTTGATGTGAGCCAGCACATCATCATCATGCTCAGTATTAACAGGCGCCGCTTGAGCTTGAGCAGCACGCATTCTTTCAGCTATCGCTCCCTGTCTTTGAACCGGTTCTGGCAAGCGATCTTTCTTTGCAACCTTTGGATTTGCAACAATTTTGTCTGTAACAGTCTTTTTTGCTTGTTTGTCAGCAGTTGCTGGACTTGCTTGTCTATCCTGAGCAATTGCTGCAGTTTTAGCAGTTTCTGATGTTGCATTAGCTGCTTTTGCTTCTTCAGCAACGGCTGCTTTTTCTGTAGTTGCTGCTTCTTCTACTGCCGGCTTAGCTGGCTCTTGAGCATCTGTTTGAGCTGTCGCTTCCGTATTTGCTGCAGTTTTAGCAGTTTTTTCACTGGCTACAGCAGCATCAGTCACCTTGTCTGCAGAAGTTGCTTTTTCTGCTTCCAACTGAGAAGCTGAGTTAGCTTGTACTTGAACTGGCTGCCCTGAGCCACTATCCTGAGCTGCAGTTGGTTCTTGAACTGCCACCTGCTTAACATCATCAGCGTGGACAAGACCTGCTTCGAGACCAAGTACTTTTGGTGCTACGATAAGTGCTAAGGTAGTCACACCGATGGCTACCCAGTTCTTCTTAACTTTATGCATCTTATAATGAATTTTTTTCTCCATCATAAAGCCTCCTTCTGAATTTGGTATAAAGTTATACTCTTATTCTAGTATATTTTTAGAAATGAGTCTATTTTATTTGCACATCTGCAACTGGGAAAGGCAAATCCTTTCAAACTGAGCCTTGAGCTTCTGGGCAACACCGAAGGAATCTAAAAATTCCAAGAAAGATAAGCACTCCTCAATATCACTCAGAGCATAGCTATTCCCAACCTTGTAAGAATAAAGAGCCCTATGATACTTAATCAGCATCCGATCATAAAGATCTGTCTCAGGGATTTTAGAATGGTCAAGATAATTGAGGAATCTCATAGCAACTAGCAAATGATTACTCTCTATGCAGACGCTGATAACATTAAGCAGCATCTTGATAATACGCCGGCGATTCTCCGGTAGATTATTATAAAACTGGGTGCGGTTAATCATCTCACTAGCAAAGGTCTCCAGTGTTTCCAAGGTCAATAGATCCACACTATTAGTAAAGAGCCAGAGCTCATAACGCCCCCACTCCTCAACGGAAAAGAGATAATCGGTCAGAAATTCTATATCTTTCTTGCTAATCTGAAAATCTGGACTGCAGGAAGACAATACTGCTCTAACAACAATTGTATTAAGCCTATAATTCTTCTTCTCAGGGAACTTTTCAGCCAAAGCTTCTGAGCTAGCCAATATACTTTGGAGCTTGACGACATTGTTTTCCTGATAAGCATCAGCTACTTTTTTTGAGAAAAGCGCATCATCTGCCTCAATGTAGTTATGGTAAACATACTGAAATTCGTCTAGAGAAACAGCCATATTCTTTAAGCAGCAATAGAAAGAATCAAGCGTGATACCACTGACTCCCCGCTCAAAACGAGACAGCTGAGCCACCGAAATATCTCCGGCTGCCGCCTCTTTAAGAGACATATTTTTTGATTCTCTAATGACTTTGAAAATTTTTCCAAATGTTTTCAACATATTGAGCCCTCGGTTTCATATATGCAATAAAATTTTTTACTAAATTTAATATACTAGTAATATATTTCGAATATGTTACAAAAAAACTACTTTGTATTTCTAAATGATACAAATAGATTAACTTGAATAATAAAATAACTCAATATAGTGATTTTTTCTGAAAATTTTATAGTTTTCAAGAAAATGCTAATTTTATAAGAAAGTCAGGAGGGTTCAACCTGACAACTTGAAAACACTGGCTTTTTTAAATCTAGCCTCCTTACTTATACAAAAATAAACTTGGATAATCTAAGGTTTATAGACAACTGAAATGAAACTGTAACAAAATCTAAACGAATATTTTTTAGACATGAATGAAAGGAAGTAAAATGAATCTACCTAATGAACTAAAATAGATTTGACTAAAAAAAGAGGGAATAGAATCATAAAATTCCCCCTCTTCTATTCATTTCCGTATCAATCAGGCCAATCAACCATGTGGTCATACCCTTCGTCTATGGAATAGCCTATACTACCACGATAAGAGTATTCTAGCAATGATACTGACCCTTCAGTCAAGTCTTGGTCACTGTCGTTCTTGTTTAACTGGACTAACTTTCCGTCCTTAATTTTAGCAAAAAATTGCTTTTTGCTAGTAAAATTATCCTTGTCTGTCTCCTCTATCTCAAAGACATAGTTTCCTGTCTGAAAGAGAGAATAGTCCATATCATGCAAGAATTTTTCCCCTGAATCTGAAGCAAAGAGCCTTTGCTTCAGATTCAGCTCAATTCTAATACTGATCCAAACATCTTCTTTTTCTAGCAATTTCTCATCAGTAAGATCAAAGAGAGAATTTAACTTGAAATCTTTTTCCTCAAAGCTCTTGGGTTTTGAGCGCTTAGGATTAGTTATGTACTCTACAGAAACCTCTGTATTCCCATAATGAGGAATGATATTAACACTCTCATCTATATTATCTAGACTTTTTTCTACGTTTTCTTTCGTTTTGATTAGATTTTCTTGACTATTTTCCTTTTGGAGAATAACTCGCAGTATGGGAGAAGGTGTTGTTTTCGGATCAATAAACGCAGCTTCGTCAATACCTCCCGCCTTATTGACTCGAACTTCTTCATAGAAAGAATGCTTGCCAATAGTTACTTTAAATTTCCCGATTGGGTATATATCATTAAAGTCTGGATTATTCGAATCTTCTTCCCCGTATCCACTCGGTACAGTCTCTACCTTAGCATCCATACCCCGCTTTTTGTACTCCTGCTCCAAGCTGCTGAGAACTCGGCTGGTTCGTGTTAATTGGGGAATGATAGGTTGAAAAAAAGCTACAACCATGAGCAAAGTTAGCATGCCATTAACCACATGCCCTGCCCAGAGCAGTGCCTTCTTTCTTTGTCCTTTGAGTCCATACCGAGCGTAAAGATAGCTTAGGAAAGACAAAATCGAGCATAGTGGCACAACCCCTATCAACCAGCGATAAGGTTCTATGGTTCGCGTATGTTTCAAAGCAAAGATGAATGGAAATAGCTGAAGCAACAGAGTCAGAATTAAACTGATTGGAGCCAGATGAAGCGAGTCCTTGCTTGTCTTTATACTCTGAATCAGCGAACGAAAGCTCAAAATCAGATAAATAAACAGATAGATTAGAACAACACACTTAAAAATCATACTAAACATCATAAAATGCATTAATATGCTTGTCTTGCCTGAACTCAGGAATTCTATAGTAGATAGCATTAGAACTATAACTGCATAGCCACCCAAGGGGGCTATTATTATAGACAGAATCCAATTAACAATATAAAAAATTGCAAATAAATCTTTAGAGGCTTTTAGTTTTTTCATTACATTTCCTACTTACTATATTATTCGTCTATCATTATAGCATAAACAATAAAAAAACTGAGATTTCTCCCAGCTTTTACATATGTCTCAATCGCTCCACCCGCTCTGAAATAGGAGGGTGCGTATAGAAAAGCTTCTTCAGTCCGCCTTCTTTCTTAGGGTCGCTGATATAGAGAGCTGCGCTTGCATCATCGACATGATGTTCCATAGGCTCACTGCGATCCAGCTTGAGCAGGGCATTAATCATCCCTTGCGGATTGCGGGTCAGCTCTACACTGGAAGCATCAGCCAGAAACTCTCGCTGACGAGAAATGGCTAACTGCACCAAGGTAGCTGCCAAAGGTGCCAGAATGATGGCAATCAGTGATACAATAAGGAGAATAATTCCCAAACCACTATCGTTATCTCGATCATTACTACTGCGCCGTCCGCCACCAAACCACATCATCCGGCCAGCCAGGCTAGACAATAGGGTAATAGCACTGGCTAAAGCCACAGCAATTGTTGAAATTCGGATATCATAATTACGAATATGACTGACTTCATGGCCAATCACTCCCTCAAGCTCCTCACGATTCATGATTTGCAAGATACCTGTCGTTGCTGCGACAGCTGCATTTTCCGGCTTAGAGCCAGTTGCAAAAGCATTGGGAGAGGGATCCTCTACGATATAGACACGTGGCATCGGAATCTGAGCCACCATGGCCATATCTTGTACGATATGATAGAGCTCAGGCGCTTCCTGCTCAGAGACCTCGCGAGCCCCGTTCATAGCCATGACAACCTCTGTAGACTGAAAAATCATCACTCCGGCATAAATCGCGCCGATAATCAAGGCTAGCAAGACACCACCAACAGCAGACCGCAGCCAGAGATAGCCAATAGCTGCTCCAACAAGAGCTAAGAGACCGAAAAAAGCGATAAGGAGGAGCCAAGTCCTCCTTTTATTGCTGGCAATTTGATCAAATAGCATCTTAGTCACCTAGTCCAGTGCTGCCAAAGTCAACTTTTGGTACAGCCTTTTCTTCTTCTGGTGTTTTGAGGAAGTCTGCAGCTTTAAAGCCAAACATTCCTGCAACAATATTGCTTGGGAAAGTTTCCAGCTTGACATTGTAGTTGCTAGTTACTGAATTATAAAGCTGACGAGAATAAGCAATTTTATTTTCTGTATTGGTCAGCTCTTCCTGCAACTTCAGGTAGTTAGTGTTAGCTTTCAGATCTGGATAGCTTTCAGCTACTGCAAAGATTCCAGAAATCTGACGAGAAAGGGCGTCACTGGCTTGCATAGCTTCTGCTGGTGAAGCAGCTGAAGCTACTTGGTTGCGCAGTTGTGTTACCTTTTCCAAGGTTGCCTGCTCATACTTCCCATAGCCTTTGACCGTTTCCAAGAGGTTGGGAATCAAATCATTACGGCGTTTGAGCTGCACATCAATCTGGCTCCAAGCTTCCTGAGTCTGCATGCGGCTTTTAACCAAGGTATTGTATGCGCCAACGACAAAGAATGCTAAAACCGCGACAATAATAAGAATAATAATAAAAGTCATGATATACTCCTTCAATTTTGATTAGACTTATTATATCAAAAAATAGTGGAACTGTCTTTATTCTTGACATGGATTTAGAAAAGATGTATGATAAAGGAAAGGATAAACCGACTGTCGGTCGAATAAAATTTTACTACTAAAAAGGATGCAACTATGGCCAATAAAAAAGACTTTATCTTAGATACTGCTCAGAAGCTTTTTATGGAGCAAGGCTTTGACCAAACCTCTATCTCCCAGATTTTAGAAGCGACTCAAATCGCCCGCGGTACTCTCTACTATTACTTTTCTTCTAAGGAAGAGATAATGGATGCCATCATTGAGCGAACCATTGAAAGAGCATTTACAGCTTCCCAAGCCTTTGCTGATAATCGTGAATTGACTATCATAGAGCGCTTGGTTGGCAGCATGGCTGCTCTAAATCTTAATCATCAAGAGGGAGAGGGAGTGCTGCTGCATCTCAACAAGCCGCAAAATGCGCTCCTGCACGAAAAGACCAATCAAATTCTTCTTGAACGAGCACCCCAGATTCTACTTCCCATCATCCAAGACGGCATCACCGCTGGAGATATGAAAACTGACTATCCATATGAAANCCTGGAAATGATTCTTACTTATTCATTACAAGTTTTTGGCAGCAGCTTTCAAGCACTTCCCCCAGAAAAACAGCAGCAAAAACTTCAGGCTTTTCTCTATTTTTTAGAAACTATTTTTCACAGCCGGAAAGGTTACTTTGATCCCTTTCTATCTCTGATTCAGACTCAAAGCAGCTAGACAGCTAATTACTAGATTCACTATTTTCACTTACTTGACGTCACAAGATTAGGAGGCAACTATGAAACAATCAGGCTTTAGACTCTTTTTAGTGATTTGGATAGGAAGCCTCATCTCGGAAATCGGCTCTGGTATGACTTCTTTCGCTTTAGGAGTTTATATCTTCCAGCTGACCGGTTTGGTTTCTGTTTCTTCTTTTGTTACGCTTTGTGCTTTCCTGCCCGGTCTTTTGGTCACCCCTCTGGCTGGAATTCTGGCAGATCGCTATGACCGAAGATTGCTGATGGCTCTGGGAGATGGTCTGTCAGGCTTAGGAGTTCTCTGGATTTACTTTAGTCTGAAGAATCCTGCTTTGATTTTTATCTGTATCGGAGCTGCCATTAGTTCGTTCTTTTCAGCCTTGGTCAATCCGGCCTTTCGAGCTACGATTTCCGACTTGCTGCCGGAGGATCAGTTATCAAAAGCAACTGGTTTGTCTCAGATTAATGGCATTGCCCGCTATCTGATTTCACCAGCCTTGGCTGGAATGATTTTGGCGAGTGGACATATCAGCACGATTCTGTTGCTGGACTTTTCAACTATTTTCGTGACAGTAGCCTGCACCTTGCTCGCTCGTAGAGGCATTCACACACAAGTTTATAGCAACGATAGTCGTTTCTGGGCAGATTTCCTTAAAGGTTTTCAAATCGTCTATGGAAAAAAAGGCATCTGGATTTTAGTCCTAGCTGGGACAGGCTTTTCCTTCTTTCTGGGAACAGTCCAAATCCTGCTTTCTCCCTTGGTGCTGGCTTTCGCAGATGCCAAGACAGTGGGCTGGGTCATGACCATCTCTAGCAGTGGCATGCTGATAGGAGGATTGGTTCTGGGGATAGTTGCTATCAAAAAACACTTCCATCGTATGCTCTGCCTATCTCTATTTCTACTGGGGCTCTTCATGGTTGGGCTGGGAATGAAGGAAAACTTCATCTGGATTTGCAGCTTCGGCTTTCTCCTCTTTGCTGCTCTGCCTTTTGCCAATACTGCCATTGACTATCTGGTCCGCATCAATATTAACAAAGCTGACCAAGGTAAGGTCTGGGGGACCATTGGGATTATTTCTCAGTTGGGCTATGTGCTAGCCTATGCCAGCATGGGTTGGGTCGCGGATACACTTTTCAAACCCTCGCTGACTTACTTTGGTTGGCTGGCAAATTCTGTCGGAAAAATCATCGGTGTTGGAGGAGGCAGAGGCTACGGTCTGCTCTTTATCCTATCCGGTATCTCTATCAGCATCGGTGCTTATCTGCTCTCCCGAGCACGTTCAGTAAAGGAGCTGGAATATGTTTCAACGCTTGATAAAAAATGATTTAAAAGAAAATAAAGTCAGTATGCTGGTCATCGGGCTTTTCCTGCTTCTGACTCTGACTCTAAGCTTTGCAGCTACACGCCTGACCGTTAGTCTGACTAGCTCAATTGAGCGCTTTGTAGAAACAGCTAAAAGTCCTCACCTGCTACAGATGCACAGCGGAAGCGTCGACCGAGAACGCCTGCAAAACTTCGTCCAGCAGCATTCAGAAATTGCCTCTTGGCAGCTGACAGACTTTGTCAATGTAGAAGGATCAGCCATCCACATCAATGAGAAAGACTCGCTTCAGGACAGCTCGCAGGATAATGGCTTTTCCAGTCAGAACCAAAACTTTGACTTTCTGCTAGATCAGAATAACCAGCCAGCCCAGCCTCGGCCGGGGCAAGTATATATCCCGCTCTACTACTACAACAACGGAAAAATCAAGATCGGTGACCAAATAAAGGTCGGCAAGCTACAACTGACTGTCAAGGGCTTTATCCGCGATGCCCAGATGAATGCAGGTCTAGTCTCCTCCAAGCGCTTCCTCATCTCGCAGGCTGATTTGCAGAATCTGAAAAAAGAAGCATTTGCATCTAATGAGAACCTGATTGCCTTTCGAGTGCATAAGCTTAGCCAAATCTCAGCTATCGAGCAAGCCTATAAAAATGCAGAGCTTGAGTCCAACGGGCCGCCTATGATTACCTATCCGACCATCAAGATGATTAACGGCTTCAATGATGCTCTAGTCATCCTAGTCATGGGGCTGCTGGTTTTGGCTATCATTGGCATCACCTTTCTCTGCATGCGCTTTGCCCTCTTGACCAAGATTCAAGAAGAACTGCAGCAGATTGCTGTTATGAAAGTGATGGGGCTGCCCCAAAGATTTATCAGCAGGGTCTACCTGACCAAGTATTATTTCTGCCTGGTTCTGGCAACCATCGCAGGCTGGGGACTGTCCTTTCTTCTGAGTGGTCCTTTTAAAAAGCAGATGGCACTGTCTATGGGGCAAAGTCCGACGCCATTCTATAGTTATCTTTTGGAAATGCTAGTGGCTCTGCTGCTCTGTCTCTTGGTCTTCTGGCTAACTGCCCGGCCTCTAAGCTCTTTTAAGAAAATGACCCCCGGCCAAGCTTTAAGATTAGCTTCTTCCAACAGTCTAACCGAGACGCGTTCTACTCCGAAAATGGGCTTACCGACTATTCCCTTTTTAGACAGACCCTATTTCGCTCTGAAAATAATTCTCAATCATAAGAAACTATATTTGACTATCTTGTTCATTGTCAGTTTGATTAGCCTGCTCATTCTGCTGCCAGCCAGTCTCTATAGCACTGTGATGGACAAGAACTTCATCCAGTATCTGGGAGCTGGTCAGGCAGATGTGCTGATAGATATTTCTCAGACTGAAGATATCGATACCAAGGCTGCCCAGCTTCTGAAAGAACTGCGGGCAGACAAGGATATCGCCGAAATCAGTCAGTACCAGAGCCAGAATTTTTTCTATCTGGATCATCAAGGTCAGATCCAGCAGCTGCGCGTAACGCTGGGAAACCATGCAGGATTTCCAGTCAAATACAGCCAAGGCCGCTATCCTAAAAACGAGCATGAAATTGCCCTCTCCAAGCTTAAGGCAGAAGAGCTCAAGCTAAAAGTAGGGGACAGCTTGACCTTGACGGTAGACGGTCAAGCCAGAAAACTAAAAGTAGTCGGTATCTACTCAGATCTGACTTACGGCGGCAAGACCGCCAAGGCTGTCTTTGTGACAAAGCAAGCGCAAACGCTCAATAGTCTGACGACCATCCGTCTTAAAGATGTTAGCAACAAAGCTAAAAAAATCAACGATTGGAAAAAACGGTATTCCAACTATAAATTAACCGACGTAGAAGACTTTTTCCATCAGACTTTTGATGACACTCTGGCCATGCTCCGCCTGATTCAGACCAGTGTTTTCTGGACAGGGCTTGGCATTGTCTTCATCCTAATGACTCTCTTTGTCTATATGATTTTCACCAAGGACCAAGCTGACTTGGCACTTTATCGGATGCTGGGATTTGGCAGTGAACGACTCAGGAGCCACTACCTGCTCGCCGTCTGCTTCATCTTGATGCTGGCTCTGGCAATAGCCGACCTGCTGCTCCTTAGCCTAGGGCAAGAAGTCTGCAGTCTGCTGCTCAGCAGCTTCGGTATCAGCAAACTCCAGCTCATCACCAATAAGTCCTTTACTTTTCTATGGACACCGCTGGCTCTGCTTCTTAGTGGACTCACAGCAGCACACATCAGTCTCCGAGCGCTGAACAAGCTGGAAATTGGACGTTATCTCAAGGAACATTGACCTTAAGCAGATAGCTTCCGAGCACTTAGCATTTATTTTACATCCGAGGAGAAGCCCATGTTATTAGAAGCACATAACCTCAGCAAAAGCTATCAGGAAAATCAGGAGCCCATTCTCCGTGATTTGTCGCTAGAGATTGAAAGCGGCCAATTCATCGCCATCATGGGGCCGTCTGGCTGCGGGAAATCCACTCTTCTCAATCTTCTATCCACCATTGACAGACCTGACCAAGGACAGATTCTTTACCAGGAACAGGACTTGCTAGCCATGAAAGATAAAGACTTAGACCGCCTTCGCAGAGAGGCTTTCGGCTTTGTCTTCCAGCAGGCAACCTTCCTGAAAAATCTCAATATCCTAGACAACATCTGCCTACCGAGTATTATTGGTAAGAAAAGCAGTGAGCGAAAGGTAGCCTATGAGCGAGCCAAGGAGTTAATGGCTCTGACCGGAATTAAGGACATTGCCAACCGCTCTATCCATCAGGTATCGGGCGGCCAGCTCCAGCGAGCCGGCATCTGCCGAGCTCTCATGAACCAGCCTCGAATCATTTTTGCTGACGAGCCGACAGGAGCCCTCAACTCTCAGGCTGGCCGTCAAGCTATGGAGCTCATGCAGCACTTCCACCAGCAGGGCGCAAGCATTCTCCTAGTGACGCACGATGCCAGTGTGGCTACCTATGCCGACAAGGTGCTGCTTATTTTAGATGGCAAGATAAAAAAAGAAGTTCTCTTTGAGCAAACCGCTAATCAGGATGAGCGGCGCCAGCTGCTATTAGCGGAGCTCAATCAGATTGGCATATAAGAAAAGAGGCCCTTTGGCAGAATGCCGAGGACTTCTTTTTGTGATATAATAGGATGAATACTGACAAACAAGGATGAAACTATGACACCGCAAGAATTTTACCAGCTCTTAGCCCAGCAGGGAATCGAACTGACCGACCGCCAGAAAGACCAGTTTGAGCGTTATTTTGAACTCTTGGTCGAATGGAATGAAAAAATCAATCTGACAGCTATCACCGAGAAAAATGAAGTTTATCTCAAGCATTTCTATGATTCAATAGCGCCCGTTTTGCAATGCCTGATTGATAATCAAGAGCTTAAACTGCTGGATATCGGAGCCGGTGCTGGCTTTCCTAGTCTCCCCATGAAAATCATCTGTCCTCAGCTAGATGTGACTATCATCGACTCCCTCAACAAACGAATCAACTTCCTCAAGCTGCTGGCAGAGGAGCTCGGGCTGGACAAGGTTCACTTCTACCACGGCCGCGCAGAAGACTTTGCTCAGGACAAGGCCTTTCGGGCTCAATTTGACCTGGTCACTGCTCGTGCAGTCGCTCGCATGCAAGTTCTGTCTGAACTGACCATTCCCTATCTAAAAGTGGGTGGCAAGCTCCTAGCGCTCAAGGCTTCTAATGCTCCAGAAGAACTGGAAGAAGCAAAAAATGCCCTCAACTTACTCTTTAGCAAGGTCCAAGACAACCTCAGCTACGCCCTGCCAAACGGTGACCCTCGCTTTATTACGGTGGTGGAAAAGAAGAAAGAAACCCCCAATAAATACCCCCGCAAAGCCGGCATGCCAAATAAAAGACCATTATAAGAAGAAAAGCAAGCAATTCAGTGATTGCCTGCTTTTTAGATGCCTCGTTGAGATAAGTCGAAAAGAAAACTGAGGTATAAAGAACTCAATGGCGCGACCGCTTTCGTATTTTATAGTAGATCAAGAGTACTAAAAATGACAAGGTCTGAGCCACGGTGATTCGAAGACTCAATAGCTTATCCACTCCACCTTTTGATAGGACATGAAGCAGATTAACCACCGTGTTATTAACAAAATGAACAACCATGCCCATATAGAGACTGCCCGTCATCTTAGCCATAAGAGCAAACTGAAGACCAATCAGAAAACTAGTGAGAACTAAAATCAAACTATTAATCCAGAAGCCTGTCAAGCTCATTTCGCCATCAAGCAAACTTCTGAAGGGTGCCATGATATGCCAGAAACCAAAAAGCAGACTGGAAAAAAGAGCTGCTTTTATAAAGCTGTATTTTCTTTCAAAAACTTTTTGAAAAAGTCCACGGAAGATTCCTTCTTCCATGAGGACATTGATGAGATTGCCTGCCAGACAGATCAATAGAAAAAGAAAGCCTCTTTGCTGGCCGATATTGCCGTTGACCGAATAAGCAGATACATAAAAATCAAGCCCCAGAAAATTTCCTTGACTCAGCAACACAGCGATTTCTACCAGATAAGCTAAAGCAAAAAATAGACTCCCCCAGATTAGCCCTAGACTAACACGACGGAACAAGTTTTTTGTCCCCAAGCCAATTTGTTTAAAATTCAGGCCGTAAAAACGCAAAGCTGGGACCAGAAGTACCAGCCCTAGGAGTTTGTGGACAAAAGATTCTCCCCAGAATGTCTGATCCGTCCTCAAAATCATGTATTCTGCAATCCGCAGAATACAGCAAACCAAATAAATAATCAAAACAACTTGAATCTGTCGGACATATTGGTCTTTAATTCTCTTTATTTTCATACTTTCTTATTCCCCTTTCCTACCTCCACGGATTATAAAAGCGGCCGTGGTTGACTGCGAAGAGTACAAAGCAGAGCAATAGAAAGGCAACTGCCAGTGCCAGCACTATCATATCTCGTTTAGTCAGAGCCTGATAGGTATACCAGGTTCGTTTTTTATTTTTTCCGAAACGGCGCAGCTCCATGGCCGTGGCAATGGTATTGATGCGCTCTAGCGAGCTGAAAATCAGCGGAATGATAATCTGCAGATTTCCTTTCACGCGCTGAGTCAGTTTGGCCTTCTTGGACAATTCCTGACCGCGCGCTTCCTGGGACATCCTGATCAGGAAGAATTCTTCCTGCAAATCTGGAATGTAGCGGAGCGTCAGACTGACCGCGTAAGCAATTTTATAGGAAATACCGATCTGATGAAGGCTGGAAGCAAACTGACTGGGATGGGTTGTCATGAGGAAAATCACTGCCAGAGGAATGGTCGAAACATACTTGAGCAGGAGATTAAAGAGGTAGAACAACTCCTGAGCTGTTAGATTATAGGCTCCCCATCCGGTCCAGAGGACATCTTTGGCTCCATAGATATCAACACCATACTGAGGGGCGAAAAGATAGACCATCACTAAGTTAAGAGCAGCAAAGGATGCTGCAAAGACTAAAACAAATGAAATGTCTCGGATGCGGATGTGGGACAACCGAAAGAGGCAGAGGGACAGCAGGGCTAGCCCCAGCAAAAAGCGAGTATCATAGCTAATCATAGCTGCCACTGATACCAGAACGAAGAAGAGCATCTTGCTGGCACCGGACAGACCATGAAGAAACGTCTCGCCTGCATGGTAGCCGATTAATTTTCGCTGATTAAGCATGCTTGTCCTCCTTTTTTCGCATATAAAACTCGGTCAAAGCCAGAGGGTCGGCACCAATCTTCTCAGCTAGAGCAAAGATTGACGTTTCCTTTAGATGAGCCGCCGCAATCAACTCTTGATCTGTCAGCACCTGAGCAGGCGCCTTATCGGCTAAAATCTGACCATCCACCACAACCACTGCCCGATCTGAGTAATCCAGCATCAGCTGCATATCGTGCGTAATCATGATAATGGTATGTCCCTGCTGGTTAAGCTCGTCTAGAAAGTCCATCATCTCCGTATAATGGCGCTGGTCCTGACCAGCTGTCGGCTCATCCAAGAGGATAATCTCTGGATTCAGCACTAGGATAGAAGCAATGGTCACCCGCTTCTTCTGACCGAAAGACAGGGCCGAAATCGGCCAACTACGAAATTCGTAGAGGCCACAGGTCTTGAGAGCCGCATGGACCCGCTCTTCGATATCTGCTTCTGCCAGTCCGCGCAAGCGCAAGCCTAGAGCCACTTCATCAAAAATCATGGCTGCTGAAATCATCTGATTAGGATTCTGCAGAACATAGCCAATCCGCTCAGCCCGCTCCTTGATAGAGTCTCCTTTGATGTCCTGATCTTTCCAGCTATAGATTCCTTCAGTCTCGATAAACTGACAAAGAGCCTTGGCCAGAGTTGACTTACCAGCTCCATTTTTACCAACGATGGCTATCCGCTCTCCCTTGAAAATCTTCAGGCTGATATCCTGCAAAATAGGCTTGCCGCCGCTCTGGTAAGCAAAGGACACATGCTCCAGTTCCAGTAAGGGCTCCTGAGGCTCTTTGTCAGAGTCAGACCAGTCTCTGCCTTCAAAGGTCACATCGGCCAACTGCAGCTGATCCAAGTGTGACAATCCCTCAGTCTTTTCCACATCAACACCCAGCTGGCGTAGAGTGGTAATGTAGAGCGGTTCGCGGATACCATTTTCAGCTAGCAGTTGGGTCCTGAGCAGGTCATCCGGCTGTCCATTAAAGAGAATGCGTCCGTCATTGACAAGCACTAAGCGGTCTACCGGTCTGTAGAGAACATCTTCTAAACGGTGCTCGATAATCAGAGTCGTCGTTTCCGTCTCCCGATGAAGCTGGTCAATCAAATCAATGGTATCCTGACCTGACTTGGGATCCAGATTGGCCAAGGGCTCGTCAAAGAGCAAAATAGGACTCTCGTCAATCAAAACCCCAGCCAGACTGACGCGCTGCTTTTGACCGCCTGATAGATCCTGGGGCCGATGCTGCAAAAGCTCCGATAAATCCAGCTTCCCAGACCAAGTTTTGATTTTTTCGCGCATAAGCGACAGCTCCATCACGTCATTTTCCAGTGCAAAGGCCAGATCTTCTGCCACGCTTAGCCCGATAAACTGGCCATCCGTGTCCTGCAAGACCGTGCTGACTAGATTGGACTTATCATAAATGCTGGATTCAAAGGCTGGCTGCCCCTTAATCAAGAGCTGACCGCTGGCCTCTCCTTTATAAATGTTGGGGGTAATCCCATTGAGACACTGGCCCAGCGTTGACTTACCAGAGCCAGAAGGCCCGACAATCAGAACCTTTTCCCCCTCGTAAATAGTCAGATTAATCTGCTTCAGGGTCGGCTCAGACTGGGCCTGATATTGAAAGCTAAAGTCTTCAAATTGGATAATTGGTTTTTTCATCTTATTTCTCTATAGTGCCAGAGCGATCTGAATCGCTAGATTGGCAATCTTATCTTTTTCGTCCAAGTCTGCATGATTGGCTAGGTTACGCATATCCCAAGCTTCCTCAGATAAGTGGTCAGCTGCATAGAAGAACTGGCAGACGGTTATCTCTCGAAAAGCTGCTAAAGCCGCTACAGCTGAGCATTCCATATCCACACAGATCGCGCCCTCCGCCTTTCTATGGCGGAGCTTAGCAGGCGTCTCACGGTAAATGCCGTCTGTCGTCCAGACCTTGCCCTTGCTATGGGAAATACCGCGCTCCTCCAGAAAAGCCGTCAGAAAATCTTTCAAGCCAAGATTGACTTCCAGCTCACGGCTAGCTGGCTGGTAGTGATAACTAGTCCCCTCATCACGCAGGGCAGCTGTCGGGATAATGACGGAAGTTTCCTTAATCTCCTCATCCAAGATGCCGCAAGTCCCGAAAAGTACTAACTTTTTCATGCCAAAAGCAATCAGGTCTTCCAGAATAGCCACACAGGCCGAAGCGCCAACCGGTGCATTGAAGAGGGCCAGTTCCCGTCCATCCACTAAGACCTGATAGATAGGAATTTCAATATTAGCCATGCTGGTCGTCGTAATCAGCTCATGCTCAAAATCCGCTAGCATCCGCGCAAAAGTCTCTCTGGCAAAGCAGGAAACAGCCGTCTCCGGAAAACCTTTTATGGACTCATTCAAGTCCTCTGGGTTGATGATGGCCTTGCGACTTTGGTCAAATTCTTCAAGTATCATAGGCTTGCTCTCTTACCCCTTTCTTACTGATGAAAATGCCAGCAGGTGTCTACTGACTTCATCTTACCATTGTATCATAAAAAGGCTGTCTACTGAACGCTGCCTGCATATTTTCTACATAGCCAAAGCCATAGGCAGACTCTATAGCTACAAGTGAAGTGAGTACTTTATCCAATGATTTTCCAACAAAAAAGACTGGGAATAACTCCCAATCTCATCTTACATAAGGGCTGTTGCAGCAGTAATCAAGCCAAATACGATGCCCGGCATATTAGCCGCTGCCAAAGGAATATCCCGTTTCTCTTTAAATAGGCCATAAATGACCCAGAGAGTACAGTTTAGAGCAGCTACTGAAGGCTGGATAAAGTCACCCTTGTTGCCAGCTAGATTATTCATAATCTGTGGGATATAGGAAACATACATCATAACAGACATAAAAGTAGCCACCCAGCCCAAGATTAGCATGTGTTTTTCTTTCATTTCGTTCTCCTTTTTATAAAACTGACCTCTATTCTATAGCTTCTTTTTGAAATTTTCGAGATATTTTCAATAATGTTATCAAAACGAAAAGAGTCACAAAATTGTGAGAACTGCTGATAGCCCTAAAAAAAGCCGCCTTTTGGCAGCTCTGTTAAGATTCAAAAAGTAGATTTTCCTAGCCTTTAAAACTTCGGTTCTCCATCGGGAAGTTGATCCAAAATGGCTTCCAGTTCCAGTCGACTAAGTGGCTGAATCCGGATCTGGCTGGAATCCAGATAGCTACGGTGAGTGTCCGGAATCTTCTCTAAAAAAGCTTTTAAATCCTTTGTTGTCAGATATTTATACCCCTGCGGACTGCTGGCATCCTCTATCAGGATATGAAGATGCCATTCCATATCTTGACTAGCACCGCTCTCAATCATCTCTTTAATCAGGTAGCCCTTGGGCATGGGCTGAGTTGGAAGGACTGTGTCCACTCCTTCTGCCAAGACATAAGAACCCAGGTATTTCCCACCCTGATCCTTATAATACTTAGGAGTAGAAAATTGACTCTGAACCTGCTGCATCTCAGCCATCTGCCTGCCAAACTCCTCCACAGGATCTTCTGCCTTGAAAAGTTCCAGAAGTTTTTCCTGCGACATATACAAATCATGAGCATAGCCTTCGAAAACATGCATAGGCGCAGCTGCAACTCTGGCATCGTTCAGGCCGTAGAGAATATCCGCTTCAAAATCAATATTAAAAATCCCGTCAGCAGTGTATGTGGTGCCGTATTCATCGACAATATCCTGCTTCATCTTTTGAGCCAAACGACTCATGAAGAGAATGGCCCCTTTCCAATCACCCACAGTTGATGGTGTCAAGACGCGGACCTGATAGGTTTCCCGGTCTGGCAGATAATAAACTTCAAACCCGCGGCCTGCCCCTTCCCAATAGACAGCCAGAAAAGTTCCGACCTGATCCAAGGATTGATAAGCCTTATCGCCCTCGAGGCCTATGACCTCAAGCCCTTCTACTAAGGAAACCAGAGACAAGGGTGTTTCGACCGCCTTATAGCTAAACAAGCCCTTTCGGTTCTGAATGTAAAAAGAAATACTCATACCATGCTCCTTTCTAACGACAAAAGCCTTTCAAAAAGCGAGAAAATGCAAAATCAAAACTCAATACTGGTACAAACTAGCTTTTCTCCAAGACTTTTAAAGATAAACTTCATTCGCAAAACGGACTCTGGTATTAGTATAACATTTTTGGAAGAAAAAGACGAAAAAACCTGTATCCATGAAGATACTTTTCGATTGAAAGCTTCATCAATACAGATTCTAAGAATATATTTGAATTTCATAAAAAGACAATGAATAAACTTCTAAGAAAGCCAAACTCATCTGAGCACTTCTCATTTTTTATTCTGCTGCGTCAGCTCCTGATTGTAGGACAAGGCTAGCTTGATCCAGTAAGACAGTTCTTTTTGTCCTTCGCCATCTAAATCAATATAGCCATGATAAAGCCTACCCTTCATTAAAGTCACGCTAGCACCATTTTTAGGCAGAACCTGCTTTTCCATTTCCTTACCGATGCGTACCATGATAAGCTCTTGACTTCTCGAACTCACAGTAACGGTCATCTTACCTCGGACCATAAAAGCCAAACCACCAAACATCTTCTTCTCTTCTACCTCTTCTTCAAAAACATGAGGGGGAAGATCAGTAGCTAAAATGGCACGGACTTGCTGGGCTAAGGATTCACTATAAGCCATCCTTCTACCTCATTTCATCACATCCCAGCCGATACCAAAACGGTCAATCAAGCGGCCATAAAACTCTGCGAAAGCTTGTTCCTCTAAAGGATAGAGAATTTGCCCACCTTCAGCAAGCTTAGCAAAGAGCTCATCGGCTTCTTCTCTACTATCTGGACTCAGAACCAACCATTGATTGGGCTGATGATTGCTAGGAATAGATAGGTCATTAAAAACACCTACATCCTCACCATGCAGAGTTAAGTTTTCCGTATCTAAGGCAATCCAGGCAACCTTATCCCGTTTTTCTGCAGGAAGGTCAGCTGGATCCATCATATCACTGGCTCGGACAAGTCCCTTTATCTCTGTCTGAAAAAGATCTGCATAAAAACGAAAAGCTTCTTCGGCCTGACCATTGAAACTTAAAAACACGTCTAATTTCATTATTGTTCCTCCAATTTTTTATATCTGAGAATAAATCTCTAGTATCAGTTTATCAATTAGGATAAAAATTTTCTTATTCTCAATTGCGCTTGTTTGGCTAGGGAACGCATGATTAAAACTGGAAGATTAACTGTAATAGGTGGATCGCTGGGCAAGGGCCTGCGCATGCTGATTTCCTCCTGATAGATGCTATCGCCTGAAAAAGTGAGAGGCTCATCGCTGCCCCAGCGAAAGTTATGCTTCAAGACATAGTTTTTAGTTAGGCGTAAATCCTCCAGCAATTCACAGGCCAAAAGATAGTAGTGGCCATCCGGTACATTTTCAAAAGTAAACAGTCTCTCCTGACTCAGTGCTACTCCGATAACTGGCTCTTCTTTAGGTATGCGGGTTTTAAAAAGCCCGACACAGCTGATACGAGGTTCATACCCCTCAGGATAAGATAGCGCCACGGTCAAGCGATTGCCACTTTTACAGTCGGGATCCTGATGCAACAAAGCTCCCTTCTCATCCAGCTGTTTGATCATAAAATCATAAGCCTTGGTTGATTCTTGATAGTATTTTTTAGGCGAAAGTCCAGTATGCCGCTTAAACGTATTGGAGAAGCTGCCTAGACTATCATAACCAGCTTCCATAGAGGTCTCGGTCACATTTTGCCGACCTTCCACAATTTCCTGAATCCCTTTTTCCATCTTAAGAGCTTCCACATATTGCTTGATAGAAAAGCCCATCTTTTTCTTGAAAGTTCTGGATAGATGGGAAGGACTATAATGGAAATACTGAGCCAAATCGGTCAGACTCAGCTCTTGATCTGTATGCTGACGTAGATAGGCCGCCACTTCTTCCATGATAGCTTTAGACATAGACTTGCTCCTTTCCCATTTATTTAAGCCCATTATATCACATCAAAAAGAAAGGACAAAAAATCAGAACTGTGGAAAGAAAACCAGAAATCAAGTGATAATCCGCGAGATGCCCCAAGAATCGGCGGAAATAGTCTGCTTTCCCAAATCTCTGTCCAACAAGACTTTTACCTGTAGATAAATGAAAAAAAACTTTAGACGTTTGAATCGTCTAAAGTTTTTAGTTTTTCTTAGGAATTTAGAAACTTGCCTTACCATCAAAAATAGTCAGCTTATGCAAATTTTCCATGCCTGCAATAATGGGTCTAGCTTTTGCAATGAGATTTTGAAAAACTTCCAAGGTCAGACTGTCATTGTGAGCTTGCTCGCTCTCCCAAACTTCGTAAATATAGATGCTGTTGGGTTCATCTGCCTTCTCACCTAAGATATAGCAGAAACAAGTGTCAAGATTTTGCATTTCTTTGACAACTTCTTGCATGTAAGCAGTAAGTTCCTGCACCTTTCCTTCTTGGGCCATTAATTTCCCATAAACACAAAATTTTTCCATTAGGATCTCTCCTTATTACTGAGCTACCAATGTTTCCAAGCTTTCCCCAATCGCAGCCAAACGCTCCATCACTTCTGCCTGGCTCAAGCCGTTTTCAGCCACATAACGGTTGCGAGGGTGAACACGACATTCGTGAGAACAGCCACGGAGGTACTTGTCTTCATTTTCTTCAGAGGTCAGGATGCGACGGTTACACTCTGGATTGCCACAGTTGACATAGCGCTCGCAAGGAGTACCGTCAAACCAGTCTTTCCCAATCACAACTGGATCAACATGGTTGATATCAACGGAGATACGCTCATCAAAGACATACATCTTGCCGTCCCAAAGCTCACCTTGAACTTCTGGATCCTTGCCGTAAGTCGCGATACCGCCATGAAGCTGACCGACATCCTTGTATCCTTCACGTACCATCCAGCCTGAGAATTTCTCACAACGAACACCACCGGTACAGTAAACAACCACGCGCTTGTCCATGAACTTCTCTTTGTTATCACGGACCCATTGCGGCAATTCGCGGAAGTTGCGGATGTCTGGACGGATGGCTCCGCGGAAGTGGCCTAGATCGTACTCGTAGTCGTTACGAGTGTCTAAGACAACAGTGTCTTCGTCCAAAAGGGCTTCCTTAAATTCCTTAGGTGACAGGTAAGCTCCTGTCGTCTCCAACGGGTTGATGTCATTGTCAAAATCATTGTCTTCCAAGCCCAAGTGCACAATTTCCTTCTTGTAGCGAACAAACATTTTCTTGAAAGCTTGTTCATTTTCTTCGTCAATCTTGAACCAAAGATCTTCCATGCCCGGTAGGGAATGCACATAATCCATGTATTTTTGAGTGGTTTCATAATCACCAGAAACCGTTCCATTGATTCCCTCATCTGCCACCAAGATACGGCCTTTCAGACCGATAGATTTACAGAAGGCCAGATGATCAGCTGCAAATTTCTCAGCATTCTCAATCGGAACATATTTGTAGTAAAGTAGGACGCGAATATCTTTTGCCATAAGATTTCAACTCTCTTTTCTCTATAAAATTTTCTGAATTTTTTAATTCATCTATATATTATAACCTGATTAAAAAAACTGGGCAAAATATTTGTTTGAAAAATAGCAGAGCTGGAAAGTTTAAGCGAGAAGGACAGCTTATCTCTCTTCTTCCAATTGGTCCAAATACTTCTCAAAGCGCTTTTTCTGCCATTTATTTATATACTCCAAGAAAATATTGACCAGCAGCATAAAGGGAAAGTTAATGACAAAAGTAATTAAAATAACGAATAGAAACATGGGGTGAAAAACACTATTATGATAAATAGCATGATTCAGTTGGAAATTCTGGCAAGCAATCAAGAAGGTCAGAAAACCTGTCGAAACCAGTAAGCCCCAGATAGTCAGACTGAAACTATTGTAATAATTAGCTCCCAGATGCTGAGCGCGACATATGAAATAAAGAGAGGCAATGGCAATCATAACCGAGAAGGGCTGATAGTGAATAGCTCCAGCATTCATAGCTACAGAACCAGCGTATAAGGCTAGACTACCATACAGCAAAAGACTAAAAGCCTCCATGCCGGCCTTGTTGACAAGCTGCTCTTCCCGTTCGTCTAAGATCTGTCGTTTAATAAGTTTAATTTTCATGACTAGTCCTTTCTCTATTCAATCCAAAACAATTGATCCAACGTCTTATTGAGACATTTGCAAATCGCTAAGCATAAACTGAGACTGGGATTGTACTTACCTGCCTCAATCAGGCCAATGGTCTGGCGGGTCACTCCGATAGCATCTGCTAAATCGCCCTGAGTCATATCATGCTCGACTCGCGCCATCTTTAGCTTAAGATTTTTTGCCATGATCATTGTCCTTATCATTTTTCTTCTTAGTTGCTATGCCTAAAAGTGCACAACCAATTGTAATATCACTGCCAGCAAAAATAAGAAAAGTCTGATTTTGATTGTTCAGTCCTATAACCAAAAAAATGATACCCAAAACAAGCCAAATAAGTGGTGAATATATATTTTTGATGTTTTTCATATCGCTTCTCCCTTCATTTTTATAAGTCCATTATACAATATATTTTAAATAATGCAATATATAAATTACATTTTGTTTTTTATTTTGTACAAAAAAAGACCAGGAATTCTCCCAATCTTTCAATTTTTGATGTAATCAATCTTTTTTGAGACTTCCTGCGCGTGTGCGGGTGCGAGCGTAAGCAGTCAGCAAGACAGTTCCGATGACTGCTACTGTCGCAGAATTCACCAGAATTGCTACAATACTTTGAGCAATGACCTTATTGACCGGCTCACCAGATACAATCACATCACCAATCGGGCCGATTAGCCAAGCGATTGCATTGGCTCCAAACTGGATTAGGTTAAAGCGGATAATATCCTTGACTTCAAATTTGCCTTCTTCCACTTGGAAGAATTTTCTAAAGAAGCCAACTAATAGACCGAAGACCCCGCTGCCGGCAATCCAGAACCACCAAAGTCCGCCACCGCTCATAGCGTCTTTAATGGCGTGGCCAATGAAGCCCATCAGGAAACCGACGATTGGTCCAAAGATGACGCTAAAAAGAGCTTGCAGAGGGTATTGGAGCTGGATGCTGGTATTTGGTACAGGCGTTGGAATATTGATCATTCCGATGACCACGAATAGGGCTGCTCCAATGCCTGTTGCGACTACGTTTCTGATTGTATTATTTTTCATTTTCTTCTTCCTTAATTTTCAATTCTTTTGATTTCAATATGCCATTGGGCACCGACACCAACATTGTAGGCCTTAGCAAAGGAACCTTGGTTAATCGCTAAGCCGACCCGATAGAGGGAGTTAATATAAAGGATAGGCTGACCGATGCGGACATCCGCAAAGGACTTGCCATAGGTTACTTGGTTTTGATAAACCAGCATATCATTGTTGTAGATGGTAACCTCGAAGCGGTCGCCAAATTCTGGTTTTAAGGTGCAGAATTCCTCACGGGTGATAGAGGTCCAGAGAGAACCAAAGCGGACATCCAGGATATCAATAGCTCCGCTAACATAATTATCCGCTAGCGTAGTTTCGACTACCTGAATTTCGACAATGTCTTCAACTTTAAGCTCTGGTCCAACCTCTTCAAAGCTGATATGGCCGCTGGCTAGCTTAGCACCCGTATAGGCATAGACATCACGGCCGTGGAAAGTATAAGAATGCTCCGTATCCTTGCGACGATTTTCCACCTCAGAAATTTCCCGAATGGCCTCAATGCCGACATGCTTCTTGATGAAAGACAGGGTGCCATTGTCAGGCGTAACGATGTACTGACCTTTTTTAGTCTTGGCTACCACACTCTTACGCTTGGAGCCCACACCCGGATCCACTACTGACACAAAGGTCGTTCCTGCCGGCCAGTAATTAACTGTCTGAAAGAGACGATAGCTTCCCTCAAAGATATTGTAAGGGGTGATATCGTGAGTCAGATGATGAATTTTCAGAGTGGGCGACTCTTCTAGCGCCACTCCGATCATGGCTGACACAGCTCCATCTACCAGACCAAAGTCCGACTGGAGTACGAGTAAATTGTTCATATTTTCTCCTTAGTTATATTTTCGATGATATTTAGACCGAAGCTGACTTAGAATGTCTAGCTTTAAGGATCTTCCTACCTAACAGGGCTCCAAGTAAAGCCCCCAGAAAAATGCTGGCTACAAACCAGAGGACTAAGCTGGGTTCTGGCTTAAGCATGACCTGGTCGATATAAGCCTGAGTCTTTCCTCTGGCAAGAAGACTAGCTTCATACTGCTTGGGAGCCAGCCACATTAGGAAAATAGGACCCGCTGTGCTAAAGCTGAAAACCATAAAAGCCAGCAAGTTTCTAACAGTCTTTTGATAGCTACCTGACCGAGCTATAAGATCCGCTAAAACACCACAAATCAAACCTGGTAGAAAGGCTCCAAAGCCATGTCGACTGAGCAGAAAGAAGAAACCTAGCAGACAGCCTAAGCCGCTGATCAGACCGAAGGTCTTTATTTTCTCTGTATAGAAGATGAACAGAACTCCGCCAAAGAAAGCTGTAAAAGCTGGAGCGTAAAACATATTGCCTGAGCGATCAAATAGAAGCCCAACCAAGACGCCTAAGAGCATGGCTAGGAAATAAAAGAGGTAAAAGAAGCCAACCTGCTTCAATTTGTCTTTTCTTATAAAGTATAGCATAAGTCTTCCTTTGCCGCTAGTCAGCTCGACGATAACTGCCAATCAAGTCTTGAACGAGCTCTATGTGCGTATAGTAGTCAGCAATTTTCACATTCTCATCTCCGCCATGGTCTCGGCTGTTAGCATTGCCAAGTCCGAAAGCCGCCATAGGAACCTCCAAGGCTTCATAAACCGTGTGCATCGGACCAGTTCCAGCTGAGGTCGGCAGAACAGAGATGCCCTCTTGGTAATAATCTTTAGCCAGCTCGATAAGATTGAGAATGGAAGGCGCACTCATGTCGCTGCGATAACTCATTTCTCCCAAGGTATAGGTCAGCTCAACCGCTGGATAGCCATTTTTATCCAGCTGCTGACGAATCTTGTCCAAAACATCTTGTGGTTCCAGACCTGGCACCAGACGAACCTCCATCTTAGCCTGGGCATCTGAAGGTAAAATGGTTTTAACCCCTTGGCCTTGATAGCCTGATCCGAAGCCTTCAATATTCAGCGAAGGTTCAAAGTAAAAGCGACGGAGAAATTCCTTCCGCTCGTCCAGCAAAACCGGTAATTTCAAGCCATAGATCTGACTCAACTCTGCAGGAGTCCGCAGGGCATATTCCTCAATTAGGGACATCTCCCGTTCATTTGGCTCTTGAACCTGCTCATAGATTCCTTCAACTAAGATACGGCCGTCTGGACTGCGCAAGCTGGATAAAGCATTGAGCAAATACCAGGAAGCGGAATTGATAACGCCACCGAAGCTGGAATGAATATCTACATCTGCACTTTTGACCGTCATATCAAAGGTAACAATCCCCTTGTTACCGCCCGAGATTTCCAGCTGTCCAAGATTGTTGCGGCTGCCTTGCTCCCAAACCAGCAAATCCGCTCCTCGCAGGCGTTTGCGATGCTTGGCCAGATATTTATCTAAGTCTGTCGAAGCAGACTCTTCTGCCCCTTCCATCATAAAGATGATATTGACCGGCAAATCACCGTGCTCTCGAATATACTTGCGAACGGCTGTCAGACGAGCGGTAATGTGCCCCTTGTCATCATCCACTCCTCGCCCATACATAACCCCGTAATGAACCGATAGTGTAAAAGGATCATTGGTCCATGGCTGGTCATCGTCTGCCGGCACTGTATCATAGTGGTTGTAGAAAATAATAGTCTTAGCAGCAGGATTTGAAGAAAGAAACTCCGCCAAAATAAATGGAGCAGTATAGCTGTCGTCAATCATGACCTTGGCACCTGCAGCTGTAAAAATCTCTCCCAAATAGTTGGCTACTTCCTGCAGGCCAACCTGCTGGGCAAAGATAGATTTTTTAGAAATCAAGGTCCGCAGCACTTCAAAATAGTGCTGGGCTACCTCGTCGTTTTCAAATTTCTTGATTTGTTCAGTCTCAGTTGAGAAAGGCATGCATTACTCCTATTAACAGCAGATAAAGGGCTGGGGAAATAAGCTTCCCCGCCCTTATCGTATTTCTTGTATCAAAGTCTAGTCAGCCAAATGCAGACTGGACTTGATGGGATTTCTTACTTGATGTCTTTTGCATCTGGCAGGTAAGATCCCCCAAAGAATTCTTGTGATAGTTTTTCAAGCGTACCGTCCTCATAGAGTTCCTTGATTCGCTTGTTGACAAATTTTTGCAAGTCTTCCTGACCGCTTGCAATAATCGGATAGACATAAGGCTGCTGGTCGCTTGGAAGTTCAATCACTTCCAGATTATCCAAGCCTTGGTCTTTGATAATAGACTCTACAGTTATGCGCTCAAAAATCTTATAGTCCGTACGGCCGTCATTGAGATTGGCCAAGATTTGCTGAATGGTTCCGTCCGTATAATTGATTTTTGTCGGTTTATCGCTATGCTCCTTGTTGTAGTCCTCTAGCTGCTGAGCTGTTGAAGTCCCCTGAACAACCTCAGTAGACTTGCCGCCAATGTCATCCAGTGATTTGATTCCCTCGCCCTTACGGACAACTAGAACTGTTGGATTTTTCGCATATGGACTAGCATAGAGATATTTGTTAGCCCGCTCTTCAGAATAGCTGATATTATTGGCACCGATCTGGTAGCGGTCGCTGTCCAAACCTGAAAAGATAGAAGCCCACTTGGTCTTATTGAAATTGACTTCATACTTATCCGAGTCCTTAAAGATAGCACGAAGGACTTCGATATCGTAGCCAGTCAGTTTACCGTCTTTATCCTCGTATGAAAATGGTTTGGTCGTCCCCACTGTTCCGACTTCTACCTTTATTTTCTCTGTTTTCTTCTCACTTGATGATGAGCAGGCCACCAAGGCACCAATGGCCAAGACACTGACAGCCGCCAAAGAGAAGTATTTCAAGGTTTTCTTCAGGTTCATATTTCGAATTCCTCCTAAAAAGTCTTTCTTTATCATATCAAATAAGAAGAAGCTTGACCATTATATATTTTTTATGGAGGTGATAGCTTTTCTTTATCAGCTTTGACGCAGTCATTCACTAGACTTTCTATCTGTAGTGCTGCAAGAGAAAAAGGGCGCTTTCCACATAGTAAGGAACGGAAACTTTGAAGGCTTCGTCGTCAATGACCATGCTGTCGTGATGGAGATCAGGAGCATTTTCCGCACCATTTGAGCCGATAAAGGCAAAGACGCCTGGAAGCTCCTCCTGATAAAAGGCAAAATCTTCTCCAGCCGAGGATGGACTGGCTGGTAGGACCTCAGCCAGATTCTGTGAGTGCTCATAGAGCAGCTCGGCCAATTCGGGGTCATTATAGGTCACTGGCGGTGTATGGTCCCAAGAAATCCTGACCTGAGCACCAAAATTTTCCGCTGTATTCTCTACAATTCGGATAAAGTCTTCCCTGAGACGCTGCTGCAAGGTCGGATTGAAGCTGCGAATCGTTCCTTCAAAAAAGCCCGACTGCGGCAGTACATTCCAGGTCGCTCCCGCTTCGATATGAGTCACAGATAAGACAGCCGCTTCAAAAGGAGACACTGTACGGGCCACTAGAGCCTGCAGGTTTTGAATCATACTGGTTAAGGTCAATACTGTATCAACACCCAGATCTGGTCTAGCCGCATGGCTGCTGACTCCTTCTACCTCAACCTTGAACTTCTCAACCCCAGCCATCATGGCTCCCTCTTTAAGCGCCAGCTGTCCCGCCTTAAGCTGGGGCATATTGTGAAAGCCGATAATAGCAGACACATCGTCCAGCAGACCAGTCGCAAGAACCTGACTGGCCCCCTGAGAAGTTTCCTCAGCTGGCTGAAAAATCAGACGAACTGTCCCTCTCAAATCTCCTTCCATAGCCTTGAGCAGTTCCGCTGCCCCCAAGAGGCTGGTCTGATGAAAATCATGGCCACAAGCGTGCATGACACCTGAATTCTGACTGGCATAAGGCAGACCGGTCCGCTCCAAAATGGGCAGAGCATCGATATCAGCCCTCAGGGCAATAACGGGCTTGCCGGACCCAACCTCGGCAACTAGGCCGGTTTTCAGATCGGATTCCAAAATCCTAATGTCCAAATCTTCCAGATAGCCTTTTAGAAAAGCCGTCGTTTCAAATTCCTGCCCAGACAGCTCTGGATGCTGATGAAGATAATGCCGCGTTTGCATCAGTTTATCATAAAATTTTTTCATGGCAGACTCCTTTACTCGAATACACCTAGCTACCATCCAGTATAGCACAAAGCTGGACGCGGAAACAAAAATAGAGAGCAAATAATCAATAATTAGCCCTCTAATTTTTGTATTAGGATATATCACCTTCGAAGGAGATGACAATGGATTCATAAGAAAAATCACGCTCCAAGACCCATTTTCCATCTGTCTTTACAAATTTTAGCTGATAATCTCGTTCTGGGGTGAGAAGCGGCCGTGAGTCCAATCCAGCCATCATGTCATCAGCATAATTCTTATCCTGTGCTTTATAGAATTCCGAAAGATTCGCATACTCAGAACGATGCTTGTCAGAAAACTCTTTACTGTAGTTCAGGATGGTTTTACTTAGACTGACCGTTCTCGGTTTAATCTTGATCACTATCTCGTTCGGCATGTACTGGGCTACTGTATAAGAAATTTCGGAGCGTTTTGCATTATTTTCCACATAGGCATCGATAAAGGTATTGACTTCCTTATCAGTAAAGGGATAGTCATGCAATTTACGTTTGAAGTCTTCAGCAAAAGCTGCTCTAAAGTCATTTTTATCTTGCTCCAAATTACCGCCTAAGACAAAATCTTCCTTGCCCTTGGATGACTTTGCCTTGTCTTTGCTTTTGGCGTCTCCACCTAAGAAAACAGCATTCAGATAATCAGAAGCTAGTTTCTTTGAATCTTCGATTTGATCAGGATAGCTCGAAGGATCAACATTTAGCTTGATTTCTTCTGTTTTCTCATCAGCATCATAAGTTTTCTTCTCATAGTGCAGTTCATATTTTTTATCCTTTTCAACCTTAAATACAAGATAACCAGAAAGAGTCTTTCCCTTAGCTAAATCTTCATATTTCAGTATTTTAAAGTTTTCTGCATCATCATAAACTCCGACCGGCTGGATTTTCTCACCTTCTGAATCATAAAAGCCAATGTCTGAAGAGGAAATCATGATTTTTTCATCCGTTTTATTCTTAATTTCCAATGACAAAGCTAAGTATTTTGAATCAGCGGCCCCATTGCTTGGCAAAATAAACTGGCCATCCTTAATCTTGACCTCTACTTGCCCATTGCTGGCTGCTTTCTTGTCCTTCTTCTCCTGACTTTGCTTACTTGGAATATCCTGATTTGAAGTCGGAAGCAAGGCACAGGCTGTTAAGCTCATTCCTGCTAGAAGCAAGGTCGCGTATTGGAATACTTTTTTCATCATTGTCTCCTTAATAACTTAATAATATGACCTTTCTATTCTACCATACTTATCTTGACTGGTAAATACAGTCTGAAAGTTATTATCATATAAAAAACCTGTAGCTCCAACTACAGGTCAAGTATCTTTAGAATCCATCTACATTCGTATAGATTTTTTGGACATCTTCATCGTCTTCTAAAACGCTATAAAGTTTTTCAAAGGTTTCGAGGTCTTCACCGGTCAACTCTACTTCAGACTGAGGAATCATTTCAAGCTCAGTTACTTGGAATTCTTGAATACCAGATTCACGCAGAGCCACGATGGCCTTGTGAAGGTCGGTTGGCGCTGTATAGACAGTGATGCTTCCTTCTTCTGCTTCAACATCATCAACATCCACATCCGCTTCCAGCAGCTGTTCAAAGACGCTGTCAGCGTCGTCACCCGCAAAGACAATCACACCTTTATTATCAAACAAATAGGCTACAGAGCCGCTAGCTCCCATATTACCGCCATTTTTACCAAAAGCAGCACGGACATTGGCTGCAGTCCGATTGACATTTGAAGTCAGAGTATCGACAATCAGCATAGAACCGTTTGGTCCAAATCCTTCATAGCGGCCTTCAGTAAATGTTTCGTCCGTGTTTCCTTTTGCCTTATCGATGGCCTTGTCAATGACATGCTTCGGCACCTGAGCCTGTTTAGCTCGGTCGATAACGAATTTCAAAGCTGTGTTAGACTCTGGATCTGGATCACCTTTTTTAGCTGCTACATAGATTTCCACACCAAACTTAGCATATACTTTTGAGTTTGCGCCGTCTTTGGCCGTTTTCTTTGCCACAATATTAGCCCATTTACGTCCCATTGGAGATTCTCCTTTTGATAAATTACATTTTTAATCTTTCTTATTATAACACAGGGAATCAGAAAAATCACTAAGAAAAAATGATAGCTTCTAGAAGATTCAGCTTGCTTTCTTCGACTTCTACTGGGCTAAAATCAATACAAAATTNATTTCAGTTTTCCTTCCATAAAAAATCCAGTCGCTAAAAAAGCAACTGGACGGTACATTCTATTTCCTGAAACTGGCAGGTCTGTCATAGCGGAACTTTATCAAAATCCATTAAAAATATCACTGATAATTTTTCACAATAGGCAAATCCGGTTTGCACCTGCTTAAGCAAGCAAAAACATCCTCTATTCTGCCATCTAAAAAAGTGACATCTACTCGAACGGACTTGCCATGATAAGGCTTGACATATAGGTAGTCTCTCCGATAGTACCTGACTCCCAGTCGAAAAGAAGCCTGCCCATCAGAAGTTCTTCCCCAAGCCGGCCGGTAAAAGACACTTTCCAGCTGATTCCAAGCAAAGCTATGCTCTTTCAAGAAAGCACCTCGCACGGTCAAGCCCCATTCTGTTCCCGCAAGAACAAAGCACTTTTTACTCAGCTTGCGTCCCGCATGGATGATTATAAAAATTTCAAGTAGACTGGCTAAGAGAAAGGTAAGGAAAGAAGGCAAACCGAATGAAATAATTCCTGATCCAGGCATGGCTTTATCAATTGAAAACAGGAGCAAGGAAGCTAAAGCGCTGAAAATGATGCCTGAGACTAAGAAGACAGAGGTCCAGATTACTATGGTCAAATAGAGTCCTCTACGGTAGCGAAAAGCAAACAATAAAGGCATGACTTTTCCTTTCTTTCTCAGCTAATTCTTTAGAAATAATTCTGCTTATGCTTTACTGAGGCGCCTTAAACTCATCTTCATCTATAGTGTTCCAGTCAGAATATTGAGTATCTGTTTGAACATCCATACTACCTTTTTCACCTTTATAAGATAAACCTAGCTTAAATTCTTTTAAGAATAAGGTCTTTTTATCCAAGCGTACTTCTAACTTCTTATCCATATCTGCCTGAGTAACACCTGACAGCTCTAGTTTGAATTCTTCACCAAAAAGCCCCAGTAAATCAGCATTTTTACTACTTAATTTAAAGATATATTCATCACCGCTTTCCTTTACAGTGACATCATCAGCCATTTGATAAAAGCCATCCATAAGTTTGAAATAATCGGGCTGAACATAATAATCTGCCCCGCTTCCAATTTCTTGCTTAGACCATGTTCCATTTTTAGAAGAACGAGTATACAAAAGTTTATCCTCTCCGCCTGGCATAATCGCTTCTTGATAACTCTCCTGACCGCTCTCTTTTCCATCTATGACTAAATGCCCCTTGGCCAGCTCATCCGTGCTTTTATCATACAGAAGATCTCCGCTCATCGTTTGAGTTTTATTGGAACCATCTACAGTGATAGATAGTTTTACCTTCATTTTCATTGAAGTTAGATCTTCATTTGCAGTTTCTGCTTTTTCCAAGAGTTCTTCAATATCGTCAGAAGAAGTATTCTTTTGGATCTCACGGGAGCTATTCTCAGTCCCACCCTGATTCTTTTGAGAATGCTTCTGCCCAATCAAGCTACAAGCACCTAAACTAAGCGTCAGTAAAGCTGTAAGGGCCATAAAGGTAATCTTTTTAAATTTCATGAGTCTTCCTCCTTTGAGACATGGATATAAAAGATAATCATTCAATCAAGCCCAGCAATGTTTTATTGACCGAATGCTAGCTTTCATACCTACAGTCAAACCGCTAAAAAGCAAATCATGCTCCTTAGTGAAAACAAGTTTATTTGTTTATTATACCATTTTTTATTTACCATCGCAAACAAAGCAAAAAGGCTGAATATTCAGCCTTACTTGTCTTTCATAATCGGAACTCGTCCAAAGTTCTGTTCCTTAAGTGCAGTATTGCCTAGCTGATAGACCTTATCAGCCTGCTGGGTTAGACTATCCCATGGCTCCTTGCCGATACGGCTGACCAATTCAACTTTTCCTTTAAGCTGGGACAAATGCTGGCGCCCCTGCTCGGAAAAGCCTAAAATATGAACACCTGACGGAAGCTCTTCTTGCCTAGCTCCGACCAGGATATAGGTCAGCAGACGCCGGATCCGAGCCTTGGTATAGCGCTTGGTCGCCATCTGTTCGACTAACTCTTCTATGGTCTCACTGCTTTTCAAGGCCACTCTAATCCTGACGGCCAACTCCTGATTGACCTGATAAAAGTCTGTTAAATCCGGACAGGTCACTATCTGGTAACGGAGATAAGAAAAGAGGTCCGACCAGGTCACCTTGGGTGCCATCTTAATCAGCTCATGAGCTGGAGTGAACTTTTTGAGAAAGTCTAGCTGATCCAGATTCTGACGAAGGACAGTTGCAGAGGCAAATTCTTGATTAGCTGATAAGGAATGGTAGCCAGCTCCCTGACGTTGAATCGAGCACAGTTTTATATCTCTTCCCGCCACAGCCTTGGCATAGGCCAAGCCCAAGATGTGGTTGGGCGTAGAGCCTGAGAAATTGAGCCCTGCAAACTCCTGCCACATAGCCTGAGTCTTCTGGGGATACGATAAGGAATCAGGCAAGCCAGCCAGATAAGCCTCCATCTGCTCTGCCTTTTCACCATAGACCTTGGAAACACTCTCATAATCCAGCACTTCCTCGGTCCCAAAAGTCAGCTGTTCAATGCCCAGTCTCTCTAAGATGTCTACTGCCCCCTTAGCGAAAAAGTCTGCCGCCTGAACGCTGACCAAGAAAGGCAGCTCAAGGACCAAATCCGCTCCCGCTTCCAAAGCCATCTGTGCCCGAGTCCACTTGTCCACGATAGCCGGCTCCCCTCGCTGAACAAAATTACCACTCATAGCGATAATTTTCAGACCAGAAGCCTGCTCCAGCAGATATTTGTGCCCATTATGAAAAGGATTAAACTCTGCGATAATACCGGTAACTGTCATCTCATTTCTCCGCCACAAAGAACCAGCGAGCGCTCTTGTCAGTTGGCTCCTTGTCCTCAAAGTCCGCATAAACCTTGACATTCTTAAAACCAGCCTGCTCCAGCAAGATATCATAGGTCAGAATCTCATAGGTCCGCTCCTCATGCACCTCATCGTGGCGCGTGAAGCGACCATCCTCATCTTGGACAAAGAAGGTCAACTCATGTACGATGGAATGAGGCGGTTCGTCCGCATAAGAATCCCAGACCATGGCAAAAGTTTCAGCATTTTCATGATAAGAATAGCCTGGAAAAACCTCATCAATCTGGTAAATCGAGTGCACGTCAAAGATAAAGCGACCGCCCTCATTTAGATGCTGGTAAACTTGAGTGAAGACCTGACCGACATCGGCTTCGTCCTCCATATAGCAAATCGAGTCTGAATAGCAAGTTACCAAATCAAACCGACCGACACCACTCAAATCCAGCATATTACCTTGTATAAAGGGAATGTCCAAACCGGCCTCTCTGCTACGCTTTTCTGCCAAATCCAGCATTTCCTGACTCAGATCCAGCCCTGTCACCTCGAAACCAGCCTGCTTAAAATAAATAGACTGAATGCCCGTACCACAGGCCAACTCCAGCAGCTTTTTCTTATCCTTGGGAAAATGACGCAGACTGAAATCCGTCCACTTCTCATACAAAGAATCATCCATAATCGCATCGTAAACCGACGCGAAGGTTTCATAAGTTGCCATACTTTTCCTTTCAAAAATAGCCCAGCCAGCAGGCTGACTGAGCTAAATTCTGCTTTCTGCCTAAGGGCAAAAAATCACTTGTTTTTTTCTTCTAATAAGGCCGCAACATCCACACCAGTTGCTTCGTGCCACAACTTTTCCAGATTGTAATGCGCCCGCATCTCCTCTGAAAAGACATGGACAACCACGCCGCCCAAGTCTAAGAGCACCCAGCCGCCAGCTGCATCACCCTCAACATGACCAGCAGAAACACCCGCCGCTGCAGCTTTCTCACGGATATTTTCAGCTACTGCATCCAGCTGACGGCTATTCATCGAGCTGACGATAACAAAGTAATCTGTCACAGTAGTCAGACCTTGCAAGTCCAAAGCCACAATATCTTCTGCACGCTTTTCATCGGCCGCCTTCACAACCAGTTCCAATAATTCTTGTTCTTTCATAGTTCCTCTTTAATTTTCTTCTATTTCCTTCAAATATCCTACAAAGGCATTGTAAGTCTCTAAGGTCTGGGGATAGATGGGCTTCCCCTTGTGAGCCAAATGCTCCACCGTCCTTGCTGTTTCATAGGCCACAGCTAGATTGAGCGACCGCTGAGCCAGCTCTCTAGCCTTGTCCACTCCCGGAAAGTCCCGGTTGTGCTCAATGTAGTCAGCTACATAGACGACCTTATCCAGCTCAGACATGGTGCCACTGCCCACCGTATGGATCTCGATGGCTCGCAGAATCTCAGCATCTTCGATGCCTAAGTCTTCCTGAATCTTGTAAATGCCCACCATGCCATGCCAGACATTGTTGCCCCAGTTTTTCAGGTCAGGATTCAGCTTGTATTTGTCAATCAAGCCCAGAAATTCCTCATCCGAGACCTTTTTCGCATAATCGTGTAGAAGGCCTGCAAGACCCGCTTTTTCGACATCAAGACCGAAGCGCTCCGCTAATTCACGGGCAGCCTTTTCCACACCCAGACAATGCCGCAGGCGCTTCCCGGGCATGACTGTTTCCATCTTAGCCAGCAAGGCCTCACGGCCCATACTGATATATCTTTCATAGGTCATAGATAAAGCCCCTCTTTCTCGATATAGTCTAGCACCGGCTGAGGCAGCAGGAAATTAGGAGTCCGTCCCTGAGCCAGAAAATCCCGTACCATACTGGAGGAAATATCCATAAGGGGTACATCCACCCAGATGACAGGGTAAGAAGTCCCCGCCTTGTAGCGCGGCCGCTGAACACCGACAAACTGAACCAGCTCAACCAACTCATCAATCCGGTACCACTTAGGCAGATAATCCACCATATCCGCACCAATGATAAAGTAATAGTCCGTATCTGGATGCTGCTCTGTCAACAGTTTCATAGTGTCATAGCTGTAAGAAATTCCCTTCCGTTCCAGCTCAATGGGCTCAATCCCTAGACCTGCAATGCCCTTGATAGCCAACTCCAGCATCTTCAGCCGATGCTGTTCATCGATGGTCTCTTTCTTATCTACATGGGGCGGCTCGTACTCTGGCATGAGCAGAACCTGATCCAAACCTAACTGTTGCCGGACCTGATCCGCCACGACCAAATGAGCATTGTGGACAGGATTGAAATTCCCACCTAGTATGCCAATCTGTTTGCGTTTCTTATCTTTAACTTCTGGTTCTAATTCCACCTTGGTAAAGGGGGTCAGTAATTCAATAGCCATAGGCTGATATCTCCACAGAAATTTGTTCTTAAATTTGCTTGACTTTGACAGAGAGTTTGCGATTTTCCTTTTTGCTGGACTGCTTGTAGAGAATCAAGATCCGGCCAATCTTCTGCACCGTATCCACTCCGATTTCCTCTTCCAGAATCTCAGCGACCTCGTGGATATTCTCATCCGTATTTTGCAAGAGCGTAACCTTGATCAGCTCTCGTGCATCCAGCGCCTGACGGACACTGGTTTTGATTTGGTCGTTGAGTCCATTTTTCCCAATCTGAATGATGGGTTTGAGGCTATGTGCCTGACTGTTGAGAAAGGCGCGTTGTTTTGATGTTAGTGTCATGTTCTTCTATAAGGCTTGAGACAGTTGGGACCTGCTTTTCCCCACTGCTCATGGCCTTTTCCTTCCTTATTTTAAGGGAATTTCTTCCCCTTGGTGTCTTGAGTATTAGATAATCGCTTTGCGAGTGACAACTGCCACGCCTTCGGGTGCCCAGCCAGCTACTCGAGCAGGACCACTGACGCGAATCCAGCCTAGACCCGAAAAGACAATATCTGTCTTGTCCTTGATGGTAAATTCATGCTTGACCAAGGCTGGAAATTCTTCCTTTTCCTTGCCAACTGGCGGCACCAAGAGACTGCCGACATGCTTGTCATAAAAGCCACTAGCACCTTGCAACTTGGTCCGGTGGAGCTTAAGCTCATTATCAAAATAAGCTGTGAAGCCTTGCTTGTCTCCTGCCACAAAATCGAAACGGCCTAAACCACCCAAAAAGAGGGTTTGCTCAGGATTGAGCTGGTAGGTTTTGGGTTTGATTTCCTTTTTGGGACTGATGTATTTGAGATTCTTAGCAGAAAGATAGTGAGCCATCTGGTGACGATGGATAATGCCCGGCGTATCATAGATATGACTGCCATCCGCCAAAGGAATCTCGATTTTATCCAGAGTTGTTCCCGGGAAGCGCGAAGTCGTAATAATATCCTTGTCGCCCGAGATTTCTTGAATAATGGCGTTAATCAAAGTGGACTTGCCTACATTAGTCACTCCGACCACATAAACGTCACGTCCCTTGCGGCAATACTCAATCTTGTCAATCAATTCCTTGATGGCCTGCTTGTTCTGAGCAGAAGTCAATACCACATCGACTGGACGCAGGCCTTCTTCGTGAGCCCGCTCCGTCAGCCATTGGGTCACCCTGCTATCCTTGACCGACTTAGGCAGAATGTCCTTTTTATTTCCGACCAAGAGAACATCATTTCCAGCGACAAAGCGAGGCAGGCCAGGAATGACCGAGCCATTAAAGTCAAAAATGTCGACAACATTGACGACCAAAGCGTCGCTATCTCCAACCTCATGCAGAAGCCGCAGAAAGTCATCATCCGTCAGCTGGACATCGCTGATTTCATTATAATGGCGCAGGCGGAAACAGCGCTGACAATAGAGTTCACCTGTCTCCAAGCCTTTTTCTAGAGCTGACTGAGGCGTGTAGCCCAGCTTGCCCTTATCTTCTGTCTGAATAGTGGCTCCGCAGCCGATACAGAGAAGTTCTTCCATGCTTAAATTCCTTTTTTGTATTGAATTGGACCGTATTTTTCAGTGATTTTTTTGAGCACACGGCGTTCACGCGCCCGATTGATCTGGGTCTTGATAGAATCATGCTCAACCAGTGGTTTAACCAAAATCGAACGAATTCCGGCCCGATGAGCAGCTCGAATATCCGTCATGAGCTGGTCGCCCACCATGACCACTTCCTTTTTTTTAAAATGAAAAAGCTTGAGCGCCCGGTCAATTCCCCAAGTGAAGGGTTTCATGGCCCAGTAGACATAGTCAATGTCAAACTTTTCAACAGCTCGCTTGACCCGTTTTTGGTTATTATTGGACACCACGATAATCCGAATGCCTGCATCCCGCAAATCATGGAGCCACTTCTTCATCTCTGGGGTCCCGTCAGGATTATTCCAAGCAATCAGGGTATTATCCAAATCCACCAAAACCGCTTTGATCCCCTGTCTTTTCAAACTCTCTACTGTCAAATCGTAAACTGCCTCGACCGCAAAGTCCGGCATATAATCTTCAATCGCCACATCTCTCTCCAAAAATTCGTATTCTCATTATTATAGCATAAAATAGGCTTTTTGGCACTTACAGCCTCAAGTGTTACAAAAAGGAAAAAAGATGATATTATAGTGGTGATAGTATAAATGTTCTGGAGGTTTGTATGGCAGAAAAAAACAGGCAGATGCAGGCTGTTTCCCCTCTTTTGCAAAAGATTATCAACTGGTCGTCCGCCATTGGCGCTCTAGGAACGGTGACCTTTTGTCTCTGGGCCTATTTCGCTGGCGTCCTCCAATCCAAGGAAACTCTCTCAGCCTTTATCCAGCAGGCTGGCATCTGGGGACCTCCTCTCTTTATCTTCCTGCAGATTCTACAGACGGTCGTGCCCATTATACCTGGCGCCCTAACCTCTGTCGCTGGTGTTTTCATCTATGGCCATATCGTCGGCACCATTTATAACTATATCGGCATTGTCATTGGCTGCGCCTTGATATTTTATCTAGCGCGCACCTATGGTCCAGCCTTTGTCCAATCCGTCGTCAGCAAGCGCACCTATGATAAATACATCGGCTGGCTGGATAAGGGTAATCGCTTTGAGCGCTTCTTTATCTTTATGATGATTTGGCCCATCAGTCCAGCCGACTTTCTCTGCATGTTGGCTGCTCTGACCAAGATGACTTTCAAAAAGTACATGCTGATTATCCTTCTCTGCAAGCCCATCACTCTCGTCATCTATACCTACGGACTGACCTATATCATCGATTTTTTCTGGAAAATGTTCTCCAAATAAAAAGAAGTTGAATTGAACCGCACCCCAAACCTCTTTCTATATTTTTGCTTATTATAGCACAAACCACAAAGAAAAATCAGCCCGATTTGACTGATTTTCATCTCATTATTAAGCAAGGATTTATTCTGGCGATACCAAAATCTTGATCTGAGCTTTGTCCTGAGTCAGCTCGATAAATCCTTCTTGCACAATATCCTCCAACTTAATCTTCTTGGTCACAAGCTTGTCAGCAGAGAAATAACCCTGCTCCATCAGTTCCAGCACCTTAGGGAAAATATGCCGATAGGCGATAATACCCTTGAGCGTTTTTTCTTGAATGGCAAATTCATTAGGGTTGATGCTGGCTTCTCGCTCCCAGATAGAAACCACCATACATTCTCCGGCCTTGTGAACAGCAGCCAAAGCCTGTCCCAGCACAACCGGCACTCCAGTTACTTCATAAGACACATCTGCCCCGCCGCCAGTTAAACGATGAATAGCAGCTACCACATCTTCGTCCTCTTCTGGACGCACAATGATTGCCCCAAGCTCCTCAGCCTTGGCTTGGCGTTCTGGAGATAATTCAACTCCGTAAATCTTAGAGGCACCGGCTGCCCGCAAAGCCTCAATAATCAAGAGCCCAATTGGTCCCAAACCGAAGACAACCGCTGTATCGCCCGTCTTAAGAGCCGACTGACGAACTGCATAAACAGCCACAGCAGCAGGTTCTGTCAAGGCTGCCTGCTCATAGCTAAGACTGTCTGGAACTTTGTGAACAATGTCTCCGTCCAAAACACAGTATTTGGCAAAACCACCGTCCGCCGCCAAACCGACAAAGTTTAGATTAGGGTCCAGATTGTAATCACCGACAAGATTATGCTTAGCCAAAATGGGCTCAACTGTCACCCGGTCGCCAACTTTGACCCGTGTCACGGCACTGCCGACCTCAACAATTTCTCCAGCAAACTCATGTCCCAATGTCACAGGCGCTTTCTGCCCAGAGTAGATATGCTCTGTTTCTGTCGGAATAAAAATCGGTCCGTCCAAGTATTCATGCAAGTCAGTTCCACAGATTCCTGTGAACTTGACAGCAATTTTAACCTGATGTGGTTTGACTTCCGGTACATCCACTTCTTCAATACGAACATCTTTAGCGCCATACCAACGCGCAGCATTCATTTTTGCCATAAACATACCTCGCTTTATAATTTGTTAGTTTTATTGTAAACCCTTTCAGAAATCTTGTCAAAAGATTAGCTACATTTTCAAAAAATAACATACAAAAAACCAGCATCTGCTGGTATCAAGTTTATTCTGCAATTCTAGCAGAGTAGAAAGGAAGAAGGAACATTAAAACAATAGAAAGAATCAAGAGAATCGCACGAAGCAATCCACCAAATAGAAAAGCAACTACTAAAGTTCCCAAGCAAATAGAAAAATTAGTAAAATTTGTTTCAATCAGCAAGGTTTGCCCTGATTTAACTGTCACTGGCTTAGTTTTCATAGGAGCAGATCCAGCACGGACTTCTGCTTCATTAGCTGCGATTGGAAAAACAGCCTCTTCTCCGTTTTTGATTGCGCCAACTTTCTGACCATTGATAAAGATTGGAAACTTCCCAATAATCCCTACAAAACCTGTCTCGCGTTTGATTTTAATTTCTGACATAAAAGACTCCTTTGTTTTTTCTATTATTTTAACACAACTGATGGCTAAAGAAAAGATAAAAAACCAGCCTCTTGACTGGTTTTCTACTTATTTCTACAATTTCTCCAACTCTTCATTGAGCAGTTTTTGTGCTACTTGTGGGTTGGCTTGACCCTTGGTGGCCTTCATGAGCTGACCGATCAGGGATTTAGCAGCATTCTTATTGCCGCCTTTATAGTCATTGATGGCTTTTTCATTGTTGGCAAATACTTCTTGGATGATTGGAAGAAGCTGGGCAGGATCTGAGATTTGAATCAGGCCTGCTTTCTGCACATACTCTTTAGCAGAGCCGCCATTTTTGGCTAGATGAACAAAGACCTTCTTAGCAATCTTAGAGGAAATCGTTCCGTCTGCAATCAGAGCAATCATCTCAGTCAGATTCTCAGGTGTCAGCTCAATCTCAGAGATAGTCTTGCCTTCGGCATTGAGGTATTGAGCCACTTCTCCTTGGAGCCAGTTAGAGACAGCCTTAGCGTCACCACCTGCGGCAACAGCTGCTTCAAAGAAGTCTGACACAGCCTTCGTCGCTGTCAGCTGCTTGGCATCATAGTCAGACAGACCGTAGTCACCCACATATTTGGCACGTCGTTCTTTTGGAAAGGCTGGCAAGCTGCTACGTACTTGCTCAATCCAAGCATCCTCAATCTCAAAGATCGGTAGATCAGGCTCTGGGAAGTAACGGTAGTCCGCTGAACCTTCCTTGACCCGCATGAGTAGGGTTTCGCCAGTTGCTTCGTCATAACGACGGGTTTCCTGACGGATTTGACCGCCGCTGCGTAGGATTTCTGCTTGGCGTTTTTCCTCAAATGCCAGACCCTTGCGGACAAAGTTGAAGGAGTTAAGGTTTTTCAGCTCAGTCTTGGTGCCAAATTCTTCCTGGCCATAAGGACGGATGGAAATATTGGCGTCCACCCGCATGGAGCCCTCTTCCATCTTGACATCAGAAATGCCCGTGTACTGGATGATTTCCTTGAGAGCAGTCAGATAGGCATAAGCTTCTTCTGGACTGCGCATATCCGCTTCAGATACAATCTCAATCAATGGTACCCCTTGGCGGTTTAGGTCCACATAAGAATAGCCGTCACTACCGTGGGTATTCTTTCCGGCATCTTCTTCCAAGTGGGCCCGCTCGATACGGATTTTCTTGGTCGTGCCATCTTCTAGCTCAATCTCAATCCAGCCATTGTAGCCAATCGGCTCATCAAACTGAGAAATTTGATAAGCTTTGGGATTGTCCGGATAGAAGTAATTCTTGCGGTCAAAGTGCATCTTCTGGTGAATATCCATGTTCAAAGCCAGAGCAGCCTTGATACCATAGTTGATAACACCCTTGTTCATAACAGGCAAAACACCTGGGAATGACCAGTCAATGATATTGGTGTTGGCATTGGGATCTTCACCGAAGTGAGCTGGAGCCGGTGAGAAAATCTTTGAATTGGTCTTCAATTCAACATGGACTTCCAGTCCGATAACTGTTTCAAAGTTCATTATTTTTCACCTCCAAAGATAACTGGCTGCTGTTTGTGGTAGTCAGTCGTCGCTTCAAATGCTGCGGCTGCCTGATAGATAGTCGCTTCATCAAAGTGATTACCAATCAGCTGCAAGCCGACAGGAAGACCATCTACAAAGCCAGCCGGGATTGAAATGCCCGGCAGACCAGCTAGATTGACTGGAATGGTCAAAAGGTCTGCCAGATACATGGCCACTGGATCTTGGTTTTGACTGCCCAAGTCATAAGCTACAGTTGGTGCAGTTGGGCCTAAAATCAAATCATATTTTTCAAATACCTTGGCAAAATCCTGCATAATCAAGGTCCGAACCTGACCAGCTTTTTTGAAGTAGGCATCGTAGTAACCAGATGACAAACTGAAAGTTCCCAGCATGATGCGGCGTTTCACCTCTTCACCAAAGCCTTCACTGCGAGATTTGACATAGACATCTTCTAGATTTTCAATACCTTCTGCGCGGTAGCCATAGCGAATACCGTCAAAACGTTGCAGGTTAGAGCTGGCTTCAGAAGAAGCAATAATATAGTAAACTGCCACGCCGTACTTGCTGTGAGGCAGGCTAACTTCTTCAACGATAGCTCCTAGACTTTCCAAGTGCTTCGCCGCTGCCAGAATCGTTTCCTTGACCTTGCTGTCAATTCCCTCACCCATGTATTCCTTAGGCAGGGCAATCTTCATACCCTTGATGTCTTGGCCAATCTTGCTGGTAAAGTCTGACACTGCTTCTTGTGATGATGTAGAGTCCTTAGGATCATTACCAGAAATAACATTCAAAAGTTGAGCATTTTCCTTCACTGTCTGAGAGAAAGGCCCAATCTGATCTAAAGAAGAACCAAAAGCAATGAGACCAAAACGAGAAACCCGACCGTAGGTTGGCTTGAGGCCGACTACACCGTTAAAGGAAGCCGGTTGACGAATAGAACCCCCCGTATCTGAACCCAGTGACAGACGAACCTGACCAGAGGCAACAGCTGTCGCTGAACCACCAGATGATCCACCAGGAACCTTGCTGCTGTCCCAAGCATTCTTAGTCGTCTTAAAGTAAGAGTTTTCGCTGGATCCCCCCATGGCAAACTCGTCCATGTTGGTCTTACCAACGATAATCATGTCCTTACCGTAAAGCTTCTCTACACTAGTCGCATCGAAAATCGGCTTGTAATTGTAGAGTATCTTAGAAGCAGCCGTCGTCAACATTCCCTTGGTTGAGATATTGTCCTTAACTGCCAGTGGAATGCCGCTCATAAGATTGTCTGCATCAATACCCTTGGCATCTAGAGCCGCAGCCTGAGCCAAAGCCTCCTCTTCGCTGACAGTAATGAAGCTGTCCACAGCTGCTTCACGTTCTTTGATATCTGCCAAAGTTGCCTGAGTTAACTCTACCGCAGAAATTTCTTTCTTGACCAGCAAATCATGCAACTCTTCAATAGTCTTGTGATTAAAAGTCATTAGGCATCTCCTCCGTCATCTAGGATGGCAGGCACTTTGATGTAGCCCCGCTCTTTTTCAGGTACATTTTGGAAAAGCTCTTCCCGGTTCCAGCCTGGCTGAGCCACATCTTCTCGCATATAGTTGATATTGGCAGCTACATTAGAAGTGAAAGGCACACCCTCCGTGTCCACTTCATTGAGCAATTCGACCATGTCAACAATCTTGGTTAAGGTCGTCGCAAACTCAGCAGTTTCTTCTGGTGAAAAAGCCAGTTTTGACAACTTTGCTACGTGACTTACTTCTTCTTGAGTAATCTTCATCTCTGATTCCTTTCATAAGATATGTGAGCTTTAGCGACTGAAAATAAGAATTTCTAGATGACATCTATATTTCCAAGCTTCAGCTCACCTTTACTTTGACAAGCTAGGAACGCTGATTTATTTGCCATCCACTAGCTCTTTTCTTCAGCTTCTTCCTGCCATTCTTCAGGAATTCGCATCATTTCATTTTACCATATTTCAGGCTAATTCTTCAATTCCAAATGCAGTTCTTTGAGCTGTCTTTGGTCTACCAAACTCGGACTTTCCAGCATAGGGTCAAAGCCAGTACCATTTTTCGGAAAGGCGATGACTTGCCGGATATTTTCTTCCCCAGCCAAAATCATAACCAAGCGATCCAAGCCTAGAGCCAAGCCGCCGTGTGGTGGGAAGCCGTATTCTAAGGCTTCCAGGAAGAAACCAAAGTCCCGCTCATAGTCTTCCCGGCTCATGCCCAATAGCTCAAACATCGCTTCCTGAGCCTTCCTGTCATGAATCCGTAGACTCCCACCGCCGATTTCATAGCCATTCAAGACGATGTCGTAAGCGTGACTGCGGAATTGATCTGGCTCCTGACCTTCTTCAAAAATGCCCTGTGTGAAAGGATGGTGCATGGCTTGATAGCGGTTTTGGTCTTCATTCCACTCCAGCAGCGGCCAATCCACAACCCAGAGAAAATGAAGCAGACTCGGATCAATCAAATCTAAAGCTTTCGCGACTTCTATACGCAGATGTCCTAAAGCTTCCTGAGCCCGACGCTTCTTGGCCATGACTAGCAGTATGAGGTCTCCATCCTTGGCCTCAAAACGTGCTAGTAAATCCCGACTCTCAGCCTCAAAGGTGCTAGCCAAATCACCAACTAACTGACTATTTTCAACCTTGAGGCTGGCAAAACGACTGCAGCCAAATTCCTTCATTTCCTGATAGTAATGACTCAGTTGTTTCTTACTAAAAGCGCTAGCCGCATCCGGCACACAAATTCCCATCACTTCCTCTTGGCTATCCAAGGCTTTCTTGATGAGAAGAGAGTCATTGGACTGGCATAAATCCGTCAAATTCTTTAGCTCCAGACCAAAGCGCGTATCCGGCTTATCAGAGCCGAAGCGGCTCATAGCCTCTTCATAACTGATAGTCGGAAAAGCTTCTGTCAACTCTAAACCGTGAGTTTTCTTGACGACAGCCTTGAGCATAGCTTCAACCAGAGCTCGGATTTCTTCCTCGCTGGCAAAACTCAGCTCCAAGTCCACCTGGGTAAACTCTGGCTGGCGATCCCCCCGCAGGTCTTCGTCACGGAAACAACGAACAATCTGATAATAGCGCTCGAGGCCAGCGCCCATCAGTAACTGCTTGAGCATCTGAGGGCTCTGAGGCAGCGCGTAGAATTGGTTTTTAAAGACCCGACTAGGCACCAAGAAATCCCTAGCTCCTTCAGGAGTTGACTTGGTCAGATAAGGCGTCTCCACTTCCAAAAAGTCCAAACGGTTCAAATATTCCCGAATGGTTGAGGTGACCTGGTGACGCAGTTTGAGGTTATGTGTCATCTTCTCACGCCGCAAGTCCAGGTAGCGGTATTTCTGACGCAGGTCTTCCCCTGTATGGGCATGCTGGTCCAGCTCAAAAGGCAGGGCCTTACTGCTAGCAATAACCTCAATCTTCTCTGCCCTCAGCTCAATCTGGCCAGACTTGATGGCCTTGTTGACAAAGCGCTCTTCCCGCTGAACCACTTGCCCCGTCACTGCAATGACATCCTCTTTGCCAATGTCTTCCAGCTTAGCAAAATCTTCAATCTCACCGCCAACGAAGACCTGAAGCAAGCCCTCGCGATCCCGCAATTCAATAAAGGCCAGCTTACCGTGATTGCGGATATTGGCCACCCAGCCAGTTGCGGTCATGGTCTGTCCGACCTGTTCTAAACCATAGTTTCCGATAAAAATTTCTTTCATGTTCTTTCCCTTTCAAAACAATTAGTAGCTCCGCCCTATTGTTCAGGATATTAGCTATATTTCCCCATCGTCTTCACTGGACCTACTGCAAAATAAAAAGCTTCCGTCTCTAAAACAGACGAAAGCCGTGGTACCACTGTTATTCGCCGCCCTAAAAGGCAGCCTCTGAACTCGTAACGTGAGCGACGTTTGTGCTTAATCACACAAAAGATTACGAAACATGTTCTTCGGTTTTTGCTTTCTTGGTACTGCTCTCAGCTATCAGCACTCTCTGTGCAAGTCAGCAAGCCTACTCTGCTTCTCTTTTACTCTTAAATTGTATCTATTATAGTCGAACCCAGAACATTTTGCAAGTGGTTTAAGGCAAATTTGTGATTTTCCTCTGACAGAGAAGCTACAGCTGGCTCTACCACCTGAATCTGATAACCAAGATTATAGGCATCAATCGCTGTATGCAAGACGCAAATATCCGTCAAGACCCCTGTCAAAATAACCGTATCTACCTTTCTTTCCCGCAGGCGGATATCTAAATCCGTACCAGAAAAAGCAGAATAATGTCGCTTATCCATCCAAAAGACCCGCGAATCTGCTTGATACTTGTCATAAAAATCAGCCAAAGGACCATAAAGATTGCGACCGCTAGTTCCTTTGATATTGTGAGGCGGAAACAGCTTGCTTTCTGGGTGAAAGGCATCATTCTCATCATGGGCATCAATAGCAAAGAAGATATAATCGCCTCTGTCAAAAGCTGCCTCAGTCACTTGAGCAATGGCTTCAGAAATTGCCTGAGCGGGCGCTCCTGCTGTCAACTTGCCCTCATCTGCGACAAAATCAACTGTATAATCAATGGAAATCAGTGCTTTAGCCATTAGTAGTCCCTCTTTTTAATTTCATCAAAGACATCCGGAATCAGGACTTTTAGATAAGTTCCCTTCATTCCCAGCGAGCGGCTTTCAATAATCCCTGCACTCTCCAGCTTACGCAAGGCATTAACAATCACTGAGCGGGTAATCCCGATACGGTCAGCAATGACAGATGCTGTCAGCTGGCCTTCATTGCCATTGAGCTCTCCCAAAATTGCTGAAACAGCTCTCAGTTCTGAGTAAGACAGAGTATTGACCGCCATGGTCACAGCTGTCCGGCGGCGGATATTTTTCTCATCCTCTTCCCGCTGGAAGTTAAGCAGCTGGATACCAACCACTGTGCTGGCAATCTCAACCAAAATCAGATCATCGTCCGCAAATTCCTTGTCATTGCGCCAGATAATCAATGAGCCCAAACGAATCCCTGAAACATGGATGGGAGCAATAGTAGTCAGGCCATCTGGAAAATCGTCCTTGGTCTCTACCGGAAAAATCGTCAAATCATGCGTAACCGGCAGATTAGCCTCCGTTTCATAAACCAGGTTGGCTTCTTGGACATACTCCTCTGGGAAATTCTTATCTTGGAAAAAAGCTTCTACGCGGTCATTATTGGTCTTATAGCGCATGAAATAGCCTAGAAGACGTCCCTTGCTATTGATAATGCAGGCATTGCAGTGGATAATATCAGCCAACTGGCGCGTAATAGCATTATAGGGCAAATCTTCCTGCATCTGCTCTTCCGAGCGTTTCAGAATAGACGTAATTTTTCGTGTTTTTTCTAGTAAATCGGCCATATTTTTACCTCATATTTATTAGCTTCATTGTAACATAAAAGCAGTGAAATTTCAATAATTATCTGAAAATTTTTTATTGAAAAACAATTACATACAATTCCATAAAATAAAGAATTTTTCAAGTATATGACTTGATATATCAAGCCATATTAAACAAAAAACAGTCAAGAATTTGACTGTTTTTGATTGCTTTTGTTCTTTCTAATCAAGAGAACGTTTCTTGTAGAATAATTTCATAGCCATGAGCAGAAGCATTTGGCCTGCAAAAATGAGCCAAGAAGAGTTTTCCCCTGTCTTAGGCAAGGCATGACCTGAAGCAGCTGCCTGCTTATGATTTCCAGGGCTAGCACTTCCAGCATTTCCAGTAGTTCCAAGAGCTGTATGCTGAGGATCTCCTGCTTGTCCAGTAAGCGGAGAGCGAGCGAAACGCTCCTCTGTGTGAGCCAAAACAGATTGGTAATAACGAATATCTTCTTCCTTATTTTGCTCAGCATATGTTTGAGCTAGCAAGTCGTATGTCGCCTTAGCTTGTGCTTGAACTGCAGTTAAAACTGCTACTTTTGCTTCTTGATCTGTTTGGGCTGTAAGAGCTGCTTGGTAAGCAGCCTGAGCTGCGGCTAGTTTAGTTTTAGCTTGTTCCAAGTTTTCTTCTGCATTTTCAAGATTTGACAATGACTCTTTAGCCATTTGCAAAGCTGCTTCAGCATCTGTAACAGCTTTTTCAAGAGTAGTCTTTCTTTCTTTTGCTGCATTCAAAGCTGCGTCTAGCTGAGCCAACTTATCTGATTCAGTTTTTAGAGCTTCTTGAGCTGCGGCAACTGTCGCTTGAACAGCAGTCAGAGCTTCTTGGGCCTGAGTTAATTTTTCTGCTTTAGTCTTGTCATCCAAGTTTGAGTTTTGCAGGGCTACTTGTGCTACTGCTAAAGCCGCTTGATCAGCTGCCAACTTCTCTTGAGCTGCAGCAAGAGCTGCTTGAGCCTGAGCAGTTGCTGACTCACCTGCTTGAGCTTGGGCCTGAGCCAGTTGCTGGTTGGCTTGTTCTAGAGCTGCAGCCTTCCGATTGTAAGTGGTTTGAGCAACTCCTTTAGATGCCAGAGCCAGTTGATTAGCCTTGAAGGCAGCGTCATAGGCAGTTTGAGCCTGAGCTACTTCCTGCGGATCTACTTTTGCTGTTGCAGCTTTGCCTGTAATCGGGCTGTCATTGAAGTTCTTTTTGCTGGCATATTTGACCTGATCTTCTGACACCATAGTGAAATGAGCCATAGTGATGTCGCTTTCCATTGAGAAATCAACACCCAGATAGTTTTTCTGACGACCAGTATTGAGACCAGAGATAGATGTAGCATGCAGCCATTCATAGCCATTAAACATGAATTCAACAACGGAATCATAGATTCGTCTCTTCATTTCAGCCACACTCATTTGGCCAGCTTTTTCTCTCCAAATATAAGCGTTTTCATAATACTGGAGACCTTTGCTCTCTTGCTCAGCACTTGTGGTCATTAAACCATATTCACGCGCTACGCGGTTAATTGCTTTAGCATCGTGATGGTATTTCTCCATCAAATCCCAGTTCCAGTTGTCTTTGCGGTATTCTGTCGCCACCTTATCAGCGAAATCAATTGAAGACGGTGTCACAACTACTTCGCCTGTTCCCATCTGAGCACGCAACTGGTTGATGAGTTCTGAAGCAAACTGTGAAAGTTCCTGACGAACATTCTGTGGAATATTGTTGGTATCAATCAAAGCTTTGCTATCTGTAGGATCTGCTACATAACGATTGAGAGCCTTAGCACTGGCATTAAGTGCAGCCAGTCTATTTTGAATCTCATTAGTTTTTTGCTTTGATAAATTCGGTGCGATTAGCTCTCTCAAGGCTGCAATGTATTCCGGCGTCATAGACACACGGTTTTTATTGCTAGAAGCTTCAGTAGTAATTTTTCCAGCTTGAGCCTTTTGCAAAGCCTGTTGAGCTTGGTTCAAGTCTGACTGTGTCTTCTCAGTCGCAGCAGTTTTTTCCTGCAAGTTCTTTTGAGAAGCATCACGAGCCGTCTTAGCTTGAGTCTGGTTGGTCTGAGCTTTTGCAACCTCAGCCTGCTTCTGACTGTCAGTCTGACGAGCTGTAGCTACTTTTGCTTGAGCTGTTTCAACAGCAGACTGGTCAGCTGCCACCTTGTCTTGGGCTGCTTTCACATTTTTTTCTGCTTTAGCTGTAGCGTCCCCACTTAGGTTGGCCTGAGCTTCCTTCACGTCATTTTGAGCTTTAGCAAGACGTCCTTCTTGAGTTTTCGCTTGCTCTTGAGCTTCTTTAGTCTTGGCTGCCTGGGCATCGCGCTCAGCTTCAGCCGTCTTAGTTGCTTGGTCAGCTTTAGCCAATTCTGACTTGTTGCTGTCCACTTGAGCTTTTTGATTGCTCTCTTCTTGCTTAGCTGTTTCAATAGCTTCCGGACCAGCTTTATCAGCTGCCTCCTGTGCCCGGTTAGCTTCAGCTTGTGCTTGCTCGACCTGACTTTGAGCGGCAGCAGTATTTGCTTGAGCTTGAGCCAAATCAGCTTTCCCTTGTGCAACATTGCTGTCGGCTTCTTGTACAAGAGCCTGAGCAGCATCTACCTGTTCTTTCGAAACAGATTCATCCTTTTGTGTGTTTTCTGCCTGTGGTTGGCTTTGACTAACGGGCGCATCAGAATAAGACTGATTATCAACTAATTGATCAGCCTGAACTCCTTCTGCGAGCACCAAAGACAATGCCGCTGCACTGACAGAAAAAGCACTAAGTGTCTTTTTCATTGTCAATATAATCTCCTCCACTTTTTCATCATTGTTAAAAACATTGACAAACACATTCTATCATGTTTGTCTTCTGGAAGGAAGACGCTAACACATTTTTTTAAGCATTTTTGGACAGATACATAAAAAATGTTGGACAAATTCCTAAAAAATGTCGGTAAAGCCGCCTATAATTTTTACTAATCGATCTCAAATTCGTTTTCCAGAGCATCTTGATTTTTATTTTTTCAATTCAAAGACAGGCATAAGACTAAAAAATATGTAAGATTGATAAGAAAAAGGCCGGAATATTTTCCAGCCTTTTTGTAACATCCGCTTATTAACGGCGATATTGGCGCAAGAAGCGCGTCATTTTTTCTTGGATTTGAGCTAGCTCATCTACTCGAGGCAGATAAACGATGCGGAAATGATCTGGATCCTTCCAGTTAAAGCCTCGTCCATGGACGAGAAGGACTTTTTCCTGCTTGAGGAAATTAAGGACAAACTGCTCATCATCGTCGATGTGATACATGTTCCGGTCAATTTTCGGGAAAATATAGAGACCAGCTTTAGGTTTTACAGCTGACAGTCCCGGGATGTCCTGAATAGCCTGATAGATGAAATTACGCTGCTCATAGATACGACCACCTGGCAAAAGCAGTTCATCCACAGATTGGTGACCGCCAAGTGAGGTTTGGACGACTTGCTGAGCCAAGACATTGGAGCACAGGCGCATGTTGGAGAGCATGTTTAACCCTTCGATATACCCCTTAACATGGTGCTTAGGTCCAGATAATACCATCCAGCCAACACGGAAGCCTGCGATTCGGTGCGACTTAGAAAGACCATTCATACTGACACAGAAGATATCAGGAGCCAGACTAGCCACAGACGTATGGACATTGCCGTCCATCACCATGCGGTCATAAATTTCATCCGCAAAGATAATGAGATTATTTTGGCGAGCAATTTCCACAATCTCCAGCAGCAGTTCCTTAGGATAAAGCGCTCCCGTTGGATTGTTAGGGTTAATGATAATGATAGCCTTGGTATTAGATGTGATTTTTGACTTAATATCGTCAATATCTGGATACCATTCTGCCTGCTCATCACAGACATAGTGAACAGCATTCCCACCAGCCAGACTGACTGCAGCTGTCCAGAGTGGGTAGTCTGGCATTGGTACCAGCACCTCATCTCCGTCATCCAGAAGTCCCTGCATGGACATGACAATCAGCTCACTGACACCATTTCCCAGATAAATGTCATCAATATCTACATTAGGAAAATTCTTAAGCTGGCAATACTGCATGATAGCCTTACGGGCTGAAAAAATTCCCTTGGAGTCAGAGTAACCTTCACTGTCACGAGCATTCATAATCAAATCATGAATAACCTCATCCGGAGCGGTAAAACCAAATTCAGCCGGATTCCCTGTATTGAGGCGGAGAATCTTTTCGCCATTGGCCCGCATGCGCATAGCTTCATCCAAAACCGGACCGCGAATATCATAAGCAACATGTTCCAGCTTGCTGGACTTGTCAAATTCTTTCATTCTTATTTTTCCTCTATTCATCAGAATGTTATCATTATACCACCAGAAAAAGCGATTGACAACAAAAAATAAACTCGCTTTTCAGGTAATTAAAAAGAGAATCATAGGATACAAAGCGCCATTCTTCTTCTAATTCCTCAAAGTAAAGGACTTTTTCTCAGCTTGCAATTTCCTGACAGCATTTCATTTTATCTTTACTTTTTTTCTGAAAAGGGTTACAATAGAAACAAGAAAATAGTTGCAAATCCCTTGGACGTTATGGACTGATTGATTTTTGGTCATCNCAATCATTCTGTGAATGATTCGACGTCCTTTGCCGACCATTTTAAAGGAGGTAGCTCTATGACTCAGAAATATGAAAACATTATGGTTGCTGTGGATGGTTCTCATGAATCCGAACTAGCCTTTGAAAAGGGCGTTAACGTGGCTCTCCGAAACGGCTCTCGTCTCACCATCGCCCATGTCATTGATACCCGAGCTTTGCAAAGTGTCTCAACCTTTGATGCAGATGTCTATGAGGACTTGCAGGAAGATGCCAAAAAGCTGACAGCAGAGCTGAAAGAAAAGGCTCAAAAATCCGGTATCAAGTATGTTGACATTGTCATTGAGATGGGCAATCCTAAGACTCTCTTGGCTACAGATATCCCAGAAGAGCACAAGGTAGATCTGATTATGGTTGGTGCTACCGGTCTCAATGCCTTTGAACGGCTGCTAGTCGGTTCTTCCTCCGAATATATCCTGCGCCACGCCAAGGTTGACTTGCTGGTGGTCAGAGACCCAGAAAAGACTTTATAAAAACTAGAGCAGTTCAATGACTGCTCTAGTTTTTCGTTTATGCGAGGTATTTTTATCTATCTTAATCTGTATTCCATTTCTGAAGACTTCGTTTACATTTTGCAAATATTTTTTAGAATTAGACTGTAAATTATTAAATTGATTTCCATGTTTGAAAAAATAATTTATATACTCACCACCCATTTTCGTGATAAAATTTATCAACTATCCCCAGTCGTAATCAGAAATAGCTGAACTATTTTTTGTTTCTCTTAAGTCAATCCCTAATTTTCTTAATGCGGCTAAGGACATATGCTCCAAACAAATTGGACCTAAAACTGAATCTTCCATCGAAAGTCTGACTGAAATTTCTTTTAGTTTATTTATAACATCAACATCACAGATATCACTATCAACGACTTCTCTTATTATGTGATAAGACACAATTGGATTTAAATCTATATTATTT